>JAOAGQ010000067.1 GCA_026415675.1 Syntrophorhabdaceae bacterium
GCTCATTTTAAATATAGGTAAACCTCTGATAGGTAGGTTCCTCATATATAGTGCATTGACCACGGGTTTTCACATAATGACCGTAGAGCGAAATCCCGATTGCCCCCTGTGTGGGGAAAGACCAACCATCAAGGCATTAAACGGGGATGAGAACGGTGTTGGGTGTGGGATTTAGTTTAAAAATGAAAATATAACGGAGGGAATAAATGGCGAATATATATCAGGACAACTCATATTCAATAGGGAGGACACCCCTTGTGCGGCTAAACAAGGTGGTGGATGGGGCCAATGCAATGATCCTTGCAAAGATAGAGGGGAGAAACCCTGCCTATTCTGTAAAATGTAGAATAGGGGCGGCCATGATATGGGATGCAGAGAAAAGGGGTATTTTAAAACCGGGCATGGAGATCATAGAACCCACATCGGGTAATACAGGCATTGCCCTTGCCTATGTTGCGGCGGCAAGGGGATACAGGCTCATCCTTACCATGCCCGAGACGATGAGTATCGAGAGGAGAAAGCTCCTTAAGATATTCGGGGCGAATCTCATCCTCACAGAGGGGGCAAAGGGGATGAGGGGTGCCGTTGAGAAGGCAGAGGAGATAGCAAAGAGCGACCCTTCCCGCTATTTTTTACCCCAGCAGTTTGAAAATCCGGCAAATCCCGCAATCCACGAGGCAACAACGGCCGTTGAGATATGGAATGACACGGATGGTAACATGGATATATTTGTCGCAGGGGTTGGAACAGGCGGTACCATAACAGGGGTAAGCCGCTTTTTTAAAAAGAGAAAGGGGAAAAATATCCTCTCCGTTGCTGTGGAGCCTGCCCATTCCCCTGTTTTGACCCAGACAAGAAACGGCGAGGAGATAAAACCTGGTCCCCACAAGATCCAGGGCATCGGTGCCGGTTTTGTCCCGAAGATCCTCGACATGGATCTTATTGACCGCATAGAACAGGTGACAAACGAAGAATCTATGGAGATGGCGAGGAGACTTGCTAAAGAGGAGGGTATACTGTCAGGTATCTCCTGTGGTGCTGCTGTGACCGCGGCGGTACGCATTGCAAAAGAGCCAGAACATAAAGGCAAGACGATAGTTGTAATCCTCCCTGATGGAGGGGAGCGTTATCTATCGACGCCTCTCTTTGAAGGTATCTTCACAGGAGTTGAAAAGGCCTCGGCCTCAAATGATGTGCTGTGATTTAGTTTAAGTAGGGTTGATAAACCTTTAAATTTTGAATAAATTAAAAAGGAGTTTTAAAATGGTAGAGAAGGAAAACGCTGCTTTATCATCAGAAGACAGGGAGCTCGTAGAGAAGATCCTCGGGATGAGGTTAAAGGTATTATACAGGGAGACGGGGGAGACAAAGGTCTTTACCCTTGCGGAGGCCAAGGAATGGGATTGGTCAAACCCTGAAATCTGGCGGATTGCAAACGGTTGGCAGATTACGACCTTCCAGAGGCTCCTTAAACTTTTATACCTCAAGGCAAAGAAAGGTTACGATGAGATAGAGATACTGGAAGCCCCCCGTTTCACCATGCTTTCAGGGGGATAAATGTAATATATCCTCGATAGATGTTAAGGCCATACCTTCCTTATCCTTGACTAACATGGGCTAATCTATTATCATCTATCGGTAATGCACCCTTCGATCAAGAGAAATACCCTCCTTTCGGAGGCCGGTGTTAAGTCTATCTTGAGTGCGCCTTTTGAGAGGGATATATACGAGAATATCTACAGGATACTTACAAAATTTCAGGAAATCAAAGGGTTTGCGAGTGAAATACATACGGAAACCCATATCGTAAGGCCCATATTAAAGCTTTTTGGGTATGCCTGTGAGTCAAAACCAAAGTTTTTTGAGGAGAGGATCAAGGGCCCCGATGTAGCCCTCTTCTCCTCCGAAGAGGCAAGGGTTTATGCCTCAAAATTGTGGGGTCTTAAAGAATACTACGATATGCCCCTGGGGATCCTCGTTTTAAAAAGATACGGCAGAAGCCTCGATAAAGGGATAAGTGGTTTTTATCTCGAGTTTGAAAACAGGATACCTGTCTATCAGGTGTTATATATGTTGAAAAAGACTAAAACACCCTGGGGGATTCTCACAAATGGAAAAGAATGGATAATCATTAAAAGGCCGGTAAAATTCGAGTTGATGATGATCGAGGTCGATATCGAAAAGGGGATGGTGGATAAAACGTATGAAACCTTCCATCTATTTTACAACATCTTTTCTCTGGGAGCGATTAGTAAAACCATACCCCAGATTATGGACAGGGAGAGGGAAGAGATTGTTGGAATGGTAAAGGAGAAGAGGACCTCTTTTAAGGAGGCTATATCGGGTCTTAAGAAAAAGTCGGAAATAATGCCAAAGGTGATGGAAATATTAGAGGAATTTTCTATAGGATCCCCCATTTGTACCCCCAGGGGATACACTAATCAGGGTGATGAAACACAAGATGTATTAAAGAGGATAGACAACATCAACCCTTACAACATCATCCATATTTTAAACACCTTATTTACAAAAAAGATAGGGGACGATGATGAACCGGGCATCGCCGATATCCTTTTTAAGGGGGACGCAAGGTATAGCAAAGAGGATATCCTTTCCTTAAAGATCCTCGACCTTACCCCTGGTTTTGGTACGACCCTTATGGACTTACAGAACGAACTCGCTTACCTCTCCTTTGTGCTGCCTTACAGGGAAAAGAATACTTTCGTTGCCGAGTGGGAAGATGAACAAGGCCTAAAAAAATATATCATGGATAACGTCTTCTATGGTGTTGAACGTTCCCCGGCAGTCCTTCAGATTTTAAAAAACACCTTCAATAACTTTATCCATTTGGAACTGCCTAACTTTCGTGGAGGTAACCCATTATTCGGGATGACCATCAGGGACATCTCTTCTTTATACGATTCAAAAAAACAGATGGGTCTTTTTGGCAAGACCCCACTGGAAGTCCTTGAATATTTCAAAGAAGGGTACAAGAGATTCTTTGCCCTTTCGGATAAGATAAGAGAGGATGCGGAAGAGAAAAAAGAAATCGCATCTTATCTAAACCTTTATAGAGAGAGGATTAGGGATATCCTCGATGTGTTAACCGCCACCTATCTCAGTAGGACAATAGAAAAAAAGAAAGTCCAGGATTTAATCATGCATCTGGGAGAGGAAGAATCCCTTTGGGATGCGATGAGAAAGAAAAACTGGTTTGTGGAATCGAAAGAGATGGCGAGAAAATACGGCTTTTTCCACTTCGAGGTGGAATTCCCCTTTCTCTTTCAGACTTCCTTCGATATCATACTTATCAAACCGGAAATGGTATACCTATGGGAGGAAGACCCTCCGATATTGGACATTACAAAGTCCTATATAAAGAGCGGTTTTCGGTTTTTAAAGCCCGAAGGAAAGATGGTGATTTACATGGATAAACCATCGGAGCCCTTTATTGAGGAATTGAAGGGGTCAAAAAAATATACCTTTGAAAAGATAAAAGGGGCAATCCTTCTGTCAAGGAAAGCCCCTTCTGCCTGATTCTTATTGTAATTTTTAAAAGAGACCCTTTACCCTTCCCGTTGTGGTATCCACATCTATCCTTCTGAAGGCGGGGTCTGAACTTGTACCTGGCATTAAGCTTATGGTTCCTGTCATAGGGCATAAGAATCTTGCCCCGGAGAATATGAGGATGTCCCTTATGGGGAGGGTCCATCCCTTCGGTACACCCTTCCATTCGGGCACATGGGAGAGACTGAGGTGTGTCTTTACCATCATCGTATAATAGTTTTTAAACTCGGGATCTGTCTCTAATTTCTTTGCCTTTTCCTCCGCCTCCGGAATCCAAAGTACACCGTCGGCACCGTATACGTTTTTTGCAATGATCTCGACCCTCTTTCTAAGAGGCATCTCCAGGGGGTAAAGGTATTGAAATTCTACCTTCTCCTCGCAGGCATCGATTACCGCATCGGCGAGTTCTAATGCCCCTTCCCCGCCTTTCAGCCAGTGCTCAGATACGGCTACCCTTGCCCCTTCGGCCTCAGCGTAACGTCTGATCAGTGCGATCTCATCCTTTGTATCCGTACTGAAACTGTTTATACAGACTACAGGTTTCATCCCTGACATCTTAATGGTACGGATATGGTGGAGAAGATTTTCTATACCCTTTTCGAGGAGTTGGAGGTTTTCCTTGGTATATTCCTGGGGTATGGGGAGTCCGGGGGTAACCTTAGGTCCGCCGCCATGCATCTTTAAAGCCCTTACCGTTGCCGTTACCACAGACACATTTGGATGTAAGCCACTGATCCTACATTTCACATTCCAGAATTTTTCAAACCCGATATCCGCGGCGAAACCACTCTCCGTTACATGGTAATCGAACATCTTAAGGCCCATTTTATCCGCTATAATAGAAGACTGACCTATCGCTATATTTGCAAAAGGCCCTGCATGGACCATAACTGGCTGTCCTTCGATGGTCTGTAACAGGGTGGGGTTTATGCTTTCCCTCATAAATGCGGTCATCGCCCCTGCCACCTCGAGGTCTTCCGGTGTTATTGGCCTGCCTTTTTTATCATATGCGACGGTGATCTTGCCGATACGTTCCCTTAGGTCCTTTAAATCCTTGGCTATGGAAAGGATCGCCATGATCTCGGAGCTGACCGCAATATCGAAGCGGGATTCCATGGTAAAACCATCCATCTTTCCCCCAAGCCCTATGATGATCCTCCTTAGTGTCTGGGCGCAAAAATCCATAACCCAGCCCATCTGCACGTTCTTTGAATCGACATCAAGGCGTCTTAACCCCCTCTTTGCAAGGGCTTCATCATCATAGTTTCTCTCATGCTGCATCCTTGAAGTTAAGGCTACCATACAGAGGTTATGGGCATTGACCACGTTATTTATGTCCCCTGTAAGCCCGAGGGAAAATTCGGTTAAAGGTATGGCCTGGGCATTACCGCCCCCTGCTGCACTCCCTTTTATATTAAACGTGGGCCCCCCTGAGGGTTGCCTTATGGCACCCCCCACAATTTTCCCCCTTTTCCCGAGTCCCTCGATCAAACCCATTGATGTGGTCGTTTTTCCTTCACCGAGAGGGGTTGGGGTTATGGCGGTGACCTCTATATATTTACCGTCCGGTTTGTCTTTTAGCCGTTCCATGATTTTGAGATAATCGAGCCTTCCGATTTTCCCATAGGGGATCACCTCATCCTTTTCCAGCCCCAACTCGTCTCCGAGTTGCCATATGCTCTTCATGTTTTTTTCAGCTGCTTCTGAAATTTCCCAGTCCGCCATTTTAGTAGGATCGTACGGCATACCAGTTCTCCTTTCTTTTCGTAATTTTTTGTTTTTTTGAGTCCTGGTTGAGCTTTTCATAACACCCCCAAAACTTTTGCCATAAATATTAATGAAATCAAAAGAAATGTCAACTTTTTTAGTATTAAATGTCCATGCAAAATAATGTACATCCCGTTTTACAGAAAATAATAAGTTACGCATTGACGGAAGACTTAACCTGTTGTAAAAATATAAACAAAAATAAAAATGCTATTCGGAGGAATTACTATGTCTGACAGAAAGACTAAAGAAAATATTGAAGAGAGAGGCGTAAGCAGGCGGGATTTTATAAAAAATGTTTCAGTAGGGGCAGCAGGGGCGATAGCCTTAGCCACAATTGCAAAGAAGGATCATCTCGAAGCAGCGGAACAGGTAAAAAAAGTAGAAGAAGCAAAGCCAAAAGGTCAACCCCTTACAATGGAGGATATCCTCAAAAATGCTAGGGAAAAGCTCTATCCAAGGTGCCGGGTATGCCATGAATGCGATGGTGTAGCATGTGCCGGTGAGGTTCCCGGTATGGGTGGTATCGGTTCCGGGCAATCCTTTAAGAATAACTATATTGCCCTTAAGAACATACAGTTGAATATGCGAACCCTTCATGATGTAAAAAAAGTGGATACGTCTATCACCCTCTGGGGGGAGAAACTCTCCTTCCCTGTTCTTGCCGCACCAACGGGGGGTACAACCTATAATATGGGATTAAAAGGAAAGATGACAGATGACGAGTATATCGAGGCAGTCCTTGGGGGCTGTATAATGGCAGGCACCATAGGTTTTGCCGCAGATGGTATAGGCGATCCTGTCGAGGTTTTTGAAATAAGGCTCAAGGCCGTAAAAAAATATAACGGTAAGGCAATAGTGACCATCAAGCCGAGGACCCAGGAAGAGATCATGAAACGTATCAGAATGATAGAACAATCAGGGGCCATAGCCTTTGCGATAGATATAGATTCTGCAGGCCGGGCCGCCCGGGCCCTTCCCGGTCAGACAGTGGAACCAAAGACGTTGAAACAATTGAAAGAGATTGTAAATTCAACTAAATTGCCCTTTATCCTAAAAGGTATAATGACCGTTGATGAAGCAGAGATGGCCCTTGATTCAGGGGCTGCAGGTATCGTGGTCTCCAACCATGGGGGAAGGGTCCTCGATTATACCCCTGGTGTGGCTGAGGTTTTACCGAAAATTGCGGAAAAAGTGAAGGGTAAAACGATAATATTTGCCGATGGGACAGTAAAATATGGAACAGATGTGTTGAAACTGATGGCCCTGGGGGCGGATGCGGTGCTCTCCGGAAGGCATCTTCTAAGGGGGGCAGTTGGTGGGGGCAAAGATGGGGTTGCCCTCATGTTAAACAGAATGAGAACAGAGCTAATCGACTCTATGGTCTTGACAGGGACATCGGATATCAAAAAGGTAAACAGGAAGATTATAGTTTAACTTGTTGCTTGTTAACTTCTTAGAGAGGCGTTTGTATGAAAAAGATAGCGATTATCATCGCCACAGTGTCCGTTATTTTTCTGGCAGAGGGTGCTCTCCTTTCCTTAATAGGGCAGGAAACACTGATATACGGTGGAGGAGGGCAGGGCAAGGTGATCTTTGACCATAAGACCCATATCTCCAGTGGGTTTACATGTAAAGAGTGCCATTCATCCCTTTTTGATACCCATAAAAAAGCCCTTTTTACTATGGACGAACATTTTACAGATAAAAAATGCTTCTACTGTCATGATGGTAAAAAGACTTTTAATGGGTGTAACCTATGCCACAGAAAATTTTAATGAGGCTATCCCTCTCATTTCAGTGAGGGATTATGGTTTAAAAATTCTTTGTATCGTAGTGGGGATAACTCCATGCTTTTAAAGGTTTAGGTGAAAATGGGTATGGGCTTATATAATTGACCCTGCGATTTCTCAAAATATATTGACTCATTATAAGGAGTGGATATAAATTATCAAAAATGCCGACATAGCTCAGTGGCAGAGCAGCTCACTCGTAATGAGCAGGTCGTGGGTTCAAATCCCACTGTCGGCTAATAATTATTTCAATACGCTTATAATACTCCAAACCTTGACAGGGCAATTAATTGGATGCAATCCTGAAGTAGCTCCATAGAAAAGGGTGAACATTAATAAAAGATCAACAAAAAAGAGATGTTACTTCCAAAGAAAGGTTGCCCCTAAGGCAGTTATGGTAAAAAAAGAATATTTCTCAAATTGCATGCAAATAAGGTGTTTATACCAATCGTTTACGTCAGTGGAAAAATAACGAAAGGCTTTATGAATCATTCGATTATAGGACTCTTTTAAATTATTGTCTTGATGATCGGGAGTGGTTTATAGGTTATCAGAAAACGTTGACAGGGAAAAAGTTGTTTGTTATAAATAATCACAAAGTCAATGTCGAATGGGCACCTCCTCACTCCAAACGACAATTGGTTTTTTTATCTAAATAACAGGAGGAAAAAATGAAGAAGGTGTTGTTTGTAGCCCTTTTAGTGGCCTTTTTTGTCAGTCCATTTATGGCTTTTGGTCAAACCAAAGTTGGTGATACAAAAGGATTTGAACCCCCTAAACCAAAACTCGAATATCTCGGTAAATGGACTGTTGAGCTCATTGCACCTGTATGGGAGCTTGGACAGACATCTGACCTCGGTAAACGTCGTATTATCCCCATAACAGGTGGATATTTTGAAGGCCCGAACATAAAAGGTAAGATTCTCAATAACGGGGCTGACTGGCAAATTGTCACAAAAGATGGGCTGGCCATTATTGACACAAGATATCTACTTCAAACTGATGATGGTGAATATATTTATCTTCAAACAAAAGGTTATCGCTTTGGACCGCCAGATGTACTCGCTAAGGTTGGAAAAGGGGAAGTGGTTGACCCCAATCTTTATTATTTTCGTGTAACCATGCAATTTGAAACAAGCTCAAAAAAATATGATTATTTAAACCGTCATATCGGTATTGCCTTTGCAATGCGTCTTGGAAATGCAGTGGTTTACGATGCTTATCTCGTTAAATAAAGAATAGCATTCCCGGATTTAACAAATCGAAGAGTGAAGAGGTGCCACTGGACTTGCCCCCCATCAAACTGTACATCTAGCTTATTTTGCATCATTTTGCATCATCCTTTCTTCAACTATGAGCTTTTTTTCTATAATCCTTTCCTCTATCTGGTAGGCCCTGTTTTTATACTGGATTGTATAATCATTCTTTACGGTACGGACTGTTTTAATACACAGTATAAAATCAAGCTCTGATACTTCAGGTTGACGGTGGAGGTTTTCCTCTTTAATGGCATGCACTGCATACTTTCTGTTGTATATGGAAAGTAGGATATAAGAAAATCGTTTGCCTCTTAAATGGTACTTATATATCCTTCGTTTGAGGTGGATAGGTATCATCAGGTCAACACCTGCCAAAATCACTTATAAGGCTCTGTCCTATTTAAATTAGGGATGGATGGAGATCTATATGCGCTTTCTCTTCCGCCATCTGTGATGCTTCCCCCACAGCCCTTTTTACCATGTTATTTTAAGCTTCTCTGCAAAAAGGTAAAATTGAAACCGTTTTAAAGGGATACATTAATAACCCAAAAAGATAAAGAGATTATCATTTTGGGATAACGTTTAGGTTTTTCGCAATTGCTTTTTATATTCATATATTTTAATATACAAAAGAGCGTATGTATTATGTTTATGACCCTTGGTGCTATTGTTGGAAGGCTTTTGCATTTAAAAAGGACATGTCCTAAATGCAAAAAGGAGCAGATTGTGCCTCTGGCAAAAAAGCATGATGATATCAACTGTAAGTGTTGCGGTACGAAGGTCCCTCCCCCTAAGAAATAGGTTTGCCTCTTTATATAAAATAAAAATATGAACCTTGAAGACTTTGTCTCCTCTGCGGTAATCCTTCTTATAACAGCTTCTTTAATGAATATACTCTTCAAGCGCCTGGGGCTTGGATCCATAGCGGGGCTTCTTGTGGCAGGTATAATTGTAGGCCCTTACACACCTGGACCATATATTACAACCCATGTAGAGAGCGTTAGGAATTTTGCGGAACTCGGGGTTGTGCTCCTTCTCTTCGTTATAGGGCTTGAGATGAGGCCTTCCCGCATATGGGCGTTAAGGAGAGAAATATTCGGTCTTGGCATTCTCGAGATTATTTTTACCGCTTTTGCTATTAGTGGTTATATGTTTTTAAACCATCCAAACTTAGAAACTTCTATAATTATCGGTCTGACCTTTGCCATGTCATCAACTGCTATTGTTATGCAGATGTTGCTCGATAGAGGAGAGATAGCAAGCCCCCATGGCAAAACCGTTTTTGGTGTACTCCTAATGCAGGATATCGCTATTGTCCCGATCCTTGCCCTTATACCTCTACTTTCCTTTCCGGAAAGATTTTCAATATCCATACCTGAGGGGAAACATGTAGTCCATATAACAGGTGCTTTTTTGGTTGTGTTGGGATTCGGTAAATTTTTAATACCTTTTGCACTGGATAAGCTTGCCCGTCAGAAAAACAGAGAAGGTTTTTTGATTGTCACAATGCTCTCAGTCTTTCTTTCCGCCTGGGCCATGCACAAGGCGGGTTTTTCCCTTGCCCTTGGTGCCTTTTTAATGGGTATGCTTCTGTCGGATTGCCGATATAATCTACAGATTGAGGCTTATATTGAGCCATATAAGAGAATTCTTATCAGCCTCTTTTTTGTGGCCGTTGGCATGTCCATAGATATCGGTTTGATTGCCTCAAATACCCTTTTATTTATCAAGCATTTGTTTGTTATCACTTTAATCAAAATAACCATTATATTCTTATTGTGCCTTATCTTGAAAATGAGTAAAAGTCGGGCTATCAATGTATCTTTTATGCTTGCCCAAGGAGGGGAGTTTGGATTTGTCCTTCTTGCATCAGCTAAGTCATTTCATATAATTGATGATGATGTCTTTATTATAGGTATTAGCATTATATCTGTGAGCATGCTTTTTACCCCATTGTTGGCAAGGTTTGGTAATTTCCTCTCCATACGTTTTTCCCGTAAGGAGGAAAGTGGCGATGCCTTCCCCGGTCTTAATATAGAGGAGGGGGAAGGAGAAAGGGTGATTATAGGTGGCTACGGCCGGGTAGGTCATATAGTGGCAGTACTTCTTCATGCAAATAGAGTACCTTTCATCGTTTTCGATAATGACCCGGTAAAAGTGGCAAAGGGAAAATCGGAGGGGTTCCCAGTTTACTACGGGGATATAGCAAACCCTGAGCTCCTTGCCGCTGTCCATCTGGAGAATGCCTCGTTAGTAGTACTTACTGTGGACCAAGAATCAACTGCCGTTCAAGCCATCTCCCATATAAGAAACAATTATACCTCTTTGCCAATCATAGCCAGGGCCAGAGACCTTGAAGGGAGTGAAAGGTTGATTCAAAAAGGAGCAACTATTGCCATGCCTGAAGCCCTGGAAAGTAGTCTTCGCCTTGCCAATGAGACGCTTAAAATGGTAGGGGTTCCATCCGATGATATTGACCTCCTTCTTATGGATATAAGGAGAAAGAACTATGAACTGGTGGCAGGAGATAAAAGGGAAGGGCATAAAGGGTGAGAACCCCTCAATAATTATAAAATTCAGTTAACTTTGTAATCGTGTGCTAAAAAAACGAATTAATATGATAGAATTGTATTGGATGATACAAAAACCATCGAGATAAAACCTGGAAGGAGGTTGCTATCGACTGGTATAAGCTCGACATAAAAAATATTTATGGGAGATTGGGTTCGGGGCCAAACGGACTTGAGATACATGAGGTGGAAGAGAGAAGAAAGAAGTATGGCCCTAATCTGATATCAGAAGGAGAGTCCGTAAGCCGTCTTAAGATTATCCTCGACCAGTTTAAAAGTCCCCTCATCTATATACTCTTAGTATCCGCCGCTGTAACGGCCTTGCTGGGGGAGTATATTGACACAGGTGTTATAGGGGCGGTACTCATAATAAATGCGATTGTGGGTTATTTTCAAGAGTATAAGGCAGAGACCAGTATAAAGGCTTTAAAACGGATGATCGTTGCAAAGACCAAGGTTGTAAGAGGTGGTAGAGAATATGAGATAAAAAATGAGGAACTCGTCCCTGGTGACATAATATACCTCGGGTCAGGCCAGAAAGTGCCTGCGGATGTGAGATTATTTGATGCAATCGAGTTGAGGATCGACGAAGCTGCCCTGACAGGAGAATCCCTTCCGGTAGTCAAGTCTACAGAGCCCATATTGGAAGATAATCTTTCGCCAGGTGATCAGAAGAACATGGCCTTTATGGGAACCATAGTTGTAAACGGCAGGGGTAAGGGTATAGTTGTTGATACAGGAATAAATACGGTGATAGGGAAAATTGCAAGGGATGTGAAAGAGCAGTCTGTAACCCAGACCCCCCTGCAGCAGAAGATGGAGAGGTTTGCCCATTTTATAGGTATCCTTGTCCTCGGCAGTGCCTTGGTTATAATACTTCTTGGGCTTTCTATGGGTATAAGGATAGGGGAGATATTTACGATAGCCGTTGCTGCAGCTGTTGCCGCTGTCCCGGAAGGTCTACCGATTGTTGTGACCGTTGCGATGGCCATAGGGATACGGAGGATGTCAAAGAGAAATGCGGTCATTAGAAAGCTCCCGGCCGTAGAAACCCTCGGAAGCACATCTATTATATGTACAGACAAGACAGGGACCCTGACAAAGAACGAGATGACGGTGAAGGCCATCTCAAACGGTGAACATAATTTTGAGGTAACAGGTACGGGTTATAATCCGGAAGGCAGGATATTCCACGAATGGAAACCTGTCGAAGGGGAACTTCTCGAAAAACTGCAGATGCTCCTGAGAATAGGCCTTTTGTGTAACGAATCTAATCTCGTTGAAGAAGAAGGCCGTTTTAAGGTCGAGGGCGACCCAACGGAGGCAGCACTTATAGTATCTGCTATAAAAGGGGGACTTGAGCCTGCAAGGGAGAGAATCGCTTACAGTCTTAAAGGTATAATACCCTTTGAGTCAGACAGGGGTTTCATGGCGACCCTTCACGCATTTCAGGGCAAGGCCTTTATATTCATTAAGGGAGGGCCAGAGATTATCCTTTCTCTCTGCAACAGGGCAGAGTCAGATATTCCCTTTGATAGAGAAAGTATCATGGAGATAGTGAACTGTTTTGCTGAAGACGGCCTTCGGGTACTGACTATGGCATTTAAAGAGGTTGACATCTCTATCTTAGATAAACCCTTTACAGAGGATCTCATAGGCAATGATTTTATCTTTTCCGGCCTTCAGGCTATGATTGATCCTCCGAGAACTGAAGTGCAGGAAGCGATAGAAGGGTGTAAGAAGGCAGGAATAAGGGTATCCATGATAACGGGGGACCATAAGGTGACCGCCTCCGCAATAGGGCGTATTCTCCATATTACAGAAGGAAAGGGAGGTGTCCTTACCGGTAAAGAGATAGAAGCTATGGACGATGAAGAGTTATACAGGAAGGTTCAAAGTACCTCTATTTTTGCAAGGGTATCCCCTCAACACAAACTGAGGATTGTAAAACAGTATATAAGACATGGAGAGGTGGTTGCCGTCACCGGTGATGGGGTAAACGATGCCCCTGCACTGAAGGCTGCCCATATAGGTGTGGCTATGGGGATAACAGGAACGGATGTAGCAAGGGAAGCAGCCGATATGGTCATAACCGACGATAATTTTACAAGTATTTTTCATGCGGTGGAGGAAGGAAGGATAGTCTTCGACAATATAAGGAAGGTCGTATTCTTCCTTATTCCAACAGGCTTTGCAGCCATCCTTTCTATTATCATATCGATGGTTATGGATCTCCCCGTTCCGTATGTTGCTTCTCAGCTTTTATGGATTAACCTCGTTACAAACGGCCTCCAGGATGTTGCCCTCGCTTTCGAACCAGGAGAAAAGGATGTCTTATTGAGGAAACCGAGAAGCATCAAGGAAGGTATCATGTCGAGGCTCCTGTTTGAAAGAAGCGTTATGGTGGGCATTCTCATTTCAATGGGTATAGTTTACACCTATTATGATGCACTAAACAGAGGAGAGAGTGTAACCCATGCAAGGACCATTGCAATGACCACGATGGTCTTTTTTCAGTTTTTCCAGGCCTGGAACTCAAGATCCGAAACGAGATCAGTCTTTCAAATAAACCCGTTAAGCAATCCCTTCCTTTTTTATAGTATGGTAGCCGCTTTGGTGGCCCAGATAGGGGTAATCTATATACCGGCCATGCAGTGGTTATTTAGAACCAGTCCCCTTACTCTTTCTGAATGGGTGAAGGTCATCATCGTATCTTTTTCTGTTATCATCCTTGTTGAGGGGGATAAATACTTAAGAAAAAGATTTTCAAAACCGGGTAACTGACATTCATCATCACAGTTAACCCAGTACTTCCTTTATCTTCCGAGAAAGCTCGATCAAAGTGAACGGTTTCTGGATAAACCCGTTGCAGCCCTTCTTCATTATGGATACAGCCTGTCCATTCAGGCTATACCCGCTTGACAGGATCACCTTTATCTCAGGGTTTATCCCCTTCAATCTATCGTATATATCACCCCCTCCCATCCCTGGTAAGACCATATCGAGTATCACAAGGGCTATATCGTCCTTTTTTGTTTTGTAAATCTCAATCGCATCCTCCCCTGATTGGGCCATGAAAACACCGTAACCGAGCATCTTTATCATCTCCGATGCCACCTTTATGATGTCCTCCTGGTCGTCTATAATGAGTATATTGCCCGAACCTTTTATTAATGTTGTATCCCTTTTATCTTCTTCTAATGGTAGGAGATTCTCGGTTGCGGGCAAGTATAAAGTGAAAGTTGCCCCCTTCCCCTTCTCGCTGTATACGTTGATTGCCCCATTATGGTTTTTTATGATTCCATAAACAGACGCAAGCCCAAGGCCTGTCCCCTTCCCCATCCCTTTTGTGGTGAAGAAAGGCTCAAATATCCTCTGTTTTGTGGCCTCATCCATACCTATGCCTGTATCTGAAACGGAGATCTTAATGTATCTGCCTGGGGTAAGCAAAAGTGGAACCATATTCTCATGGAACGTTACATTCCCTGTCTCGAGGTATAAATCCCCTCCTCCTGGCATCGCTTGCCATGCGTTGAGGAAGAGATTCAAAAATACCTGTTCCATCTGGCCTCTGTCCACCTCTGTTATCCAGAGGTTCGTTTCTAATTTTTTATGTATCCTGATCTCCTTTTTTGTACGACCGAACATATCGGCGGAGCGGGTCAAGATTTCATTTAGGTTCGTCGGTTTCACCTCGTATTTCCCTCCCCTTGCAAAACCGAGGAGTTGTTTCGTAAGTTTTGCCCCGCTTATTACCTGTTCCTCTATCGTCTTCAGTTTTTCATAGTCAGGATCATGGGGGTCTTTATTCACAAGCATAAGGGATGCATAGCCGAGGATCGTCATGAGGAGGTTGTTGAAATCGTGGGCTACCCCCCCTGCCAATGCCCCTATTGCCTCCATCTTTTGGGCCTGAATCAACTGTGATTCGAGCAATTTTTCCTTTGTGATATCTATCACCATACCTACAGATGCGGGCCTTCCGTTGTATATTATGCTACTTCCGAACACCTTAACCGTGATTATTTGACCGTCCTTTCTTATCCCTTTGAATTCATAGATAAGATTCTTCACCTCCCCTGATATCCTTTTTCTTCTATTCTCTAAAACCCGCTCCCTGTCATCGGGATGGATGGTAATCTTGGGGTCCATCTTTTCTATAAGCTCTTCCCTGGAGTAGCCGTATATGTCACAGAAGGCCTGGTTTACGAATTTATACCTCTCATCTTGGATGATACAGAAACCTATTAGACTATTTTCAACGAGGATGCGGTATTTCTCCTCCGATTCGGCAAGGGCAACCTCGTATCGCTTATGTTCGGTTATATCCTTCACAATATGGACAGCCCCTGAGATATTACCTTCTTCATCGAATATAGGGCTTACAGAGACCAAATACCATCTGTCTCTTGCTGCATCGTAGAATTCCGTCTCCTCATGGGTTTTTGACACCATCATCTTCTCAAAAGGACAAGATGAAGGGGGGTCTTCTGTGCCGTGCATAAGGGAAAAACATGTTTTTGAAGGTATGGTTTCTATCGGTAAATTGAGAAATGAAGAGGTGGCCCTATTACACCTTACGATATGGAACCTCTCATCGAGGATCATGACCATATCCCCTATGGCATCGAAAGTCTCCTGCCAGTCCCGGGCGATCTTCTGAAGGGTATGCTCTATATTTTTCTGTTCCTGCTCTTTGCTTTCCAGGGTATCTGCCATCCAATCGAACGCAGAGGCGAGTCTCCCTATCTCGTCATCCGTATGTTGTACACCGGTTCTTGCCTTAAAGTCACCTCCGCCGAGCCGTCTTGACACATCGGCAAGTTTTTTAAGTCTGTTTGATATGAGATGGTTCCCTAAAAACATGGCAAGTATCAGGGATGATGCGAGGGCGATGGTCATAAGGCCGATATTTAAGACTATACTCTTTCTTGCATTCTTCAAGATCTCTGTTTTAGGGATGGAAACCCTTATAAAAAGATAGGGGGGGTCGTTCTTTTTTAAATGGAATCTCCTATATAGTTTCAGGTATTCTATATTATTAGAGTCTTTGTACGTAAATTTTCCTTCTTCGCCATATTTTAACATCAGTTCGATCACCTCAGGTGAATCGGGCTTTAGAGCCCCATTCTGATCAGGATATCTGTATGTCAAAATTCCCCTATGGTCTGTAATAGAGAGGAATGAACCCTGGGGTAGATTATATACCGGAAATATCCTCGCATATTTTGCGATATCGACCGTTACCGCTACAATGCCCTTGAATTCTCCCTTTTCCCCTTTTATCGGGTAGGAGAAGTGGAAAGAAGGCTCTTTCGTTGTAACCCCTGTAACGGCCTCTCCGGCAGAGAAGTCCATTGTTTTCAAGGCGTCCACAAAATATTTCCTGTGGGAGAGGTTCTCCGGGGTAGTAGAATGCATTCTTCCCGAGGCAAATCTAACCCCCTTTTCGTTTACCGCAAAAATACTGCTAAGCAAAGGGTTCTGTTTGATAAGCTCTGAGAAGATTTTGCTTGTCTCAAGGCCGTTCTGGTTACGTACCTGGGGCAGGGTTGAGAGGGTTATCAAGAAATGGCGAATGGTGCTTACCGTCCTTTCGTGGTCAATGGCAAAGCTGCTCAGAACGAAGAGGGCGTCCGATTCAGTGTTCGCTATCTCTTGATTGTGCCTTTCAATACTTGAATATGTAATTATGGCGAGGGCAGGGAGAATGGAGACAAAAAAGAGCAAGAGTAGGTATCCTTTTATCGACTTGAAAAAAGCCATCTCCACCTCCTGCCAGAAAGGTTATTATTCATTATTTATATAGTTATCGGCTATATCGTCTAATCATTAAAATTTTTTTTCAAACTCAGAGCTTTAAACATCCACGCCCCATAACCATTGCAAAAGAAGCCTTGACTTTTGATGGCTGTTTATCATACTATAAATAGTTTTTTTTAAATAACAGGATAGGAGAAAGATGTATGTATGCAGTTATAGAAAACGGTGGAAAACAGTATAAAGTTGCAGAAGGAGACAGGGTTAGATTGGAGAGGATTTCTGCGAACGAAGGGGATGAGATCTCTATAAAAGAGGTCCTTGCAGTCTTTGGGGGGGAGAGACCTCTGATTGGGAGTCCCTATGTTGATGGTGCCTATGTTCAGGGTAAAATCATATCCCAGGGAAGGGCGAGAAAGGTAATTGTCTTTAAATACAAGAGAAGGAAGGATTACAAGAAGAAAAACGGACATCGTCAGCTATACACAGAGCTATTGATAGAAAGAATAAATGTGGAGGCTTCTCATGGCGCATAAAAAAGCAGGGGGCAGCTCGAGGAACGGAAGGGATAGCCAGGGCCAGAGACTCGGCGTAAAGGTATACAGTGGTCAGTTTGCAAGGGCCGGCAGTATAATAATAAGGCAGCATGGTACAAAAGTGCACCCCGGAAAAAACGTTGGAATAGGAAGGGATTACACCCTTTTTGCCAAAATGGATGGTATTGTCAGGTTTGAATCTTCGGGGAACAAAAAGAGGGTGAGTCTATACCCTGTTGAATGAAATTTGTTGATGAAGCAGATATCTATATAGCAGCAGGTAGTGGCGGTAAAGGCTGTGTAAGCTTTAGAAGAGAGAAGTATGTACCTAAGGGTGGTCCCGATGGCGGTGACGGAGGAAATGGGGGGAACATAATACTAACAGGGGATAGAAACCTAACAAGCCTCCAGGATTTCAAATACAGAAGAGTCTACAGGGCAGAAAACGGTAAAAACGGCGGGAGTAATAATAAAAACGGAAGGGATGGTAGAGATGTCCGTATCGCCCTTCCGTTGGGGACACTTGTTTTTGATAAGGAAAGGTTGACCCTACTCTGCGATATTACAGAGGATAAACAGGAATTTGTGGCGGCAAGGGGTGGCAAAGGGGGTAGAGGTAACACCCATTTTGCGACCCCCACCTATCGAGTGCCTTTCCGGTTTGAACCAGGGGAACCTGGCGAAGAGAGGCAGTTAAAACTTGTTTTAAAATTGATAGCCCATATAGGGATAGTGGGGTTGCCGAATGCGGGTAAGTCTACCCTCATCTCTCGCTTGACGGATTTAAGACCGAAGATAGGGGACTATCCCTTTACGACCCTTACACCCTCCCTGGGGGTGTTCCGGGAAGGGGATGTATCGATCGTTATAGCGGACATCCCCGGTATTGTAAAGGATGCTTCAAAAGGAAAAGGCCTTGGCCTGACCTTTTTGAGACATATCGAAAGGACCGAAAAGATTATAGTTGTGTTGGATATTCAATCAAACTCTTTAGATACGGATTACGGGGTACTCATCGAAGAGATGGGTAATTACAATCAAGAGATTCTGAAAAAAGAGAGACTGGTCGTATTGAATAAGATAGATCTGGTAAAAGATGAAGAGGTCAGAAGATGGGTAGACTACTTCAAAAACAGGGGGGAGAAGGTCATTGAGGTGAGTGCATTAAAAGGGTTCGGCATAGAAAGGCTTAAAAGTGTTTTAAGGGATGAGTTTGGTGTAAAAAAAGGCACAAATTTTGGTAATACGGATCGCGCCTATGAAGGGTAAGACAAAAAGGGTCGTCTTGAAGGTTGGTACATCGGTACTTATCGACAGACAGAGAAGGATAAGCGCCGATAAAATAGCAGATCTGGCACGGCAGATAAAGACCGTACAGGAAGATGGGATAGATGTAATCGTCGTATCGAGTGGTGCTGTTGCCTGCGGGATGGAGACGCTTAATATTAAGAAGAAACCTACGGAGATAGAGAAAAAGCAGGCCCTCGCATCGATAGGACAGGTACTCCTCATGAAGATGTACTATGAGAGGTTCAAGGAAGAGGGGTTATCGGTGGGCCAGATATTACTCACCCACGAAGATATAAAGAGTAAGAGCAGGTGTTTGAACCTTATGAATACGATAAACTCCTTGCTCAACCTTAAGATAGTCCCTGTTATCAATGAAAACGATGCCCTCTCCTTCAAGGAGATAAAATTTGGGGATAACGATAACCTATCCGCCCTGATAGCCCAGATATCCGATGCGGACCTCCTCCTCCTCCTATCCGATGTAAAAGGACTCTACGATAAGGATCCTGCTTCATACAGTGAGGCGAGGCTTATAAAAGAGGTTGAAAGGATAGACGAAGACATTGAAAGGCTTGCCTTTGGAACGAAAAGCGAAAAGAGTGTTGGAGGGATGGTGAGTAAACTTGAGGCAGCAAAAAAGGCGTCCTATTACGGCATACAGACCATGATTGTAAAAGGGGATGAAAAGGACGTTGTGATAAACGTGATAAAAAAAGGGGAAAATCCTGGTACCCTTTTCCATGCAAAAAAAAGGATGACGAGGAATAAATGGTGGACCGCCTTTGCCTTTAAGGTTAAGGGTAAGGTGCTTGTAGACCAGGGGGCGGAAAAGGCGATACTCATGAAGGGGAAGAGTCTTTTACCCTCGGGGGTTTTAAAGGCGGAAGGGGAATTTACAAGAGGTGAATGTGTGGAGATCGAAAATCAGAATGGTAGAATTTTGGCAAAGGGGATAACGAACTATTCCTCAACAGATATAAACAAAATAAAGGGTTTAAAAAGTGTTGATATTGAGAAAAAGCTTGGATATAAATATGCTGAAGAAATAATCCACAGGAACAATATGGTGATGATATGAAACCGGAAAGACTCGCAAAGATATCAAAAGAGGCATCAAACATCATTTCCCATCTCTCCCAGGAGGAGAAGAATAAAGCCCTTGGGACCCTTGAGGTTCTTATAGAGGATAAAAAGGGCTATCTCTTCGAAGAGAATAGAAAGGACATAGAGAAGGCCGAGAGGGAAGGGATACCGAAGAGCATGATAGACAGGCTAAGGATAGACGATAAGGTAATCCGGGAGATGAGGGCGAGTTTAAGGGATGTGATAGCCCTTCCCGACCCTGTCGGGGAGATAACGAAGCTATGGAAAAGACCGAACGGACTTATGGTGGGAAGGATGAGGATACCTATAGGGGTGATCCTCGTGATATACGAATCGAGACCCAATGTGACCGTAGAGGCCTATTCCCTCTGTTTGAAAAGCGGGAATTGCGTGATCCTGAAAGGAGGGTCCGAAGCTTACCACTCTAATCTCGCCTTATATAGCCTGATCGTTGAATCCCTTGAGAAAAACGGTATCACCGCCGATGCCGTTCAGTTTATAAAGGCATCAGAGAGGTCCTATCTGTATGATCTGCTGAAACTCGACGATTACATTGATCTCATAATCCCGAGAGGGGGGGAGACGATGATAAGGAGTGTGGTTGAGCACTCAAGGATCCCCATATTAAAACATTACAAAGGGGTATGCCATATCTATGTAGACGATGAGGGCGATTTAGAGCTTGCTTATAAAGTGTGTCTCAACGCAAAGGCCCAGAAGCCGGCAACATGTAATGCGATGGAGACCCTTCTCGTCCACGAAGCGATCGCCGATACATTCCTCCCCGAAATGGCAACAATTTTTGAAAAGAGCGGGGTTTCCATAAGGGGTTGTAAGAAAACGAGGAAGATCTTAAAGGGTATAGAAGAGGCAACGGAGCAGGACTGGTACGAAGAGTACCTTGATCTGATCATCGCCATACGGGTGGTGAAGGATATGGATGAGGCTATTGCCCATATCAGAAAATACGGTTCAAACCACACGGAGGCGATTATAACAAGAAACTATAACAAGGCATGGCGTTTTTTGAGGGAGGTAAACTCCTCCCTCGTTCTTATCAATGCCTCAACCCGTTTGAACGACGGGTTTCAGCTCGGTTTGGGGGCAGAGATGGGGATAAGTACCACAAAGCTCCATGCCTTTGGTCCTATGGGGCTTGAAGAGTTGACCGTAACAAAATTTATTGCCTTTGGAGACGGGCAGTTGAGGGTATGATGAGGGTAGGGATTTTTGGTGGAACCTTTGATCCTGTACATTATGGACACTTAAGGGCCGTGGAAGAGGTAAGGGAGGCCTATTCATTAGACAGGGTATACTTTGTCCCTGCCTATATCCCGCCCCATAAACAGACAAAAAAGATTACCGATTATGACTTTAGACTAAAAATGCTCAAGGCCGCAATAAGGAATAACAGGTACCTCCGCTTATCGGATATGGAGATTAGAAGAAAGGGGGTATCATACACGATAGATACCATCAAGGCATTTGAGAGGCGCTTCGGGGAGATATATTTTATTGTGGGTTTGGATGCCTTTCTTGAGATCGATACATGGCATCGGTATACAGAGCTATTCTCCCACACAAATTTTATTATTATGGAAAGGCCTGTCAAGGCAGGGGTAAATGAAGGTGTTCGTGGAAAGGATATATTCCCCCGAGAGGTAAGGGGGGAGATCACAGAGTACGACAGAGAGAGTTTCCAGCATAAATCGGGAAAGAGGATATATATATACCGGGTGACCCCCCTTGATATTTCCTCAACCCTGATCCGGACGTGTATTAAGAGTGGGAAATCTATCCGTTACCTTGTTCCATCTCCGGTAGAAAGGATTATAGGGGAGAAGATGCTCTACTTGAACGGTGCTATTTGATTTTGTTTATAAAAATAGAACTTTAAGAAAGTGACAATGGAAGGAATGGAAAAAGTAAATTTGTGTGGTATATACGCTGAGGAGAAGAAGGCCCGACATGTGGTGATCCTTGACCTAAAAGGGCTAACGGATATTGCCGATTTTTTTCTCATCGCAGATGGTACAAGTGAAAGGCACATAAAGACCATATGCGATAACATCGAAGAAAAGATGGAGGGACACGGTCTTAAACCCTATTCTGTTGAAGGTTATAAAGAGGGCAGGTGGGTTATCATGGATTACGGCGATGTTGTTGTGCACCTGTTTATTGAATCACTACGGGAATTATATGACTTGGACAGTCTATGGATAGAAGCTAAAAGATACGGAGTTGAAAAAGAACATACAAGGCAAGCAGAGGTGAAAAATGGAAAAAGAAAGGCTTGAGTACTTCAAGAGGGTACTTCTTAAAACAAGGGAGGGTATCCTTAATAAGTCGAAGAGACTCAAAGAGGATTCGTACAGCCTGGGGACCGATGGAATCCAGGATATGGCGGATGCAGCGAGCAACACCTACACCGCAGATATACTGATGAGCTTGAGTGATAACGATATCAACCTCCTGAAGGAGATCGACAATGCCCTTGATAAGATAAACAACAATACTTATGGTATATGTGAGGAATGTGAAGAGAAGATAAACGAAAAAAGGCTTGAGGCGAATCCTGTTGCAAGATATTGTATAACCTGCAAGAGAATGATGGAACAGAAAGGCATACAATGAGATGAAATACAAAATCTTTTTTCTCCTCCTTTTTATTTTTGTACTCTTTTATGTATATATAGACCATCTGAACCCCGACAATGTAAAGTTTTATATAGGGGGCGGGAGGTTTTTAGAGACAGGTATCGCCACCTATGTGATGGCATCTTTTCTGGTAGGGGTCTTGCTCTCTATGATTGTGAGCCTTTTCTCGGATCTGGGAAAGACGATTGTAAACTGGAAAGAAGAGAAGAAGGAAAAGAAGAAAGAAGAACTGAAAGAATTTTTTGAGAGGGCAAGGGCATATGATCTAAAAGGTGACCGAGAAAAGGCCATAGATATTTTAAACAGGATCATAAGAAAGGTTCCTGAGGTTGAGGAGACCTATCTTTATCTTGCCGATATCCATCTCTCCATGAAGGAATATGAAAAGGCCCTTGATATACTGAAACTCGCTGAGATGAATCTTGGAAAAAAGGAAACGGTCTCTCTGAAGAAGGCAAAGGCCATGCTGGCGATGAATGATGGGGAAAATATGGAGACCGAGCTAAAGGAGGTTATCAGTAAAAATGAATCCAATATAGAAGCCCTTGAAATGCTCCGTAACCTCTATGTATCGAAAAAAGATTGGGATAAGGCCTTAGAAATAGAGAAAAGGATCACCCGATTTGTAAAGACAGAGGAGGAAAACAGGAGGCTTCTTGGTATCAGGCTCGAGAGGTTAAAGGTTCTTTACAACAAAAATTTTGAAGACCATGGGGAAGAGATCACAAAAGGGTTAAAAGAGATAATAGGCGAAGATAAAAGGTTTGTTCCTGCCTACATACTCCTCGCCGATGTTTACAAAAGGACGGGCAAACTGAATGAGGCCGGTAGGGTCTACGGTAGGGGTTACTCAAAGACTGGACATATCATCTTTCTTTTAAAAATGGAAGACCTGTACATTGAGCGGCGGACCCCGGAAGTGATTTTAAAGATATACAGAAGACTTCTGGACATCTCTCCAAAGAATGGCGTTATTGAGTTTCTGTATGCGAGACTTTGCCTCAGGCTGGAGATGATAGATGAGGCGATAGAAGCCCTCAACACTTTACTCGCCTCAGGAGCAGACTTCAAGGCCCTCCACAAGGCCATGGCAGAGGCGTATATACACAGGGGTGAGATGGATAAGGCGGTTATGGAATTCAGGCTTGCCTTTCCCCCAGAACATGTTTATATACCCTTTATCTGTAACAACTGTAAAACGAAAAAGGTTGAATGGTCTGAATTTTGTGATGTTTGTTTCAGCTGGAATACGATAGTGGTGAGAAGAGAGGATTTTCTCCAGGCAGAGATGACGGAAATTAAAAGACTTTACGAGAGTGAGAACTGGGAAGGGGAAGGGGAGGTACGTTAAAAGCCCCTGAAGATACTCGTTATCATTCTGAAGGACAATGCCTCCTAACATTTCAATTATATTCAAAGATGCCCTTCAAAGCCTGTTAAATTCTGTCTATCCTGTGAAGTGCGGGGGGTGCGGGAAGTCAGGAGGGGCTCTTTGCAACGACTGTATAGATTCTTTTCAACGGATAGATGAAAATACCTCTTGCCCTATCTGTGGTAGGGGGATGGGTATAAGGTCGGTGTGCGGTGAATGTATAAAGGACGAGAGGGGGTTTATCGAGGGCAGGTATGGTTTTTTCTATGAGAAAAACTTAAGGGAAGCGATACATGCCTTTAAGTTTCACGGAAGAAAGGACGTGGGCAGGGCGCTGACCAATCTCTTATCGGAAAAGATAAAGGGTTTGTCGAGCACCGTGGATCTCATAATCCCCATTCCAGTTACAGAAAAAAGACTTAAAGAGAGGGGGTTTAACCCGTCCTTTATCATATCCCAGGTTATATCAGAAATTATAAAAAAGCCTGTCCTTCCCACGGTTTTAATAAAGGGTAAAGAGACCCTTGACCAGTCAAGACTGGACAGGGAGGAGCGGTTAAGGAATATAAAAGGGGCCTTTTCTGTGAAAGATGGCGAAAGGATAAAGGGAAAAAGGGTCCTCATCGTCGATGACCTCTTTACGACAGGGGCAACGGCAAGAGAGGCATCCTATACCCTTAAAAAAAGGGGGATAGATAGGTTATATTTCTTTGCCCTCGCAAGGGCAATGACATGAAAAAGATATCCCTTCTCCTTTTCGTTTTAGTTTCAATTTTTATCCTCTCTCTGTATATCATAAAAACCCATCTCCCCTTCTTTACCTCTTTTGCCTTTTCTAAACTATTAAGCTGCAATGTCCATATATCCAAACTGGATATAACCTATGAAAGGGGAGCCCTCCATTTAACTGGAGAGGGCATAAAGGTTGAGGGGGATGTAGAGGTAGAGGCTAAAAGCCTCTACGCTGAGATCAACGTTTGGAAAGGGTTATACCTGAAAAGACTCTCCGTTTCAAATTTTCATGCGAAATCCATTGTAATAAAAGATGAAAAATTACCCCCCATTGACTTTCTGAAAGGGTCAGTGGAGCTAAAAAACGGGGTGATATACCACAGGGGGGAAAGGTATGTCGTAGATTACATGGTATTTAGAAAGGAAGGGGCAGATAAAAGGTTTGACTTCAAGGCGACACTGAAAGATACCCCCTATTTCCATAAGTTGAATGTATCGGGAAGGGGTAAATATAGCGGTATCGATTCTGAAGTTGAAGGGGATATCTTCGTTTCGGCCTTTAACCTCGCCGAGCTTTCAAAGGATATGAAGGGGGTGGTCGATACAAAAGGGGTATTTCTTTATAAAAACAGGAATCTCGAATATAAGGGTGACTTTGGTATAAACGGATTTTTTTTAAAGGATAGGGTATTTAATGTACCCCTTATACTGGAGAGAACAAGGGGTCGACTGTCCCTACGGTATTTCGACAAAAAATTATCTTTGAACATAAGGGAGGGGGAGTATAAAGAGACATGGATAAATCTCGATCTGGTTATAGCAGGGAGAAGACTTGTCGATTTCACGTTAAGCTCAGGCCCGATAGATATAAAGGAGATAAAGGAGTTTATAAGCCTTGATGTAATGGAACCTTTAAAGGAAATAGGCATCTGGGATTACCTCATAGGGGGTACGGTAAAGGCCGGAAGACTATCTTTCGGGGAGAATAAACCGATTACAGGGGAATTCTATTTAAATGATCTCAGATTGGTTTATCAAGACGTGGTGGTAGAGCGTATAAATGGGGTGGTCCTCTTTGATGAGGAGAGGGCATCGATATCCCGAACAGAAGGTTATATAGGAACAAGTAGAATCTATGACCTCTTTGGTGTCTATACCTTTACAAAAGAGGGGTTAAAAGAGTTCAAGGCAAAATATGCCTTTGATGTGAGGGAGTTGCCCCGGACAGCACTTTTGGTTGATTTTGAACTAAAAGAAGGGCAGACATATGGTGCCATAGAATTTACAGTGGAACAGGAGGAGAAGAAAGGGTTCAGGATAAGGGGAGAAGGGGATCTTATAGATGTTTTGGCCAAGTGGAAAGGTTTTTCTGGAAGATTAAACGGCCATTATAGCTTTGACGACGAAAGGATCTTCTTTAATCCCCTTAACATAAAAGAGGGCGAAACAGGGCTTATGGTCACCGGAAGATACGATACCAAAGCATCTATTTATGATTTGGCGGTATCGGGGCAAATAGATGTTGACCACATAAAACCAATTATGCCGGTGCCTTCAGGCGTGGAAGGGGAGATAAGACTCAAGGCCGATATAAATGGGGTGGGGAATAGGGCAGTGCTTAAGGCAGATGTGGTGATGGATGAACTTAAGGCCCACCTGCCCGGTATTTTAAAAAAGGACAGGGGTATTAAAAGTAGAGGCGATATCTCCATTATTATTGTTCCTGAGATGTACAGGATAGAAAACATCTCTTGTTCTTTGGATGGTATCCGTATTGAGGGAAAGGGGGAGATAAAAAAGGATCGCATCACCGATATGAGGATAGCCCTGAAGGTGTTTGAATTTGAGAAGGTCGCCTTTCTCTTTCCATACGGTACAGGGGGTGGAAGGGGAAGCATTGAGGCGGATCTGTCTTTGAAGGAACTCAAATTTCCTGTTGATACCCTACCGTATATTGATGGTTATATAAAGCTCGAGAATGGCTCCATCCATCTACCGATTTTTAAAAAGCCCTTAAACAGAATAGACATCTTTTCAGACTTTAAAGGGGACGTCTTCAATGTGGACGTAAGGGCCCTTGAGCTGGGAAATACCATAGTAAATCGTGCCATTCTCAGGATCGAAGGCCTCGAGGCCCCCCGATTTTATCTGGATCTGGACTTAGAAAAACTTGATCCTAAGGATTTTGAAAGACATAGGACATACAGGATAGAGAGGGTTAAAGAGGGAAGCATCCTGAAAAGAACAGCAGGGGATTTTTCCATAAAGTCAAGGCATTACCGCTTTGATAAGGTGGAGGGGGATAACCTCTCTTTAACAGGTTTTTTCAATGGAGGAAGGGTGGATATATCGGAACTAAAGGGAGATGTATTTGAAGGGGGGTTTTATGGTACCGGTTCTATCGATGTATCCCCCTTAGAGCCTGTCATAAATTTAGCAGGTTTTGCCAAGATAAAAGGGGCCACCCTCTTAAAGACTTTTGAGGCGAAAACGGAGATAGAGGACAAGCTCACGATGCTTGCCTTTTATATCGTTTCCAAGGGGAATACCATAAAAGAGATGGTGGGTAATACGGAGGGGAATCTCGTCTTGCAAAGCCAGGAAGGTACCATCTTGAGATGGAATTTCCTCTCAAAACTCTTTGGATTGATGAACATTCAGGCGATTCTTAGAGGAAAATCACAACTCGAAAAGGAAGGACTCCCGTACTCGAAGATGGGGGCAACCTTTAATATAAAGGAAGGCATCCTTTCTACGGAGGATTTTGTCATAGATGGTCCATCGATGTTAATTACAGGGGAAGGAAATGTGGATCTCAAAACAAAGGAGATAGACGGTAACATAGCGGTCTCTCCCCTTGTTACCATCGACTGGTTCATAAGCAGTCTCCCCATTCTGAAAAACATTCTGAAAGAAAAAGACAAAGGGTTTCTTTATGCCTCATATAAAGTGAAAGGGAAACTTAACAACCCGGATGTAACCGCCACTTTTGTGAAGGGGGTGTGGGATAGATTTAAGGATATTTTTAGGAACCTGTTTTATTTGCCGGGGAAGTTATATAATAACGGCAGGTAGTCCCGGTTTTGGAGGTTAAAGGTATGGATATAGGCATAATAGGAGCAGGTAGGGTCGGGGTATCTATAGCATACGTATTGAAAAATAGGGGGATGAAGATAACATCGGTCTCCGATATACACGATGCCCCGTTGGTAATCGCAAAAAGATACTTAGGTGATGATGTCCTATATACGAAGGACAATATGGATGTCATAAAAAGTTCTCATGTAGTTGCCATAACCACCCAGGACAGGGCTATAACGCAGGTGGCAGAGGAGATAGCGGAGAAGGGCAAAGACCTTGAGGGCAAGATGTTTTTCCATACAAGCGGGGCCCACCCCTCCTCCATCCTGTACACCATCGATAAAAAAGGTGGCCTGATCGGCTCACTCCACCCCCTCCAGACATTTCCGGATATAGAGAGCGCAATAAAGGTGATCCCCACAACCTATATATTTATCGAAGGAGAAGGGCCTGCCCTTAATATTTTAAATGAGTTGGGTGGGGTCTTAGGTCGTAAAGTATGTACAATCAAGGGAAAGGACAAGGTACTATATCATCTATCCGCTGTCTTTGTATGTAATCTCCTCTGTGCCCTCATATATGCGGGGAAGAAGATCATGGATAAGATCGAGATTGACCTTGGGCCCTTTTTCCCCATCATCGATGCAACCCTTTCAAACATAAAGGAGAAAGGCCCGGTGAACTCTTTAACAGGGCCTGTTGTAAGGGGAGATATCGAGACAATTAACTCCCATATCCGTGAAATGGGGGAGATGGAGTTACACAAGAAGGTGTATAAGGTTCTGTCCCTTTTTGCCCTTGAGATGGCACAGAAGAGGAATACCCTAAATGATGAGACGTTTGAAGAGATAAAAAGGTTACTCGAGGGCTAATTTTAGTTTTCTATCCTATAATGTTCCTATAATGTTTCTCCGTGACCGTACATTCAATTTCACCTCTGTAAAGCCTTACAACTACATCCTCTTTTATTTCAACGCTTTGTGCATCGAAGACCACATGACCAGAATCTTTCCTTGTGGTGATACTGTAACCCCTTTTCAATATCCCGTAAGGGTTTAGGTCCTCCATCCTCTGGGAAAGTGATAAGAGGTGCCTTTTTGTGTTTGTAATGTATCTTTCAAATCCATGAAAAAGGTTATTCTGCAGGTCATCGAGAAACATACGGTATTCTATAAAGACGTCCCTCTTTTCTTTAAGGGCCATAGATGAACGGATAAGATTCAAGCGTGACCTCTCCAGTTTTCCCGTAATGGCCCTTTCTAAACCCTTTTTCCGGGCTTGTATCAGTTCAACCATCTCGTATTTATTACCAACAGCGAGATCCGCAGCGGCCGTTGGGGTAGGAGCCCTTACATCGGCAACAAAATCTGCTATGGTAAAGTCTATCTCGTGGCCAACGGCAGAGATAACAGGTATCTCCGATGCCGCTATTGCCCTTGCGACGACCTCCTCATTAAAAGGGGACAGGTCTTCGTATGAACCGCCGCCCCTCCCGATTATAATTACATCCACATCTTTCACCGTATTGAGAAGGTCTACCGCCTCCGCTATCTCATAGGCTGCATCGTCCCCCTGAACCTTTACAGGGTATACAAGGACGGCCATATTCTCAAATTTACTATAAATCACCTTTAACATATCTTTGATTGCGGCCCCTGCAGGGGATGTGACGATACCTATACATTTGGGCAGAAGGGGTAAAGGTTTCTTCCTCTTTGGATCGAAGAGCCCCTCTTTCGATAGCTTCTCCCACAGTATCCTGAATTTAAGCTGGGATATCCCTATACCTTTTAAGTCGAGATCTTCAACGATCAGTCTATACTCCCCCCTCTTTTCATATACATCGACCCTGCCTTTGCAGAGGATGTTTAACCCATCCCCGAGGTTTATCCCCCGAAATCGATCCCCGTAATTGAAAAAGACCGCCTTTATGATCGCATTCTCGTCCTTCAACGTAAAATATAGGTGACCCGAAGGGTATACCTTGAAGTTGGAGATCTCCCCCTCTACGATCACATCTCTAAACTGACCGTTGATCAAGTGGCGTATCCTTGAAGTAAGACTCGAGACGGTGTATATCTCTATGGGCCAGAAAGAAGGTTCTCTCATATCCCTTATTCAACGCCTGGTGTTACTTTTTCAGGTAGTCCTTCATGATCTTCATGGAGCAGTATTCTCCGCACATACTGCATACATCGTTTTTGAGCTTCCTCTCCTTTCTGAAGGTCTTAATCTTATCGGGGTCTATCGCATATTTGATCTGGCCTTCCCAATCAAGGGCCTTTCTACATTCTGCCATCTTCCTGTCCTGTTCTATGGCCTCTCTGTTTCCCCTTGCGAGGTCTGCCGCATGGGCTGCTATCTTCGTTACAATCACACCCTCCCAGACATCTTTGGGCTCCGGTAACCCAAGGTGTTCAGAGGGGGTAACATAGCAGAGGAAATCTGCCCCATAGAAGCCTGCAAGGGCACCCCCTATGGCAGAGGTTATATGGTCATAACCGGGGGCTATATCGGTGACAACAGGCCCCAATACATAAAAAGGTGCCTCGTTGCACAGCCTTTTCTGCAATAGAATGTTTGCCTCAATCTGGTTTATGGGTACGTGTCCAGGCCCCTCTATCATTACCTGTACCCCTTTATCCTGGGCCTCTTTACAGAGTTCCCCCAGTATTATCAACTCTTCTATCTGACCCCTGTCCGTTGCATCGGCTATGGAACCAGGTCTTAGGCCATCCCCGAGGCTCAACGTCATATCGTATTTTTTTGCGATATTGATCAGACGGTCAAATTGTTCGTACAGGGGGTTTTCTCTTCCATTAACTATCATCCATTCTGCAAGAAAGGCCCCACCCCTGCTCACTATATCCGTTACCCTGCCCTGTTTTTTTAACCTCTCTATGGAACTTCTCGTTACACCACAGTGTACCGTTATAAAATCCACACCATCCTCACCGTGCCTCTCGATGGTATCGAATATCTCCTCGGGATCCATCTTTGTGATGGTTTTTCTCTTTTTTACAGCCTCCACAGCAGCCTGGTATATGGGTACTGTACCGAGAGGGATCCCTGCCTCTTCGATAATCACCCTCCTGATCTCGTTGAGGTCCCCTCCGGTACTTAAATCCATAACCGTATCTGCCCCGGCCTTCTTTGCTGCCTCGAGCTTTTCAAGCTCTTCCTTTATATCTGCCCTTTCAGAGGATGTACCGATATTGGCATTCACTTTCACCCTCATCCCCTTGCCCACCCCTTTTGGTGTAAACCCTTTATGCCTGTTGTTAGCAAGGATCACAGTTTTGCCCTTCGCTATCTGTTCCCTTAGAACCTCTTTATCGATCCCTTCTTCTTTTGCCACACGCTCCATGACCTTTGTTATCTTTCCATTCCGGGCGGCGAGCATCTGATTTTTCATAAACACATCTCCTTTAGCAGTGTTTGTTTAAATTGATTCTGATGATACAGAATCTGATGGTTTTTTTACGGGCATAGACCTGCCAATAAGCGGTAACGGGGAGACGTAAAAATATCCATCTCTATCTATCCTGTAACAACTCTGGAACAATCTTTCCATCGCTTGACTGGTTTCAAAAAAAGCCTCCTTTGTATTGAGTCCTGCTACAGCATAGGAGAGCATGAGAGATGAGAATATACAGCCCGTGCCGTGGACTGCTTTATCTAACCGCTTCTTCTTATTCATATAAAATTCGCTACCATCAAAGAACAGATCCACAGGGTCCCCATCTATATGGCCTCCCTTAATTACAATAGATTTGGGCCCCATCTCCTTAATTGCCACCGCAGCCATCTTCATATGGTCTATGGTCCTCACCTCTATGCCTGTGAGGATTGAAGCCTCCTCTATATTTGGTGTAACAACATCTGCCAGGGGGAAGAGCATCGTCTTCATAGACTCTATACCTCTGTCGGAGAGGAGCCTCATCCCGTTCTTTGCAGAGATTACCGGGTCTATCACAGAAAAGGTATCTTTTCTTTTGAGTAGTTCCCATACTATTTCCCCATATGCCTCGTTAAGTAGAACCCCAATCTTTATACCATCTATGGCAAGCCCATCTATTACATCCACCATTTGGATAAATTGGGGATAGGGAACGGGGTAGATATCATTAACCCCTTTGGGACCCTGTATCACTAATGAGGTTGGTATGGAGAGACCGTGAAAACCGAACGAGGCGAAGATCTCCACATCCATAGTAATACCGGCCCCCGAAGATGGGTCGTAGCCAGCTATTGTTAATAGCTTTTTCACCTAAACAATATATCACATTTTTTATCTGATTTCTTTCAGGAATTCCATTGCCTTTTTGGCCCCTTCGATGGAAAGACTTCCAAGACCACAACTTGTGGTTATGAGATTGAGGTGGTTCGGGATGCCTGTTCCATGTTCTGCCATAAGGTCATCGAAACGTTTTTTAAATCCCTTTATATCCTCTATTTTCACCTTGAATATGTCGTCCGTTGAGGGGACAATACCGGGGGATAGAATCCCCCCTTTTTTCAGGAAATACACAAGCTTTTCTTTGAAATAGAAGGGTGTTTCAATAAAATTGAAGGCATCATAGTTGACGATCCCGATGTTCGATTCGAAAAGAACCGACCAGTCTGTATTACCACAGCAGTGGACTCCGATTTTTGCCCCTATACTATCCGTCGATTCGTTTAACATGGAGACGACTTCTTCCCTCGATATAGGGATGTAGGCGGAACCAAAGGATACCATAAACGGCTCATCAAAAAAGAGGATTACCTCCTTATCGGGGAATAGTGCTTTAAACTGACCTACCATCCATTTCGCCTTCATATTCAGGGTCTTTTTTATTATGTCGAAATATCCTGGGTTATATATTACGGGCTTTCCCTCCTCATCTTTAAGCCCCATTCCCATGCTGAAAGGGCCTGTCAACTGTCCTTTTATGTATACGATATCCCCTTCTATCTCCTTTAACCTTTCCAAAAAACGGTATAGCCCCGGGGCGACTTCGGGGCTTATTTTGAAGTATTCAAGGTTATTGTTGCCGTACTCCTCGTAGAACTCCTCAATCCCTTCTGTCTTTGAGGTGTCCATATAGAGTGAACCTCCTTTTTCATCTGAGACGATACAGGGGGTTGACTCTAAGAAAGGGGTGTACATATTCTCCAGGGGTGATCTTCTCGGTAGTTGAGGCCAGAAAGGGATCTCCCTGCATGTAGAGAAAATCAGGTCTATCGCCAAATCGATTTCTGTAAAGGGTAAACTCCCTATGCCTGTAATCATATGGTATCCTCTAACAATATAAAATCGTTAACATTCTTGTCCAGATCGGTGTTATAACCCAATCTTCATCGGTTTTTTTGGGCTTAAGCGGGCAGGTATATATATAATGTGGTCCCTTTCCCCGGTTCACTTATAACCTCAATAAAACCGTTATGTTGCTTTATGATGCCGTATACGATAGATAAACCGAGGCCAACCCCCTTTCCAGGCTCTTTTGTTGTAAAAAAGGGTTCGAAAATCCTCTGCCTTACCGATTCATCCATTCCTATACCTGTATCCTTAATAGAGAGAAGGGCATAAGAGGTACCCTGTTCTCTTAAGACCCCTTCCGTTTTGATGATGATTTCCCCCCCTTCAGGCATGGCATCGCAGCTATTTTTTACAATGTTTGATATCACCTGATGTAACTGTGTGGGGTTGGCCATCACATAGAGATCTTCCCCTGTTAGGGAGAGGGAGATCCTGATATCCTGTCTATTTACCATATCTTTTAGAAAGGGGGCTATACTATTTACTGTTTGGTTTAAATTGATCCGGAGGAGATCCCCGGCCTTCCTCCTTCCAAAGGAGAGTAAATCCCCTGTATATACCTTTGCCTTATCCACAACCCCCAGTATCTTGTTGAGATATTCCTCTTGGAGGGCTCCTTGAGTCGGTTTCATCTTTATCATAGAGGCGTAACCCATTATTGCCATGAGAAAATTGTTGAAGTCATGGCCGACCTTGTTCGCAAAGAGACCCAGCTTTTCGAGGACCTCTGTGTCGTATCCCTCCTCTTTAGTCGGTGTTATCGAAGGGAACTTTACCCTTTTATGTCTTCTTACGGTAAGTTCAAGGGTCAACGCAATTTCAATATCGGTCGCTGTATGTTTTATAAAAGCATCCGGTTCGAGCTCCATTATGAAACCCCTATAAACCTCATCTACCTTTCTGGTGAAAAGGACGACCGGTATATCAAATGTATCCCTTATCTCTCTCGCGATTTTCGGGATCTCCCCTTCCCCTTCAGGGATGATGGCGAAGATCACAAGTTCAGGGGGATTTATTTTAATCCCTTCGATAAGCCCCCCCTTATCAATGTGTATCCCCCCTATGGGATAGCCCATCTTTTCAAGTCGTGACACTATTTTCTTTCCTAAATCTTCTCTGTTTGAAAAAATGGCAACAGGTTTCAATTATCGTCCCTTTCCATTTAAAGATTTCAACAGTTTATATTCCACCCTGATTATACTTTGAAGCATAGTATTTATGGGAGTATTTTGTCAAGTCATGGGCTTTTACTGTTGCCATTCTATTACCCCGCTACCCTGGGTTATCTTTATCCAGTACGCCTTACCCCTTGTGAACTTGGAAAGTAGGGTTGGTGTGAAGATGGAAGGGGTTAAAATCGATGGGGTATCCCTTTTTATATGTTTCCATACATTGTTGGTCCAGTTCCATATGATCGTCCATCTGTCGGTTAGACCCTCTACTTTTGTTTCGATGCCTGCATTGTCTATCCCCGAATAACCCACAAGATTCCATCCCTCGTACAGAAGAATCTTACCTGATGTATCCCGACCAATGACGGTAAGGGTTGCATCATCTTTCATATAGACCCAGTAACCCCTGCCGGGTTCAAAAGAGGTAAGCGTGGGATTTTCCATTCCTGGTTTATATTTCAGCCAGGTCTTTGTCTCGTTTTTGTAAGACCATACGATATTTACATTCGGGGATATGTCCTTCAACACGAGACCAATCGATGTATCGATGGGCTCAATCGGTATGGAGATAAAGTTCCAGCCTGTATTGAGGGTCAATATAAACTGGTTTATCGACTCAAGGGGCACCTCTATATCGAGGGCATATCTCCCATTATCGGTATAGACAGGGGGCAGTGGGGATGGGAGAGAAGAACCCGTTGCTGTTCCCTGCCTTAAAATGATACTGCTCATCGGGTATTCGGTACTTGTGCTCTTCTCCCACACTTTGAATGTAAGGGGTTTGCCTGAGATGGCACTTTGACTGCCGTATACATGCATGAACCCGTATGTATTACCCTTTTTGGTAAACAGAAAGTGGCCTATTACATTACCGTCTCCATCGAAGACACCTATCTCATCCCCGGGTTTGGGCTCTCTCCCTTTTATTGTTAAGTTTCCCCAGAAATCTACAGAACCCGAATATAACGACGGATCCGGTCTCGGGAAGTGGGTCGAAGTGTCTATGTTAAGGGCAAAATCTGTATCTCCCTGCCACTCAGGGGGTATAAGAGAGGGCGTAGAGCTCCCGCCGTAGAACCCTTTTGTTAGAGAAAGCTCTGGGCCTTCAAGCTCTGTACCGGTTGAACTATCCCAGATCTTGACCGTGAGCACATCCCCTGCCTTAGCCCCCTCGTCTATGGATTGCGTCGATGGGTCATCGCCATAGACAGGGACCCTGCCGTATTTTCCCGGAACACGTACCACATATAGGCCACATAATACACCCTGGGGATCAAAAAAGGCAACCTCGTCCCCCACCCTGGCATCGACACCGTTTATTTTAAAGTCACCGAAAAAGAAAGAAGCGGTGTTTGTAGGGGTAGGTTCAGGGAAATGGCCGGCGTGGGTGAATGAATGCCACAATATACAGGCAATGATCAATGTGCATATAAAACGAAATGACCTGCTCATCGTAAACCTTCCTTACTTTTTGATATCCACCCTGTTTCTCTCGGCATCCCCTGTCCACAATACGAGTCCATCGGTCTGTAAGGGTTCACCGTTCAACCTGAACATGAGGGGTTCATTCACTTTTGCCCCCTCAATAACTTCTGTCTTCGGATCATCACCGTATACATGGAGAAAACCGTATTGCCCATCCTTTGTAACGACGAATCTTCCGCACAGGATACCCCTACTACTGTAAACGGTGATCTCGTCCCCTGCCTTTGCCCCATCGGCCTTACCATAAAAATCCATGAAATAAGGGGTGGCTATGGGTTCAGCGGAGAAGACGTGCAAGGGGAAAAGAAGTAGTATGATAAAAATCAGGGGAAGGGTATTTCCAAGCCCCGGTATTCGATATTCGATTCCCGAAATATATGTTCTCATCTCACTCACCTCCTTACTCATATTTGAGGTTTCCAGGGGTCTTCATCTTTATCCACATACCGTAGCCCGGGCCTATGTACGTTAAATCGTTGAATCCGGGCAGATAGGGGTCGTATGTATGGAAGCCCGTATCGAAAGAACGCACGATGGAATACTTATTGGCGATCGACATGAAGGCATCCCCCATATCCGAAAGGAGGGTGTATTTTGTTGCATCAGGAGGGAAGGATACGGTGGGTTTACTCCCCATATACCTTATGTCCTCGGCCCAGTAACCTATGAGATTCCATCCTGAACGTAAGGGGAGTGTATCCAAAGATACCGCCCTCGTACCGCTTATTTTAAGTTCACCATCCTCCTTCATCTTTATCCAGTATCCATAACCCCCTGCCATGTACTTCATATCACTGTAATCCGGCAGTAAGGGGTCGAAGGTGTGGGCCCCTTCACCGTCAAAACTCCTAACAACATCGCATTTTCCATCTATCGAGGAGAGGACCTGGGCGATGCTTGCCACCTTTATGTAGGTAGTGCCTGGTAGCATGGGTTCTGCAGGGGGTGTTGGTGTCGTATAGTAGCAGTTTTTAACGGAGAAGCTGATCAAGTTCCATCCTTTCTTAAGGGGTATCCTCTGTTCCTCTGCCCCGTTTAGATTAACGTTGGCCACCTGCCTGTCCCCCATCCATGCAGGGGGATTCGACCCGCTTATAACGGTTGCCGTTGCCAGCATCTCAATACCTGTACTAGCCCTATAGGCCTTAAATGTAATGGCATCCCCTGTTGCCATACCCTCTGTCTTATAGACATGCATAAAACCGTACTGACCTGGAGTGGTAACTGTATACTGCCCACAGACGATATTACCTTTGCATATAGCGGCAACCTCATCCCCTATATTTGCGGCCATACCGTTTATGGTGAATGTGCCGTAGAAGTCCATGGACTCCCCTGTTACACTCCCTAAAGTAAAATGCCTCTGTATGATGGGGACTGTACCATCCTGATAGTGCTTAAGGTTTGTCTTGCCGTCGTTGTTCGCATCTTTCCCTGCGTCGGAAGGATCAAGGGGGTTTAAGCCGTATCTTACCTCCCATCCATCGGGCATACCGTCCATATCGGTGTCGGCCTTTGTAGGGTCTGTACCTCTCGAGTATTCCTCGAGGTTTGTAAGACCGTCATTATCTTTGTCGAGGGAGGCGTCGTTTCCATCAGTTGGGTTTAGGCCATATCTTACCTCCCAGTCATCGGGCATACCATCTCCGTCTGTATCCCCGAATGTACCACCCTGGAGTACTGCATAGGCCTTAAATGTAACGGGGGAACCTATAAGACCGGATGCGCTTGCAGATACAACCACCTCTCCTGTATTTGGACCCAGAATCAGTCTGTTTTTCGCATAACCGGCAGTGTCTGTTGGAACGGGAGAGGCGGTCGCAAAAGATGCGGAAGGGTCACCGGAGACCCTTGCAAAATTGACATTTACACCTGTGACAGGATTCCCGAGGACATCCGTCACCTTAACAACAAAAGGGTTTGGCAGGGAAAGCCCCACCGTATTCGTCTGGTTATCCCCTGATATCTTTTCAAGCCTCATCGCCTGACCTACCTCGTAACCTGTGGCCGTGAATGTTACGGACTGGATCGGGTTACTGTCCTTTACGGTGGCAGTTACCGTGTTTGCGCCTGGGGTTACCCCTAGGGTTAGAATTGTAGAGGCCTTGCCGTCTGTGCCTGTTGTGACGGTTGTTTTGGAGAGGGTCCCTCCTCCCCCTGTTACCGTAAAGTCTACGACGATACCAGGTCTTGGTCTGTTGTCAGGATCATGGACAAGGGCCGTAAATGGATTGGAGAGGGCCATACCTACCTGACCGGTCTGACCGTCCCCTGCGGACTTCTTTATATAGCTCTGAATTGTCGTGTCCTCCCCTATTCGGATTTCATCAATCGTCCAGCCACTACCCCTGTTATTTATCCCGCATCCCGATGCGGCGTTGTCTATCATGACAAATTTTATCCTCACATCGGGGATGCCTGCCCAGTTACTCAA
>JAOAGQ010000008.1 GCA_026415675.1 Syntrophorhabdaceae bacterium
AGATGTGTATAAGAGACAGGTTTCCATCTTGTGCAGTTCTCCAGTAGGAGCCAGCACCTGGGGCCGGGGTACCGAGCCATGGCCATGAATTCTGACCAATATAGGAAATACCTGATAGGAACATGGCGTTTGTCTTGTCGCCCTTCTTTTCTGGGATTATAGGGATTAAGCCTCTCAAGCCCACAACCCAAGCATCGAGGGTCTCTGTAACTTCACTTGCTGAGGCTGCTGCTGCCGTATTACCTATCTTCTTCTCTTTGCCGTATACAGCACCGAGACCGAACTTCAGCATATCGGGGCCGATCTTACCGCAGGCCTCACTCTGGAAGGCGATCTCAGCCTGGAAACCAGGCCAGCCTGTTCTTCCATAGGAGATGTTTGCGCCTGTTGCACCTTCCTGGTTTGTCATCTGGATGATACCTATCATGGTGTTGAAGTTCTTGTTCCAGTTGTACCTGAAGGCGACCTGCTCGGGACGGATACCGCCGATACCGGATGTGGATGTGTGGTCCCCTGCAGTGATGAATGCCCTTGAGTAGAGATCGAGAGTCTGGGCGAAGAACTTACCTACGAGGAGCTCTGCATTGGGCCAGTTCAATCTAATTGCCGCATACTGGATCTGGGCGGCACCGAAGGCATTACCTGTATTTGTACCCCTGAAATCTACCTGTACAAAACCTGATGTCTTGGCACCCCATACATCGGGACCTTTGCCGAGTAAATTGATCGTTGACTCGGCAGGGGAGAACCTGAACATACCGTTTTCTGCCTGGATATCCGTTGCATTAGGTCTTGATTCTCTACCCCATGTTCCGTGTACGATTGCGCCGTCATTGGCCGCTGTCCTTGAGAAATAGCCGAAGTTGAAGTTCGCCGCACCACCTACGGTTAGGTCAAACCTGCTTGATACGCTTCCTGCATAGCTCATAACGGGCATGGCAAGAAAGAGCGCAAGCACAAAAACAATAATTCTCTTCATTCCTACCTCCTTTTTATAGATTTTAAACTTCCTTTCCTCTGATAACCTCAAAATATTATCTCTCACCTCCTTTATTAAAGATTTTTAATCTCTTTATAGCAACGGAGAGAAAAGTTGTCAAGAAAAAAATTAAAAAAAATTAAGATTTGAGTTTAAAAAGCCTCCTTGCATTCCCTTCGAAGATTGCATGTCTTTCTTCAGGGGTGATATCGAGCCTCTCTATGATCTCTATCGTCCATCTGATATAGGCTGAACCCCTCTCAGGGTCAAAGGGGGAGTCGGAGCCAAAGAGCACGTGATCTACCCCGAAGAAGGCAAGGCCACATTTCGTTGCAGGCATGGAGCCGAAGACCGCTGTATCCCCGTAGAACATCTTGAAATAGTCGTATGGTCTTTTTTTCAAGGATTTCAATAATTGGGTATAATCCACGTCCGATGTCCTTGTGCCGAGCTGGTCCCAGCCGGGGCCCACCCTCCCCTCGAAATAGGGCACCATCCCTCCCAGATGGTGGGTGATAATCTTTATATCGGGGTGTCTGTCAAATAACCCTGCAAAGACAAGGTGTGCCATGGCAACGCTCGTCTCATAGGGCCAGCCGAAGGTCCACCAGATTTCATAGTGGCTCTTCGTCTCGCTCTTATAGTCGGGGAAGTCTGCCCCCCTTGCAGGATGGAGAAGGATGGGGAGGTCAAAATCTGCCATTAGGTCGAACAAAGGCATGGTCTCGGGCTTATCGAGGGGTCTACCGTTTACATTACTGAATACCTGGACACCTACGGCCCCGAGTTCTTTTATCGCCCTCTGTGCCTCCTTTAATAACCCTTCCGGGTCATTCATGGGAAGGGATGCGATAAATCCAGGGAAACGCTCAGGGTATTTGTTTACAAGCTCTGCCATACCGTCATTTGCGATCCTTGCCATCTCCGTTGAGATAGGGGGTGGGCCAAAGGCCTCGATCGGGGGGGCCCCAAGGCATATGACCTGCACATATTCATCGAACATATCCATGATGCGGAACCTTTCATCAAGGTCAACGATGCAGGGTATCGCCCTCACCCTCTTGTGCATATCCTTGCCACTGGGGAGAACCTCAACCATCTTATCGAAATACACCTTAGGAAATATGTGATTCACAACATCGATCTTCATAGCCCTATAAAACCTCCTCTTTTAAATTTGATTTCCATAATTTAGCCCCCGATAAAAAGGCTGTCAACCTTAAAATTTATGTTGAAATCTCAAAGTCTATCCTGCATATAAATTCAAAGCCATATAAATCTTGACACATACGGTGAATTATGGTTTAAATTAAATCATGCCGAGGTAGCTCAGTCGGTAGAGCAGGGGACTGAAAATCCCCGTGTCGGCAGTTCGATTCTGTCCCTCGGCATATCTAAAACCTTCCCAAAAAACTGTTAAAAAGACCCCAGAGAGAACCAAAAAAGTTATATCTCCGATTTCCCCTTCCATGTAGTTATTCCATTGAGAATACTATAAAAATATCTTGACAAAATTACCAGTTATAGTATAAATGTGTGAAGTGGGATAACGTGTTATATGGTGGGATAAATGTTTGAAGGAAGATATGCCTGCACGTTGGACGATAAAAACAGGGTGAGCATCCCTGCTAAGTTCAGAGAGGTGCTCTCCGCCAATTACGACATGACCTTAAAACTCACAAACCTCGACGGGTGTATCGCCGCATATCCCTCAAGGGAATGGCAGGCGATAAAGGAAAAGATATCGAACTTCGGGGCCATGAGAAAAGAGGCGAGGGCCTTTTTGAGGTATTACTATTCGAGCGTTACAGAATGTCAGATAGACAGACTCGGCAGGATACTCATCCCCCAGACACTGAAGACCGATGCAGACATAAAAAAGAATGTAATGATTGTAGGTATAGACAAAAAGATAGAGATATGGGCACTGGAAAGGTGGGAAGACCTGGTTAAAAGGGCAACGGCCGACCCTGATCAGGTGGCAGACATAGTCTCTGAACTTGGTCTTTGATGGATGTTATCCATACACCTGTTCTCCTTGAGGAAGTAACAGCGAACATCATAAAAGACGATACAGAATTGCTTGTCGATGCAACAGTGGGAGGTGCAGGCCATTCTTATCACATACTTGAGAAACACAGGGACATAAGACTCATAGGTATTGATATGGATGAGGTGGCCCTTGAGGTGGCCAGGGAAAAATTATCAGGATTTAAGGAGAGGGTAAGGCTTATAAGGGGAAATTTCAAGGATTTAAAGGGGCTACTTCAAGGACACGGGATATACGGTTTTGATGCGATAATATTCGACCTTGGTATATCTACCTTTCAGATTATGGGAAGAAGGGGATTCAGTTTCCACGATGATGTGTTTATGGACATGAGGATGGACATAAGAGAGAAGACAACAGGGTACGATGTGGTAAATTTTTACGATTTTAAAAGGCTTCTCTCGATCATAAGGGACTATGGAGAGGAGAGGAAGGCCCATAAGATAGCAAAGGCGATTGTGGAGGCAAGAAAGATAAAACCCATAAATACCTCATATGAACTGGGTCACATCGTATCGAGGGTAAAGAGAAAAACGGGGAAAATCCACCCTGCGACAAAAACATTTCAGGCCATAAGGATAGAGGTAAACAGGGAACTGGAAAACTTAAGAGAAGGCCTTCTCGGGGCTATAGAGATGCTGAACAAAGGGGGTAGGATAGGGGTAATCTCCTTTCACTCCCTGGAGGACAGAATCGTAAAGAATACTTTTAAAGACTCCCCATCCCTGGTTGTGATCACAAAAAAGCCTATCACACCAGGGAGGGAGGAAATTGCGAGGAATCCCAATGCGAGGAGCGCAAAACTCAGAGTGGCGGAAAAACTATAGAGGGAACGGAATGGAAAGGATCGCCGTCTCGGTGAGAAGAAGTAAGAGGGAGCATGAGTATGGATTCTCCATCCTGATGGTTTTTCTTGCCCTTTTTTTATATCTCATCACCTCGTTCTATCTTAAAGGGGCATACAATGAGGCGAGGGAAAGATACATGGAGGCGTTAAAGGCACAGAAAATCCTTACAGAGATGAACGATGAGTTGAGAACGAAAAAATCGGTGATAACACAGAGGAGGTTTCTCGAGTTACAGGCCGGGGAGCGCCTCGGTTTGAGACATGCGAAAGAGGAAGAGGTTCTTGTATCGAGATGAACAAAAGGGCTAACAGGAAGGCCTTTTTTGTCTGTATATCGATTTTTTTGGTTTACCTTTGGGTGGGGATGGGGCTTTATGAACGGTCTATATGGCAGAGGAACGCCTACGAGGGAAAGATAGGGGCATCAAATATGGGTATGAATCTTAAAAGCGATATAAAAAAAGACGAAAAGAAAGAGATAGAACCTCTTACAACCAAAGTGGAGAAAGAGGGGGCTCGAGAGAGAAAACTGGTACGGAAAGAAGGGGGAGCAGAAATGGTAGAACCTTCTTATCTGATTTCCGTACCCTTTGTTCTTTTCGCTATAAAACAGAATCTACTCGAGAAGGATAGTCTTATACCCTCGAAAAAGGATGGCCCCAATAATATTTTAAGCTGGAAGAGGCCCCTCGATATTCTAAGAGAGAGAGACGATGAAGGTCTTATAAACATCTCAAAGACAATAGGCTTAAAGAATATGGTTCGCCTTCTGAGAGAGGAAGGAGTGGAGGTGGAGGAGGGACTTTCCCCTGGAGAGATCATGTTGGGAAGGGGTTATGTGATCGAGAGGAATAAACTTCTGGGGCTATACAATAAATATGTAGGGGATGAGTACAGAAGCCTCTTTCCATATTCCTCAGGGAATATGACGATAAGCAAAAAAGGAGGGGGATTCGAACTTGTCTCCTTAAAGGTTTTCCCCCAAGATGAAGGGGAACACAGGATAGACGGTTGGTATATGCCTGATGTGAGGGGGCTTCCATTGAAGACCGCCCTTGAGAGGCTCACCAATTATACGGATAACATAAGGATATACGGGTTCGGTATTGTGCAGGATCAGTTCCCAAAACCACAGGATAGGGTCTTACCCGATACGGTATGTATATTATACGGGAAAGGGGAAGGGAGATGATGTTACCTCTCTTTTTTCGGGGAGTTAAAGGGGTATGATGAAACTGAAAGAGCTCATACACGAGCTTCCCTACACAAGCATCGAGGGGGATCCTGATATAGATATCTCAAAAATAACCAAGGATTCCCGGGAAGTAGAGGAAGGGACCCTCTTTTTTGTAACCGGCAGCAACAAACTCTTCATAGAGGATGCGAAGAAAAGAGGTGCCTATGGGGTTGTAAGTAGTGAAAAGATCAATATACCTTTTAAGTGTTCTATCATCACAGAAGACCCTGCGTATATGCTGGGCCATGTGGCATCGAGGTTCTTTGGTTATCCCTCAAGGGATATGTTCGTTGTCGGTATTACAGGTACCAACGGGAAGACGACAACAAGCTACCTCACCGAATCCATCCTGAAGGCAGGGGGAAAAAAGACAGGCCTTATAGGTACCATAGCCTATCGTTTCAACGGGGAGGTAAGAAAGGCGGATAATACAACGCCAGGGGCGGAGACGCTCCACGGTCTACTGAAAGAGATGAGGGATTACGGTGTTGAGGATGTGGTTATGGAAGTTTCATCCCATGCCCTTGACCAGAAGAGGGTGGAGGGGATAGACTTCGATGTAGGGATATTCACAAACTTAACCCACGACCATCTCGATTATCATCAAACGATAGAAAATTACATGAAGGCGAAGAGGCTTCTTTTTACATACCATCTCGATAGGAGTAAAAAGGCTGATAAATGGGCGATTTTAAACCTCGATGACCCCTATGTAGAGGCGATGAAGCCCGAAGGACATATAAAGACATTCTACTACAGTATCGAAAAAAAGGCCCATGCCCATCTTTTGGCCTATGAAGAGTCGATAGAGGGACTGAAATTAAAGATCTCCCTCATCGGTCATACCCTTTCTGCCTTATCCCCCCTCATAGGCATATTCAACGCCTCAAACATCCTCGCCTCATCCCTTGCCGGCTATGCAGCAGGTATACCTTTTGAGATGATTGTAAAGGGTATAGAGACCTTGCCAGGTGTGCCTGGTAGACTTGAGAGGGTAAAAAATGATAAGGGTATCTCTGTCTTTGTCGATTACGCCCACACCCCCGATGCCCTGAAAAACGTCCTTACCTTATTATCCCGTCTTAAGAAGGGCAGACTCATTGTGGTATTCGGATGCGGGGGGGATAGGGATAGGGCAAAAAGACCTTTGATGGGCGAGATCGCTACAAGGTACGGTGATCTTGTGATCATCACATCGGATAATCCCCGAAGGGAAGACCCGGAAAAGATCATAGAGGAGATCAAAAAAGGGGTAAGGGGCAACAATTTTAAGGTGCTGGTCGACAGAAGGGAGGCAATCAAAGAGGGTCTAAATCTTACGGGTGAAAAAGATGTACTCCTTGTTGCAGGGAAGGGCCATGAGGACTACCAGATCATAGGGGAGAAGGTGTTCCCTTTCAGCGACCAGGAAACGATAAGGGAAATTTTGTCATGTGGTCTATAGAGGAGATTGTAAAGGCAGTAAATGGGATAGTTATAACCGTGGAACAGGAAACATTTACCGGGATCTCAACCGATTCAAGGACCATAAAGGAAGGAGAGTTGTTCATACCTTTGAAGGGGGAGAGGTTTGACGGTCACGATTATCTGGAAGGGGCCTACGCAAGGTCAAGAGGGGGGGTATTATGTGAAAAAAGCCAGGCCAAAAAGGCAGAGGGTATAAAGGGAACGGTAGTCCTTGTGGAGGATACCCTCGATGCCCTCCTTGCCCTCGCAAAAAAGAGGAGAGAGAAAATAGATACCCCCTGTGTCGGTATAACAGGGAGTAACGGGAAGACAACGACGAAAGAGCTCCTTGTGAATATGACAAAGAGGGCTTTTTTCGTTCACTTCAACGAAAAGAACTACAACAATTTAATCGGGGTACCAAAGAGTATCCTCTCAATGGAAAAAAGGCCGGATCTATCGATTTTTGAGCTGGGGACAAATAGTAGAGGGGAGATAAGACGCCTCGCGGAGGTGGTAAAACCGGATGTGTCGCTTATCACAAACATCAATCCTTCCCACCTCGAGGGCTTATCCGATATAAAAGGTATCCTTGAAGAGAAACTCGACCTGTTTAGGTTTACCGTGGAGGGAGGCCTGATCCTTATAAATATGGACGATCCCCACCTCTCTTCGGTCGGTTATGATGACAGGCATAAAGCGGCAACATACAGTATGGAAAGACCTGCCGATTTTACTTTAGCCGTTGAAGAACATCTCGGATGGAATGGCTATGTACTCTCCTTAACCCATAAACATAAAAAGATTAAGGCAAAGACCTCCCTTCTCGGTAAACATAACCTTTATAACATCCTCGCCGCTTATGCCATAGCCTGTTCTGTTGAGACGCCCCAGCATGAGATAGAAGAAGGCATAGAGACCTTTGAGCCCTATGATATGAGGTTCAGGCCTGTTAAAACGAAAAGAGGTTACCTCCTGGTAGATGATACATACAACGCAAACCCCTCCTCTGTAAAATGGGCAGTAAAGACCATAACGGAGCTTCCCTGTCAAGGGAAAAGGATTGTCGTTCTTGGGGACATGAAAGAACTCGGGAGCCACACAGGGTACTACCACAGGGAAGTTATAGATTTTTTAAAAGGTTCAGGAATTGATGGGGTCTTTTTAACAGGGGAAGAGATGGGTAAGGTGTACGATAAAGGGAAGGGAATGCTCTATTTTGAGGATAAAAAAGAACTGATAAGACACGTTCTGGAAAAAATCGAGGATGGAGATGTGGTCCTTGTGAAGGGTTCGAGGGCAGAACGGATGGATGAAATAGTGGAGGCCCTTAAATAGCATGTTATACCATCTCCTATACCCCTTACACAGCACGATCTTCGCCTTCAACGTCTTCAGGTACATCACCTTCAGAACCGTCCTTTCGATTCTCACAGCGCTCATCATAAGTTTCTTTCTCACCCCTTACATGATTAGAAAATTCCATGAATGGAAGATTAAAAGCGACAAAAGGGAGGACGTGCCGGAGAGGCACGGGGAAAAGAGGGGTACCCCTACAATGGGGGGTTTTGTGATTCTTCTATCGACCATCATCCCCACCCTCCTATGGGCGGATTTGAGGAACTACTGGATCTGGATTGTTGTATTTACCCTCGTTTCATTCGGAGGTATAGGCTTTATCGACGATATCAAAAAGCTGAAAGGTAAAAACGGCAAAGGCATATCGGGGAAGACAAAGATGCTCCTCCAGATAGGTTTTGCCGCTATCATAAGCATCCTCATATACTCCCAGCAGGGCTTTATCACCTCCCTCATCGTCCCCTTTTTCAAGAATATAAGGCCTGACTTAAACGGCATATACATCATCCTCTCCGTAATCATCCTTGTCGGCGCATCAAATGGGGTGAATCTCACAGACGGCCTCGATGGTCTCGCCATTGGGCCTGTCCTTACGGTATGTTCCACATTCATGCTCTTTGCGTATCTTGTGGGGAATACGATATTTGCCCAGTATTTACAGATTTTTTATGTGAAAGGGGCAGGGGAACTCACCATACTATGCGGGGCTATGCTTGGAGCAGGCATAGGCTTTCTCTGGTACAACGCCTATCCTGCAGAGCTTTTCATGGGGGACACGGGCTCTCTCTCCCTCGGTGCGGGGCTTGCCTCCATAGCGATCATCATAAAACAGGAGATACTCCTTATGATTGCTGGCGGTATCTTCGTTATAGAAACATTGTCCGTGATCATCCAGGTCCTCTCCTTTAAATGGAGGGGAAAGAGGGTCTTTAAGATGGCCCCGATACACCACCATTTCGAGTTGAAGGGGTGGAATGAGGGGAAGATAGTGGTGCGATTCTGGATCATCTCTATCATCCTTGCCCTCTTTGCAATCAGTACGTTGAAGTTGAGGTGACGAAAGAATGGGTATTCCTGAGCATATACTTATAGTGGGTTTAGGGGCAACAGGGATTGCTGTAGCAAAATTCCTCAACAGTTTGGGGAAGAAGATCGCAATCACCGATGAAAAAAAAGAGGAAGAGCTAAAACATGCCTTAAAAGAGCTTGAAGGCATTGGGTTTCAGGGCATGTTTGGTGGCCACAGGGAGGAAGACTTCCTCAAATACCCCATGATCATATTGAGTCCAGGGGTCGATTCCAACCTTCATGTGATAGGGGAGGCAAGAAGGCGGGGTATAAAAGTTGTGGGGGAGATTGAGCTCGCCTCTTGGTTTGTTGAGGAACCTATCATTGCCATCACGGGGACAAACGGTAAGACAACGGTCACATCCCTTATCGGGGAGATCTTCAAAGAGGCGTATGGGGATGTTTTTGTGGGGGGAAACATAGGAAACCCCCTTATAAACTACGTGATGGAAAAGGTAAAAAGGCCTTATATCATCCTCGAGATAAGTAGTTTTCAGCTCGAAACCATAGAACATTTTCGTCCCGACACCGCGGTACTTCTCAATATCACAGAGGACCATCTCGATAGATACAGGAGTTTTTCCGAGTACGAGGAGGCGAAATATCGGATTTTTGAGAACCAAAGAGACGATAACTGGGCAGTGATAAACGAGGATATCCCCAGAAAGAGGGATTTGAAAGGGCATACCCTCTTCTTTTCCATGAAAAATACCCTTAAAGAGGGGGCATTTTACAGTGATGGCTTAATCCATGTGAGGTTAAAAGGGAAAGAGACCGTATATAGAAGAGATTTGTCCCCCCTTATAGGGGTGCACAACACAGAGAACATAATGGCGGCCCTCATCGTGTCCCACATATACGATATCCAAAAAGAGGTGATCGAGGAGGTACTAAATAGATTTAAGGGCCTCCCCCACAGGGTAGAGCCGGTAAGGGAGGTGGGGGGAATCCGTTTCTATAACGATTCAAAGGCCACCAATGTGGATGCCACAAGAAGGGCCCTCCAGAGCATCGAGGGGAATGTGGTGCTCATCGCAGGGGGAAAGGATAAGATGGGCACATATAAGGTGTTGTCCGATGTTATGGGTAAGGTTAAGGCAATGGTGCTCATAGGGGAAGCCAAAGAGCGTATATTAAAGGAGATAGGGGGCTTAACGAAAACGTATACGGAAGAGACCCTTGAATCAGCGGTCAATACCGCCTTTAGGTGTGCTGAAAAGGGTGATATTGTCCTTTTCTCGCCGATGTGCAGTAGCTTTGATATGTTCAGGGACTATAAAGAGAGGGGAAACAGGTTTAAAGAGATCGTGGAGGGATTATGAGGACCGCGCTCTTTTTGATGCTTGGGGCCATGCTTTTGTACAGCCTCTTCCTAAAGGCGGATATCCCTTCCCTCTTTTTTGTCCTGTTGAGCGTCGGTATCTCCTACCTTATATACCGTGTCCCTGCAAGATATATCGTGGCGATGAAGTATCCTGTGATCTTTCTCCTCTTAAGTGTAACGGTACTTTTCCTTATATACCCCCATTTGAAACTCCCGGGCCCGATGGAAGGCTTATTGTTCTTCATCTCTTTCTACAGTGTATCCTATTTTCTCATCACCATAGATGAGAAGGAGAGGGGTCTATTCAAGGAGGCGACCGCCCTTTCCGTGGTCTTCCTCTGTTCTGCCTTTAATATGTCGATGGTGGGAAAGGCCGTCTTTATATTGCCTATAGCCTTTGCCGGTCTTATATTTCTCTTTATCCTTGGGAAAAACAGGCTCCTTGTTGTCCTTGCCTTCCTCAGCTTAGTCGTTACCGGTCTTATGATCAATAAAGGGGTGGCCCTCACAAACCCCAAGACCTCTTTGAACGATATGAACAGATACATGGTGCTCACAACTTCTTTTATATTCCTTATGATCGGCTTTGCGAGTTTTGTGAAAAGTAAGGAAGTTCTAAAAAAATTGAGCTTTTTCGGTTTTTTATATCTTGCGGTAGACATCATAATGACCCTTGCCTTAAAAATCTCTATGGGCCTTCTCTATCAGCCCTTCTTGGCCCTTTTTGTACTGACCCCTCTGATCGGTGTCTCCATGAAGAGGGAGAGGGGGGCGGTCAAATGAAAATCTTAATCAGCGCAGGGGGCACAGGGGGTCATATCTTCCCAGGGATAGCGGTAGCTGAGGCCTTTTCCTCGATGAAAGGTAGCTATGAGGTATTCTTTGTGGGAACGAGGCAGGGGATGGAAAGCACTATCATCCCTTCATACGGGTTCAGGCTCCTCTTTGTTGAGGCACGCCAGTTTCTCGGCAGAAGCGTTTTGTACAGGCTTGCCACCCTCCTCTATCTGCTAAAAGGTATCTACACCTGCAAACGTTTGATAGGTAAAGAGAAACCCGATGCGATCCTCGGTATGGGGGGCTTTACCTCTGTCCCTGTTGTCTTTGCAGGGGTGATATCCGGTATCCCTGTCTTTCTCCATGAGCAGAACGTAGAACCGGGTCTTGCAAATAAAGTGCTCTCACGGTATGCGAAAATGGTCTTTGTGAGCTTCCCCGAATCCGCCCGATTCCTTAAGGGAAAAAATATACATCATACGGGAAACCCTTTAAGGAAGGGGATAAGGAGAGGAAGGGAGGAGAAAAGAGGGGATGGACTTAGTATTTTCATATTCGGGGGCAGCAGGGGGGCAAAGAGGTTAAACAGTGTAGCGGTGGAAATGTTACCCCTTCTCGAGGAGAAAGGGGGCATATCCGTATACCACCAGACAGGGAAAGAGGATTTTGAGTGGGTCAAAAACGAATACAGACAGACAAAGATAAACTACGATGTCTTTCCCTTTACAGAGAACATGGCAGACTATTATAAAAAATCGGATGTGGTTATATCAAGGGCAGGGGCATCCACCATATTCGAGCTTGCCTATTTTAAAAAGGCCGCAATCTTAATCCCCTATCCATACTCAGCCGGACAGCACCAATGGAAAAACGCCTCGTATGTGGAGAAAAAAGGGGGAGGGTATGTGATAGGAAACGATGAGGCCACAGGGGAGAGGGTTTTCAGGGCAATAAGACATCTCATAGAGAACCCTGAACTCATAAAGGAGATGGGACAAAACATGGGCAATCTGTATGTGGATGGCGCGGAAGAGAAGATCGCAACTTACATCATAGATTACGTGGGAGAGGGGGGTAGGGTTTGAACATCCAGGACAGGCAAGGAGAGGCTATGGTATTCCACAAGATAGAAAAGATACACTTTGTGGGCATAGGCGGTGTAGGAATGAGCGGGATAGCAGAGGTCTTGATCAATCTCGGCTTCAGTGTTTCCGGATCAGACCTTAAAAGGACAGAGGCAACGGAGAGGCTCGAGAGGCTCGGGGCAACGGTCTTCTACGGCCATAGAAAGGAGAATGTCCAGGATGCGGATGTGGTCGTCATATCCTCGGCGGTGAGATCGGACAACCCTGAGATAGAGAGGGCAAAGGAACTATTCATCCCCGTCATCCAGAGGGCGGAGATGCTCGCGGAACTGATGAGAATGAAGTTCAGTATAGCGGTGGCAGGTTCCCATGGAAAGACCACGACCACATCGATGGTATCGACGATCCTTGGAAGTGCTGGGCTTGACCCTACGTGCGTGATAGGCGGGAGGCTCAATAGCTTAGGGAGCAATGCAAAACTCGGGGGTAGCAAATACCTCGTTGCAGAGGCCGATGAGAGCGATGGCACCTTCCTCCTTTTATTTCCGACTATTGCCATCGCCACAAATATAGACCTTGAGCACCTCGACTTTTACAGGGACATAAACGATATCAAGGCGGCCTTTGTGGGCTTTTTAAATAAAGTGCCCTTCTACGGCCTTGACATTATATGTATAGACAACGGCAATATCCAGAGTATCATCCCCCAGCTCAAGAGAAGATACATGACCTACGGTTTTTCTAAACAGGCGGATTTGAGGGCCGAAGGGATCGTTTACGAGGAATCCTCATGTACCTTCAGGGTGATATATAAAGGTTATGAGCTTGGCTCCATATTCCTGCCTTTTCCGGGGCTCCACAACGTGTCAAACGCCCTTGCCGCATGCGGGGTGGGGATCGAACTCGATATCCCCTTCTCGACCATAAGTGAAGCCTTGAAGGGTTTTTCAGGGATACAGAGGAGACTCGAAGTAAAATGGAACGGTGCCATAAAACTCATCGATGATTACGGTCACCACCCTACGGAGATAAAGGCGACCCTTGCAACGGTGAGGAGGATGGCGAAGGGCAGGGTGATCGTTGCATTCCAGCCCCACAGGTACACGAGGACAAAGGCCCTGATGGAGGAATTCATCACCGCCTTCAATGAGGCGGACATCTTAATCGTTACGGAGATCTATGCCGCTTCAGAGGATAAGATAGAGGGCGTTACAGGGGCATCCCTCGCGGAGAGGATCAGGTTGAGCGGTCACAAGCATGTGGTCTTCGCCCCGACGAAAGAGGATGTGGCGGAGAGGATTCTGGATGTAGCAAAAGAGGGGGATGTGGTTGTAACCCTCGGTGCCGGAGATATAAACAGGATAGGGGACAGGTTGAAGGGGGAATGGGTAAAAAGGTATGGTGAATGAGAAGGTTTTGAAAGAGATGGGCCTCAGAGGGGCGATCCTTACGGATGTACCCATGAGGAGGTATACGACCATGAAGGTGGGGGGATGTGCCTCATACCTCATATACCCTGTTGATATAGAAGACCTCGCAAAGACCGTCCTCGTTCTAAAAGACCTCGAAATACCTTACCGTTTTCTGGGAAACGGCTCGAATATCATCGTCCACGATAACGGTTATAAAGGGGCGATAGTGAGGATCACGAGGATAAGGCAACTGAAGTACGAAAGAGGGGATGACTATACCACGGTCGAGGTCTCCGGGGGGTTTCCTTTGAGGAGGCTTATCAGGATCTTTGCGGATAAGTCATTGTCAGGCCTTGAGAGGATGTACTATATCCCCGGTACCTTAGGCGGTGCAGTCAAGATGAACGCAGGGAGTTTTGGTACATCCATATCGAAGGTATTGGTAGGGGCGTTGATGCTAAACGGTTCAGGAAAAACCTTTTGGTTAGAGGCAGAGGACATGGGCTTTGGCTACAGGAGCTCCTCTTTGAAAAAAGATGAGTGTGTGGTTATAGCCCGGTTAAGACTTACCCATAGGTCAAAGGATGAGATCAAAAAGAACATGGCATACGTGTACAACGAAAGGTTGAGTAGACATCCGATGGAACTCCCCTCATCGGGTTCTGTCTTTAAAGCCGTTGAAGGAAGGCCTGCGTGGCATTATATCGAGGAGGCAAACCTTAAGGGCTTAAAGTTAGGGGGGGCGATGGTGTCGGAGAAGCACGGTAACTTTATCGTAAATACAGGTTCCGCCACTGCCTCCGATATAGTGATGCTCATCGAAAGGATAAAAAAGGTGGTCTTTGAAGTATCGGGGGTCACCCTTGAAGAAGAGGTGGAGTTTTTGGGGTTTGAAGATAGATAGATTATGGGTGTAGGATGAGGGATAAAAAAATAGGTATACTTATGGGCGGCATATCTTCAGAGAGGGATATCTCTATCAAAAGTGGAACCGCCGTCTATAACAGCCTTCAAAGGCAGGGATATAATGCGAAAGGTATCGATGTGGGTAGGGATGTTTGCGATACCCTTTTAAGAGAGAAGATAGATATCGCCTTCATAGCCTTACATGGGAGATGGGGTGAGGACGGTACGGTCCAGGGGCTTCTCGAACTGATGGCCATACCTTATACAGGCTCGGGGATCGTAGGCTCCGCCATCTCTATGGACAAGATCATAATGAAAAGGATGTTAAATGCTATTGGTGTGCCCACTCCGGAATATGAGGTGTCAACAGGTATTGGGGATATTAAACTCCCCCTGCCTTTTGTTGTAAAGCCTCCCTGCGAAGGGTCAACGATAGGGATATCTATCGTCAAAAGTAAAGAAGAGGTAGAAAAGGCAATCGAGACCGCCTTTCAGTACGACAGAAAGGTGCTCATAGAAAGATATATAGAAGGGGATGAAATAACGGTTGGGATCGTAAACGGTAAGATTCTCCCTGTGATACAGGTGGTACCGAAAAAGGGTTTCTATGATTTTGAGGCCAAGTACACAAAGGGCATGACCGAATACGTGATCCCCGCGAGGATAGATGAAAAGGTTGATAGAGAGGCCAAAGAACTGGCCATCGCCATATATGAGGCATTTCAACTCTCCGGTTGTGTGAGGATAGATATGCTCGTTGAGAGGACGGAAGGGATACCCCTTGTGATAGATATAAACACATCCCCGGGCATGACGGAGACCTCCCTTGTGCCCAAGGCATGGGCCCATCTCGGCGGTACTTTCGATGAACTCGTTGTAGAGATATTAAAGGGGGCATCGCTTAAGATATGAAAAGGATCATCCACTTTCTCTTCATCATCCCGGTCTGCATCATCTCCATGTTTACCATGATATACATCTTCTCCCAGGAAGAACCCCTGTTCCACATAAGAAATCTGAAGGTCAACGGGATTCAACAGTTAAAAGAGGCGGAGGTGATAAAGAGGATAAGCCCCTTGCTCGTAGGAAATATATTCAGGCTTGATGCGGAGAAGGTAAGGGAGGCGATCGTATCCCATCCCTATGTGAAGGACGTGAGGATAAAGAGGGTCTATCCTTTTTCGGTACTTGTAGATGTTGTTGAGAAGAAACCATCGGCCCTGTGGGTTGACGGGCATGGCGTCATCAGAATACTCGACGAGGATGGTGAACCTTACAGGGTATTCTCGAAAAAAGAGGGTAAAGGCCTTACCATCATTACCGCGGAGAAACAATCCGAGGCAAAGAGGATATATATAGAGATGATGGACTGGATCAAGGATGGGGTGATAAAAAGGGAGGAGATCTCTCAGGTTGTCGTAAAGGAAGGGGATGTTATCTTATTTGGAACGGACGATGCCGTTGAGGTGATCCTCGGTAAAGAAGACTTAGAGGCAAGGCTCAAAAGGGCGAGGGCAGTCCTTGAGGATGCAAAAAAGAGGGGGCTTATGATCAGGTGCATAGATGCACGATTTGAGAAAGGTGCGATTATCGAGGAAAGGAAGGGCTGACTATGACAAGGGATGAAGATCTTCTCGTAGGTGTTGATATAGGGACTACAAAAATCTGTGTTGTGGTCGGTAAGGTAGTGGAAAATAACGTGAGTATCATAGGCATAGGCTCCCATCCATCCACAGGCTTGAGAAAGGGTGTTGTTGTAAACATGGACAGTACGATCAACTCCATAAAGAAGGCCGTAGAAGATGCAGAGTTGATGGCAGGGGTGAAGATAGACAGTTGCTATGCTGGCATAGGGGGGGCCCATATAAAGAGCTTTAACAGTAACGGCGTTGTCGCCATAAAGGAGAAGGAGGTAAGGCCTGACGATATAGCAAGGGCAATAGATGCCGCAAAGGCGATAGCGATCCCTGCGGACAGAGAAATCCTCCACGTGATACCCCAGGAGTTTATCATAGATGACCAGGACGGGATAAAAGACCCCATAGGGATTACAGGGGTGAGGCTTGAGGTGAAGGTGCACATCGTAAGCGGAAGCGTATCCTCCGTTCAGAATATAATAAAATGTTGCCGCCTCGCCGGCCTCAACGTGGATGACATAATTCTCGGTCAGCTTGCCTCATCGGAGGCAGTTTTGAGTCCTGAAGAGAAGGAGATAGGCGTGGCCCTTGTGGATATGGGAGGGGGAACCTGTGATGTAGCCGTATTTGCAGGGGGTAGTATCAAGTACACATCCGTTTTGCCCTTTGGAGGCAACAACATAACGAACGATATAGCGATAGGATTGCGGACCCCGCTGGAAGATGCGGAGAAGATAAAGAAAAAGTACGGCTGTGCCCTCTCAAGGATGGTAGAGGCGAACGAGATGATAGAGGTACCCAGTGTGGGGGGTAGAAAGCCGAGGGCATTAAACAGGAAGACCCTTGCGGATATCGTGGAGCCCAGGGTGGAGGAGATATGTTCCATGATATACGCCGAGATAAAGAAGTCCGGATACGAAAAGGTCCTTGCCTCGGGAGTGGTTATTACAGGAGGGGGTTCAAACCTTGAAGGGCTCCCGGAACTCTCGGAGAGCATATTCAACCTTCCTGCCCGCAGGGGTTCGCCCATAGGTGTTACAGGCCTTGTGGATGTGGTGAATAACCCTATCTATGCAACGGGGGTAGGGCTAATCCTGTACGGATTTAGACATCAACCGTTGAGAAAAAAGAGAAAACTGATGCAGGGGAAGTCTTTTAAAAGGATATTAAACGGAAAAGGACTCATCAACAGGATGAGGGAATGGTTTAAAGAAATTTTTTAGGAGGTGTTAAGTGAGCATGGTATTCTACATGGATGAGGGAAACGGTTTTTCAGCGAAACTCAAGGTAGTGGGTGTAGGTGGTGGAGGCTGCAACGCTATTAACAATATGGTAAATGCAAACGTCCCGGGGGTGGAGTTCATAGCGATCAACACGGACGTAAAATCTTTAAACGCCTGTAAGGCCCCGGTAAAGATACAGATAGGGAGTAAACTGACAAGAGGTCTCGGGGCCGGGGCAAACCCTGAAGTAGGTAAAAAGGCCGCCCTCGAGGATATAGATAAGATTTCAGAGCATCTAAAAGGGGCGGATATGGTCTTTATCACCTGTGGTCTCGGAGGTGGTACCGGAACAGGGGCATCCTCTGTGGTGGCCGAGGTATCGAAAGAGCTTGGGGCCCTGACCGTGGCCATTACCACAAAACCTTTTGCCTTTGAAGGAAAAGACAGGATGAAGCAGGCTGAATACGGGGTCTCCCAGTTGAAGACAAGGGTCGATTCATTGATCACCATCCCCAATCAGAGGTTGATGTCCATTGGGGGTAAACATATGACGATCGTGGAGGCATTCAAGAGGGCGGACGAGGTCCTTTTAAATGCGGTAAGGAGCATATCCGATTTGATCGTAGGTTCAGGTTATGTAATCGTCGATTTCGCCGATGTAAAGACAATAATGAGCGAGAGGGGTATGGCGATCATGGGGATTGGAGAGGCCTCGGGGGAAAACAGGGCAAGGGATGCGGCACAGAAGGCCATATCGAGCCCTTTGCTCGAGGATATCTCAATCCACGGGGCACGGGGGGTTCTCATAAATGTCACAGGGAATAGCGATATGAGCCTCCATGAGGTACATGAAGCATCAAGCCTGATACAGGAACAGGCCCATGAAGATGCAAAGATCATATGGGGGCTTGTGTACGACGATTCTATGGAGAACTCGATGCGGATCACCGTGATAGCCACAGGTTTTGAAGAAAAGGCAGCTGTAGAAGAAGACGAAACGGAGGCGATAAAGAGCGGGAGGCTTTTCGAGGCAGGAAGGATGCCCTCTTTTGTGAATACGAAGGGCTCTCTTGACTATAAGGACATAAAGTCGAAGAGTGATGTGATGGATCTCGATGATGAGCGGTTCTTCATACCGACATACTTGAGAAAGCAGGCGGATTAAAGGGTGGGGGATCCATTATAAGGGTTTACGCCTTTTATAAGCATAAAACCCCATGAATAATACCACCCCCCCCAGAAAAAGGGTGCAGCAGAGGATGAAGTAATCGCCCCCCCTCACATAAAAGGTGAGGGTCTCTTTCATCGAAAAGGGTGCAGAGAGGGTCGTCTCAACAAAAAGGTCTGTCTTACTCAGGATACGGCCCCTGTGGTCTATAACCGCGCTTATCCCCGTATTGGCTGCCCTTAGGACGTATCTGTCTGTCTCTATGGCCCTGAAAATGTAGAAGGCGAGATGCTGGTAGGGGGCCGAGGTCTTCCCAAACCAGGCATCATTTGTGATGTTTACAAGGAGTTGTGCCCCCCTTCTCACCGTCTCGTTCGTTATGTATGGGAATATACCCTCATAGCAGATGATGACGCCAATCTTTCCTATAGGGGCAGAGATGGGGTTATGGTTACTCCCGGGATGAAAATCCCCTCCTGCTGCGGTTATCTTTGTAAGAAAGGGGAAGTATTCGATAAGGGGGGTATACTCACCGAAAGGAACGAGGTGGACCTTGCTGTATGTGCCCTTAAGAGTCCCATCGGGCCCGTAGAGATAGGCGGTATTAAAATAACGGTTATATATCTTCATGACAGAGCCAAAGAGGAGGTGTGTTTTGATTTTGGCCGTCAAATCTTCGATCAGACCTTTCACCTTTGTCTCCTCGTTGAAGGCAAGGGGTATAGCCGTTTCAGGCCAGACAACGATATCCCCGCTTAAGCCTGACCTGATGGTCCCCTCCACGTGTTTCATTATCGTCTTTAACCTGAAGGCTTCGTCCCATTTCACATCCTGAGGTATATTTCCCTGGACGATAACCGCCTTCAGACTCCCCTTCTCCCCATCTTTTAACCTCTCATACCCGTAGAAAAGGGATAAGAGGTAAAATCCCGCGATGATGAAAGTTGTTATGAAAAACGCCTTCCTCTCTTTAGGCCCCCTTCTGTTTACCCCTTTCCTTACGAAAAGTTTCATCGATTCGAATAGAATAGAGTTTATCCCGACGATGAGGAAGGAGATAAAGTAAGGACCTGTAATGGATGTGACCTGTATTAGAGGGAGGAAGTTGTGTTGCGAATAGGCCATAAGAGACCAGGGGAAACCGGTAAGTATTATACCCCTTAGATATTCAAGGATAACCCAGGTAAAGGGGGCGGTGATGAAGGCCGGTATGGAAACTTTTTTGTAGAGCCACGAAGTGGTAAGGGCAAAAAGCCCTATATAAAGGGCCATATATAGAACGAGTAGAAGCATTATGGCACAGCTCGTAACCATATCTAACCCGCCGTATCTGTTCATGGCAATCACAACCCAGTAGATCAGGCCCAAATACGCAAAAACACCTGTGATAAAGCCTTTCAGAAAATCTCGACCTTTATCCTCCCCCCTTAGGGAGACAAAAAGGGGGATTAAAGCAAAATAGGCGGCAGGGGAGATAGAGAGGGGAGGTTGACTTATGATGATGAGTATACCGGAGAGGAAAGGAAGGAAAAAAGGTCTAAGAGAACCTTTCTCTTTCCCCATCTATCGATCCCCCTTATTCGATTGAAGGGTTTTTTTCTCAAGGAGTTCAATGTACGTCCCCCGTGATTTGATGAAAGAGAGGAGTTTTTTCTCCATATACCTCATCCTCCTCGCCTCTTTCTTATCTTTTTCATGGTCGTAGCCGAGGATATGGACGATACCGTGTACGATAAGGGCAAAAAGCCTCTCATAGAAAGCACATTGAGCATCTATCGATTCTTCCTCTGCCCTCTCAAGGGAGATCACGATGTCCCCTATCAACTCTTTCTCCCCCTCTCCATCATGGGGGATCGATGGACTGAACCCATCTCCCGACGAAAGATAGGAGAAGGAGATTACATTTGTTGCGCGGTCTTTATCAAACCATCTCTTATTTATCTTTTTGATCTGGTTGTTGTTAACAAAAAAGAGGCTCAGTTCCCTATCCTTGAGCCCTAAATAGGTGAGCAAGTCTTGGATAATCCCTTTTATTCTCTTTTTGTCCGTTTTTATTAACTTTTGTGAATCTCTTATGTGTACCGTCATATTCAGACCTTTCAGGGTATTCGATCCTCTGGTGGAATACGCCTATCAATATCTTTATAAAGCTCTTCTGGATCGCATGGAGATCCTTTAAGGTGAGTTCACACTCATCTAACTGACCATCGAGAAAGATGTTCTCTATCACACTCTGTACGTGGGTTTCTATCCTCTTTGGTGTAGGTTCAGAGAGAAGCCTCGATGAGGCCTCCACGGCATCTGCCAGCATCACGATACCTGCCTCTTTTGTCTGTGGTTTAGGCCCCGAATACCTAAAATCCTTCTCTTCCGTTACGTGGAGTTCGGGGTCCTCCATCTGCTTTGCCCTGTTGTAAAAATAGGTGACGAGACTTGTGCCGTGATGTTCCTTTATGATGTTTGTTATCTTTTCTCCGAGTCTGTATCTTTCTGCGAGCTCTACCCCTTCCTTCACATGGGAAAGTATGATAAGGGCGCTCATATTGGGCGATAAAGACTCATGGGCATCCTCATAACCCTTTCTGTTTTCTATAAAATAATGGGCCATCTTCATCTTTCCTATATCGTGATAATAGGAAGCGACCCGGGCAAGAAGGGGGTTTGCCCCGATACTCTCCGCCGCAGCCTTTGAAAGGTTTCCTACGAGTATGCTGTGATGGTACGTCCCAGGGGCATTTACCATCATCTCTTCGAGGAGAGGGTGTTCGAGGTTTGTAAGTTCAAGAAGTTTTACATCCGTTGTATAACCAAAGATGTGTTCTATAATCGGGAGAATACCGAGGGCGATGAAACTGCTTCCTATGCCTCCGAGGAGTATGAAAAGGCATTTGATATGGATATTCGATATGCTCAATTTTTCAAAGGGTGTAAATATAAGGGCAATGATACAGAGTATAAGGGAGGTGTATAACCCTGCCTTAAGTATAGCGTTTCTGTTCTCGCACCGTCCGGAAAAATAGGAGGAGAGTATGCTCCCGGATAAGGCAAAGATCAGAGTGGTAATACCTGGTTCAAAGGCAAGACCCATAATCACAGAAAAGAGTATGGAAAATAGCAAGGATGCCTCGGAGAAGAGAACTATCCTCATCACCATACCGAAGAGTACATAGGGCATAACAAAAGAGAGTTCTGAAGAGTAGGTTTCAGATAAATTTTTTGAGAGCAAGAATAAGGCCTTACAGAAAAGCACTGTGAAAGCGAGGAAGCCTGTACTGAATATGAGGTCTTTCTCCGATATATGAAACTTTTTGATATTCTTACCGCCGTTTTCGTATAGGATAAGGGTGAAGGCCATTATAAAGAGCGTAAGGAAGATAAACCTGTATACCATCCTTTCTCGGGCAGGCTCCAAACTCTTCAATGCGTATAGTTTGTTGAGGTGCTCCTCCCCTATTTTTTCCCCCTCCCTTATGATCATCTCCCCCTTCTTCAGGGTGATATCCATGTCGGGGAGATAGGTATCGGCAGGGGATTTTATATTCTCCCGGGCAATGTCTCCTGAATGGTATTCTGTATAGGTGACCGGCATCTTGAAATTGATGATGGCCGAGATGACGAGAGAGAAGAGGAGAATAATCAGGTACGGTCTTAGCCATCTATACGATGGAGGTTTATCCTTTTCGCCCTGCATCTTCTGATACCCCTTTGTTTCTCTTTTTCTCGTATGCCTTTATGATCTTTTGAACGAGGGGATGTCTTACCACATCCCTCTCGGAGAAATAGACGAACTTTATCCCCTTGATCCCCTTTAAAACATCCTGTATATCGACAAGGCCACTTGATCTTTTATCGGGAAGGTCTATCTGCGTTATATCCCCCGTGATAACCGTTTTGGAAGAGAACCCAAGCCTTGTAAGGAACATCTTCATCTGTTCGGTCCCTGTATTCTGCGCCTCATCGAGGATGACAAAGGCATCATTCAGTGTCCTTCCCCTCATAAACGCAAGGGGGGCGATCTCTATGATCCCCCTTTCCAAAAGCCTCGTTGCCCTTTCCATATCGAGCATATCATAGAGGGCATCATAGAGAGGCCTCAGATAAGGGTTTACCTTCTCATACATCGTACCGGGGAGGAAACCGAGCTTTTCCCCGGCCTCGATCGCCGGCCTTGCAAGGATGATTCGGGAGACCTCCTTTTTGTAAAAGGAAGAGAGGGCCATTGCCATTGCAAGGTAGGTCTTACCCGTCCCGGCAGGCCCTATCCCTATCACCATATCGTATTTTTTTATCGCCTCGATATAGGATGTCTGGTTTTTGCTTTTAGGAACGATCGATTTTTTTGACGGAAGGATATATATGTGGTTCTTATCCAACTCTTCCTGAGATACATGGGACCGGGTTACATAGAGTACCGCATTGTCTATATCGGAGGGTTTTATAGGGAGTCCCCTTCTTATTACGTTCTGAAGCTCTTTCAAAACGATGTTCGTGTTTTCTACATCACCCTTGTCCCCGAAAATCGTTAAATGATTTCCCCTTACGCTCGCCTTTATGTTGAAATATTTTTTAAGGTATTTGATATTTTCGTCTCTCGGGCCAAATAAGCTTCTTGCCATATTTATATCGTCAAAGGCAAGCCTTAGAAACCCTTCTTCAACTTTGTCTTCCAATATGTCTCTTATGTCCTCCTAATGCGTTATTCCAATCGTGTATCCATTATACCATATAATCGAATCTATTGCATAAAATACCTTCTAACCCCTTATGGGTGAGACTTGTCATCTACAATGGAGAAGAGGGGCTCACTCACAAAACTGCTGTGGCATACGGGGCATTTACTCGGCTTTGAGAAACGTTCCCTCTTTTTAAAGACAAAACCACATTTTTCACATCTCGAGGGGATGATCTTTATGCTTTGATGGTTTTTCCTTATGGATATCTTTATATGCTCGAAATGATCGAGCACTTCCTTCTCCGGTATCTTAAGATAGGTGGAAAGGTCTCTGCTCGATAGGACGTGTTCCTCCAGGAGGGCTATAAGATACTGTCTTATCGTGTTCTCCCTCGCCACCTGTCCCTTTTTTTCCATAGAACCATTGCTTTTATAATGGGACACGAGGTTTTACCCGATCTCCTCGTCGGTTAAGTAACACTGAGGGTCCTCTCCCCAGATATCCCCTGTTGCCGCTTCAGCTCTAACCCTGAAATTCCCTCCACATACGGAAAGCCATCTGCACTTGGAGCATCTACCTCTTACGAACTCTTTCTTCCTCTTCAATTTCGCCATAAGTTCGTCTGTGGTATCCATCCATATCTCACTGAAAGGTCTCTCCCTTACATTCCCAAAACTATAGTGCCGCCAGAACTGGTCAGCATGGACATTGCCCTCTTCATCCACACAGGCAATACCTACCCCTGATGCATTGCCCTCGTTCATCAGAAGGAGTTTATATACCTCTTCGGCCCTCTTCCTGTCCTCTTTCAGTAACCTCAAGTATATATAGGGACCATCCGCATGGTTATCGACCGTCAGGACCTCGATGGGCCTTCCTCTGTCGAAAAAGGTTTTTGTACGGTCGAGGATGTAATCTACCACTTTTCTCGTCTCCCCGGGGGATAAATCCTCGTTTATCAACTTTGACCCCCGTCCTGCATAGACGAGGTGGTAGAAGCATACCCGCTCTATCCCCTCTTCTTCTATGAGGTCAAAGATCTTTGGTATCTCCATATAATTCCTCTTGTTTATGGTGAACCTTAAACCGACCTTAATACCTGCCCTTTTTGCGTGTCTTATACCTTCTATGGCCCGTTCAAAGGCATTTCTTACACCCCTAAACCTATCGTTTATCTCCCCTATACCGTCGAGGCTTACCCCGATGTAGGAGAGGGATAACCTCTGGAATATCTTCGCCTTCTCCTCCGTGATCAACGTACCGTTTGTGGAGATCACCGCCCTCATCCCCTTTTTCACCGCATGGTCTATCAGATCAGGAAGGTCTTTCCGCAAAAGGGGTTCCCCTCCTGAGAAGAGTATGACAGGGGAGCCAAATTCTGCAAGGTCCTCTATAAGCTTCTTCCCCTCTTCTGTCGATAGTTCCCGACCCCTGTAATCCTCCCCTTCAGCAAAGGCGTAACAGTGAACACACTTAAGGTTACACCTCTTCGTCATATTCCAGACCACAACAGGTTTCTTATCCTCAGAAAACTGGAGGAGATGGGAGGGGAGTTTAGAAGATTGCCTTCCGTATCTCAATGGATCCGATGCCTCAACGGCCCCGCAGTATAGTTTTGATATGCCGATCATGCCATTATATTGTGCATAAAAAAGTTAAATGTCAATGGGGAATTTATAAACAAAAAGACAAAAGAAAAGAGAGAAGTGTGACGAATGTCATTTTTTTATTATAGCCCCTCTGGTATAAAAAAAGGACAAACAAAAACATATGTGGTTACAGGGAGGGGAGTGGCCAGCCTCAAAATAGACTTTTATATGTAACCGTACTCTCTTTGAAACTCAATACAGCTTTCGAGGTACCTCTTTACGTTTCTTTTTGGCCAGAAAACCCCTGAATGGCCGTCACATAGAATATCACCGTTTAAGGATAAGAGTCTTTTTACAGAGCGCATCCATGCCTTTGGGTCGCAGTCGAATTCTCGCAACAAAGGGGCGGATATATCCTGGACGAAGAGTATCCTCGTATCATCGATATCAGTGTATATAGAGATGGATCCCGGGGTGTGCCCCGGCGTATGGACATAGGTGAGGCTTCCCTCTCCGAAGGACATCTCCTCTTCCTCCCCCTTTAGTTTTATGTCTATGGGTAAGGGTATCAAATCAAGACCAAAACAGAAGGCGGCGGTGAGCCTCTGATCCCCCCTCTCCACTATTTTTGCGTCAAGTTCGTGCATAACGAGTTTTGAACCGTATCTCTCCCTGAAATAGAAGGCCCCTCCGATATGGTCCACATGGCAATGGGTAAGTATGATATGGGAGATGTCATCAGGGGTAAGACCTAATATGCGGATGTTCTCTTTAAGACTGTCTATACTATACCCGAGTCCCGAGTCTATCATAACGGGTATTCCCACATCTATTAGATAGACGGCCCCATCCCTTGAATCCGTTATTCCATTGCCCCCTATCTGATATACGCCTTCGATGATCTTTCTCGGTGCCAAAATGCCCCTTTCTGTTAAATTTTGTTTTTCTGTATTCCGCTATATTATAGTACAACACACAGCCCTTTATGTTGTATAATTTAATTATGGTAAAGGGTATAGATGCCGATGAGGCAAGAAAGCTTTTAGAACAAAACCCCGATATTAACCTGATCGATGTAAGGCAGCCCGAAGAGTATAAAGAGGGCCATATACCAGGGGCAACGCTTATCCCCCTGCCGGAACTCCCCGACCGTCTAAATGAAATAGATAGGGATAAGACAATTGTTGTTTACTGCAGGTCAGGGAGAAGGAGCCTTGCCGCTTCCCAGCTTATATCGAATGTGATTGAAAAAGATATATACAACATGGAAGGGGGGATACTCGCATGGAGCGGTCTTAAATCTAAAGGGACTATCGATGAGGGGATTAAGATATTCGCCGGGGTTGATGACCCTGAGGAGATCATTTCTCTCCTTTATTCCTTAGAGGAGGGTTCGAGGGATTTCTACCTATCCATAGCGGATAATTTTAAAGAAGAGGACAGGAAAAGAATATTCATCGACCTCGCAAGGGATGAGGAGAAACACATGGGGATCATATCCCGATGGTCTAAGACAAAACTCCCACCAAGAGAAGCGATGTTTATGGAATCGGGCATATCGGTTCGGGACACCATAGAGAGGGTAAAGAAAGAGGGGGAGGGGATTATAGAGATCCTTGAACTTTCGATGGGGATAGAAATAAACGGGATAGACCTCTGTATGCTCCTTTTGAAAAAAGGGAATATAGGTATATCAAGGGAGGTCCTCCTTAAAATTATCGGGGAGGAGAAAGGCCATATTAGAAAACTATCAAAGCTTATAACAGAGGGGACCGGTGAACCCCTTCCCCATTTTTTTGAACCAAAGGGTTAAATCTCTTGATAATCTTCCATTTATAAAGTAATTTTTCTGTGACTTAAAAGAAGAGGAGGAAGGATGCTTTTTTCCAGGATGTTCATGCCCACGATGAAGGAGATACCGAAAGAGGCAGAGGTCGTAAGCCACAGGCTTATGCTGAAGGCGGGCTACATAAGGAGGCTCTCTTCAGGTATTTACACCTGGCTGCCCCTGGGCCTTAAGTCTGTCCGGAAGGTGGAAAATATCATAAGGGAAGAGATGAATAAAAAGGGGGCCCAAGAAATCCTCATGCCCCTTGTTCAACCAAAGGAATTGTGGGTTGAGAGTAAAAGATGGGATAAATACGGTAAAGAACTCCTAAGATTTGTAGACAGAAACGAGAGGGAGTTGTGCCTTGCCCCCACCCACGAAGAGGTGGTTACAGACCTTGTAAGACGGGAGGTGCGGTCTTATAAGGATCTGCCCCTTAACCTCTATCAGATACAGACAAAATTCAGGGATGAGATAAGGCCGAGGTTTGGGGTCATGAGGGGCAGGGAATTCACGATGAAGGATGCGTACAGTTTCGATGTGGATGAAGAAGGGGCAGAGAAGAGTTATATGGCGATGTTTGATGCGTATACAAATATATTCAAGAGATGTGGTTTACTCTTCAGGGCGGTTGAGGCAGATACTGGCCCGATAGGGGGGAATTTTTCCCATGAGTTTATGGTCCTTGCAGAGACAGGGGAGGATATCATCATATCCTGCGATACCTGCGACTATGCGGCAAATCTGGAAAAAGCAGAATCCGCTCCTGTAAGAAAGGCCCCCTCAACAAAAAAGGGGGTATTTAGAAGGGTTGAGACCCCGGGGATGAGAAGGGTTGACGAAGTATCCTCTTTTCTTAATACACCCGTGGATAGGCTTTTAAAGACGATCGTGTATAACACGGATAAGGGGATAATAGGTGTCCTTGTGAAGGGGGACAGGGAGATAAACGAAACGAAATTGAGAAACCTCCTCGGCCTTGAATATTTAGACCTCGCCGATTCGGTGACGATCGAGGAGACGACCGGAGGTCCCCTTGGGTTTACAGGACCTGTTGGTCTTGGTATACCCCTATATGCAGACAGGGATGTGGAGTTCATGGAGGATTTTGTCGTGGGCGGAAACGAAAAAGATGTCCATTTAGTGGATGTAAACCCCGGGGATTTCTCTGTCCGTGGTTATTTTGATCTTAAATTCGCCCGGGAGGGTGATTTATGTCCCCGGTGCAACGGAAGACTTGTCTCCACAAAAGGCATCGAGGTGGGCCATATCTTCAAACTGGGGCTGAAGTACAGTGTGGCGTTGAATGCCAAGTTTCTCGATAAAGAGGGGAAGGAGAGGTATATCGTCATGGGTTGTTACGGTATCGGTGTAGGTCGAACCGTTGCAGCGGCGATCGAACAGGGTCATGATGAAAATGGGATCATCCTCCCTATGGCTGTTGCCCCCTTTGAAGTGGATGTCCTCCCTGTAAATAGCTCCCATCAGGAAAGTATGGAACTCGCAAATAGAATCTATAATGAACTCCTCGAAAGGGGTATCGATGCGGCAATGGATGATCGGGATGAGAGGCCGGGGGTAAAGTTCAAAGACTGCGACCTCATAGGCATACCCCTCAGGGTAACCATAGGGGAGAAGAACCTGAAAGAGGGTTTGGCAGAGATAAAACTAAGGAGAGAGAAGGATTCTATAAAAGTAAAAAAAGAAGAAATCGTGGAGAGGGTGGTAGATTATGTTAAACGGTTTAAGTGAAGGGGAATTAACGCCGAGAGAGGAAGTCTTAAGGCGCATAGATGCCCTAAGGAAAAGGATGGTCGAACATGGTCTGAACTATGGGATCATTATCCAGAACGTGGATATGTACTATTTTGCAGGCACCCTCCAGAAGGGTCTACTCTTTATCCCCATAGAAGGAGAGCCATTACTCTTTATTGAGCGAACCCTGGAGAGGGCACGATACGAGTCCCCAATAGATGTGATCCCCATCAGAAAGGATAGGGATGTGAGGGAGATCATCGATGGAAAGGGGATACTTAAGGGACAGGGAGGGATGGAATTGGATGTTGTTCCTGTAACCCTCTTTGAACGCTGGAAGAATATACTCGGTTTAGGGATGGTAAAAGATATATCACCCCTTATAAGGGATGTGAGGATGATAAAGAGTCCTTTCGAGATAAAACAGATAAAAAAATCGGGGGAGATTATCACAAGGGTATTTGAGAAGGGTAGAGAAATCATAAAGGAAGGTATGAGCGAAATGGAGATCGGCTCACTCCTCGAGTTAGAAGGGAGAAAGGCAGGCCACCAGGGTTTCTTGAGGATGAGAGGCCTTAACCAGGAGATGATGAGCACCTATGTTACCCACGGTATCTCAGGGGTAATCCAGTCCCACGGGGATGTACCCATCTCAGGGGTGGGGGTCACCCATGCCATAGCCCAGGGCCCCTCCTTAAACAGGGTTAGAAAGGGTGTACCTGTCCTTATCGATTACGGTGGAGGTTACAACGGCTATATAACGGATGAAACAAGACCTTATGTGATAGGGGAGATGAAGGACATCTTCAAAAAGGCATACGATGTGGCAAGGGAGATCGTCGATGAAACCCTTTCGGTATTGAAGGAAGGGGTAAACGGAACGGAGATCTTCGATATGGCCTTGAAAAAGGCAAAAAAAGCCCGTATGGAGGAGTATTTCATGGGTTATGGCCCAACAAAGGTGAGTTTTATAGGTCATGGCCTGGGCCTTGAGATAAACGAACTACCGGTCATCACCCCGAGGCACAACATACCTTTAAAGGAGGGCATGGTCTTTGCCTTTGAACCGAAGTTTGTGATCCCCGGGGAAGGGGCCATAGGTATAGAGATAGACATAATCGTGAGGAAAGAGAAAGCGGAGAGGGTAACGGACTTCCCCCTCGATGTCGTCTATATCTGATCGTACCTTCTCAGGTTGAAACCCGATTTTGTCGTATACTCCACATAGGTACGCTCGTTGATGATATCCCCTGTATTTAGATAGAACCTCTTCTTCCCCCCTTCTTCGTACTCCATCGCGTCGGCGATATGGGAATGGGCGAGGATAATCCCATCATAACCCTCCCTCAACTTTTTCATCGCATACCTCCTGTAAAAATTCCTGAAGTATATCCTTTTCTCCCCTGTAAAGACCTTGTTCTTCTTCGAGAAAAAGAAACCGGCGACCTCTGCTATCCTCCATGTGAGAAAAGGGCCCAGGATATCCATGATGGATTGGGTGAAACGGGTCTTAACCAAAGAATGGAGCATATCCCTTCTTATCTCGTATCCGTGGGCGATATATACCTTTTTCCCTTCCACATCCATATTCAGGCTATCAGCGTACTCTCCCCCTGTGTATGTCCTGAAATATTTCCCCATGTTGAACTCATGGTTCCCTTCAATAAAATAGAGCCTCTTTCCTGCCCCTACCAACACCCTGAATTTATCGAGGACATCCCTGTACCAGGGGTAAATGTAGTTCTCGTATCCGTGGTAGAATTCGAAGAGGTCTCCAAGGATATAGATACCGTCGGCATCCATACAGACATCATCGAGAAAATGAAGTACAAGGGATACCCTGTCCCTGCTTTTCCTCTTTAGATGGGCATCTGAAAAAAAGATGAGTTTCATGGGGTATTTATAAGATAGGCCCTTAATGCGTCCTGCCAGCTTCTCAACGAGATACCCGTATCCCTTTTCAGTTTTGTACAATCGTAGACGGAGTTGGAAGGCCTCTTTGCTTTTCTATTTAATCTGTCCGATGTGATCGGGTTAACCTCTGCGTCTATTTTTAGGAGAGAGAATACCTCCTTTGCAAACTGAAACCAGGTGCATGACCCGCTATTGGCTACATGGTATATCCCGGAGAGCCCTTTCTCGAGAAGTTTTTTGATCGGCAGAACCACATCAGGGGCGTATGTGGGAGAACCCTTTTGGTCGTCTACGACCTCTATTCTGCCCCTTTCCTTTGCCAGCCTGACGACCTTTGTGATAAAGTTTTCCCCTCCCTCCCCGTACAACCATTCAAGGCGAACGATAAGGGCGGAGGGGTTTATTTTCAATACCTCTACCTCCCCTTGGAGTTTTGTCCTGCCATATACGGAGAGGGGGTTTGGTTCGTCTTCCTCCTTATACGGTGTATCTTTAGTCCCATCAAAGACGTAGTCTGTGCTTGTATGGAGCAGTTTTACCCCGTACCTCTCACAGAGACGGGCGAGTTTTGAAGGCCCCTCGCAGTTTATCCTCCATGCCTTTTCGACTTCGACCTCACAACCATCCACATCGGTATACGCCGCAAGGTTTATAACCGCATCGGGTCTGTGAATACGGATGAACTCTTCCCCCTGACCCTCATCCGTAATATCCCATTCCTCGATATCGGTAAAGATAAGACTATGCTCTTTTCCTATCTGGGCCTCTATGTTTCTCCCGAGAAGGCCCTTGCCTCCCGTAACAAGTATCTTCATCTGTTTTTATACATAAGATCATAGTACGCCATATACTCTCCCTTTTTTATCCTCTCCCACCATAGCCTGTTCTCCATATACCATCTCACCGTCTCCTCCATGCCCCTTTCAAAATCTGTCATCAAAGAAAAGCCGAGTTCCCTTTTTATCTTTGTCATATCTATCGCATACCTCCTGTCGTGTCCTGGTCTATCCTTTACAAATCTGATGAGGGACTCGGGCTTGCCGAGGACCTTAAGGATCAGCCGTACGATCTCAATATTTGTCATCTCCCTTTCGCCCCCTATGTTATAGACGTTACCGGGTATCCCCTTGTGGAACACGAGATCTATGGCCCTGCAATGGTCCGAAACATGTATCCAGTCCCTTATATTCAACCCATCGCCGTACACGGGGAGTTCCATATCGGCCATCGCATTTGTGATCATAAGGGGTATGAGCTTTTCGGGAAACTGGAATGGGCCGTAATTGTTGGAGCAACGGGTAATCGTGACAGGCAGGCCATATGTTTTATAGTAAGCCATGACGAGCATATCTGCGGATGCCTTGGAGGCAGAGTAAGGGCTGTTCGGGGATAAAGGGGTGTCTTCCTTAAATTTTCCTTCCTTACCGAGAGAACCATAGACCTCATCCGTCGATATCTGGACAAACCTTTTCACCCCCCATTTCTTTGAGGCCTCAAGGAGGTTGAATGTTCCATTGATGTTTGTCTTTATAAAGGCATCGGGATCCACGATGCTCCTATCCACATGGGATTCTGCGGCGAAGTTGATGACCCCATCGATGCCGGAAGAGAATATTCTCTCGAGATCCTCTCCGCTCGCTATATCCCCTTTTACGAACGTGTACCTCGGATCAGACTCTACGGTTTTCAAATTTTCAAGGTTCCCTGCGTAAGTGAGTTTATCGAGGTTTATAATCTCATACGGGTATTTTGAGAGCATGTAGTGGATAAAATTACTCCCTATAAAACCGCATCCCCCTGTGACGAGCAACTTCATATCAGCCATCCTTCCTTTCCCATGAGTAGGGTATGTTATTTATATGGGGATCGATCCTGAACTCATCAGGATTTTCCCTGTTGTAGGGCTCTGTAGGTATATTTATCACGATTGCCTCGTCAACGCTTATACACTTCCAGCCGTGGTATACCATTGAAGGTACTTTGATAAGGCACGGGTTAAACTCCCCTATGAAAAACTCATCTATCTCCCCCCTTGTTGGTGAGCCTTCCCTGTCATCGTAGAGGACGAGCTTCAGCATCCCCTTTATACATACGATAAAGTCGTCCTGTATTTTATGGTAATGCCAGGCCTTAACAACCTGGGGGTATGTCGTTGTCATATAGACCTGCCCGAATCTTTCAAATATCCCCTCGTCGGACCTTAATATCTCCATCAGCCTTCCCCTCTCATCGGGGATCACTTTAAGGGGCTTTATAACCACATCCTTTATCATCGCTCCTCCTTGATCTTCATGCCCTGTCTTCGGGGTCTACATTGTTGGCCCCTGTCTGGGAGACGAGTAGGTTAGCCCTCAATAGGGATTCAAAGGTCCCTGCATCCGTCCACCAGCCCTTGAGCATCTCCCATGTCATCTTTCCTTCCCGTATATATGCGTTATTTACATCGGTAATCTCGAGTTCCCCTCTGTCCGAAGGTTTTAAGGTCTTTATGATATCGAAGACCCTTTCATCGTACATGTATATGCCTATGACGGCGAGATTGCTTCGGGGTTTTTTCGGTTTCTCCACGATCTCCACTATCCTCCCTTCCTGCATATAGGCAACCCCGAACCTCTCAGGATCCGGTACCTCTTTTAAGAGTATCTTTGCCCCTTCTTTCTGTTTTTCAAAATCCCTGACCGCCTTTATGATATTCCTTTCAATGATATTGTCCCCGAGGACAACGCAGATCTTCTCCCCTTCCGCAAAATACTCGGCGAGGGATAGGGCATCCGCAATTCCCCCCTCCCCTTCCTGGTATGTATAGTTCATATGCTTTAAGCCAAACTCTTTACCGTTGCCGAGTAGCCTCAAGAAGTCTCCTGCGTAATTTCCCCCTGTAACCACCATGATATCGGTGATGCCGGCGTTTATCAACGTCTCTATCGGGTAATAGATCATGGGCTTGTTATATATAGGCAATAGATGTTTGTTTGTAATCCTTGTAAGGGGACTCAGTCTTGTACCAAGTCCTCCTGCGAGTATGATCCCCTTCATCGAACTCCTCCTTTTCTTTTCATCAATACGGTCTATCCAGGAAGGTATCCTGCCTTGATGTTATGCCTGTTAAGTCAAAGGATAGCCTGAATGTGGTATCCCTTGGCCTTGTGGACTGTATAAGGGTTAGGGCAATGGCCCAGCAGCCGGGATGGTATCTGATCTGGTACAGGTTATCTATCCATGTTCCATCCTTAAAGGAGTACCTGATCTGGTACCTGCCGTCGAAGTCCCTGTATGTACCACCGATATCGGTATATATCTCGTTTGTCAGGTCTTTGGTATAACTATGGGTGAGTCTTAAGAAGTACACCTTAGGGATCGTGTGGGAAAGGGTATTCCTTATAATCCTTAGCCCTTCTCCATGGGTATTGAAGATACTCTCGTTTATATAGATCAGACTCGTGGTCGGGTATGCGGTGAACCTCGCCTTTATGTCAGAAAACCTGCTTCCAGAGCCCTCGTATAGGATGGAGGGCCTTAAGCTACCGGATAGACCGTACGTCTGCGATATCTCCAAGAGGGAGATTTCCCTGAAGCTCGATGGGGTGATGGCGTTCATGTAATGGTTGATCCCGTATGTTATAGTGTTCGTCTGATAGAGCCTGTCGTAGGGGTCTATATAGGGGAGGTCCCTTAATGATGTGTTCGGTATGAAGGTATACTTTACCTGTGGCTTAATAAGGCTTTCGATGTCGCCGAGATTCAATAACCCTGTTTGGTAATTCTTTATAAAATGGGCATTCATATCCCCTTCTATCTTCGCCGTCTGTCTCAGCTTTATCTCATTTTCCTCTTTTGTCGCCTTATTGATAAAATATCCAGTCTCATAGAGGGTCCCGCCAACAAGAAGGTTGATCCCGTTGAAAGAAAGAGGTACCCTGACGCTTGGTTCGACACCCATCCTCGTAAACCTATCACCCTTTTCCCTATAGAAGTTCGTGTATGTGCCGTTTAGGTTCGTGTAAAGCCTATCTTTTAAAAAGGGGATATACTCTGTGGAGAAGGATGCAAAAGGGAGGTATTTGAATGTGTTATCGTTATTCTTCTGGGTTAAACTCTTAAAATAGGACATCTCGTATGTGAGTATCGATTTGTTGAACGGTTTTTCGATAAAACCCGTGGATTTTAAAAGGTTTTCGCTCCTCTCATAGGTGGTCACACCGAAATCTTTCATGAAATCACTGTCCGATACATGGTTCCCCCTGATTTTAAACGTCACATCCCTGTAAGTCTGTTCGTGTTGCCCTTTTATCTGGTATCGGGTGCCATCGTATTTCCTGTCCTCTATCACAGATCCAAACCATGAGCCTTTCAGATCGTCCCTCAAGGCATAACGGAATTCTGTTCCTGGTTTTATCCCCCTCTGCCCTATATAATCTATATTGAATGTCGCATCCTTATCCTTTGAGATCGCCCAGAAATAGTAATTCTTTATTATCGGACCATCCCTGCTTGAAAGTCTCAGTTCGGGCAAGAGAAGGCCGGACTGTCTCTCCGATTTTACGGGGAATATACCCCAGGGGATGTAAAAGACGGTGATATTCTTTATCTTGAACCTCGTTCCCCTTGTCCTCGCATACCCTTCCACGGTCATCTTCACATCCTTTGAGGCGAGTTTCCATGCAGGCCTCTCCCCTTCGCATGTCGTGATCTCCCCTTCTGTTATACGGTATTCCGACTCCCCTGTCTTCTCTATCTTATCCCCGACTATCGTAAAATTTCCTTTCTTGATAAAGATGTGCCCGTTTTCTATATTCCCGAGCTTTGTGGCCATGTTTAAGTAAAGCCTCTCGCACTGGAGTACATCCTCCTCTTCCTGAAAGACCACACCCCCCTCTGCAAATATCTCTTTCGTGTTATCATTGAAGGTAACGGTGTCTGCCTTCAGCAATCTCCCCCCCTCTCTTACCTCTACCTGGCCTTTCGCAATATATATGCCCTCCTCCTTTTTTTGCTCAAGATAAAGGGCCTCTATATCCACAGGTCCTGTAGGCCCTTTGGGAGAGGGGCCCCGGGCGAAATCTCTTCCGTATGTAAAACCGGACAGGGATAGGATAAAGATGATCGAAATCGTGACCAGAAGACCTTTAAAATATTTCATCCAGCACCTTCTTGGCCTCACCGATTGTAAAAAAGGAGCCGGTCACTACGATAAGATCTTCCTTTGAAGCCATTGATCTTGCAATGGTAAGGGCCTCTTTTATATTGCCCGTTACTATCCCTTTATCCGATAAGCCCCCTATTTCCCGGGGGTCAAGGGCCCTCGGCACATCCGGTCTTGTGAGGATCAGAATATCAGAGATAGATGAGATGATCTCGAGCATTCCTCTATAATCTTTATCTTTCATCACGCCGAATATCAATATTTTCTTTTTGTCCCTGTAACGGTTTGAGATAAACCTCGAAAGGGTAATTGCCCCGTCTACGTTATGGGCACCGTCAAGGATAAGAAGGGGTTCCCTTCTCACCACCTCCAGTCTGCCAGGCCATTTAACATTACCCAGCGCCTCCCTTAAAACCGATTCCCCCACAGGAAAACCTTTGGTTCCAAGAATTTCTATGGCGCAAAGGGCAACCGCTCCATTCTCTATCTGATGGTCTCCCATGAGGCTTATACGGAGGTTCTCGTATGTATTATAGAGGCCTTTGTAAGTAAAAAGACCGTCCCCTGTCCTTTTATATTCGAAATCCCTGTGGAGGAGATACATTCTGGTATCAAGTTTACTACAGGTTTCCTCAATCACATCCTTCGGAACCCCTGTGACCCCTGTAACCAGGGGGATACCCTCTTTTATTATGCCTGCCTTCTCCCTTGCGATGGAAGATATGTCATCCCCGAGGTAGTCCATGTGGTCATATGCTACATTGGTTATTACACTCAAAAGGGGTTTTATCACATTCGTCGAGTCGAGCCTCCCCCCTAAACCCACCTCGATCACCCCTATATCCGTCTTCTTTCTTCTAAAATATTCAAAGGCAAGGGCGGTTGTAAAATCGAAGAACGTAAAAAACCTCCCCTTATCTTCTTTCTCCACTTTTTCTCTTATAAATCCTGTGAGATGGACTACCTCATCCTCCCCGATCTCTTTACCGTCTACCCTTATCCTTTCCGTAAACGATATGAGATGGGGGGATGTATATTTGCCCACCCTGTATCCTGCTTCCATGAGTATGGTTTCGATAATGGTGGCAACGGAACCCTTTCCGTTTGTCCCCCCAATGTGGATCGTCTTTATGGACTCGTGGGGATTCCCTATGAGCCCTAATATCCATCGGATATTATCGAGTCCCAGGAGTATACCTGACTTTTCAAGGCTGTAAAGATAGTTTAACGTTTCAGAATAGTAAGCCACTTAACAGTCCCTGGGTTTGATATTCCCTATCCAAAATAAGACCCTCAGAGGATGAGGGATAGAATTCTATAGATCCCCTGCTTTAACTCTTTTCTCGGTAGTATCATATCGATCATGCCGTGTTCCAAGAGAAACTCGGCCCTCTGGAAACCAGAAGGAAGCTCCTCTTTGATCGTGTCCTTTATCACCCTTGGCCCTGCAAAGCCTATCATGGCCTTTGGCTCAGCGATGATAATATCCCCCAGCATCCCCATGCTTGCGGTCACACCACCTAAAGTTGGGTCTGTCAATACCGTTATATAGGGTATACCTAAAGATTTCAGTCTATATATTGCCCCTGACACCTTTGACATCTGCATAAGGGACATGATACCCTCCTGCATCCTCGCCCCCCCTGAGGCGCAGAAGACGAGAACGGGCTTTTTCTCTCTTGTACCGTCTTCAAGAATTCTTGTGACCTTTTCACCCACAACAGAACCCAAGCTACCACCCATGAAAGAGAAATCAAAAATGGCCGCATAGACCTCTATATCCTTAATCTTGCCTTTGCCGCAGACCATCGCATCGAGCCTCTTTGTGCTCTCCTGGGTTTCAATGAGCCTTGCCTTATAGGGTTTTGTATCCTTGAATTTAAGGAAATCAACGGGCCTTATTTTCCCATAGAGCTCGACAAAACTATTCTTCTCAAAGATTAAGGAGATCCTCGTCTCTGTGGACACGGGAAAATGGTAATAACATTTGGGGCACACATGGAGGTTTCTCTCCACCTCTTTTCTGTAGAGTAACTCCTGACATGAACTACACTTGATCCAGAGGCTCTCATCCTTTTCCGCCTTTTTTATCTCCCGCTGGATATCGATCTGTTTATGCGGTTTTATCTCTTTTTCCTTCTTTCTAAAAAAACCCATCATTTACTCCTTGAAATTTGATTAGAAAACTACCAAAATAAGTACATCATGTCAATAAGAAGGGTATGGATCACCTCCGATGTTAAACTTGAAGGCATCCTGAACGAAAAGAGTAGAGAAAAGGGGGTCCTCATCTGCCACCCTCACCCCCTGTACGGTGGGAGCATGGACAACAATGTGGTCGATGCGATGGAGAGCGGGTTTTCTAAAGTGGGTTATACAACCTTAAGGTTCAACTTCAGAGGGGTTGGCTTAAGTGAAGGGTTCTATGACGATGGGGAGGGAGAGGTAAAGGATGTGATAGCCTCTTTAAAATTCTTAAAGGATCTACTTGAGGGAGGGGCATCCATCGTCCTGGCAGGATACTCCTTTGGTGCATGGATAGCAAGTAAGGCCGTTCTTGGAGAGGAAGGGGTTGAGACCCTCTTTCTCGTTGCCTATCCGTTCTCCCGTTATGAGGCAAAGGAGATAAGGGAATGGAGGAAGAAGATATATCTCATAGGGGGAGAGTACGATGAGATATCCCCGCTGCCTCTTTTGATGGGATATTACAGGGAACTCCCTGTACTGGAAAAACATATTAAAATCATCCCAACAGACCATTTCTTCTGGGGAAAGGAAAAGGAGATTGTGACCTTTATAGAGGAGAATTTTAAATGATGGTATTACCTTATTCCCTCGTCGTATATAAACCGGATAAGCCTTTCCCTCCCTTGCCTTAAGGCCTCTGTGTTAAACCCAGGGGCCCAGTTATAACCACTAAAAACATCGGAAACAATGAGAAAGGCGATACCTGACAACCCCTTATATTTTATCACCCCATAGAAGGAAGAAACCTCCATTTCAACACCCAGTATGCCCTCTTTCCTATACCTTTCGACCTTTTCTTTTGTCTCTCTGTATATTGCATCGCAACTCCACACAATACCTTTATAAAACGGATAATGCCCTACCTTTACGCACCATTCATCAAACCATTGAGACTCTATAATCCTTAGCTCCCCTTCCCCCTCTTTCAGGGGCAGATAGTGATAGGAGAGACCATCCTCCCTTAGCGCTCCCTTTGCCAGGATCACATCACCTACTCCTAATGTCTCATCAATCCCCCCGCAGTAACCGATAAGGATAAACTCTCTCACGCCGAAGGCGGAAAGTTCTTCAACGAGGGCCCCTATATTTGGACCGCCATAAAATACCCTTGTAACGATTGTAAGTGAGTCTTCAAATATGTATATCTTCCTGAATCTTGACCAGGCATCGATTTGGGCATGTCTTTTTGTTTTTAAGAGAAGATCCATATCCCCCTTTGTAAAGAGAACGATAGCCCTATCGGGGAGGAAAAGCTCCTCATCCCTCCTCTTTGTCAATGTCTTCACCATTTCCCGGGGGGTTAAAAGAGAGGGGGAGGGATCAAAAAACCCTTTCAATAAACTTTTCCCTCAACTTCCTGTATGTTTCATCTATATGCTGGGATATCACCCTTGTCTCGCCGATCACCGCCATAAAATTCGAATCACCGAACCATCGGGGTACCATGTGGACATGGACGTGCTCTTCGAGACCGGCGCCTGCGGCCCGCCCGAGATTGATCCCGATATTTATGCCATCGACATTAAAGGCATCTTTGAAGATTGAGGTCATGATCTGGGTGAGGGTCATTATATCAAGGAGCTCTTTCTCGGTTAGACCTTCAAAAAGCCCCGTGTGCCTCACGGGGACAACCATTATATGGCCGTTTGTATAGGGGAATTTGTTCATGATCGCAAAGGCCTCCCCCCTCCTCCCAATCACCATCATCTCCTCGTCTTCTTTAGGGTCAACGCAGAGGAAGCACCTTTTCTCCCCTTTTGTTTTTGTACTGCTTATATACTCCATCCTCCAGGGTGCCCAGATTCTTTCCATCTCAATCCCTCATAAAGATATAATCCCTCCAGTGCTCCGGGGGCATCCTCACCCCCATATGGAGCATGAAAAGGTAAAAACCGTTTGGTCTTGAAGGCCTCTTTTTCGGATACATATCCACTTCTTCGGGTAGTTTGTCCGCCTTTTTCAGGTTACACTTTATACAGCATGTGACGATGTTCGTCCATTCCGTAACACCCCCCTTAGATCTGGGGATGATGTGGTCACAGGTTAGGTGTTTTGGATCGAACCTCTCCCCGCAGTACTGACAGGTATGGTCATCCCTCAAGAAAATATTCTTCCTTGAGAATTTCACATTCACATGGTTACTTTTCACATACCTTTTTAGTCTCACCACGGCCGGGAGTTTTACGTTCATGGATACACCCTTTATCTCCCTCTCATACTCCTTTATCACCTGTACCTTATCGAGGCATATAAGGGTTATCGCCTTTTTCCAGGGGAGAACATTTAGAGGTTCGAAGGTGGTATTTAAAAGCAGGGTCTTATCCATAGCCATTTGAAATTAACGTTTTCCATACCCTTTGTCAAGGCTTCTCCTCAGTCGTTGACACCACACCCCTTTGAAGGACAAAACCTAACCACCCTCCCTTCTTTTTCTCTGCAACAGGGATGAAGGGCTTCATGTATGAGAGAACCTGTTCTCTTTCACCATTTAGGATACCTGAGATCACAATCGTCCCCTTTTCTTCACATTTTTTAACAATATCCTGGCCGTATAGACTAAAGGTCCTTATATCGAGGTTTGCGAGGATGGTACTGTATCTGTGGTTTATCCCATTCAAACTCCCCTGTATAACATCGATGTTATCGAGAGCATTGAGGGATATATTCTTTCTGGTGGCCTCTACTGCCTCAATATCTATATCAAGGGCGGTGACACGCCTTGCCCCGAGGATAGAGGCATATATGGAGAGTATACCCGAACCGCAGCCCACATCGAGGACATCCCTGCCCTTCATGTCGAGAGCCCCCATCAGGGTTATCATTATTTTGGTCGATTCATGTCTCCCTGTCCCAAAGGCCATCCCCGGTTCGATGACGATCGTATCCTTTCCTTTTTTTCTTCTGCTCCACGGGGCGATAATATGGATACCGTTTATCTCTATGGGTCTGAAATACCTCATCGTTAAGGCCTTATAGTCCTTTTTCTCTTCCTTTACTATGCGGATATCCTTTATCTCGACACCCAATCCCTTTATTTTTTCAATATATGTTTTACCATCCTCGGGATACGCCTTTATCACCACATCGTCCCCAAAATCCTCTATCCACAGTCCTTGATTTAAAACCCCAGTGTATAGCTCCTCCCTTAGAATCTCCTCAATACCCTTTGGGACAATAGCATCAACCCTTATATAAAAGTCTTTTTCCCTCTTCATAGCCAAGCCTCTACTACATATTTTCCGGATAAAGGATGCTGCCGATGCGGGATGTATCGTAACCCCTGAAATCTTTTATATAATGCATAATTGTCGACTGATCAAAAAAAGATAGGAATCTCTTTACGTTAGCACTAAAGAAGCGATCTTCCGGAACTACCAGATCGAACCTCTCGTCAAACATGGGGATGAAACCAAGACCGAGAAGGGATGCGATATACATAATCCCAAAAGAGGCATCCCCCTCCCCGTTTAATATGGATAATCCTGCCTCGAGATGGGAATTGACCTCTCTATTATAACCATCTATGGAAGAAGGCTCTATATTTCTCTCGGCTATGAGAAAGTCAAAGAGGAGCCTCGTTCCTGACCCTACATTCCTATTCACAAACCTTACCCCTTTTGTCGCCAAATCTTCAAAACCACGGATACCCCTGGGGTTATTTCTCTGAAGATAGAGACCCTGTTTTCTATAGAATAGATGTATCACCACATACCCATCCTTTGAAAGGTACCTTTCTATGTAGGAAAGGTTATACGCCTTCTTTTCGACATCGAGGATGTGTACGGAAGACATGGTGGCCCCTGCCTTTTTTAGGATTTTTAATCCGTTTATGCTTCCAACCGGGGCATAGTAGACAATAGGGGTGTGCATAGAGTTGTACACATCTATGATCTTTCTCAGGAAGACATCATCGCTTCCCGCGATCAGTATATTTTCATCCCTTACGGTGCGCTCTAAAATCCATCTATCGATTATCTCCCTTGAAAAGGCGATCTTCCCCCCTATCTTAAGATACGGAAGTTTCCCCTCTTGGACAAGCTTATATACATTCTTCTCGTTTATCTTAAGATAGTTGGAGAGTTCCTTTGCTGTTAGTATCTCCATAACCCCGATTATATATGAAAAATTTAGGTTTTTCAACGAATCTTCCCAGTTGAGGCGTAAGCCGCACCACATTTTCCTTGACAAGAAATTTATGTACAAATATGATAAAAAATGTACCGACATGTACATATAAACATAGGATTAATAGCCTATAGAATTAAAGGGGTTAATTAAAAATATAAGGAGGGTAAAGAAATGATGAGATTAAAAGAAAAGGTGGCGATCGTAACAGGGGGAGGCAAGGGGATAGGAAAGGCCATTGCCCTTGCCTTTGCTGAGGAAGGGGCAAAGGTTGTTGTGGCGGCAAGAACCTTACCGAAACTCGAGGAGACGGTGGAAGAGATCAAGAGGCTCGGTGGACAGGCAAAGGCGATACAGACGGATGTGAAGGAGGAAAAACAGGTGGAGAGGATGGTTTCAGAGACAGTGGATACCTTCGGACGGATAGATATACTCGTAAACAACAGCGGTATAGGGGGCCCAACGGCAAGGGTCGTGGATATGAACCTCGATGAGTGGAACGAAGTGATAGCCCTCGATTTAACGGGGAGTATGCTGTGCTGTAAACATGTGCTGAAGTATATGATACCCCGAAAAAGCGGGAATATCATCAATATAGGCGCAGAGGGAGGCAGGGCAGGAGACGGAAGGGCAGGTTATCCCATGAGGAGTCCTTACTGCTGTGCAAAGATGGGTGTTATAGGACTTACAGAGACCCTGTCCATAGAGGTGGGGGAGTTTAATATAAGGGTGAATGCCATAAGCCCTGCTGCGGTCCGGGGTGAAAGGATCATAAATGTCGTCAAGGGAAGGGCACAGGCAACGGGTGTTCCCTTTGAAGAACTCATGGCAAAGATAGTACAGAACTATTCCTTGGGTCGTATGACTGAAGAGAGGGAGGTGGCATCCGTTGCCGTCTTTCTCGCCTCGGACGAATCGAGCGCGATCACAGGACAGACGATCGTCTGCCATTGCGGACAGCATATAGTCCATTGAGCCCTAAATGAAGAGGAGGTAAATATGTCAACAATCGAATATGTAAAAGAAGACAGGATCGCTATCTTTAGGCTCAATAGGCCGGATAAACTGAATGTCCTCAACGTGGAGGCCATGAAGGCATTTACAGAGGCTTTAATCGATTTCCGTGATGACGATCATCTCTGGGTGGGTATAATCACAGGAACGGGGGATAAGGTCTTTAGCGCAGGAGTCGATGTGGAGGATTTTCTGGGGATGGTAGAGAAGACTACGGAACATAAATGGAGGAGACCTACGGCGATTATGCGGGATTTAAGGATATTTAAGCCCCTGATCGCCGCCTGTAATGGATTGACAATCGGCGGGGGCCTCGAGATCTCCCTCGCCTGCGATATCATGATAGCCGCTGAAAATGCCCGATTTGGCCTCCCTGAAGTGAGGGTGGGTGTCTGCCCTGGAGGAGGAGGTACCGTGAGACTACCCCGTACTGTCCCGAGGAGGATAGCGGCAGAGATGCTATTCACAGGGAAATTTATAGACGCTGAGGAGGCATACAGGATCGGCCTTGTAAATAAGGTTGTACCCCTTGATAGGCTCATGGAGGAGGCAAAAAAGATGGCAGAACTGATATGCGAAGCATCACCCCTTGCCGTCCGTTACGCAAAAGAGTTGATGATAAGAGGTATGGATTTGCCCCTGGATGAGGCCTTAAGGCTTGAGGACGATTTTCAGACCCTTATCATGAGAACCCACGACTTTAAAGAGGGGATCAAGGCATTCAAGGAGAAGAGGAAACCCAGATGGGAATTAAAATAAGATGAGAAGGGGTGTGTTATATGAAAAAGAGATACATATTAAAAGAGCTATCCCGTTACAACACGGGCATATATGCGGATGTGATATACAGGAATGCCCTTTTATACCCCGATGAGATGGCGATCAAATACGGGGATAAATCCGTTTCATTTTCCAAGTTTAACGACCGTGTAAATGCTCTGATACATGGCCTATGCTCTATGGGTGTGAAGAAAGGGGATGTCTTGGGTATACTCTCCTGGAACTGTCTTGAGTATGCAGACTTTTACGGTGCATGTATGAAGTTCGGTTTCATTTCATCCCCTTTTAACCCGAGACTAAAGGAAGATGAACTGGACTACCTCATTAACTACTCTCAATGTAACACCCTTTTTGTGGCAGATGAATTTGTAGAACTTATTGACCGTATCAGACCGAGGATAAAAAATGTGAAAAGATTTATATCCCTCGGGGAGGCGGAGGTACCGGGTATGGTATCTCATCATAAGATTATAAATACCTTTTCTAAAGAAGAACCTCACGTGGAGGCCCAGGAAGATGACCCCGTATTTCTATTTTATACGAGTGGAACAACAGGCGTACCGAGGGCTGCTGTTTATACTTTTAGGCAGGCGATAGATGATACGAGGAGGTTTGCCATTGCCTTGAGCCTAGAACAGGGGGATAAGCACATCCAGATCATGCCTTTATTCCATATCGGGGGCACGAAAAACTTCTGGGGATATTTCTATGTAGGGGGTAGCAATGTGATCATGCCGCAGAAGTCTTTCGACCCTGCCGCAACTTTGAAGGCGATTGAGGATGAGAGGGCAACGGACATACACATAGTGGCCACACACCTTGCCGCATTCCTTGCATTGCCCGATGTCGACAAATACGATCTATCGAGTCTCAAACGTATGTTCTATGCGGCATCACCCATGCCTACGGAGCTTCTGAAAAGGGGTATGGAGAAATGGGGGCCTATCTTTATCCAGTTTTACGGCTCAACAGAAAACGGCCCCAACGTCACCATGCTCTCGAAGAAACAGCACGATGTAATAAGAAAGCCCCCTGAGGAGCAGAAAACCCTTGCCTCCTGTGGTTTCCCCCATATAGGTGTCCATGTGAGGATAGTCGATGATAAGGGTATGGATGTTGAACCACATGTGGTTGGAGAGATCATAGTGAAGAGCAAGGCCGTTCCCACTGAATGGTGGCATAAACCTGAAGAGAGCGCAGAAACTTTTGTTGACGGCTGGGTCCATACAGGGGATATGGGACGGTACGATGAAAATGGATATATCTATATTGTCGATAGAAAGAAGGATATGATCTGCTCGGGGGGTGAGAACATCTATCCCCGGGAGGTAGAGGAGGTTTTATATCAGCACCCTGCTGTACAGGAGGCGGCGGTCTTCGGCATCCCCGACGATTACTGGGTGGAGAAGGTCCATGCAGCCATCGTCTTGAAAGAAGGGGTAAAGGTAGAAGCCCAGGAGATCATAGAATTCTGTAAAGAGAGGATAGCCCGGTACAAGGCGCCAAAATCCGTAGAATTTATGAAGGCCCTTCCGAAGACCCCGTCAGGTAAGATCTTAAAGAGGGAATTGAGGGATAGGTATTACGAAGGGAAGGAGCGAAAGGTTTAGCGGGACCCTGTTATACCGGGGAGGAAGAGTGCTATTTTAGGGAATGCCATGATGAGGGCCATGGCGGTAAGACTGCAAAAGATGAAAGGAATGGCTGCCTTGTATACATCGCCCATAGTGGTATCTTTGGTGGCCACTCCTTTCATCACAAAGAGGCTTACACCGAAGGGGGGTGATATCCCTGCTATCTCTATGTTTATAAGATAGGTAACGGCGAACCAGACATCGTCATATCCAAGCTGCCTCACCACAGGGACGAATATGGGCAGGGTAATCATCATGATGGAGACTACATCCATAAGACACCCGAGAAAGAGGATGATAAGCTGCATAAAGATGATCACCATGATGGGGGGTACCGGAAGGTTTGTAGCAAACTCCGCCAACCCTGCACTCGCCCCGGTGAATGCTAGGATCTGGCTGAAGGCCTGGGCTCCCCCTATTATGAGAAGTATCATACCAGTTACCGTAAGAGAAGATGTGGTGGATCTTTTAATCACATCCCAACTGAGCCTTTTATAAAAGGCGGCGAGTATACATGTTCCTATAGCACCACATGCTGCAGCCTCGGAGGGGGAGGCAATACCGAGAAACATAAGACCAATAACAGAAAATATAATAAAGCCCTGGGGGAGTACATATTTTACCGTATCCCTTACCTTCTCCGATAGTGGCACCTTTTCCACATCATAGACAGGGGCCATATCGGGCTGAAGGGTACATCTGATGATGATGTATGCAGCCATGATAGCGGCGACAAGAAGACCGGGCAGTATTATGCCGATCAAAATTCTACTGATGGATATCTCCCCTATGGCCCCACATAAGACGGCCAGGGCAGACGGGGGTATGAGCATGGCAAGGCCACCGCTACCGAGAATGGGCCCTAAACTCATCGGTTTCTTATAGCCTTGAGCTTCCATCTCCGGAACAAGGGTTGAACCCAGCATGGCTACAGAGGCTATGCTTGTCCCGGTAAGGGTTGAGAGCAAGGTACCTGAGGCAACGGCAAGGAGGGAGAGTCTCCCGGGGATTCTCCCCATCCATTTTCCTATGACATGAATAAGGGTAGGGGCGATCTTCGACTGGAACATCACCTCTCCCATGAGGATAAAGAGGGGGATGGGCAGGAGGATAAAGCTGTTTAGGCTTGAATATAAAGAATTGATGAGATTATGTAGCCCCATCACCCCGCCGAAGAGAAGATACATGCCCAGAACGTTTATGATGAAGAAACAGAGGGCAATGGGCATCCCCGTTGCCATCAATACCAGTAAAGTTCCGAATATCACGACAAGCACCGTATGCCATTCCATAGATGTTATCCCCTTAAGTCTGTATCCTATACCTCAAATTCTGCCTTTATTATTCTCTCCCACCCCTCTTTTTTGATACCCCCTTCTCTCCACAACCTGTAATATTCTACCGTTCTTATCAAGAACTGTACGGCAAAGATAAAGCATCCAAAAGGGATGATGGCTATAATGGGTGTTCTCGGTAGCATAAGTATCGTCGGTGTCCTGTTCCCTAACCAGGATATGGTGGTCAATAACCCTGTTACCGCTACCACTATCATCACAAAGGCCCCTGTCAGGGAGGTCAATAAATTTATCAATGCCTGGTTTTTTGGTTTTAACCTTTCCACAATGAGGTCCATCTTCACATGGGCATCCCTTCTTAATACCCATCCTGCCACCATAAAGGGCACCCAAAGTATGATGATACTTGAAATCTCCGGCACCCAGGTCGTGGGTCTACCGAGGTATCGGGAAACAACCTCTATGTTTACTATGATCATCTGACCCCAGAGGAGAATCCCTGCCAAAACCATGATCATATCCGTAAGGAGATTCCAGAAATGAATGAACTTCTTCGAAATTCCCATGATAATCTATCTCGATTATCTCTGTTTCTGCTTTAAGAGTTGTTTCATCTTTGCCATAGCCTCCCCTGGTTGTCTTTCCTCAGCGTATTTCCATGCCCCTTCAGTAGAGGCATCGACAAACCATTTCGCCACATCCGGGGCAAGGTTTATGATTTTAGGGCCAGCACCTGTGAATTTTTTCAGAAATGCATTTCTCTGCTCGAGTTCGTATGGGGCAAATTTTGCCTCGTATGCAGCCATTTCATGGATCAAAAGCTTCTGTAAATCTGAAGGTATGGTGTTCCATTTTGCGAGATTTATGGGTATGGCAACAGAACTCCGCCAGAACCCCGGCTGGATCACATATTTTGTCACCCCCTGGAGTCCATAGGCCATTGCAATATACAGGGAAGTGCTCAGTCCGTCAACGGTTCCCCTTTCCATTGCCGTATTATATTCCGTTGTCTGGAGGGTGGAGGCTACAGCCCCTAATTCCCTGTATTGGCCGTGAAAAGATGTTGTTCCCCCGAGCCTTAAACCTTTGAAGTCTGCTGGCTTTTCTACGGGCTTATTCAAAAACATGATAAAATAACCATGTTCCGTTGCCTCACCCCTTCCCAGATAGAAGAGGCCGGCCTTTCTGTATAATTCGTTTATCGCCTCATATACTCCGTTTTTTCTCTCTTCAGCGGCAGAGAACGGGGAGAGATGGGTAACCCCGATGCCGGGGACTAGGTCTTCAAAAAAGGCATTGGGGATACAGGCCATATCTATTGTGCCATTTTTAACGGCAATACCGAGATTGAAAGGCGGTATCACCTCGGGCCCCCCTTTTACATTTATCACAAGTCTCCCCTTTGCAATCTGATTTACCCTGTCGAAGAACTCCTTCTTTATATGCTGAAATTCGACCACATTGGCTGCAGGGGCAAAAGAGACGAAGTTCAAGGTAATGGGTTTCCCTGTCTGGGCGGTAACGGTCACAGGGTTGATGATGAAAATAATGGTGATTAAAGGTAAAACAATACTTAAAACCCACTTACACTTCTTCATGGTAACCCTCCTTTTATGTTTATGTTAAGTTAAATATGTGCTTATTTATTCCCGCTTATCCATCATCAGAGTATGGCCACGGCCCTTACCCAAGCACCCCCTGCCTTCGGGACCTTGATCGGGAAGACGGCAACTTTAAAACCATACGGTCTTGGTATCTTATCGAGGTTCGTCAGATTTTCAATATGGCAATACTCCTTCTCTTTTCCTGCAAAGTGGGCAGCCCAGATCCTACCCTTTATGCCCTTCTTCACCTCTTCGACCATCACACTAAAAGGTCTGTCCCACCCCCATGCGTCTATGCCCATGACCTTTATACCCTGATCTATAAGCCACAGGGTAGATTCCCTTGTGTTGCCTGGATGCATGTTGGGGTATTCAGGCGTGCCATAATATCTGGAGGCCCCTGTCATTACAAGGACGATATCGAATGGCTTTAACCTGTAATCTATCTTTTCGAGGGCCTTTTTATAATCATCGATCCCGATTTCATCCCCCGGTCTTTTGTTGGTAAAATCAAGGACAACACCATCTCCAAAGCACCACTCAAGGGGTACCTCGTCTATCCTTTTTGCCGGCCTCCCCTCCGATAAAGGTCCGTAATGGTATGGTGCATCGAGGTGCGTGCCGCTATGGGTTGTGAGTGTAACAAACTCAACGGCTGCAAAGCGGCCCTCGGGTAAATCCTCGGGAGATATACCGAAAAAGGCCCCATCCCTTTTTGCCCCTTCTTCGTGGGAACTATATTCGATCGTGACCTTGAGCATCGCTTCAGGCGGGGTTGGGAGAATGGGCACGCTTAAGTCTATGATCTCTTTTCCGTTTATCGTCCTTCCCATATGTTTTCCCCCTTTAAAATTATTTTAAAGTAAAGCTGATTTTATACCGACATGTAAATATAAATTTATATTATTTGATTGGGTTATTTCTGTCAACAAAAATTTTAGGAATTTTTTATATGTTCAATAGCCATTTCTTCCGATGAGAAGGTTTGATAATAGAAATTTAAAAAAACAGGGGGACATAAAAACGCATTTTTGATGTTCATGGGTTGGTTATTTGAAACGAGAAGGAGGTTGCGAGTTTATTAAAAGTTTTTTGAGAATGTAGGGACTTGACAAGTATTGTATATTTTTAATAGAGGTACTCGTATGGAAGGGACAAGGAGGGGTTTTCTAAGGTATTGCCTTTTATCAATATTACCTTATTTTATCCATACCGATAGAGCCGTTTTTGCCTTATCCGAGAAGAACCGGTCCGTTAAGGGTAAAGAAGATAAGGCCAAAGAGTTTGAACCATCCTATTTAAAGCTACATAGAAGCGGAGAGCTTAAAAAAAGAGGGGAAAGGTTGTGGGAATCGATGGGCAGTTGTAATCTCTGTCCGAGGGGGTGTGGTGTAAACAGACTGAAAGGCGAAAAAGGATTCTGTAATGCGAACTCTCAACTCATGGTATCGGCATTCCACCCCCATTTTGGTGAGGAGAAACCTATCACGGGATGGAATGGTTCCGGGACTATCTTTTTCACCCATTGTAACCTTCGCTGTGTCTACTGCATAAACTGGGAGATAAATCACGAAGGCAGAGGGGAGGTAGTTACAATCGAACAACTGGCTGAAATGATGCTTGGTCTCCAGAAGATAGGTTGTCATAATATAAATCTTGTTACCCCGACCCATTATTCCCCCCATATATTGCTTGCAGCGGATATGGCAGCGGCAAAGGGTTTGAGGTTGCCCCTGCTTTATAACTCGTCAGGATGGGAGAAACTCGATGTCCTTAAAATTTTAGACGGTGTGGTAGACATATACCTTCCAGATTTTAAATATTCAAACGGAAAAATGGCCTCTAAATATTCATCAGGGGCAGACACATATCCGGGTATAACAAAGATAGCCATATCGGAAATGCATAGACAGGTAGGGGTGGCAAGGCTCGAGAAGGATGGGTTGATAAAAAAGGGTCTTATAATACGCCACCTCGTACTCCCCAACAATGTCAGTGGCACAAGAGAGGTCCTACACTGGATTGCGAACAACCTTCCAAAGGATACATACGTAAATTTAATGTCCCAGTATACCCCTCAGTATAAGGCATTCCAATACCATGAGATATCAAGAAAGATAACGAGAAAAGAGTATAACGATGCGATAAAATGGGCAAGAGAATTCGGCCTTATAAACCTCGATATCCAGGGTTACTATTTCATATAGTCAGTCTAAGAAAAAGGGCAAAAAGGGCTGAAAGAGTCCCTTTAGACCACTATTACCCTATCCGCATCGGGTAGATTCAGAACAAATTCTTTCACCTCATTGAATTCCGAGTCTTTTAGGTCCACCCCTCTTTCAACCCTTAAAAGACCTTGACCTTCTGGCCTGTCGGCGGGGAAGACAAAGTCTATGTGATTCTCCCTCACGCTTATATAGGTCAATGCCTTCATGTTTATAATGTACCCCTTTATCCTTATGAATTCTGACATCTATACCCCCTTTTATTCTTCTGTCCGCACAAAACGGAAAAGTAAAGGCATGACAAGCAAAATGACAACGGTGCCGATGAGCATGCCTCCCACCACAACAATGGCGAGGGGTTTTTGAATTTGACTTCCCACCCCGTGGGCTATTGCAGCAGGGAGAAGCCCAAGGGATGCGGTTAGACCCACCATTAGAATGGACCTAAATTTTTCTCTGACCGTCTCAACCGTTGCTATAAATCTATCCTTTTTCTCCTTATAGACCTCGATATAGTGCCTGATAAGGATGCAGGTCTTGAACGTTGATATGCCGATTATAGATATGAAACCCACGATTGCGGAAATACTCAAGGATTGGCCTGTGAGAAGGAGGCTCATGAGACCCCCGAAGACCGCGCACACAGGGGCAACGATCGTGAGAAGGGTATTTACCATGTTTCCGTGGAATATATAGAGCATTATGATTATAAGGAAAATGGCCATAGGAATGGAGAAATAGAATCTCCTGAACGCCTCCTTCATCTCGTTGAACATGCCGCTCCACTCCATAAAATACCCTTCAGGCATCTTCACATTCTCCGCCTCTTTCTGGGCCTTGGCCACAGTACCCCCTAAGTCCTTTGAGGTCACCCTGAACTTTATCGGTATAAAGCGTTTATGGTTCTCCCTGAAGATAGTGGAAGCCCCTGTATCATACCTCACCGTTGCAACCCTTGATAGGGGGACAACCCCTCCTCCTGGGAGCACAATGGGTATGTGGGCAATCTTTCCCGGTTCGTTTTTGTACTCAAAGGGGAAGCTGACAAGGAGGGCAAAATTCCTGTCCCCCTCAATTACCTGACTTGCGATTTTACCTCCCAGTGCTGCAGAGACCATATCGAGGACCTCCTGCACGCTTAAACCCACCGCCGCTGCTTTCTCTCTGTTTACCTCTATCAGCAGGTTTGGCTGGCCCAATTCTTTATATATACCCACATCGCCTATCCCTTCTATATGTTCTATCCTTGCCTTCACCTCTTTTGCTATCCTGTCGAGTTCATGGAGGTTATCCCCAAAAATCTTTATGGCATTCTCACCCCCTTTTACCCCTGAACTCTCCTCTTCGAGGTTGTCCTGCATATACTGGGAAAGGCTTATCGTGGCGTTGGGTAATAAAGGCAACAATTTCTGCCTTACCTCATCCTCAAGCTGTTCTTTTGTGATGGGCCTCTTCCAGTTGTTATAAGGATGGAGGTTCATATAATACTCAGTGTTAAAAGGCCCTGAAGGATCAGTGCCATCCTCCGGTCTACCAACCCTGACCGCGACCGACTTTGCCTCGGGGAACTCGATCAAGATATCCCTTACCTTTTTTGCATATTCGTGTGTTTTACTAAGGGATATGGAATAGGGGAAGGTGATCCTGATATAGATATTCCCCTCATCCATTTTAGGGAGGAACTGGGTGCCAATGATTGAGAAGCCTGCAACCAACCCGCCGAGTATTATACACGATAGTACTATAAGTAGTGTCCTCGATTTTTCCAGTAGGAGCATTACGACCTTTGTGTAATAGTCGCTCATGGTTTCGACAAACCTGAACCCCTTTCCCTCATGGCCTTCAAGGAAGGTATGTATCGATGCGATGAGATAGGTAAAGGTGAGGATGAGGGTGAAGATCAGGGCGTAGGAATAAGTCTTTGCCATCGGGGAGAATATCTGTTTTTCCGCACCCTTCATCGTAAAAATGGGGAGGAAGGCCGCAACGATAATGCAGACGAGGAGGATAATAGAGGCCCCCACCTCTTTCGTTGCCTTAATTAAAGACCTCTCCTGTATTCCCTTTGCCTGTCTTCCGTTTACAGCACCGTACTTTCTCTCTACCCTGATGTAGTTTTCGGTAAGGACGAGGGCAATGTCTGCTATAATCCCGAAATCTATAGCACCTATGGAAAGGAGGTTTGCCGAATCTCCCTTGAAGACCATAACCGCAAGGGTGATGGCAAGGGATATGGGGATCACAAGGGCCGTCATGATCGCTGCCCTTATATTTCCAAGAAAGACAAAGAGTGTGATGGCCACAAGGGCAATCCCCATCGAAGCCGATTCAATAACCTTTTTTATCACGGTTGTAATGAGGTCCCACCTCTCATAGTAGGGTATCAGTTTGATACCTTTGGGCAGAATCTTCTCGTTTAGTTCCGCTATCTTTCCTTTTATCGCCTTGATGGAGGGTATACTCTTCTCCCCCCTTCTTAAGATCACGTTCCCCATCACCACATCGTCGTTTTTGTTGAATATGACGATCCCCGTTCTCGGTATGTTTCCCAGGCTCACTTTGGCAATATTCTTTATGAGGATGGCCTTTCCGTTCTTGTACATAACAACATTGTTCTCTATGTCCTCTATGTTTTTTATAAGACCTATCCCCCTTACCATGTAATACTGGTCCCCGAGTTCTACTGTCCTCCCCCCTACATTTACGTTCGATTTTGCGAGGGCCTCTATCACCTGCGATAATGTGATCCCGTATTTTATCAGTTCTTCTGGGATTACCTTGACCACATATGCCTTGATAAATCCCCCATAGCTTGCCACATCTTCAACACCCTGGGCTGTCCTTATATAACGTCCTATGGTCCAGTCCTGAAGGGTCCTTAACTCCATCAGGTTGTTAGAACCTGCGACGATATACTGCATTACCTCCCCCATTGCCCCTGCTATGATATTTGCCTGTACCCCGTCGGGGAGTGTTATCCCTGCAAGCCTGTTGATTACTTCCTGTTTGGCCTCCCTGTATGTCACATCATAGGTGAACCTGCACTTTATATTGGCAAGACCATAGATGGATATGGAGTTCATCCTCGTCATGCTCCTCATGCCGGCAAGACCTACCTCCAGAGGTATCGTGATCCGTCTCTCCACCTCTTCCGCGGATTTACCCTCATAGATGGCGACTATCTCTATGCTCGGGGCAGAGGGATCAGGGAAGGCCTCAACGTTTAGATCCTTAACGATAAAAAGAGAGGTGGCGAATATGGTGAGGATCAGAATCAGGATGATCGTGCTATGGGTTGATACAAAAACGGTGAATCTTCTCATGTTTTCTCCAAATCCATGGCCGTTGCCACGATCTCTTCCCCATCGGAAATACCTTGTACGGCCATCAGTTTTCCCGGCATCTCTTTGACCGGTTTTATTTCTTTCATCTCATGCCTGCCCTCTCTCGATACGACATAAACATAAAACCTTCCCTCTTTGTAAATTACTGCCGACTGAGGGACTACGGGGTAAACCTTTTTCTCCCCCTCGATTTTTAGCTGGAGAAACATGTTCTGCTTGAACAAGTGTTTCCTATCGAGGATCTTTATAAAGGTCTTTACTGTTTTCAGATCTATGTCCGACACATCGCTCACATATGTTACAACCCCTTGAAAAGGTATATCGGGAAATGTATCCGTATAAAATGTGACCTTACTCCCTTTTCTCACCCTCTGTATATCCGTATCGTAAATATTGGCGACCACAATGATATTTCCGGGGTCTGCGATCGTCATAAGGGGGGTTGACACATCGACCCTATCCCCCACATGGGTCTGTATATCCGCGATATAACCGCTCATCGGCGACTTTATAAATACCGTATCTATCCTGTGCTGCCCCTTCTCAATGAATTCATCTTCTACAGAGAGGCCATAGATATGCAGTTTTTTTCTCTGCCCTTCTGCAATGGCCTTCAACTGTATCAGGTTTGACTCGCTGTTTAGTAGTTCGTTCTTTGTTATGGCACCGATTTCGAAGAGTTGCCTGTTAAGGTTGTATATGCGTTCTGCCTGTTTTAGCTGGGTTAATGTGGAGAGATAGCCCGAGTATGTGTCTGTCACATCGGGGCTTGTTATGGCAATCAGAAGTTGCCCCTTCTCCACCCTGTCCCCAACCTTCACGTATACCCTGTTTACGATGCCTGCAAGATGGGGTAGTATTTTTGAGGCACCCTCTATATCGGGCTGAATGCTCCCCGTTGCCTCGATGTATGTTTTTACCTCTGTGGATGTCACCTTATATATCTTTGTCTCCTGTTTTGTCTCTACCTTCTTTGCCTTTCCTTCCTTGCTGCAGCCAATTCCTGTAGTAAGGACGGCTACTATGATAAACGCTGTAATGATACCCTTTGTCATCTTATCTCTCCTGTGTACACCTTTATGAGGTCTCTATGTATGGCCGCCTGGATCATAGCCTGATGGTATTTTGTGGTGAATTCCCTGTATGTCTTATGGGTGTCGAGAAGCTCAAGGACATTGATGCCCCCCAAGGAAAAGGCCTTTTCGCTGTTTTTTAGTAGTTCTTCCATCTCATCCCTCTGTACCCTGTATGAATCGAATATCTTGATGGCGGTTCTATAGTTGTTCAATGCCTGTGTTATATCGAGTTGAATCTGCCTTTTTACCCGTTCTATCTGGATTTTGATCTGGCTATTCTCCGCTGTCCTTTTTAGTATCTCCCCCTGGTTCTGGTAAAAAAGAGGTATATTTACCGCTATGCCTGCACCGTAACCTGTGTTCATCTGAGGCCCGTACCCGCCGTATTCTCCCCCCACCGTTATATCCGGTACCCGTTGCCTCTTTGCAAGCATTAAGGCATACTCAGAAGCCTTATGCTGCCTCTGAAGGGAAAGGAGGTCAAACCTATTGTTGTACGCTACCTCCAATAGTTCGTTCTCTCCATAAGACGGGAAATCTTCCCTCACCTCTTTTTTTGACGGTCTATATACCGAATCTGTACTTATAAGAAGGTTGAATGCGGCAATTTCGTTCTTATATTGGGCCTCGAGCGAGGCAAGGGTATTCTCAATGTCGATCCTTGCAATTTTAAGTTTTGTGTAGTCTATAAGGGAGAGGAATCCTGCCGAATGCCTCATCTTTCCTATGGATAAAACCCTGTCGAATCTTGCGAGTTCTTCCTTTGCCATATCCCTATTTAATTCGTTTAAAAGGACATTGTAGAAATGGGTGTAAAAACCGATTAGAAGTGTTCTCACTGTATCTTTATGTGCCAGCCTTGTCGCCTCTAGCATCTCATTTGCCGACTGGATACGAAGCCCTCTCTTTCCCCCGAGTTCGATCAATTGGTCGAGCCTGTATATGATCTGCGTATTCTCCCCCCTTGATAGACCGGGCTTAAGCCCTGTGTAGTTGACTGATAGGCTTGGGTTGGGAACAATACGGGAGGCGACATAGTCTCCATAAGCCTTATCTATCTCGTAACGGTTGATGATAATGTCGTAATTGTTCTTATAGAATAGTTCCAGGGCGTGATTAAGGGTGATCTCTTCACCGTAGACAAAACAAGGTATGAATAAAATAGAAGAGATGATAAAAAATATTATTGTATACAATATCTTATTCCTGTCATACATATTCAAAATAGTAATCCTTTCGTTATTTATTAAGAGAAAAAATCAGATAGAGGACAAAAAAGGGGGACCTCGGCATACATATCTGAATGTAGCGAGGATGCCGCTATTCGTTGATTTTTCAAAATTGGAGATAAAACCTGAGGAAAGATAAAATTCTGTATCGTTCGCAAAGATACTACGAACGGCCAGTTCTATATTGCTTTCAATACAGGTGGGGCACCTTGAACGTAGACTCCCTTTGTTGCCTCCCTGATTATATTCTACAGTGAGTATAGAAAAGGAGAAGACAACAAAGACTATCAGAGAGACTATTTTTACAAACCTTAACACAGGATAGCTCATCCTCTTCCTTTTATCATAACGGTGAGTAATATACAACAAAAAGAAAGGCACGTAAATATAACAATAAATTCAAAAGGATTTAAGCTAAGTTTTACTTATCCCGGACGCAAAGGTAGGCGAGTCCCCATCTCATCCGGAGTATTTTTGTCTTCAGATATGAGAGGATAATCTATCCTAATAAGAACGTTCTATATAATGAACATATATTAAATGCAAGCTATTTTAACGAAATACGATATTAAATCCAAGAATCTCATTACTACACGTTAATATTGACAAAAAAAATAACATCGAATAAAAAATATCTTGACAAAAGCAGTTAACATAAACTATAATAGTATAAAATGGTCACTATACAGAACATCGTAGGGTGAGAAAAAAGGGTAAGGAGAGAAAGATGGATGTAGCAGCAAAGAACAAAATGTTGATGATCGATCCTTTGAGGTGTAATGGCTGTAAGGAGTGTGAGAACGCTTGTGCCATAGCCCATGCAGGAAACAGGAAGATAGCGAGGAAACGGATCGAAGTGTTGAGCCTGTCAAAGGAAGAACATGTTTATGTTCCAAGCACCTGCAGACAGTGTACCGAACCTCCCTGCATGACTGTATGTCCAAGGAAGGCGATAAGCCGGGATTCTACGCTCGATAGGGTGGTTATCGATACTAGGCTATGTGTTGGCTGTATGATGTGTGTTTCTGCATGTCCGACAGGTTCAATGGCTTTTGCCCAGGATCTGGGCCTTCCTTACAAATGTGACCTCTGTGATGGAGACCCAAAGTGTGCAAAGGTATGCGAACCAAAGGCAATCACATTTATAGACCATGTGAGGGCCCATTATCCAAAGATCAGAGAATCTGCAAGAAATATGCTTGGTTATCCCTCAAGACCGAGACATGGCAATATGTAAAATTAGAGAAAGGGGGAAGGGGTTTAAGATGAGTCTTTTTAAAGTGAACGAAAAATGTAACGGATGTTTATCCTGTGTACAGAATTGTCCTGCCAGCGCCCTGAGATACCAAGACAGAGGCAACCAGAGAAAGATACTCCATAATATGGGCCTGTGTGCGAGATGTGGAAATTGCTGGAGGATATGTCCGCAAAAGGCTATTGAATTTGGTGAGCTTTTAAAGGGGCAATGGGAAGAGGTGGTAAATATGGAACTGGTACGTTGTATCGTATGTGGTTCCCCTCTTTATACGGCAAAGCTGAAGAATACCATTTCAGAGAAGGTTGAGTATAAGATGGAATCCCTCTGTCCTGAGCACAGAAAGACAAATCTATTTAATATATGGCATCGTCTTTCTCCAAAAAGGGAATCAAAAAGGGTAGAGAGCTATGATTACAGGGAAGCTTAAGCCTTTTGAAGAGATATACGCTTCTATAGAGAAATTTAAAAACATACTCGTTGTTGGATGCGGCACCTGTGTTTCTGTCTGTCTGTCCGGGGGTGATAGAGAGGCCCAGATCCTGGGAAAGGAGATCATGTCCCGAAAAGATGAGAAATGCCCCGAGCGTATCGTAAACATCAAAACCATCCAGAGACAGTGTGAAAAAGATTTTATAACGGATTTTTTTGAGGTCCCTGAAGGAACCGATGCAATTCTCTCCCTTGCCTGCGGTGCAGGGGTGCAGACCGTGGCAGAGGTATTTAAAGACTTACCTGTACTGCCTGCCCTTAACACGACCTTTCTTGGTGCCCTTGACGAATATGGTCTCTGGAGAGAAAAATGTCATGGTTGTGGGAGTTGTCTTCTCGCCCATACGGGGGGTATCTGTCCCATAGCGAGGTGTGCCAAGAGTATAATGAACGGCCCGTGCGGGGGCTCTACAAACGGTAAATGTGAGATAGGTAACGGCATTGACTGTGCGTGGCAGCTTATAATCGACCGTCTAAAGGCGCTGGGGAGACTCGATGAGTACGGCAAAATTTTCCCCTTCAAGGATTGGTCTACAGATAGAGGTTCAGGTCCCAGGTCCATGCAGAGGACGGCAAACGACCCCTTTCAGGAAGCAAACTAATCCCTATCCTTAATTTTTATGTTTTCTCCGTATTAAGAACCGTTTATAGCGATTATACCTTACATGCCATCTACCCTTATAAATCGAAACGGTCCAGGTTCATCACTTTAACCCAGGCATTTATAAAATCATGTACAAACTTCTCTTTGCCGTCTATTGCCCCGTAAACCTCACAGACAGACCTAAGTTCATTGTGGTGCCCGAAGATAAGATCCACCCTTGTGGCGTTCCATTTTAAACCCCCGGTCTTTCTATCCAATCCTTTATACAAATAATTGTTATTATCCGCCGGTTGCCACTCGACCCCCATATCGAGGAGATTGACAAAGAAATCGTTGGAGAGTGTCCCGGACTTATCTGTAAAAACACCGTAGTTCGTGTATCCGTAGTTTGCGCCCAAAACCCTAAGCCCCCCTATTAACACCGTCATCTCCGGAACCGTAAGACAGAGTAACTGGGCCTTATCCACAAGGAGGTACTCGGCAACGGCTTTATCAGGTGCGTTCATATAGTTTCTAAAACCATCGGCCATAGGCTCCATAGCGGAGTAGAAATATACGTCTATCTGCTCCTGGGATGCATCGACCCTTCCAGGGGTAAAAGGTACGGAAACATCAAAACCTCCCCTTTTTGCCGCCTCCTCAATGGCCGCACACCCTCCGAGGACGATCAGGTCTGCGATGGATACTCTTTTGCCGTCTTTCGCCCCCCTGTTAAAGTCCTCCTGTATCTTTTCATACACAGAGAGTACCTTCTTTAGGTCATCGGGGTGGTTTACCAACCAGTCCTTCTGTGGTAAAAGGCGTATACGGGCCCCGTTTGCCCCACCTCGTCTATCGGAGTCACGGTATGTTGAGGCAGATGACCATGCTGTGTATACGAGTTGTTGTATACTTAAAGATGAGGCGAGTATCTTCTTTTTAAGCTCTTTAATATCCTCCTCGTCGATTAAACCGTAATCCCTTTTAGGTAGTGGATCCTGCCAGATGAATACCTCGTCAGGTACCTCAGGTCCGAAGTAGCATTCCCTTGGACCCAGATCCCTGTGTACCAGTTTGAACCATGCCTTTGCAAAGGCTTTTTCAAACTCTTTAGGGTTTTGTAGAAAACGCCTTGCGATCTTCTCGTACTCAGGGTCAAACCTTAAGGCAAGATCCGCGGTAAGCATCATCGGTGGGTGCTTTTTATTAGGATCATGGGCATCGGGGATGATATGGGGTGCGTTCTTTGCGACCCATTGGTTTTTTCCTGCAGGGCTTTTTGTCAATTCCCATTCAAAGTTAAAAATGAAATGGAGGTAACTGATCCCGAATTTCGTCGGGGTAGAAGACCAGGCAAGTTCAAAGCCCGAGGTGTATGTATCGGGGCCCTTTCCAGTATTGTATGTGTTTTTCCAGCCAAGCCCCTGTTGTTCTACCGGCGAGCTATCGGGGTCTGGACCCACATAGGTATCCGCACAGGCACCATGACATTTACCGAAGGCGTGGCCCCCTGCAATTAAGGCAACGGTTTCTTCATCATTCATCCCCATACGGCCAAAGGCAACCCTTATCTGTTTCGCCAATAATGCAGGATCAGGGTTTCCTTCAGGGCCTTCAGGATTAACATAAATAAGACCCATTTCCGTTGCCGCAAAAGGTTTTTCTAATTCCCCTTCTTTAAAACGTCCTTTCCCGGATAACATCTCCTGCTCGGGTCCCCAATCGGCCCCCTCATCGGGCTCCCATATGTCCTCTCTCCCTCCACCAAATCCAATGGTATTGACCCCCATCGATTCCAGGGCAACATTCCCTGCCAGGATAATTAAATCTGCCCAGGAGAGTTTACGGCCGTATTTCTGTTTTATCGGCCATAATAGACGAATCGCTTTATCGAGACTCATATTATCGGGCCAGTCGATCCTTGGGGGAAGGCGTATGTCACCACTTCTTGAACCGCCACGCCCGTCGTATATCCTGTAACTCCCCGCACTGTGCCAGGCAAGACGGATAAACAGAGGGCCATAATGACCGAAATCTGCAGGCCACCATTCCTGAGATTTCACCATAAGCTCAGCGAGATCTCTTTTTACTTCAGAAAGGTTTAAACTTTCGAATTCCTTTTTATAATTGTAGTCTTTACCATAGGGGTTATTAAAAGGAGCGTTCTGCCTTAAAATCTTCAGGTTTAATCTGTTGGGCCACCAATCGGTAATCCATCTTTTATTCTTGTTCCCGATATTCTCTTCCATTTTACACCCTCCTTTTTGTTTAATAAGTTTTAAAAAAGATACAATATTATTACAAGCATTTTTAAAATGCCTATTAAAAAAGAGCATTTTTAACAAACTAAAATCATTATTAAATAGGAATCTATCATTAATAAGGTAAAAGTGTCAAGCAAAAACAAAGAAAGGTCAACGTATGGGTCTAACCTAATGTTTAAAAGGAAAAACCTCTCGCTTAAAAAACCCACCCAATTTTTTTGAATTTGACATTATTCGCAAAGATAGCTTATAATCAGTTAAATGAAAAAACAGTTGATACTCATTATAATATCATCCCTTATGATTGCCTCGTGCAGCATATGGCCTTTTTCTTCAAAAAAGGAGACCCCTTCCGACAGGAAGGTTGCAACAAAAAAGGATGTAAAAACCGAGGGCATGGAAAAGGTGGAGGATACCGCCCCTAAGCCCGGGGACATAAAGGTCATAGACGGCGTAGAGTATATATATACGAGTAACAGAAGATACCTCCTCACCCCTTATGAGCCCGAGTATATCTGGGTGAGAAAAGACCAGTATAACCCGAGATTGGGAGAAAATTTACTTACAGGTGGTGCCGCAAGGAGGGAGAGGGAGGAGGTAGAGCGGAGGATAAGCCGTCTTGAGGAGGACCTTAAAAAGAAGGGTCTTTCACAGCAGATGGTATATCCTTACCAGATCGCAAGTCTGCCGCAGGGTGCAGGTATGGTGCCCGTTCAGTCTATCCCTACCTTTACATTTAATTATCCCTCTCCGAAGATGAAAAGAAAAGTGATCGTTCTCCCCCTTGAGGATTTGACGAACTACAAAAATGAGGGATTGGGAGAACTCGCCACAAAGAGGCTTATATCGAGGCTTGAAGGAACCGGGGCGATCATCTGCATAGACCCAAACACCATATCGGATAAAAGCATCTCAACGGAGAGGAACGCTTTAAAGAGTATCAGTGAACTCTATGGGATCCAGGCGGTTCTAAAGGGAAGTATATCCGATGTGTTTACGAGCTCATCGAAGATCGAGGGTAAGGATGAAAAGGAGACATCCTTTGCCATGTCGAAGATTTCAATCGACATATTCAGCACGGACACAGGTACAATCCTTAAACAGTTATCCGGGAGAAACCCTATCTCTCTAACAAGAGAAAAGGGGGAAATGAGCACTGAGAAGGCAAAGATCAGGGCTATAGACCTTGCGATAGAGATGATAGCGGATGATCTTCTGAAAGCGGTACTGACAATAGATTGGCATGCCCGGGTAGCGTCGATAGAAGAGGGAAAGGTTTACATAAATGCAGGCAGACTCTCGGGATTGGATAAGGGAAACCTCCTCGATGTCTATGAGCCAGGGGAGGAGATAATAGATACAAAGACAAAAATGCCCCTCGGCAGAACAAAGGGGAAGTATAAAGGGGAACTCGAAATCGCAGAATTATTCGGTATAGACGCATCCCTGGCAAAGATAAGGAAAGGGAGCGATTTCTCACCAACGGACCTTGTGTATTTCAAGAAGTAGCGATTTACCAGATCATAGAACTATTTCACAAGGCTTAGAACAGATCTGAATTCGTCTGTTCCTGCCACTTTCAAGATCTCATAGATAAACGTCTCGGTGGAAGAGATGGTCACATTGGATCTTGCCATCCTGTCGATGGCAATTCTCCTATTCTCTTCAACCCTTGAAGAGACGGCATCGGCAATTACATGGACATTATAACCGCAGGAGCAAGAGGCGTAGATCGCTGTCTGTAAAACGCATATATGGGCCTCGACACCTGATACAATGAGGGTTTTTCTCTTTAATGCTTCGATGGAGGAGGTGAAGGCTTCATTAAAAAAACAGTTAAAATGGAGTTTTTTTATCGGATCTATCCCGGGGATTTCATTTTTTATCTCCGGTATTGTTGAACCGAGCTTCTCCTGCTCTGTAAGAACCATGGGGATACCCGTTATTTTTGCAAATTTTACGAGACGGAGCATATTTTGGACTATGCCCTCTCTATTCGAGATAACGGGCAATAGTTTCTCCTGTGCATCAATGATTACGAGAACCGCATCTTCCCTTCCAATTAGACCGTTAATATATTTTTCTTTATCTGACATATGGCTACCACCTGTGAGTATTATTTTAAAGCATCCCTCTTTTAGCCTTTCATCTTTTTTACAAGGGAGGCAACCCTTTTTCCAAGCTTTCTTGCGTTCTGTAAGGTCTTTTCATCGGGCATGCCTGTTGAGGCAACACCATAGTGGCCTGTGGCGTCTAAAGGGTCTCCCACAACAATCATACCGTATATCAGCATGGCCTGGAGAATAGAAAAGATCGTCGTCTCTTTCCCCCCTGTTAAATCTCCAGAAGTTGTAAAGGCCGCACCTATTTTGTCTTCCATCTGCCTCCTGATCCCCACAAAATTATCGAAAACTGCCTTCATCTCCGCCGCCATAGAGCCGAAATAGACCGGAGAACCTGCAATCAAACCATCGGAAGCGATAAAATCATCCTTCGTTACATCCTGTACAGGCTTTATGATACAGTTCACCCCTTCTATCTCCAGAACGCCTTTTCCTATCTCCTCGGCAAGCCTTTTGGTTTTACCTGACCTTGAGTGATACATGATAAGTACCTGCATTTTTCTCCTCCTTTTAAGTCAGACCCTTTCTCCTTCGAGTACACAAATATAGGGAAGGTTTCTATATTCTTCTGCATAATCGATACCGTAACCTACAACAAAACCGTCCTCAATGGTAAAGCCCACATAGTCTCCTTCCACCGGAACCTTACGCCTTGCCCGTTTGTCGAGAAGGGCACATATTTTTAGGGATTTTGGCCTTCTCTCTTCAAGGATATCCTTTATTTTTTTGAGGGTGAGGCCTGTGTCTATAATGTCTTCTATGATAATCACATGCTTTCCCGAAATGTCAACCTCAATATCTTTCATTATCACCACATTGCCTGTTGTTGTTGTCCCGGAACCATAGGAGGCAACCCTCATGAAGTCTATTTCAACAGGATTCTTTATCTTTCTTATAAGGTCAGAGGCAAACACGAAGGAGCCTTTCAAAAGGCAGATAAAGATGATCTTCTCCATATCGTAATCGGCCCCTATCAGGGATGCGAGCCTTTTTACAGCACCCTCTATCTCCTCTTTTGTAAACAGTATCTTGAGCATGTTTTTTTACAGGGCGTGTTCTAATACAACGATTTCACTCTGTGGGGGAAGGGTATCCTTTTTTATGACATACTCGCTCCCCTTTACCCTTTTTACATTGCCCTTATCTTTTATAAAATCCTCAACAGGGGCTATGGGGAATTGACACTTTTCTGTCTTGTAATGCATTGGTACTGTTAACAGAGGTTTGAGCGTATCCATCACCTTTGTTGCGGTTTTGGCATCTATCGTATAATATCCTCCAACAGGGATTAAAAGCACATCGACTTTCCCTATTTCTTCCACCTCTTTTTTTGATAATGGATGCCCTAAATCACCGAGATGGGCAACGGTTATACCCTCTCCTTCTACCAAAAAAATAATATTTGTTCCCCGTTCTTTTCCTGTTGACTCGTCATGATAGCAGGGGATACCCCTTACCTTTACACCCTTTTCTTCGTAGGAACCTGCCCCTTTTATATGCTTGAAGCTCCCCTTTATATCTTTTGTATAGTTGTGGTCGTCGTGGTCGTGGCTTGTAAGGACTATATCCGCCTCATCGGTGATTTTCCCGTAAGAGAGGGCCCCCCCGAAGGCACCGGATTGGTAAGGGTCTAATATGATCCTGACCCCCGATTCTGTCTCTATCATGAACGCCGCATGCCCATAATATTTGATCTTCATCTTATAACCTCCCTTCATTGGCTATCTCTGTGCGATATAAGTGATGATACAACGATGCTTCAACAGGTGTCAAGATGTGTTAAAAATCATAGGGGATGTTTTAAAATAACTTTGATGTTTAATTATTCGGCGTATAGTGATAAAATGCAAGGGGCGATGGGGTCCGCCTTATAAATGCCTTCTATGGGCTGATGACTCCTACCATATAAAAAGGCCCTCTAATAAATTGGATAGACCTTTGGGGCCTGTGGAAGGAGGAATATTCATATATGGAGCAAATCCCTCGCCGTTACGACCTAAAAAGCCTTCTCTCTTTTGTTGAAATTATCTGTAGCGAGTATAATCTCTTCTCCCTCAACAGACAACTAAATGCCTGTAAAAAACTGTTTGTCGATAACCCTGTGATAGACATAGCGATCCTCGGGCAGTTCAAGGCAGGCAAGAGTTCTTTTATAAACAGCTATATCGGAAAACAGGTGTTGCCCGTAGGGGTGATACCTGTTACAACCGTTATCACAAGGCTCCAGTATGGCAGAAGTGAAAGGGCAGTAGTATCCTTTTTCGATGGGAAAAAGATCGAAGTAGGCCTCGATCACATAGAAGAATATATTTCAGAGGCAAAAAACAGGGCAAACGAAAAGAATGTGGAGATGGTGGATATAGAGATGCCATCCCTTGAGCCTTATCAGGGATTACGTTTTGTTGATACCCCTGGTCTCGGGAGCATCTTCAAATATAATACAGAACTGTCAAAGGAATGGCTTCCCGAGGTAGGGATGGCTATAGTTGCCATAAGTTCAGACAGGCCCCTTTCGGAGAATGACCTTAATCTAATCGAGGAGTTGATGGGGTATACCCCCAATATCATTCTCCTTTTGACAAAGGTAGACCTCTTGAAGAGAGAGCAGATTGGAGAGATCATAGATTTCGTGAAAAATTCATTGAAAAAAGAATTTGAGAAGGATTTTGTTGTCCTTCCTTATTCGACGATCATCGACTCAAAGGTTTATATCGAACATCTCGATAGGATCATAAAAAAATTGACAGGCAACAGAGAGATGGAGCTGGCAGGGATAGTGAAGCATAAGGTACGCTCCCTTGCAAGGCAGTGTCATGGTTATCTGGAGATAGCATTCAGAACAGCCGCTCAAACAGAAAAGGAGAGGGAGGAGCTAAAAAACCTCATCATCGACGAGAAAGTAAACTATGATCTCGTGAGGTCCGAGATCATCCTCGTGGTGAGGGATTGCAAGATAAAGACAAGACCTTTTATAGCTTCCCATCTGGAAAATAACTATAGGGATGAACTCACAAAAAAACTCACAGAAAAGCTGAAAAAAGAAATGAGAGAGTGGAAGGGAAACCTCTGGCGGCTAACGAGAAGGTTTGAAGATTGGCTTACTGAGACAATGACGCAAGAGATGGACCATATATCGAGAACCGAATATAAGCATTTCTTCGGTACGTTGAAGATGGCACACAGCAGTATCTCCCGAACCGTTAAGCTCTTCAGAAGCCTCCTTGATAATAACATCCAGAAGGTACTTGGAATAAATCTGAGCAGTTTTGACTGGGTCATCGAGGTATCGGAGCCGGCCCATCCGGATGTGGCCTATA
>JAOAGQ010000062.1 GCA_026415675.1 Syntrophorhabdaceae bacterium
TAGCCCTTTTGCCATCCTTTAATGCCTTAAGAAAGTAATATGTAAAAATTCCATGACCTTTTTCAGGAGAGGATACAGAAATCTGAGTACCTTGTGTTGCAGAGAGTACTGCCATATTTGGAGGGATAGTTTTAATATCTGACATTATCACAAGAGGTCTTGCACCTTTTGCAAGCACGCTTCTACCACCAGCACCTGAAAAGCACGAGTCAAGTTTAACCCTATTGGTAAGCCATGCCTCTATTGCCTTTTCAATAGCTAACTTTGTAGCTTTTTCATCTATTTCCCATATAAAACTTCCACCACCCCATCCTCTATCGCTTTTCAACCATCATATACCTTGAACATACCTTCCTGAAACCTCAGGGGAATGAGTTCCTCCTTTTTCTTTGTGGCTATGATTTAAATCCTTTTTTCAGGATATACAGGTCAAGTGCTCTGAGTTTTGCTTTGTAAAGATTTCTATCCTTCTCATCCCAGCCCTCTTTTATAATTTCAATCTTCTGAATTTTTCCTCTCACAGAGGCATATACAAGGTCTTCTGCAAGTTGGCTATTTGAGACAAGGGTATGAGACTTTATGAATACACCAACTGCCTTTTCTACTGCCTTGCTCTGTGCATCCCTTTTTGCCCTTTCCATGACCTCTTTTGGGGTATCAATCTCGCTCATGTAAGATGCTCCTTCAGCTTCTATCCAGACAGGTTTTTCAGAGGCATAAGACTGAGGCAGATTAATAAAAAGGCATGTCAAAAACCCCATTGCAATTATAAAAATCATTTTAGACGTCTTCAAAACTTCTCTCATAAAACTTCCTATTTTTTCAATCTTTCAGCATTTTTGCATGCCTCGTCAATTTAACAAACTTCGTCAGGGTAATTTTCACATTAATTCATTTCCCTTACTTTTTTGAAAATTTTGTCCGTTATTTTACAGCCACTGGAAAATCTGGCACTGTCTGAGGCTTTGTTGTCACTGGCGTCTGTTTCCCCTTTGTAAGTTCTTTCACCCTCTCTGCAAGATAGGCATCGAGCATATTTACTGTAATCTTGCCCTTTCCGAGAAGGTCTGCCTTTCCACCAATGCCCTCTACCAATGCTTTCGTAAAAGCACCATTTCCCCATAGAGGATCCTCAAGGGAATACTGCCTTCCTGTGGAGGAGGCAAAGACAACCACCCCATTTTCTGCACTTGTAAGCTCATTTATTATGCCTGTTATATCTGCAACTGCTTTCTTTCCCATTACTCCTCCTGCATGGCAGGTATCAACAAACATTACCACCTTTCCGGCAATGGAAGATACTGTGTTCTTTATGTCTGAAAAAGCAACCCCTGTTCTTTTAAGTTTATCAATGTCTGCATTCTGTGGTAATAAGTAGTAAATTCCTGCATTGTCATTTACTCCATGTCCCGCTATAAATAGAATTGCTATGTCTTTACTCGTTGTCTCTCTCTGAATCCATTCAAGTCCATCAAGTATCTCATCCTTTGTTGCTTTCTCATCTGTAAGAAGTTTAACTATCACATCCTCATAGAGCTTACCTTTCTGAGTTCTCATTGTACTTACAAAGTCCTCTGCGTCTTTATGAGCAAATCTTCGTCTCAGAGACTCATCTTTGTATTTACTTATGCCTATGGCAAGGATATAGAGCCTTGGCTTTATGATGTATTCCTCTTTTGCACCTGCCCAGGAGAGCCTCACTGTAGATGGCACACTGGCAGCAAACCTGTTCTCGGCAATAAGGGATAGCTCTATATCACGGCCGGGGATAGGGATGGATAGGCTGTGTTCCCCCTCTTTACCGATGACCTTGACCCCCCTTTTCTGCTCCAGGGGTCTGCCGTCGATGAGGACCTTGATGTTGGTTATAGGCTCTCCTGAGGGGTTCCTTAAGATGTATCGCACTTCTATCTCATTTTTTGTGACACGCGCACCATCCTGAGGGGAGATGATGGTGACAACAGGGGGGAGGATCTCTTTTATGGAGACCTCTTTCCTGGTCCTCCCCGATTCACTGTTGGCAAGTCTTATGGCCCTCTCTTCATCATGGGTCTCAAAGAGCCTGGCTATTATATCTGGTCTATAGAACCTCTCTCTGAACCTGCTGGCAGGGAAGAAATCGGATTGTACGTCTTTGCCGTTATTTATATGCCAGCCGATGAGCTCTTCACCCCCTGGGCTCGCTGCGTAGTATCCCTTTGGCGTCCATAGGACCCACCTTATCTTATCCCTGTGGGGAAAAAGGGATAACAACGCTCTGCCGTCGCTTACCCTGAACCCCCTTATCGTGCCATCATCAAAGGCGGCAACGGCAAGCCTGCCATCCCGAGAGACATTTACCGAGCAGACAGGACCTGGCACAGGTATTCTCCATTTCAGGTTGCCCCTTCTGTCGTATAACCTGAGTGACCAATCTGCCCCCAGCAAGAACCCGCTCTCATCAGGGAGGAGGGCCAGGGCCCTTGAAACTTCATACTGTTTAAGCTCTATTACTTTCCCGTTTAGCTTTGGATGATAGTTATTTTTCCAGTCTGTGACCTTTATGTATCTACCCTCTGTTATAGGTGGGCTAAGGTTTTTTTCTTCCTCTGGGGAGGGTGTGAGGGTGAGGCTATCTATATCAAACAGGTGCGGGTATTTACCAAATGGTTCATATCCAAACCTCACCACCTTGCCATCACGGGATAGGGTAAAACCCTCTCTGTTACCCCTAAAATCTCCTATATCAGCCTTAACTGTATAGTAGGCCCTATCATCTCTTTCGATTAGACCAAAGG
>JAOAGQ010000013.1 GCA_026415675.1 Syntrophorhabdaceae bacterium
TCCAAAACTCTCTTGATATTTAAAAAGCATTCATTATATAATCAATCCCCAGATGGGACTATACAAAAGAAAAGACTCCCCCTTCTGGTGGGTTTCGTTTACTGTAGATGGAAAGTACTACAGAATGTGTACAAAGACAAAGGATAAAAGGCTTGCAGAGGCTATCCGTGGAAAAATAATGACAAAAATCATAGAGAAGAAATGGTTTGACATAGACCCTGCCTCTGAACATACATTCGGTGAGATGATGGATAGATTCATGACAGAACACGCCCCAAGAAGAGCTAAGAGTACAGAAAAGAGATATACCTGTGCTTTAAAACACCTCACCAGATACTTAAACGAGGTAACCCCCGACCAGATTTCTACTTATATGCACAATAGAAAAAACGAAGGGGCTTCAAACGCAACAATCAACAGAGAGTTTGCGATGTTGAGTAAGGCATTCAACCTTGCCTTTAAAGAGTGGGAATGGGTCAAGGAAAACCCCTGCAGTAGGATACAGAAGTTCCAGGAGAACAATCTTATCGACAGATGGCTTACAGTCGAAGAGGAAAAGGCCCTCCTTGAACATGCAAAGGACTACCTAAATGGCAACTTAAAAGACATCATCATCTTCGCCCTCAATACAGGTATGAGAGAAGGGGAGATCATAAACCTGAAATGGGAGGATGTGGATTTCGATAGACACGCAATCGTTGTGAAAAATACCAAAACCAGAGTCCCCCGAACAGTGCCAGCGAATAACACCGTCATAGAGCTACTTTCAAGACGCCGACAGGGAAGAGGAGGGTATGTGTTCTCCACATCCAGGGGGACAAAGATAGGGGCAAGAAATCTGCTAAGGAGTTTTTACGGAGCTCTAAAGAAAGCAGGCATAACCAGCTTCCGCTTCCACGACTTAAGACATACCTTTGCAACAAGGCTCGTTCAAGGAGGGGTTGACCTCTATACCGTATCAAAGCTCCTCGGTCACTCTCAGGTTACAACAGCCCAGAGGTATGCCCATCATTCCCCTGAGAGTCTCCGTCCTTCGGTACTGATGCTTGACGATATAAGAACTGTTAGACCAGAGAGGACAGAATGACCTTTATCACGAATTTATCACGATTTGACCATGTCATAGATGGTATAATATATAACATATTGAAATTATTGATAGCGCCCATAGCTCAAATGGATAGAGCGTTGGACTACGAATCCAAAGGCTTGAGGTTCGACTCCTCATGGGCGCGTTTCCCTCAACAAATCCCCGATAACATCCTTTAATCGTTACATCTTCCTATCAAAGGAAAAGCATTTATTTCCTAAAGTGAAGACAGGATTTTACAAGTTTTTTTAACAACAAAATTTTAAAAGATTTGTATTTACTGGCTTTTCTGCCGGTAAAAATAACCTTATGACGGAGGTTTATACGAGGAAGTTCTCTGTAATCACCATATTGCCATCTATGGTCTTTTTTCTCATCATATCCGGTTCCCTTTATGCCCATAAACCATCAGGGGAGCCCTATGTGATAGGGGTGTTTTTCCCCTTACTGGGTATCTTTCCTGGCTTGGGGAGTATAAGAAAAAGGGCTCTGAACTAAAGGTAGATCCTATCAATGAAGCAGGTGGTGTAAACGGAAGACCCCTTAAAATGATAGTTTACGATGACCAATATTCACCCGAACAGGCAGAGAAGAACGCCCAGAGGCTCCTCTCTAAAGATAATGCCATTGCTATTATAGGCACCGCAAGCGTCCCCATTTCAGGGGCAGTGGCCTCCCTTGCGAACAAATACAGTATCCCCGCCATAATCGGCTCAGGTTACGAGGTGGATCCGAAGAAAGATAGGTTCGTCTTCAATTCCGCCCGTAAGACGGATTTTGCCGTGGCGAGGCCGTTTAGTTATTTCCTTGAAAAGGACATAAAGAGGGGGGCGTTACCTATGCCATCAAATCCTTTGGGGGATACGGGCTCCTGGCTCGGAAGACACCTATCCTTTGAATTTGGTATATAGATAGTGGGGAAGAGAGGTTCCATCTTAACGTCCCTGATCTCCATCTCCACATTGAAAGGTTAAAGACATTGAAACCCCAGGCGAGATTCTCTTTTGTCACGGGAAGGCCGGCGGCCCTTGTTGTAGCACAATGGCAAGGATGGGTTTTGATATACCCTTTCTTATCTCCCATGGTAATCTAACCACTCTTTTCTCCGGATGATATCCGGTATACCTGTGCAGGTCATCGTGCCTTCAGGTAAAACCATGGCCTTAACCTCTATAAACCAAAACGACCCTTCTGTTAAAAGATGTCTTGATTTCAACGATATACATATGGGAAGATTCTAAGAGCCTGCAAATTATTATTCTGCGGAATAGGCCGATGCCATAGATTTGATCATTAGTGCCTTGAAGGAGACGGAAAGGAAGACGAAAAAAATAAAGGGTTCCCCTGAAGGGATAAAGGATTTTGTCGGTATGCAGGGTGTCTATAACCTCCCTTCAGTAGACCATTATGGTATCCATCCTGAGGATATCATACTGTTGACAGTGAAAGAAGGAAGATTGCATCTCGAGAAAATATTTACCGCGATTAAAGAGTTTGATTTCCTGTATAACAAGAGGCCAACCCTCCCCCATTTATTGTCAGGTATATTACGCTCTCAGGATCATGTATTAAATGAAAGGGCCTCAGGAGAAGGATATATAGAAACAGACTCTTCAGATCAGGAAAAAGACAAAGGCCATGAACTATTAAAAACATTTTACAACTCAAAGAGGGAAATCAAAAAAGGGCTGAAAGAGGATGATGAGATAACATTGAGGCAATCCCTTTACACTTTTTTTCAAACTTAGAAGAAATAGACGATGAGACCTTTTTAAAAGGGGTGATCTCGAACTGTTCTTCTCCTTGATAGATGTGGCGATAGAGAAAGGTGGAGACATAGATGCTCTCATCCTTAAAGGGCAGGAGTTTCTTAAAAGGGTGGGAAAAAAGAGAAGACGCCCTCTCTCTCCGCTCTACTTTTAAGAACATTAACAGTATAAGTGATATTGCATCTGTAAATGAGAGGGACTCTTACAGACTTTTAAAAAAGGTCATGGCCTATGTTAACGAAAACTATTCGGAGGCTCTGACCGTAGAAAAGATCGCGAACGAGGTTTGTCTAAGCCCTTCTTATCTTACAAACAAGATGAGAAAATACTATGATTTAAGTATAGTGGACCTAATAGGGAAGGTTAGAATTGACAGGGCAAAGAACCTTTTAAAAACTACCTGTAACCATATAGGCAGTATTGGCCATGAGGTAGGCTACTCAGAACAATCTTACTTTTCAAA
>JAOAGQ010000021.1 GCA_026415675.1 Syntrophorhabdaceae bacterium
ATACAGGGTAGAGGAGGGCAAGGAGACCGTCGGCTGGCTTGTGTACAATAGAAAAAATAGTACCATAGAAGAGATACTTGTAAAAAAAGGGTTTGTGGGAAGACACCTTGAGCCGAGTATAGTAGACGCCCTCATCTTAAAAGAAAGCCTTTTATCCGCGGAGATACTGGACCAGGATGTGGAAAAATACAGATGGATGGTTTCATACGGTTTTAGACCAACAAGGAATATTAATATGGATGGCCTGACCCTCCTTAAGATGGACTTGAGTATCTCCGTCCTGTTGAAAAAACTCGAAGGACAGAGGCCGATAAAGCCATATAGAAAACATGAGGTTGTTGCCGTAGAGAGGATAACGGATGGAAAGTCAGAAGAGGCGATAAGACAGGGGCTTACCGTTCTCATTGAAAAGTTAGGAGGTATCAAACAATTTGTAAAAAAGGGTGATACTGTTGTTATAAAACCTAATATCGTAGCAGACCACGGGATGAAGGACGGTGTCTATACTGGCGGTATCGTCACGGACATACGCCTTATCCGTTCCCTCATCGAACTACTCCTCCCTGTTGCAGGAAAGGTCATAGTCGCTGAAGGCTCTTCCATAAACAGGAGCGAGACAAAAAAGATGTTTGCCCTATACGGCTACGATAGGCTCCCCGATATCGATCCATCAAAGGTGAGTGTTGTCGATTTGAATACGGACAGTCTTATAGAAAAAAAGGTGCCTTCAGGGAAAAGAATGCTCACAAGACAGATACCTGTTACCCTGGAGAGGGCAGATGTGATAATAAGTGTCCCCGTTATGAAGATACACTTTGCAGCGATCGTCTCCCTTGCCGTAAAAAACCTCCAGGGGGCCGTACCCCCACTCGAGAAGTATATGAGCCACTTCTTCGGATTGTGGCAGAACCTGATAAACATCCATCACCTCGTCAAACCATCGTTACACATCATAGATGGTATAGTCGGCCAGGAGGATTTCGGTCCTGTATCGGGGATACCGAAGGTGATGAATCTACTCATCGGGGGCAAAAATCCTGTTGCTGTGGATGCCGTAACCATGCGTATCATGGGGCTTGATCCTTTTGATTCCCCCCCTGTAAGGCTTGCATATCTACAGGGTTTAGGTCCTGTCGAGGAGGATAAGATCGAGATAAGAGGACCATCCATCGAAGAGGTAAAAGACCCATTCAGACTCCCCTTCATCAACCTCTCAAACGGAAAGGACTTTATCATCCACGATGGAGACGCCTGTCCTGGTTGCAGGGGATACCTCCATTTTGTACTGGCAAAGCTAAGAAGACCCGACCCTAAAGATACAACAAGGCAATTGATAGACCGTCCTCTCGACAAAAGGATCAATATCTATCTGGGACCCGAGACAGAAGGCCCCATCAACGAAGGGGAAACGAACGTATTCATGGGCATATGTCAGAAGCACAACGCACAACACGGAACCTATCTGCCCGGATGTCCCCCCCATGCGGAGGTGATTATAAGGGGTATTTTCGGGTTATTCCCCGATGTGGAAAGGCCGAGATATGCAGACAAAACAGAGGAGGAGAAACTCGAAGAGATGTTAAATAAGGTGTTGAGAAACCTTTGAAAGGGTGCAAAGACACACGGCTCAACGCAAGGCATGAACTCTTAAGGTCTGTCAGGGAGTTCTTCTACTTAAATGGGTATACCGAGGTAGAGACCTCGAACATCATGGAGACCTTATCCCCTGACCCAAACATTGACCCTGTGAGTGTATTTATAGGCGGTAAAGGCCCCTTTTACCTCCATACATCCCCTGAGATACATATGAAAAGGTTACTTAGCTACGGTCATAAGAGGATATTCCAGATTTGTAAGGTATTTAGGGTGGAGGAACTAAAAGATATCCACACCATAGAATTTACCATGCTCGAATGGTACAGGGAGGGGACATACCTCGATGGGATCCATGAGTGTGAAAGCCTCATCGCTTACTTATACGAGAGGTTTTCAAGAATGGATCCCCCAAAAAGACCTTTTAAAGTTTATGACTTGGAAACCCTTTTTATCGAGAAGACAGGGATAAACCCTTTCTCCCTCGATAGGGATGGGCTCTTCACCCTGATGGGTTTAAGGGGGTTCAAAGGCATAGATGAAAAGGACTCGTGGAATGACCTCTTTTTTAAACTCTTTCTCCAGGAGGTGGAACCAAAGATAGGGGGGGATGGGCCTTACTTTATAAAGGACTGGCCTGAGACCATATCTACAATGGCAAAAAGAAAGGGTGAAAATAAGGTCGAGCGTTTTGAACTCTACATAGACGGGCTGGAGATCGCAAACGGATACACAGAACTACTTGACGCAGAGGAACAGAGGGAACGATTCATAAAAGACAACAGGGAACGGGAGAGGATGGGAAAAGAGATATTCCCAATAGATGAGGGGTTTTTGGAGGATCTGTCCCGGCTTGAGGGCACCTATACAGGCACTTCCATAGGGATGGACAGGCTTCTCATGGTCTTACTCGGCAAAAAGAAGATAGATGATGTCCTTATTCACCCTTTTAGAGTGTGATTCTATAGAAGAGAATACCAAAGTATTCTTTCATGGCAGCCCCCACGTACTCCATATTATGTCCCTGGGGCAGAAAACTCATGAGGTTATATTTGGTCCTTGATGTGTGGTATCCTGTTGGATAGGCTATCGGGTCCTTGAAGTGCTTTCTAAAGAGCATCATAGACCGCCTCATGTGATAGGCATTGGTAATCACCACGATATTTTTCATCCCGTATTTATCCGCCATGGCCTTCACATATTTTGCATTCTCGTAAGTATCCTTGCTCTTAATCTCCGCGATGATATCCCTTTCATCTACGCCAAGGGATAGGAGTACCCTCTTTGCCACCTCTGCCTCGGCCCTCCTGCCAAACACCTCCCCCCCTGATATGATGATGGGTCTTCTATTTACCCTGTACAACCTGTAAGCGCAGAGCATACGCATGGTGGCTTCACCGGTGAGGGTCCCTGTTCCATCTATGTCAGGGGCATTATCGTATACTCCTGCCCCGAGAACCACATAGGCATCCGCCTTTTTCACCTCTGTCATAGGAGGTATCTTATACGCATCCTCAAGGGGGACAAGAAAAAGTTCTTTGACAGGCTCAATGCTTGAGAGATAGATAAGGGCCGCAAGGGAGAAATAGAGTGCTTTAATTTTAAGCCTTTTTCCTGTCCATAACCCGGCCGCAATGAGAACGAGGATGAAAATCCCAGGGGGGACAATCGCGAAGGTAATGATTTTTTTAAAGATAAAGATCAATTGTATCTTCCCAGAAGCTCCCTTATTTTTGGAATGGCAGCCCTCGCCGCCTTTATACCTTCATCCATGAGGATCTTCTTCTTTGAGAAGTCAAACATGGAGACCCCCTTTGTGTCCGGTTCTATGATCACATCAGCGTATTTCATCTTTGCCCTTGTACTCTCATGCATCATGATATTGATCGACTGACCTATTATGTCTATCACAGAACCTATATCATAGTCCTTGATCTCTTTCAGTAAATTGACCGCAATCACTATATCGGCGCCCTTACCCTTTGCGATGTCACAGGCGAGGTTGTTCGTCACCCCCCCATCCACAAGAAGCCTGTTACCGAAATTTACCGGCACAAAAATGCCAGGGATGGAGGAGGAGGCTTTAATCGCCCTTGCAAGGGAACCTTTTTCGAGAACTACCGTCTCCCCTGTGTTTAGATCCGTAGCCACCGGGAAAAAAGGTATCTTTGTATCCTCTATCCTTTTCACCTTTACGTTCTGTTCGATAAAAGATTCGAGTTTGACCCCCTGAACAGGTCCCATCTTTGAGTACATAAGGGAAAAGTCGAGGATGTCATTCTTGTCTATTTTGAAGGCGAGCCATTCAAGTTGAAAGCTGTCAGGATTCGCCGCATAGAGCCCCCCTATGAGGCTCCCCACACTTGTCCCTACTATCATATGGATGGGTATCTTCTCCTGTTCTAAAACCCTGATCACCCCTATATGGGCAAAGCCTTTGGCAGAACCTCCTCCTAAGACAAGGGCTACCTTTGGCTCCCCCTTTGCCTTTTTTTCAGGTACGGTCTGACACGAGATGAGAAGAAGGGCGATTAATATTGAAAAGAGAATGTATCTTATTCTCATCATGCGTCAATAACCTACCTTAATAACCTGCCCTCTGGCCTACATAAGGGTTATAGACCTTCTCCCTCCCGATCGTGCTCTTTGGAGAGTCCCCGTAGTTGTGCCCCGGGGCTACAATCGTATCGTCAGGAAGGGTGAAGAGCCTTTTATGGATTGATGCCACAAGGGTATCCCATGAGCCACCGGAAAGGTCTGTCCTCCCCACACCGCCCACAAAGAGGGTATCCCCTGTAAATACTATGCCGTTGTTGTATAGGGATATGCTTCCCGGGGAGTGTCCAGGGGTGTGGCTGTCTCTTATACACATCT
>JAOAGQ010000046.1 GCA_026415675.1 Syntrophorhabdaceae bacterium
GATGGGGTATATTCCTGTTCAGGTTCTCAACGAGTTTCTCAATAGCCTGTGGCTGGTCACCTGAGGGCCTGTAATCGCTTATGAGTCTGAAAGAAGGCATAGGTATATTCTAAACCATTGCGCCTTTGGTATCTATACCTATGTCATCCCCTTTGGTGATTATACTAAAGCATTTCATACCAAGCCTAAGAATGCGTTATGAATTTAGCGTTAACCACTTAAAAAATGGTGGAAGCTATCCGAAAAGATTGACCATCTCTCATCTCAAATTATAAACCATACTTAAAGGGTCTAATACATCTAAACATATTAGGACCTACTTTTAAAAACAATTCGCTATTACCACCTTTATTTCCCCTACAATGTTTATAAAGAAATGCATTATAGGTGCCCATGCCAAAACCAGGACACGCATTTTTAAAATCGTTTGTGCTGAATGGTTCATTCAGTGTTCCATTTTTTATAGCTGAAACAATTGCGGAATAAACTTTATGTTGCATAATTTTTCCCTCCCTTTTTTATATTTTAAAATTATAATATTTTTTTAACTTATTTCTCAAAAATAAAATTATTTTTGAAATCCGATATGGTCAAATCTTTTTAGACAACCTCCTCCATTTTTTAAGTGTTTACCCCTCATACCGCATCCTTAATCTTAAGGTAATGTTTCATGGTAGACTTTATCCGGTGTTCTGTCTTTTAATCCCTGATGAGTCCTTTTGGTATTATATCTCGATATGGTCAAGTCTTTTTAGACAACCTCCTCCATTTTTTAAGTGGTTCGCCCCTCATACCGCATCCTTAGTCTTAAGGTAATGTTCCATAGTAGACTTCCATACGGGGTTCTGTCGTTTAATCCCTGATGAGGCCTCCTTGTATTATATCTATCAAAGAATCTTGCAAGCTCCTTTTTTGCATGGGATATTGATCCGTAAGCCTTCGCCTCTTCATATTTTATTGTCTTTAATAGCCTCTCAATGAATATGTTGTCCATAAAGCGGTTTCTTCCATCCATACTTATCTTGATGTTATTCTTTATGGGGATATCTATTAATTCAAGGGGGTAAATTTCCAGTGGGTCTTTTAATTATATATGATGTTCAATAAAACCTTTTATTTCACTCAAACTGTCAAAGAGGATAAACCCATTCCCTCTGTTCCAGGGGTGGTTTATACCAAAGGCGGCAATATTTTTTTCTTTGGCCTTTTCAAGTACAAAAGGGGAGTCATCTATAATGAGACTACATTTATCAAAAAGAACGGTCTTGTCATAGCTTAAGTGGAGTTCGTCATAGATAAGGCCATGTTTGTCAAGCCATCGCTCCGTAGGCCCTCTTGTGTCTCTATCCCTGTGACTTGCAATGATTATATGGTAGTTTAGCCCTTTTAAAAACCTGAGAAAATCTCTTGCATCGGGGTATACCCCGTATTTATCCTGCTCCAGGTGCACACCTCTTATTGCAGCGTAAAAGTCCTCATCTGACATAAAATCCCTCCAGAAAAACCAGTCCGTCCACATATCGGGGGATAAAACGAACGAGTTTCTCTCCTTTAGTTTTTCGTATAACATACTGGCAAAATCCCACAGGGTATTGTCTATGTCAATAAGGGCGATCTTTATCATAGGGTTTTATCCTCTCCATTAAACATAATTTCAATTTATCGAAACCCATCGATACCTTATAAAATCGGAAATCTCGGTTCCATACATCCGTATAGGTGAGGGAAGATTATTATACCTTCAATAATCCCTTTTCGTAAAGTAGAACCCGATGCAGAAATAAAAAATATATTTTAATATTCTTTGTAAGAATTACGCCAAGTTAGTATTAAGAGGGTGTCCATACCATATGAAGATGTACAGCTTTTAAAGCATATCCCTGGGTATGAGAGGGGGATTTTTATGTGGCCCTGGGGTTTCAATCGCTTTTCTTGACAAGGCTTAAAAAAGAGGGGTAGAATGACTAAAAATTTGTCATTATCCAAATAAAAATCACGGAGGATAGAATAATGGAAAAACTGATCATCACCGCTGCGCTGACAGGAAATATCACACTCCCTGTCCAGACACCCTATTTACCCTTAACACCAAAGGAGATTATAGAAGATGCCGTAAGGGCTGCAGAGGCAGGGGCGGCATCGGTCCACATACATGGTAGGGATCCGAAGACAGGGAAGCCGACGACAGACCCTGCGGTCTACAGGGAGATTGCAGAAGGGATCAAGGCGAGGAGCGATGTCATCGTATGTGTCACCACAGGGGGCACAGCGGATATGACACCGGCTCAGAGGGCACAGGTTGTTCCTGCCTTAAAACCGGAACTTGCGACGTTTAACATGGGTTCCATAAATTTCTCCATCCACCCCATCGCAGAACGTTATAAGGATGAGGATTACAAATACCCCTGGGAGAAAGAATTTGCATTGAGCACAAAGGACTTTATATTCAGGAACACCTTCGGCGATATTGAGAAACTATGCAATATAATGGAGGAGAACAACACAAAGCCGGAGTTTGAGATATACGATGTGGGCCATATATACAACTTAAGCTTTTTCATAAGAAGGGGGATTATAAAACCTCCTGTCTGGCTACAGTTCGTAACAGGTATCCTCGGGGGGATAGGCTCGGCGGTAGAGGATATCATGTATCTGAAACAGACTGCGGATAGGTTGATAGGGTCTGCGAACTATAAGTGGTCCGTTATCGGCGCAGGCTATCCAGCAGAGTTTAACGTTGCTACCCTCTCCATCATAATGGGAGGCCATGCGAGGGTTGGCCTTGAGGATAACATCTTTGTGGAAAGAAAGGTCCTTGCTAAAAGTAACGCAGAACTTGTTGAAAAACTCGTGAGGATCGCAAAAGAACTGGGAAGGGAGATAGCAACCCCCGATGAGGCAAGGGCGATCCTCGGTCTTAAGGGCAGGGATAAGGTCAACTACTAAAATTAACCAAAAGGAGGTATGAAAAATGAAAAAAGTAGAACTTAAAGATGCAAAGCCATATGATGCACCAAAACACTTTAAGATGACCGCCATGAGACTCCAGGGGAAGGATGAGACAGGAACATCCAAGTTCTGGGTGGGTCTTTCCCATTTTCTTCCAGGGGGAGGTGCTGAATTTGATTCCACCCCTACAGAAAAGGTCTATTTTTGTCTGTCCGGGGAGATAACCGTAAAAACAGCCACCGAAGAGGTTACACTTAGACCCTATGATTCCCTCTTTATCGGGGCGAACGAGGGCAGAGAGATCATAAATAAGACGAACATGCCGGCAAGTATGCTCGTTATCATAAATTATCCTTGAAAAATAGGAAAAGGGGTAAGCTATGAAAAAAGAAGATATTATGGGATTATTCGATATCGATGGGAAGGTTGCCATAGTAACCGGTGCAACAGGGGGGTTCGGGGCGGTGGCATCGAAGGCCCTTGCCGCCTGCGGGGTAAAGGTGATGCTCACGGGAAGGACAAAGGAGAAACTCGATGAAGTAGCGGAAGAGATAAGAAAGGATGGGGGGATAGCGGAGGTCTCCCCGGGCAACCCTGTCAACTATGAGGATGTAAAGAGGGTTGTTAAAGAGACCGTTGATAGGTTTGGAGGGATTGACATACTCGTTACTGCGGCCGGGGTGAATAAAGTTGCCCCTATTGTGGATCAACCTTTAGAGGATTGGGAAGAGGTGATGGACGTGAACGTTAAAGGCACATACCTCTTCTGCAAAGAGGTGGGAAAGGTGATGATCGCCCAGGGAAGAGGCGGTAAGGTGATCATCGTAGGTTCTGCCAGGGGAGAACTGGGCCTTGCAAACTATTCGGCCTACTCTCCATCTAAAGGGGCCGTCCATCTCCTAGCGAAGACCTTGGGTTGCGAATGGGGACAGTATAAAATCAACGTAAACGCCATAGCCCCCACCGTCTTTAGAACCGCTTTGACCCAGTGGATGTTTGACGACAAAGCGTTCTATATGAATTTCTTGAAACGTATACCCATAGGGAGGCTTGGGGAACCTGAAGATTTCATAGGGCTTCTCATATACCTATCCTCTAAGGCCTCCGATTTTATGACCGGGGCCATTATCCATATTGATGGTGGTTATGCCGCAGGATAGGGGGGAATATGGCTGAAAAGGAAAAAATCGCTATTTTAGGGGCAGGTCTTATGGGCCATGGCCTCGCCCAGATCTTTGCTGTAAACGGCCATGAAGTTTCAATTACAGACATAAGTGATGATATATTGAAAAAGGCCGTAGAAAATGTAAGGAAAAACCTGGATTTTCTCGCAAAGAATGGTATTGGAAGGGAAGAGGATATAGGGCCTGCAATTGGAAGGATAAAAACCACAACGAGCATGAAAGAGGCGGTCTCGGATGCAGGGTTTGTGATAGAGGCGGTCTCTGAAAAACTCGATCTGAAACAGAAATTATTCGCAGAAGCGGAGGATTATTGCTCTTCGGAGACTATACTCGCCACAAACACATCGGTCATAAGCATCACCGAAATCGCCGCCATGTGCAAAATAAAGGAAAGGGTGGTAGGGACCCATTTCTGGAATCCACCGTATCTCATCCCCCTCGTTGAGGTGGTGCCCGGAAAAGAGACCACCCCTTATGTGGTAGATAAAACCTATGAACTTATGAAATCCGTAGGCAAACACCCCGTAAAGGTGAAGAAGGATGTGCCAGGATTTGTAGGGAACAGGCTCCAGCATGCCCTGTGGAGGGAGGCGATCTCCATCGTTGACCAAGGCATTGCCGATGCAAAGACTGTGGATGAGGTGATCAGCAACAGTTTCGGCATAAGGTTGCCGGTGTTAGGACCGTTGGAGACGGCCGACATGGTAGGTCTCGATTTAACCCTCCAGATCCACGATTATATCCTCAAATACATAGAGAGTTCCCCTGGACCTGCACCGATACTTAAGGAAAAGGTGGCGAGGGGTGAACTCGGTTTTAAGACAGGAAGGGGTTTCCAGGAATGGGATAATGAGAAGATGGAGGCATCGAGGAGAAAGCTCCTCGAACATTTGATACGCTGGAATAAAGAACATCTATAGAAAGGAGTTACCATGCCAACACCACTCTGGATACCCTCTGAAGAACGGGTAAAGAATGCAAACATGACGAGGTTCATCGATTTTGTAAATAAAAGGTATAACAAAGGATTCAAGGATTATTTTTCACTGTACGACTGGTCAATAGAGAACATTCCCGATTTCTGGGCTTCTGTATGGGATTTCCTCGACATAAAGGCATCAAGGGGATATGAGAAGGTGGTTGATGATCTCAGTAAGTTCCCCGGGGCCCGCTGGTTCGTAGGGGCGGAGATGAATTTTGCGGAAAACCTCCTCCGTTACAGAGATGACAAAATAGCCTTTACCTTTAAATGCGAGACAAAACCACCGGTCTCCATAACATACAATGAGTTATATAGAACCGTCGCCCGTATCTCATCGGCCTTACGTAGTGAAGGGATCACAAAAAACGACAGAGTCGTTGCCTATATGCCCAATATGACGGAGACCGCCATAGCCATGCTTGCCACTACATCCCTGGGGGCAACATGGGCATCCTGCGGCTCTGAGCTTGGGATGCAGGCGGTAATAGACCGATTCAGTCAGATAGAGCCAAAGGTACTCTTTACGGTCGATGGCTATGTGTATAAAAATAAACCGTTTTCCATGCTTTCCGATGTGAAGGCGGTTGTTGAGGCGGTATCTTCTATAAAAAAGGTGGTCGTTGTCCCCTATGCCAGTGAAAGACCCGATATCTCCTCCATTCCTGGTGCCGTCGACTACAGGGAGTTTTTGAAACAGGGGACAGACTCGGAGATCGCCTTTGAACAGGTTCCGGCAAACCATCCTGTCTACATCATGTTCTCCTCGGGTACAACTGGTAAACCTAAATGTATGGTACAGGGTGTGGCAGGCATACTCTTGAACCAGTTGAAGGAGCTTATAATCCATGCGGATCTGAAAAGGGATGATACTGTTATTTATATGACGGCCCCTTCCTGGATGATGTGGAACTGGCTTATGGCTGTACTTGGCGTGGGGGCGAGGATCATCCTTTTCGACGGTAATCCAGGATACCCTGACCTAGGCACCATGTGGAGGCTTGTAGAGGAAGAGAGGATCACATTTTTTGGGACGAGTGCCACCTATATCAACTTGCTTAAGGCTCAAAATTACAGCCCAAAAGAGAATTTCGACCTATCGAGCCTAAAATCCATGGGGCAGACAGGCTCACCTCTATCCGCTGAGGGTTTCCAATACGTATACGAACATATAAAATCAGACCTCCATTTCAATTCCCTTGCCGGGGGTACCGATATAAACGGTTGTTTTGCCATAGGCACACCGATACTCCCCGTATATGCAGGGCAACTACAGTGCCCCGCCCTCGGCATGAAGATAAAGGCATACGATGAAAAAGGAAACCCTGTCTTTGATAAACAGGCTGAACTCGTCTGTGAAGCCCCTGCCCCGTCTATGCCATTGTATTTCTGGAATGACCCCGACTACAAGAGGTATCTTGATGCATATTTTACCGTATATCCCGGGAAATGGAGACATGGTGATTATGTACAGTTCTATTCCGATACAAAAGGCATCACCTTCTTCGGTAGGTCTGACGCCATATTAAAGCCCTCCGGTGTCCGTATCGGTACCGCTGAGATTTATAATATAGTCGACAAGTTTCCTGAAATAGCGGATAGTCTCGCCATAGGGCAGAACTGGGAGGGAGACCAGAGGGTACTCCTTTTCGTCAAGCTCTCTCCAGGGGTTACCTTAACGGAAGAATTGAAGAAGAGGATCAAAGACGCCTTAAGGGATAAGGCCTCCCCCAGGCACGTACCGGCATTGATCATAGATGTTCCTGATATACCATATACGTTCAATGCAAAGAAGGTGGAGAGCGCCGTTACAAACATCGTAAACGGAAGGCCTGTGACGAACAGGGACGCCCTTGTGAATCCCGAATCCCTCGATTATTTTGAGAGGATTCTCCCGGAATTGCAAAAATGAGTATAACAAAAAAAGGAGATTTTTAAGGGGTTTATATGAAAGGTGCGATAAAATTTCTGGCTAAAACGGAAGCCGTTAAGAAGAAGATATTCGCCATAGTCCTATACGCCCTTCAACTGAAACTGAATAAGACCGCAAGAGAACACGATGACTTCAAAAAGCGGCTGAAAGAGAAGGACATTGTTGTACAGATAAAGCTGAAAGACAACTCCTGCGGCAGGTATTATTCCATAAGGGATGGGGTTGTAAGCTCAAAAAAGGGTATACACGAAAAACCCGATGTGGCGATCCTATTTGAAAATGCAGTCGTTGCCCTTGATGTGCTCTTGCCGCCCCGAGACTATCTCGCAACCATCAATGCGATGAAGAGCTTCCAGATAGGTCTTGAAGGCCCGGAAGAGCTTACTTCCTGGTGGATGGAGATGTTGTGTCTCATGTTGAACATGGGGATAGAGTATGGGGTCGATGTAGGTCGGGGTGTCAAAAGGTATACGAGTAACACAAACGGAGGCCCTGTCTTCGTATATGTAAAGGACGGAAAGATCATAAGGATTACCCCCATCGAGTTCGATGAGAAAGACCCTGATCCCTGGACCATCACCGCAAGGGGTAGAAAATTTACCCCCCCGAAAAAGACTACCATCGCCCCCTATACCCAGGTATTCAAATCCATGATATATTCCCCTGACAGGATTCTATACCCCATGAAGAGGGTGGATTTTGACCCCAATGGGGAGAGAAACGTAAAGAACAGGGGGATTTCCGGGTATGAAAGGATATCCTGGGACGAGGCCCTCGATATAGTGGCCAATGAGATAAAGAGGGTGAAGAGGGAGTATGGACCGGGGGCTATCGTAAACGGTAGCGGCTCTCACCATCTATGGGGTGTCCTCGGTTACTGGTTGAGTGCGAGGCTTAGGTTTTTCAACCATATAGGGTGGACCCCCATCGCCCATAATCCTGACAGTTGGGAGGGGTGGTACTGGGGGGCCATGCACCACTGGGGACAGAGTATGCATTTAGGTGCCCCGGAAAGCTATGGTACCGTAGAGGACTGCCTTAAGGAGTGCGAGATGGTGGTCTTCTGGTCAAGCGACCCGGAGGCCACAGGGGGTGTATACGCAGCATTTGAAGGCACCATCCGCCGTCAGTGGCTAAAAGAACTCGGGGTACAGATGGTCCATATAGACCCTTACTACAATCACACCGCCGCCTTATTTGGGGGGAAATGGCTTGCCCCCCGTCCGGCAACTGGTAATTCCTTGGCCCTTGCGATTGCGTATGTCTGGATTACAGAAGGCTTATACGATAAGGAGTATGTGGAAAAGAACACCCACGGTTTTGAGGCATGGAAGGATTATATCCTCGGTAAAGAGGATGGTATCCCGAAGACGCCTGAATGGCAGGAGGGGGAAGCAGGTATCCCCGCGAGAGAGGTCAGGGCCCTGGCAAGGCAGTGGGGCAGGAAAAAGACGTATCTTGCCGCAGGGGGTCTCTCCGGTTTCGGAAGCGCCTGCAGGGATGCGACAGGTAACGAATGGGCAAGATCCATGGTATGCCTTATGGCCATGCAGGGTTTAGGAAAACCGGGGGTCAATATGGGAGGCATGCAGCAGGGTACCCCTGTTGATATGAACTTCTATTTCCCCGGATATGCCGAAGGAGGGCTCTCAGGGGATATAGCGAATACAGCCTCTGCAGTCAACCTCTACGTCCGTATGCCCCATCTACCCACCGTCAATACCGTATACCAGATGATACCGAGGTTAAGACTCCCTGAAGCGATACTTGAGGGTCACACCATTGGCTATCCCACAGATCCAAAAACCATCGAAGGGCAGTTCAGAAAATTCGAGTATCCCGCCCCTGGTTACCCCAAGGTGAGGATGTATTATAAATACGGGGGCTCCCACTTTGGTACCATGTGCGAGACAAACCGTTACGCAAGGATGTACAGGTCTGAGAACCTGGAATTTGTTGTAAACCAGTCCATATGGTTTGAAGGGGAGGCGAAATTTGCCGATATTATACTGCCGGCGTGTACGAGTTTTGAGAGGTGGGATATCAGCGAATTTGCAAACTGTGGGGGCTATATACAGCACAGTTTTAACCAGGTGAATAACAGGGTCTGCATCATGCAGCACAAATGTATAGAACCCCTCGGGGAATCGAAATCGGACTTTCAGATATTTAATGAGCTTGCAAAAAGGCTTGGTTTTTCCATCATGTTTTCAGAAGGGATCACAGAACTCGACTGGTGTAAGAGGCTCTTCGATGCCACTGACCTTCCCAAATTTATAACGTGGGAGGAGTTTCTTAAAAAAGGCTATTATGTGGTCCCTCCTCCTCCCGAATCCATGAGGGCCCCAGTATCCTTCCGCTGCTTTGCCGAAGGAAGGCATAAGGATACCCCTGAGATCGCCCCTTTACCTGCGGACTATACAGAAGAGGTATTCAAAGGGCTTCAGACACAGACAGGAAAAATAGAGTTCGTCTGTTCAAGCCTTGTGCGCTTTGACCCCGATGATCCTGAAAGACCCGTGATGACGAAGTATATCCCCGCTTGGGAGGGGCATCACACGAAAGAGTTGTATGGAAAATATCCCTTACAACTTATAACCCCCCATGCGAGATACAGCTTCCACACCATGGGAGATGGGAAGAGAAGCTGGGTGAATGATATCCCGGAACACAGGGTGTTGATAAACGGATATTATTACTGGATTGTACGTATAAACTCAAAGGATGCCGCAGCAAGGGGTATCAAGAACAACGACCTCGTTAAGGTATTCAACGATAGAGGTGCTGTGATCTGTGCGGCAAAAGTGACGGAGAGGGTGCCCCCTGGCACCGTCCATTCCTATGAGAGCTCCGCCATTTATGACCCTATAGGTGAACCTGGCGAATCCCCTGACCGGGGAGGGTGTATGAACATCCTGACCCCCAGTAGGCCTATCATAAAAAAATCCCACAGTATAGCGGCTAACTCCTGTCTTGTGGAGGTAGAGAAATGGAATGAAACTGATGGGGGTGGAAGATGAAGAGATGGCATTTAATTATCGATATTGAGAAATGCGAGAACTGCAACAACTGTTTTCTCGCATGTAAGGACGAACATGTGGACAATGAGTGGCCGGGCTATGCGGCGCCCCAGAAAGGAGAAGGCAAGGGATGGATAGAGGTTTTAGGGAAGGAGAGGGGTGTATACCCTTTTATCGATGTTGCCTACCTTCCCCTTACCTGTATGCACTGCGATGATGCCCCCTGCATTAAGGCATCTAAAAACGGGGAAGTATATAAAAGACCCGATGGTATAGTCATAATAGATCCAAGAAAGGCAAAGGGGAAGAAAGAGATTGTGAGTTCATGCCCCTATGGTGTTATAGTATGGAATGAAGGGCTAAACCTCCCCCAGAAGTGTACATTATGCGCCCATCTCCTCGATGAAAACTGGGGAAAAACTCGGTGTGTCCAATCCTGTCCAACAGGGGCTTTAAGATTGGCAGCGTTAAGCGAGGACGAACTGGAGGGATTAAAAACATTAGAGGGGCTTGAGGTATATAGACCCCATCTCAACACAAAACCGATGGTACTTTACAAAAACTTATACAGATTTACCCATTGCTTCATCGGAGGAAGTGTGGCGACTATCATAGACGGTAAGGAAGAGTGTCTGGAGGGGGCAAGGGTTACACTCACAAAGGATGGGGATAAGATTATCGGAGAGACAAAGACCGATTGTTTTGGAGACTTTAAGTTTGACCGCCTTGAAGAGGATAGCGGTCTCTATACCGTAAAGATAGAATCTCCTGGAAAGGAAGGGAAGACCCTCCAGGTGGATCTGAAAAAGAGCACGTATATAGGCGTTATCTACTTATAGGGAGTAAAATGAAGATTGACGCTTACACCTTCGAAACGTATATGGAAAGGGTGAGGGAATTCCACGGTTATGATGCCCCGGGTCTTGCTATAGGCTGGTTTATGATAAAGGTTGCATACGAACACCTCCCCGAGGAAGGGCTCTTCGACGCCTTATGCGAAACACCTAAATGCCTCCCCGATGCGATACAGCTTTTAACACCTTGTACCATCGGAAACGGCTGGCTTACCATAAAAAACCTTGGCCGTTATGCCCTGACACTCTACGATAAATATAAAGGTAACGGTATAAGGGTTGCCATAGATCCGGAAAAGCTTGAACCCTGGCCCGAGATAAAGGCCTGGTTTTTTAAGTTGAAAGAGAAAGAGACCCAGAACGAGGAACTTCTGATAGAAGAGATAAAGAAGGCAGGGACATCGATATGCAAAATCCAGCATGTAAGGGTGAAGCCTGAAATTATGGTAAAAAAGCACAGGGACAGGTTTGCCGTATGTCCCATGTGCCATGAGAGTTATCCTCTGGCCGATGGCCCCTTATGTCTTGGCTGTCAGAATCCTGGTCTTTATGAAGAATAAGTTATCATTAAAAGACAGTAGTCACCAGAAGCATAACGATTATGGAATAAAAAAGCCCCTGAAGTATGGAATTCAGGGGCTCAAAGAAGACTGTTAATCAAAGACAAATCAGAAAGGTGTAGGTACTCCCCTCTTTGCCTCTTCCTTACGCCAGTAAGCGATTCTCTCTCTTATAAAGCTTATCCAGCTATCCACTTCAGCCTCTTTGTGGCCTTTTGAGACCATCTCCTTTTTATACCCTGCCATAACTGGCTGAACAGCCTTTATCCATCTTGCTGCCTCGGCGTCTGAGAGGTTGATGACCTGCCCTCCCACCTTTTTTAATGCCTCAACGCCGTCTATATCCATCTTGTTCCATATCCGAGCCTGGGCATCAAGGGTTTCTGTAGATAGATCAAGGAAGATTTTCTGTATATCTGGGGGTAGGGCGTTCCATTTGCTTTTATTCATAACCCAGTAGAATGTGTATCCCGTTCCGAGCTGCCATGAGGCGGTGGTGTATTTCACAACCTCGGAGAACTTCCAGTACCTAAGAGGGGACATATCTACGGTAACACCGTCTATAACCTTTCTCCTCAAAGCCTCATATACATCGGGCATCTCAAGGGGCATAGGGATTGCACCTAAGGCCTTAACTACGTCGGCCATCCTTCCCGTTGCTCTAATTTTTAGGTTTTTCAGGTCCTCAAGGGTTTTTACAGGTTTATCCACAGTATGGAATACGAGGGGGCCTGAAGTGGCCATATAGAGAACCTGAACGGAGTCCCATTCGCTCGGTTTAAATTTATGGTAGAAGTCCTGACTCACGTGGGATGCAACGTATCCGCTGGGAAAACCTATGGGCTGGTCAAATACTTCTGTAACAGGAAAACGGCCTCTTGTATATGCTGTATGGGAAAAACCGAGGTCTGTTATACCCTGGGTAACCCCGGTAAACATCTTCACAGGGGTCAGGAGAGTTCCGCCAGGGTAATAGGAAATCTCTACACGGCCGTTTGTCCTCTTCTTGATCTCTTCACAGAATTTCGCACTCAACTCGGACATTGGGTGGGTTGTGGGTAGATAGTTCGCAGCCTTTAACTTGATCACCTCAGCGCTTATTGCCTGTGAGGAAAAGGTAAAAACGAAGACGCCGAAAGCAATCAACATAATCAAAAATCTTTTCATAACCTACCTCCGTTTTTAAATTATGTAACCTATTGCAAAATTTAATATATTATATAGGGAACTTTGTCAAGCTAAAATAAACCTCATCTTAATCTGAACTTATAAGGTAGCTAAAACACCAACCTTTACTATCAACAATACCTGCAGTTAGATAAATTAGGCTCCCAAGATCGAACTATTGTACCATATCTTTGCTGTAATAATCGCTCTCCTGGGTGATACCCCCCAGTACCCAGTTCTTATCCCCTATCTTTCGCTGAAAGGTCCAGTACTCGATAAATTTAACAGGTTCTATAGCGCTCCCAGAGATTATCTGATTGGTCTTTTCATCGATTTTGTAATCGAGGAGGCTTGCAAGAAATTTAACCGTAATATACTCTTCACCGAAGCGTTGCCCTGCATCTACGATCTCCACCTGTCTTATCGCGATATTCTCAAGACGGTTCACCAGGCCTTTCTCGAGGTATTCATCGATCTCCCTTTTAAAGTGCCTCATCAGTTCAGGGCTTATAATGTTTTGTATGCTTGTTAAGTCCCGTCTTGTCCACGCCCCCTGTATTTTAAAGAACATGTCCTCTGCCAACTCTTTGAACCTATTCTCGTCAAAGGCAGGGTCCATCTCTTTTATGTGGCGTAAGGCAGAAGCAACGGGGTTCTCATATACAACGTTGTCATATGCGCCCTCTGGTTGGGGTTCACTATATGTGATATCCCGGTAGGTATAAGGTTGTCCATAGGATGCCCCTGCTGTCTCTTATACACATCT
>JAOAGQ010000011.1 GCA_026415675.1 Syntrophorhabdaceae bacterium
TATTTATCAAAAGGAGAGGTTTTAAAAGATGCCTTCCGTGAAGCAGCACACATCACCCAACTATACTTTAAAGAAAGCGAGGCAAATTGTGGGAACAACAACCTTTGTAAACAGGACAAAACTCGCCAGCACCCACTCCTCGATGACAATGGAGACGGTAAGGGGAGCTGGATGAATATAGTCGGTCAAGAAGATGGCGGTGTAACATCTAAACTTGTTTTAGGCCTTGGTACAAATCCAAATGTGCTAAGCTGGCAGGAGGTTATGCCTACAACTACAACCTTAGGAAACACATTAACCACCTGGGCAAAAACATCTGATCCATCAAAGACAGTTGCATCATGGGTAGAGATAAAAAAGCCGTCCTTTGTGGCAACTGAGGCATCATCTGGACAGGTAGCACTTAATCTTCCAAGAACAATGGGAAGCTACAATAAGGACAGTAATAGGTGGGAATACAACCTAACCAATTTAGATGAAAAAGGCCTATACACTTTATTCTACTATGCAATGGACAGTGGAGGGGATCTTATTCCACCTGCCATAGGCACTATTTATGTAGATACTCAAACAAATAATCCACCACTACCTTTTACAACGGGAAGTCCTACAATGAACCAGGATGTAAATGATGCCATGATGATTTTCCGATGGAATCCTGCATATGACCCTGATGGAGATAAGCTAACCTATACCCTTAGAATATATGAAGACTTAAACAATTCAAAAGGCACTGAGATCAAACGCTATGAGCTCATACCTCAGGAAGCATATCCAATAAATGCATTTAAAGAAACAAGAAATGACGGTATCACACCTCTCTTTACAACAGGTAACTATTATTGGTTTGATGTAGAGGCAATAGACGGTAAAGGTAAATCCGTCTTCTCTAATGCCGTAAGATTCCGTATAACCTTTACAAATGCTTTAACTGGTATTATAACTGGGATAATTTACAGTGATGTTGATTCTTCTAAAATCACTACAGCCAATATAACTGCCTCTGTAGGTTCCGTATTTTTACTTTCCAATGGTTCATATATAATATCCGTCCCATCGGGAACTTCTACTATAAATATCACAACTACAGCTACTGGATTTGAAAGTGCATCAAAGAGTAATATCTCTATCAATCCTGGTGAAATAAAGACATTGAACATCCCCATGACATCAATTAAAACAGATACTTTACTTTCTCTATCCTCAGGTTGGAACTTTATATCTCTTCCCTATCAACCGACAGACACGAACATAATGTCTGCATTAAGTTCAATCTTAAACAATGTAAGAATGGTATGGGGTTATGATAATAGAGATAAAGAATGGATGGTATATAAATCAAATGTTCAAGGTTCTCTTTTCAAGGTTTTAAATACCATAGAAACTGGAAAAGGTTACTGGATATACATGAATGCACCAACTATCTTTGACATGTCGAACTGGACTTCTGGCTCAAGATCCATAAGTCTTAATAAAGGATGGAATCTTATAGGATGGAACGGAGATAACGGAATTGCGATTAATGATGCATTAAACAACCTTGGTAGCAAATGGGACATCATCTGGGGCTGGGAAAACGGGATTTGGAAGGCAAAACATAGTAATCCAGAGATAAATTTGAACGTTGAACCCTTGAATAATTTAAATCGGGGCAGAGCCTACTGGATAAAGATGAATACAAGTACAGAGTGGATGCAGTGAAAAATTGACTTCTGGATTATGTTAAAAAAGATCAATTTATTGCTATTCATAATATCTGTTTTTATATGTTTTATTTCTCAAATAGCCTATGGACAAACAGAGATGATGTCAGAAGGGGTTGCAAGAATCATTAAAGTAAGGGGCGATGTCCAGGTTTTTAGCATAAAGAAGAAAAGCTGGGTTAGCGCATCCATAGGCATGATTCTTGAGCTTACGGATGTTATAAAGACAGGGAAAGATGGAAAGGCGAGTATTATTGTTGAAGACGAGACCATGATACAACTAAACAAAAATACCCGCCTTCTTATTGAAGCAGTGGCAAACAAGGCAGGATGGAGAAAAATAAGAAGAGCTAAGACATTCAGGGAATCAGAAACATCCATTTACAGGATTACAGAAGGGGAAATCTGGTTTAGAAATAAGGATAAGGATGCAAATCTAATAATAAATGCCCCAGTTTTAAGTGCAGGAATCAGAGGCACAGAATTGACCGTAAAGATATGGGATAGTAAAACAACTACCATATCCGTTCTTGAAGGAACAATCATAGCATATAATGAATTGGGAAGAATCAACGTAGTGGCAGGGGAAGAGGCTATAGGAACGTTAAGTGCTCCACCACAGAAACGTTTGCTATTAAGGCCTATAGATGCAGTCCAATGGACGATAACAATCCCATCCCTTCCTGATATGACATATATGAAAGAAAAAGAGCTGATCAAGGCCTATGAGCTTATATTAAACGGAGAATTGAGAACTGCTTATAACATGCTTAATGATTTAACCTTAATCAAACCCGATTCATCCCAGATATGGGGTATGTATGCCCTGTGTGCCCTTTTATTGGGAGAGAAGGATAAGGCGCTTATGGGGATTGAAAATGGTGTAAGACTGTCCCCCGACTCCCCCTATATTCTTCTTATTGAGAGCTATATCTATCAGGCATATTTTGATTTAAAAAAAGCCATAGAGGCGGTCTATAAGGCAATGAAGATAGAGCCGAACAATATCCTTATCCTCATCCAGTATGCCCGCTTGAAATTTGCAACGGATTCTATTGATGAGGCCTCGCAGATAATAGCGAAGGCAGAAAGCATAAGCCCCGAAAACGGGGAGATTCAGAACCTTAAAGGTTTTTTATTGTTGGCACAATTAAAAACGAAAGAGGCAATCCATGCCTTTGGAAAGGCTATAGCCACTGATCCGGGATTAGGGGAAGCCCATATGGGGCTTGCCCTTTCTTATATGAGACAGGGGGATGTGGCATCTGCAATGGAGGAGATTACAACCGCTGTCCTTCTAGAACCGCAGCGCTCAATATTCTTGAGTTACTGGGCAAAGATGCTATACCAGGTCAGGCGCTATGAACAGGCCCTTGATATATTGAATTTCGCTGCAAAATTGGACCCCAACGACCCAACCCCGGAACTATATAAGGCTATTATTCTAAGGGATCTCAACAGACCAACGGATGCTATCTACTCTTTAAATCGGGCTATATCGCTTAATGACAACAGGGGTGTGTACAGGAGCCGTTTTCTTCTTGATAGGGATTTAGCCGTAAAAAATGTTGACCTCTCCATCCTCTTTAACAGACTCGGTTTAACAGAGTGGGCAAAGAGCAAGGCTATGGCCTCTATTAAGGATGACTATATGAACTCATCGGGTCATCTTTTTCTTGCAGGGGCTTTACGGGAAGAGGAGGATAAGTCCTGGGAATATTCGGGAGAAATGCTCCTCGCAAGGCTATTCATGACGGCAAACCAGAACAGCTTCAACACATTTAACGAATACACCATGTTCTTTGAAGAACCTGCCGTTAAGGGGAACATTACAGGTAGTATTGGTACACAAAAGAGCGCAAGTGGTGATATGACCATATATGGGGCTATACCGTCTGCAAACATAGCTTTTGGTGGAGGATTATTGTACTCCGATACCGATGGATGGAAGGGAACAAATAATGAGCGAAACGGAAATTTCGCTGCTCTTATAAAGTGGGATATAACCCGTAAAGACAGCATATTGTTTGTTGCTTCATCTCTCAAGGCAAAACAGGGCGACAAAATATACCCTAGATATAGCTATTTGACCCCAAAGGACTACGAAACTTATCAGAAAGAGAGAGCCTCAAGGATTGAGCTTGGATATAGACACATATTCTCTTCTTCGTCGAGCTTACTCTTCCATATGGCCCACTTAGAGAATAACGGTACATCCTATGACAATAGGATAAATGATCGGATACTAAACTTGAATGTCGATAAAGGGTTTAAAATGCCTTATACGCAGGCACAAGTGCAATATCTGTATAAAACAGAGGGGCACCAACTCATATCGGGGATATCTTACTATTATGGCGACTACAGGACGGAATATGTTCCCATAGTGAATAATAATATGATTACCTTTCTTCAAAGGGAGACAGGCATAGGTCAATCTATGGATAGCTATTATATAAAGGATACATGGAAAATAAATAAAAGACTCATACTCGAAGGAGCCTTGTACTATGAAAGGATAAGAGACAAAGATGGGAATATCGGCGTATTATGGAATCCTAACACCCTCTTTCTCAACATCACCCCGTATGAGACAAAGATAAGGCAAAGTGGTTTAAGCCCCAGAGCAGGTCTTATATTTATTCCTGCAAAGAACCATACAATCCGTATTGCCACCTTTAGGTATCTCCTTCCCTTTATCACGAGTAGGCTTGATCCAACAGACATAGCTGGTGTGTCCATTTACAGGAATGGCCCATGGGGGTCAGTAATAAAAGAGTCGGACCTTGTCTGGGAATACGATTGGTCAACAGGCTTTCTTTCCAGTAATATTTTTTATCTCGACAGGTCATACGATTATAAGGTTATTCTTCCTTTTAGGGAAGAAAGGATACAGCTAAATGGGAGGATAAAGGGTTTTGAGACGAAATTGAATCAACTCTTATTACATGGTATGGGTCTCAATACAGGATACAGGTACAGGCGTATCGAGGATGAAGCCCTTCCCCAGGCAGACAGAGAAGAACATCAAATATATGGAGGTATACAATTTCTCCACAAAACAGGATTTTTTGCAGGAATTAAGCAGACATATAAGCGGCAAAATCTTTTATCAGCAGGTCTTAGTAATGAAAATATATGGCTTACAGATGCCAATGTGGGGTATGAATTCCCCGGTAAAAAAGGTACATTGAAGGTCGAAGCGAGAAACATATTTAACCACCATTTCAACTGGGTTACCGATTATTACACCTTAACAGGTAGGGTTCCTGAGAGGGAGGTGTTCTGTTCGTTGACCATGAATTTTTAAAGAACCATTTTCCACCCTCTATATCTACCAGCAACGCTGATGTTGCCATACAGGTTTTTTCGTTATAAAATTTAAAAAATTAAACCCATTCTTGAAGAGGCAAAAATGGAAATGCATCTTAAGTTCATAATCCCTGTGATCATCGGGATCGCAAGTGCGGCAATTATGTATTTTGTAAGGATTACTATTTTCAGGGTACTCGGAGGATTGAACAAGAAGAGTGAACATAAAGTTGGGAGGATGATTATAAGCTCGATCAAAACACCCTCCTTCTATTGGTGTATAGCCATAGGTGTATATATCGGGGTTTCTGTTTCGGAGTTGCCATCAAAATACATCCACCATCTCGACCAGGCGATAATTGTAATAATGGTATTTTCAATAACCCTTGCTACGGCAAATATTTCAACTAAAATATTTCAGAACTATGTTGAGGTATCGAGTATCCCCATCCCCACGACAGGAATAGCCTTTAGCATTTTAAGGTGGACGATCATAGCGATCGGGATTTTAATTATACTTAATCTTCTGGGGATTTCCATAACACCCCTGTTAACCGCCTTAGGTGTAGGCGGCCTTGCCGTTGCCCTTGCCTTACAGGACACCCTCGCAAATCTTTTTGCCGGTATCCATGTTTTGATGGAAAAATCCATAAAAATTGGGGATTTTATAAAATTGGAGACTGGGGAAGAGGGGTTTGTGGAGGATATAACATGGCGAACAACAAGGTTAAAACTCCTTTCAAACAATATGGTGATCATCCCAAACAGTAAGCTCGCAAAGAGTGTTGTTGTTAATTATTCCCTCCCTGATAAAAGGATGTCTCTGCCCATCACCGTTTCGGTGAGCTATTTTTCTGATCCGGAACGGGTCGAAAAGATATTGTTCGATGAGGCAATGAGGGCTATTGACGAGGTACCAGGTCTTTCTCCAGGGTATGAGCCAATAGTCAGGTTTATACCAGGCTTTGGGGCCAACTCCATCGATTTTACTTTAATATGTCAGGTCAAGGAGTTTGTAGACCAGTATGTAGTACAGCATGAACTCAGAAAACGGATATTCAAGAGATTGAAAGAAGAGGGTATCGAAATCCCTTTTCCTCAGAGGACCGTTTATATCAGAGAGGAGAGGGAGAGGAAGACATAATGGAGAGAATCATCTACGTAAAAATAGTGAGGGTTGCAAGATTCTTCATCGGCGTTCTAAAAAGATTCAAGGAAAACCAGGGTTTACTCCTCTCAGGGGCAGTAGCCTTCTACACCCTACTTTCCATTATACCAATGCTCGTAATCTCCCTTATCGTCCTCTCCCGCTTCTTTGAGGAAGGCCCCCTTTTCAATACCCTCTCTACCTATGTAGAGATGATGATACCAGGTTACACTAAAATCTTAAAAGAACAGGTTGGTCTTTTTTTTAAACACCGTACCTTTGTGGGCATCATCGGTTTTTTATTTATGCTTTTCTTTAGCTCCCTTGCCTTCTCTGTCCTTGAGAGTGCAATGGCAACCATATTTTCCCACAGGAAAAAGACGTCGAAGCGCCATTTTATAATATCCGCTATCATACCCTATTTTTATATGCTCTTTCTTGGGGTTGTTATATCTATCGTCTCTTTTATCGCAGGGGTTCTCGAACTATTAAACGGCGAAGAACTAAACTTTTTAGCATTTAAACTGAGTTTAAGACATAACCCGAGGATAATTCTCTATATACTTGCCATTCTGAGTGAAGCTTTGATGATAACGTCATTCTATCTGATACTTCCCCCGTCGAGAACACGGTTTTCCCATGCGATAATAGGGGGGGTGGTTGCAACAATCCTCTGGGAGGTTGTAAGAAGGGCACTTTTATGGTATTATTCTACCCTGTCCCTTGTCAATCTTGTATACGGTTCCTTTGCCGCTGCCATACTCGCTTTACTCAACATAGAGGCAGCAGCGATGATCCTTCTCCTCGGGGCACAAGTGATCGCAGAACTTGAGTTGAGGGGATAAAGGGTTGTAAGACATCCCTGACTTTTTGTAATGGCATGAAATAAAAGAGAATTCCGTTGACATGGAAAGCGATATGGAATAGATATAATATCAATTTATTGAGGAGGGAAAGATATGGATGGTGACCCTTTATCCGTCATCAAAAAGGCCGACCCTGAACTCTTTGGTCTTATAGGTGACACCCGAGATAAGGCGTTTGAAGAGGGAAAACTGACTAAAAAAGATAAACTCCTGATAGCACTTGCGATAGACTGTGCAAAACATTCTGTGAACGGCATAAAGGCCTTGACACTACAGGCGTTAGAATGCGGTGCCACAAAGGAAGAGATAGCGGAGACCTTGAGGGTTGCCTATTATATATGCGGAGTCGGCTCTATATATTGCGCCGCAGAGGCCCTAAAAGATATTCTGTAGGTTGCACGTTACAGGAATCCTAACCAAGAAAAAAATTTTGGGAGTTGAAATGGGAAAAACAAGTGATATCTCTGACAAAGTCATGACCGTAGAGGAAGCGGTGCATAGATTCATAAAAGACGGCATACAACTTTCGATAGGGGGTTTTACCGTAACAAGAAACCCTATGGCCATCGTATATGAGATAATAAGGCAGAAGATAAAAAATCTCCATGTTGTATGCCATTCCCAGGGGCAGGCCCTGGATGTCTTAATCGGGGCAGGTTGTGTGAAAAGACTTGAGATCGCCTATGGAGGGAACGGGAGATACGCCCCTACCTGTATCAGATTTAGAAGGGCAGCCCAGAATGGAGAAATAGAGCTTGAAGATTATTCGAATTATCAGATGAGTCTCCGTTTCCTTGCCGGGGCCCTTGGTATTCCCTTTATGGCTACAAAGTCAGGTCTGGGTTCAGATATCCTGAACATAGAAGGTTTCCCTAAAGAAATAAGAGGTACCGGAAAAGTAGCAAAAGAGAAGTTTGTGGTCATGCAAAACCCCTTTAACGATGGGGAAGATAACGTTGTCCTTGTACCGGCATTAAACCCCGATGTTGCATTAATCCATGCCCAGTACGTGGGAGAGGATGGTACGGTAAGGATAAAAGGGCTCACCTTTGCGGATGTCGAACAGGCAAAGTCTGCGGATGTGGTGATCGTGACCTGTGAGGAGATTGTGCCTACCTCTTATATAAGGGCCGAACCGAACCTGAACTCCCTACCAAACTTTTTTGTAGATGCGATCATAAAGGTGCCGTACGGGGCCCATCCAACGGCATGTTACGGATTTTACGATTATGACCCAAAATATCTTAATATGTATAGAAAGATGGCGAGCGACGATAATCTTTTCAGAGAATATCTCGAGGAATGGGTCTTTTCGATATCTTCCCATAATCAATACCTAAACAAAGTAGGGGCCGAGAGACTTTTCAGCATCAAGGCAAATCCCGTTGTTGGATATGCCGTAGGCTTGGACAGAAAATAGTATCTTTTAGGAGGAAAATTAGAGGTGAAATATACGGCTAATGAAATGATGGCACTAAGTGCCGGTAGAATGATAAAAGATGGGGATATAGTATTTGCTGGAACAGGTTTATCCATCCTTGCCGCAACTGCGGCAAAAAGGATATATGCACCGAAGTCCGTTGTCTTCTTTGAAACAGGGGGGATAGATCCAACGCTCGATGAGATGCCTATGGCCGTTGCAGATTTAAGAACCATGAGCGGTGCCGCATTGAACTCCGGTCTTATCGAGTCTTTTTCTATTGTAGGTCACAAAAAATTGCACACCATCGCCTTTCTCGGTGCCGCCCAGATAGACAGATACGGGAACTTGAATACCACCTGTATAGGGGATTACCATAGACCGGAGGTAAGATTTTCAGGGAGTGGGGGGGCCAATGATGTGGCCTCCCTCGCCTCTTCTGTGATAACCTTTATGAAGCACGAAAAGAAAAGGTTTGTGGAAAAGCTCCACTATATGACAAGTGTGGGCTGGTACAAAGGGTATGATTCAAGGTCAAAACTCGGTCTGAAAAGGGGAGGGGTATACGGGGTAGTAACAAATTTATGTGTGATGAAGTTCGATGAAATAACAAAGGAGATATATCTCGCGGAGGTATACCCAGGCGTTTCCATCGAAGATGTCGTTAAAAATACGGGCTTTGAGATAGATACATCGAGGGCGGTGGAATCTTCTCCCCCAACGGAAAAAGAGTTAAGGATACTAAGGGAAGAGGTAGATCCCCAGAAGCTCGTGCTCTGAGATGGATTTATACCAGAAAATGTCCCCAACACCTGATGAAGATATTATCTCCGTCGATAACCTAACAAAAAGATTCGATGATTTTATTGCTATAGATCAAATCACCTTCAAGGTTAAAAGAGGGGAGATATTTGCTTTTCTGGGTCCAAACGGTGCGGGAAAATCTACAACGATAAAGATCCTGACCACCCTTCTAAGACCTACGGAGGGAACGATAACCATAGATGGCTACGATCCCCAGTTACTGCCCCATAAGGTCAGGGAATCTTTCGGTATAGTCTTTCAGGACCCAAGCCTCGACGAAGAGTTGACCGCATTTGAAAATATGGAATACCACGGTATACTCTACAACATATCGAGACATATAAGGAGAAAAAGAATAGAGGAACTCCTGGGGATGGTGGAGTTGTGGGACAGAAGGCATGAACTTGTCAAATATTTTTCGGGAGGGATGAAGAGGAGGCTTGAGATCGCAAGGGGGCTTATGCATTATCCGAAGATACTCTTCCTCGATGAACCGACCCTCGGTCTTGATCCCCAGACAAGGAGCCTTATCTGGGGTCATATAAAAGAGATGAATAGGACAAAAGGGGTTACCCTTTTCTTTACGACACATTACATGGAAGAGGCGGAAAGGGTTGCGGAGAGGATTGCAATCATCGACCACGGGCGGATCATTATACAGGGGACCCCGGAGATGTTGAAAAAGGAGACAAAAACAGAAAATCTTGAAGAGGCATTTATTTCACTGACCGGTCGAGACATAAGGGCAGAGGATGTAAGTAGAACGGAGAGGATGAAGATGCGCTTCAGGGTATTTAAGAGGCAACGCTCGTGAAGGCCATATATATTCTGTGGTTGAGGCAGATTAAGAGATACTTAAGGACGAGGGCAAGAATCATAGGTTCCCTGGGGCAACCCCTCCTTTTTTTATTTGCCCTCGGGTTTGGTTTTGGTCCGATATACGAGAAGGCGGAAGGGGGAGACTATATCCAGTTCCTTGCCCCTGGTATCATCTCCATGAGTATACTCTTTACAGCAACTTTTTCAGGTATTGAGATCCTCTGGGACAGACAGTTTGGTTTTTTAAAAGAGATCCTTGTGGCCCCTGTCTCGAGATTAAACATCATGTTGGGAAGAACATTAGGGGGTGCAACCGTTGCGGTGATACAGGGCACAATCGTGTTCTTTTTTTCCCTTCTCTTCGGTTTCAAACCTGCAAACCTTCACGTTTTACCCTTTGCCCTTATTTTTATGGGTTTGATAGCTATTACTTTTACCGCCCTCGGTACGGCCATAGCCTGTTTTATTGAGGATATGCAGGGGTTTCAGATCGTTGTCAATTTTTTGATCATGCCCATATTCTTTTTTTCAGGGGCCCTTTTCCCCATCCACAGGTTACCGAAGATAGTCCACTTCATATCCTCGATAAACCCCCTCACATATGGTGTGGATGGTTTGAGGACTGTTCTCATAGGGGGCTCCCTTTTAGGGGTAGGCACCGATCTACTCGTTATGGCATCCGTTGCCTTTGTGATCCTTGTACTCGGAGGCCATCTCTTTTCGAGGATCCAGATATAGAATTTGCCGTTTACAAGATCACGAATCTTTTAATGTAATCTGTAATCTCCTCGGGGTCATCCATGACCTTCAAGATGGCCATATCCTCAGGGGATATCCTTCCCTGTTTGAGAACCGTTTCGTTTAACCAGTCTATTAAACCCTTCCAGTATGATGAATCAACGAGAATAACAGGAAAGGGTTTAACCTTCTTTGTCTGGACAAGGGTTATCGCCTCAAAACATTCATCAAGGGTACCAAAACCCCCAGGCATAATGATAAAGGCCATCGCATATTTGATAAACATCACCTTTCTTATGAAGAAATATTTGAAGCTCAGTTTTATATTTGCGTATGGATTTGGTTTCTGTTCAAAGGGGAGTTCTATATTTATCCCTACCGATTTGACCCCTGCCTCTTTTGCCCCTCTATTTGCCGCCTCCATTACCCCCCCGCCCCCTCCTGTAATGATGTTGAATCCATGTTTTCCCAGTACCTTTGCGAGTTTTAAGGCTTTATCATAGAGGGGATCGCACCTCTCACACCTTGCACTACCGAATATGCTTACAGCAGGTTGAATGTCCGCAAGGTTTTCAAAACCTTCCACAAACTCTGCAAGAATATGGAATAACCTCCATGTATCCTTCAATGTCATCTCATCTATGATGTACTGTCTTTCCATCTATACCCCTTTTGTGTTGAGTTTTTTCCCTTTCACATATATATTTAAACAGTCGGCGAGATAAGTCAAATCAAATAAACATAAAGCTTATGGGAGAGGTAAGGGTAGGGACAAGTGGTTTTTCCTTTAATGACTGGATAGGGGAGGTGTACCCAAAGGACATAAAGAAAGAGGAGATGCTTCCGTTTTACGAAAAAAAGCTCGGCTTTAACGCCCTTGAGATAAACTATACGTACTATTCCATGCCCACGCAGAGAACCTTCGATTCATTTTCGAAGAGGACATCCGATGATTTCCTCTTCTCCGTTAAGGCGTATAAGGGTTTTACCCACGAAAAGGAAGGTGACTTAAAAAAGCTGGGGAAGCTATTCAGGGATGGGATAGGTCCCTTGAAAGAAAAGGTAAAGGCTATACTATTCCAGTTTCCCTTCTCCTTTACCCCCAATAAAGAAAATATAGATTACCTGAAACGGTTAAGGGAAGAGTTTGATGGTTTTAACGGGGTTATCGAATTCAGGAATGGGAAGTGGTCTGATGACACCTATATAGAAACTTTAAAATCCGTCTTTTTCGGCTATTGTGTCGTCGATGAGCCAAAACTGAAAGGGTTGTTTCCCTTTAAACCTGTTCTCACTTCAAACGTTGGTTATTTCCGATTCCATGGTAGAAACAGGGAATGGTTCAACGTCCCCTCTGAGGTCAGATATGACTATCTCTATTCAGAAGAAGAATTGGCCGAATTCGTTGAGCCTGTCCTTGAGGTAGGGAGGATGGCCGATATGACCTTTGTCTTCTTCAATAACTGCCATCTCGGTAAGGCCGTTAAAAACGGGCAGATGTTTAAGGAAATGATAGAAAAAAAATATTAGGTAGGGGGTAGAGAGGATGGAAGATAAGATAGAAACGGTTGCAAGGTGGATCAGGGATGCAAAAAGGGTAGTGGTCTTCGTTGGGGCAGGATTGAGCACGGAGTCGGGTATACCTGATTTTAGAAGCCCCGGAGGTGTATGGGATAAATATGACCCTGAAGACTTCTACTTTCAGAATTTCATTACAAAGGAGAGTTCCAGGGAAAAATACTGGCAGATGGCAACGGAGATGTATGATTCCATGAAGGAGGCAAAACCTAACAAAGGTCATCTCGCCATTGCAGAACTGGAGAGAATTGGGAAGCTCGACTGCCTTATTACCCAGAATATAGACGGTTTACACTTTAAGGCAGGAAATTCCCCGGAGAAGGTCCTTGAACTGCACGGAACGGCGATGTACGTCACATGCTTAAGCTGCCACAAGAGATACGAGAGGGACCCTGTCCAGGAAAGGATAAAATCAGGAGAGAGGGCCCCGAGATGTGATGTATGCGGTGGACTTTTGAAACCTGCTACGATCTCTTTCGGTCAATCGATGCCCGAATGGGAAACAGCGGAGGCATACAGGAGATCAGAGGCCTGCGATCTTTTCATAGTGATAGGTTCATCCCTTGTCGTCCATCCTGCGGCGTATATGCCTGTTCTGGCAAAGAGAAGCGGGGCAAAGCTGGTGATTATAAATAGAGACGAGACGTCCTGCGATTATATGGCGGATATTATTTTAAACGGTTCTGCCGGTTTTATCATCTCATCGATAGTAGAAAGGCTGAAAGGGTTTATGGACTTAACGTAACATCAGTGGATGTTAAAGGGGTATATCCCTGTAAAACAGGCATCACAGTAGTTGTGGGGGGATATACTCTTTAGTTTATCGATACTTAAGTATCGGAAGGTGTCGACCTTTAGAAGACGTCTTAAGTCTTCGTCGGTTCTACCTGTAGAGAGTAATTCTCCTGGTTTTGCCATAGCCATGCCCATAAAGCAGGGATACTTCGGTGGGGGAGAGGTGAGTCTCATATGTATCTTTTTTGCCCCTGCCTCCCTTAGTTTGGGTATCAGTATCATTGCCGTTGAGCCTCTGACAAGAACAGTATCGATCAAAAAGACCTCTTTGTCTTTTATGAGTTCCCTGTTTATTTGAAACTTTTTTTCAGCCTTTTCAAGCCTGTCTTTTTCCTTTGAGACGATGAATATTCTGCCGATCTCTCCTACGGTATTGATCGCTTCTCTATATGGAATTCCCAGTTTATTATGGAAACCGAGGGCAGCAGGAACAGCGGCCCTGGGGATAGGGATAACGGTATCTCCTTCGGCATCCTCCTCTTCAGCAAGCATCTCCCCTGTCTTCTCTCTGAAACTATAAACATTCTCAGAGAATATCATACTTGCCGGCGAAGCAAAATCAAGGCACTCGAGGAGACAGAAATGAGGATTCTTCTGGGCATAAGTTATAGAGTACGCCTCATCTCCATCGAGCACATAAATTTCCCCCGGTTCTATCTCTTTTATAAATCCAAACCTCGTGCTGAAGGCACAGGTCTCTGAGGCAAAGGCCCATTCATGGTAACCCTCTTCCCCTCTTCGGGCCAAAGAGAGGGGTCTGAAACCAAAAGGATCCCTTGCGGCTATAAGTTTACCCTGAAAGGCTATGATTAAACTGAAGGCAGCATTCAAGGAGAGGGAAGTCAAAACACCCCTTATCTTATCCACAATGTCACCACCTTCGGCCTTTGCAATCATGTGGAGAATCACCTCTGTATCCGTATCTGTCTGGCAAAGCCCCCCGATTCTTTCCATCAATGCCTTATATTTGGGTATATGGCCGTTATGGGCGATAGAAATCTTGTCTTTCCCAAAGCTACCGATGATAGGTTGGGAATTCCTGATACTCGCCTCCCCTGCTGTGGGATATCTCACATGACCTATTGCAATAGAACCGAAATAAGGTCTTGCAGGGGGAGGGGAAAGGAAAATCGAGCCTGTTTTTCTTGCTTCCGAGAATGAGCCATCTTTGAGTCCTGCCGTAATACCCCAACTTTCCTGTCCCCTGTGGGATAGATTTTCGAGACCATACCTGACCTCGTTGAATGCGTTCCCCCTACCCGAAAATCCGAAGATACCGCTCATCCTAATTCTATATAAGTAATTTTTAAGGAGAAATGGTAACCCGGGTTTGACAACATGGGGTAGGTGTAATAGAATGTGGAAGGGAAAAAATAAAAGGAGGTTATCCGATGGATAACGGTTATGTTTTTGATCCGTCATCAGGTGCCATGAAATACGCTTGCGGTCTTTCTGGGTCAGGAACCAACTATGAAAAGATCTACGAGAGGGACCCAGAAAAGAGACACGTCGTTTTCAGCAATGCCCCTGACTGTTCAGGGGTAAAAAAGGCGAAAGAGAAGGGTATTCCTGTCGTTGCCCTCGATTCCAAGAGGTATTTCAGACACATGTGGGGGATTGAGAAGCCCCCCCGTTATGGTATTGAAAGAAATAGTTATGATATGGCCATGATGACCCTCGTCGAACAGGAGTTAAAGACAACCCCTGACCTTATCTGTCTTGCCGGTTACGACTTATGGATAGGAGACTGGATGGCAAGGAGATATTTTCCCCGTATATTGAATGTCCACCCAGGGGATGCGAGGAAATATACAGGTCTTGGATGGGTACCAACGGCGAAGGCCATTCTGGCAGGGGAGTCTTCGGTTAAATCAACGGTATTTTTTGTCGATGAGAGCGATGATGGGGGGCCCATATTGATACAATCCCGCTCTCTGATGCTGTCAGAGTGGGAAGAGGCGATAGAAAAGATAAGGGGATTTTCAGAAAAGCATGGTGTTAGAGAGATTTCAAAGTTCAAAGAGGCGGCAATGGCTACCGATTACTCCCTATATGAGTTACTCGTTAAGATTTCAAAGGATATACAGGAGAGGCTTAAAATAGAGGGGGACTGGGAGATATACCCCTTTGCGGTACATGATTTGATAGGAAAGGGTAGGGTGGTTCTTAAAGGAAGGACGGTCTATATTGATGGTGTAAAAATGGCTGAAGAGGGATGGCAGGTGGATAGATACGGGTTTGCAGAGAAAATCGCATAGTAAGCAAAATGCATTTTTTTACAAACCATTTTCTCTTGACTTTTGTAAGGCGAGGGCATATAAATACTAAAATTAAATTACGGCCTTTTAGAGAGGTTGGCCGCCATTTTGATTTGAGATTATCATCTTTGGCGGTTATTTGTATTTAAAAAACACCAAGGAGGTTTATATGAAAAAAAACCAGCTTCACCTTTATATTCTACTTTTTATCGTATCTGCCCTATTGATATTACAGCCAGGTTTGGCAAGGTCATCGGAGCAGTATACGATAAGGACTATAATGGCATGGTCAAAGAATGCAACGGAATACAAGGCGTTTAGTACATTTCTTGAAATATTGGAACAGCATGTTGCAAAAAAGGCCCCGGGTGAACTTAAGATGCAGCTTATCGGGGGTCCTGAGGTAACAAAGGCGACAGATCAGGTTCAGGCACTTCAGAGGGGTATGGTCGATGCGGTTTATACATCAGGTGCCTATTACACCAACGTCCTCGGTGAAGCGGACGCCTTAAAACTCTCAAATTTTACACCATCCGAGGAAAGGGCGAGGGGGGCAACGGCTTATCTAAACGAAATACACCAGAAAAAACTGGGTGTATACTTTCTTGGAAGACTCGGCCTTGACATCAAGTTCCACCTCTATCTTGCAAAGAAACCTATCGACAAAGCGGATCTTAAAGGTTTAAACATCAGGGTCTCCCCGCTATACCTCCAGGCAGTAAAGGGCTGGGGAGGAAACCCTGTGGTGATGCCCCTTTCCGACGTGTATATCGCCCTTGAAAGAAACGTGGTAGATGGCTACTGTATGCCATCGGTCGGTATCCGCGATTACGGCGTCCACAAACAGACAAAATATATGGTGGATCCTGGCTTTTATACAGTTCCAAACCCCCTTATGATCAATATGAAGGTATGGGGCAAACTCCCTAAAAAACTACAGGATGTTTTAACAGAGGCAGCGATTGAGGCGGAAAAGAAGATAACCGCCATTTACCAAGAAATGGAAAAGCAGGAGAGGCCCATATTGATTAAAGAAGGCATTCAAATCATCACACTACCCCCTGCTGAGGCGGAGAAATATTTAAGGATCGCATATGATGAAGGCTGGAAAGATGTGATTCAGAAGAACCCCCAGACCGGTCCTGAACTGAAAAAATATCTTTCAAAGACAAAGTAATAGATCCTCATAAAGGGTCAGCATATTTGCTGACCCTTTTTTGTATTTTTATCTTTCTCAATGGAAAAAAATAATAAAAAAACACTCTCCCTATTCGATGCCGTAGCGTTGATAGTAGGTATAGTTGTAGGGGTTGGTATCTTCAGGACCCCTTCTCTGGTAGCGGCGAATTCAGAAAGCATCTACGCCTTTTTTATGTTCTGGATAGCAGGGGGTATAATCTCCTTAATCGGTGCCTTCTGTTATGCCGAGCTTGCTACGGCGTATCCCCACCCAGGAGGGGACTATCACTTCATAGGCAGGGCCTTCGGTAAAAAGACGGCCTTTTTATTCGCCTGGTCGAGGATGACGGTAATTCAGACGGGGTCTATCGCTATGCTCGGTTTTGTCTTTGGAGACTACGCATCCCAGGTGTTAAATCTTGGCGTCTACTCTTCCTCTATTTATGCCCTTGCCAGTACGATCATTTTAACCTTAGTAAATATATTCGGTATTCAAAAGGGTAAGTGGACACAGAATGTATTGACAGGGGTTAAGGTGATCGGCCTCTTGATCATATTTTTTTCGGGTATTCTCGCGAATGGTGTAACCGATGTTTCGAAAGAGATTGCAAGCAGTAAAGCAGGAACAAGTGCCGGTCTTGCCATGATCTTTGTTCTCCTGACATTCGGAGGATGGAATGAGGCAGCTTATATCTCCTCCGAGATAACGGATGTAAAGAAAAACATGTCCCGTTCCCTTATATGGAGCATCGCAGCGATAACTCTTATATACGTCTTTATAAACTTTGTGTTCGTGAAGACGCTGGGACTCTCCAGGATGGGGAGTTCAGATGCCATCGCCTCGGATGTTATGAGACATATCTTCGGAGATAAAGGGGCGGCCTTTATAAGCGGGATCATCATGATATCAGCCTTGGGGTCAATCAATGCAACGATCATAACGGGCTCAAGAACCAATTACGCCCTCGGTAGAGAATTCGGTATATTCAGGTTTATGGGACGATGGAATAATAAAACGGAAACCCCGATAAATGCCCTTATTATCCAGGCATTGATAACCATTTTGTTGATTATATTTGGCGCTATAACGAGAAAAGGGTTTGCAACAACCGTTGAATATACCGCTCCTGTTTTCTGGTTTTTCTTTCTCCTGGGGACCTTATCCCTTATCGTGCTCAGGGTAAAGGATAAAAAGACACACCGTTATTACAAAGTGCCCTTTTATCCTTATACCCCGATACTCTTTGCCCTTTGTTGCCTCTTTATGTTGAAGGGGAGTATAGAGTACACAGGCATAGGGGCCTTAATAGGCATATGTGTACTTCTCCTCGGGATCCCTTTCCTGTTTCTCTCATCTAAAAACTCGAGTTTATCGGAAAAGGAATAGTTTAATCTATTCCTGCAAGGCGTTTTGCCGCCTTCTTTTTGCTTTCAACATCCGTTTCCCTGAATATGGTAACCCTATGGGCTTCAGGGGAACCACCTCCGTGGATATCGGATATCGTATCGGCACTCTCTAAGGCCAGCTTCTCAACGAGCCTATACATCTTTATCCTCTTTTCAACAGGTATTCCATCCACGCCCTTCATATATTTCTTTAAGAGATCCCCTATCTCGGGGTTTTCAAAGTCCCTATCCGAGGGGAGGTCCGCCACATATCCACCGCAGATATCTATCATCAATCTTATCGCCTCTGCCATCTCCTTTCCTTCGTGGAGTTTTGATGCATTGGCAAGGACGGTATCGATGTAATACGTACCGGAGGGTTGCTTTTTCCCCTCGTATGAAGAGGCAAGACAACATCCATAGAGGGTTTCGGCTCTGTGTATCATGTCTATGATCTTCTGTTTATGGTGGCTTACCTTTGAGGTACCGTTATAATCCATAAGGACAAGGGCCGCCCCTATCATGCAGTCTATCTTTCCCGATTTGCACCCACCGTGGCTCTGGCGATGAAAGGCTGAGAACTTACCGACGAGGTCCCCGGCAAACTCCGTCTCGCCGCACATAAATACCCTTTCCCAGGGAACGAATACATTATCGAATATCAGAGTAGGGCAGTACTTGGAATAGAGGGTATTACCTATGTCACATCCATCGAGTTCTCTCATGTCGAGGGTTGACCTTCCCACAACATGGATCAGACCCTTTGTATCTGAAGGAATCGCAAAGGAGACGGCGTAATCTTTGTCGTTCTTTGTAAGGGCCCTTGTGGGAATCACAATTATCTCGTGGGATGAGAGGGAGCCTGTCTGGTGGGCCTTTGCACCCCTTACCACTATACCATCTTCCCTGCGCTCAACCACATGGAGATACAGATCCTTATCCTGCTGTTCGTGGGGGGCCAAAGAGCGGTCCCCTTTCACGTCTGTGACACCGGCGTTTGCAGCAAGGTCGTTCTTCTGTACATACTTTAAGAATTCTATGAAGTTCTTGTTGTAATTCGTGCCGTATTTCTGGTCTATATCGTAGGTAACGATCGCAAGGGCAGAGAGGCAGTCAAGACCGGTACACCTCTGGTGACAGGTACCGACGTAATTGCCCAGTTTTCTGTTTATCTTCACCCTTGCCACAAGGTCCTCTATACTCGATGGGGGGAGGGTAAACCTGCTTACAGGCTCGTTTATCAGAGGACTTGTTGTTATCAGAAGGTCTTTGAACTCGTCGAGTTGAGCGGCTTCATAGGTTGCGGCGGTAGCTTCTATACCGGCCCTGATCCTGGGGTTATCCAGCACATTTGTTAGCCTCTTCCCAAACATGTAAGCTGTAGGGTTTAGGGCCCTGATAGACTCGATGTACTCCTCTTTTGTTTTTACACCCATGCTCTTCACGCCTCCTTCTTAAATTTTTTTAGTTAAAATATAGGCTTTTCTCTCTCTGCCAGCACCTTTTTGACGCTGGTCAGCACCTGGATCTTCACGTTGGTGATGTGATTCTTCAAGACGATCATAGCCCTTTCCTGACTTCTTACCGCGATTGCATCGTATATTTCCTGATGCGCCTGGTCTGTGGAGGAGACTGAGGATGTGGGGAGATAATCACCACCGTATTTCAAAAATAGCATATCAAAAATGTTGTTTAACACCCTTATCTGGGTCTTCTTACCCGAAAGATTTGCCAGGGTGAGGTGAAACTCTTTATTTTTGAACAACCTTTCCCTTAAAAAATACTCCTTTTCCGCAGCAAGATGGGCGTCAAGGGCTTGTTTTAAGAGGACCAGGCCGTTTTTGTCTATCCTTTCGATCGTCGATGGTATCAGAGATGGTTCAATAAGTTCCCTTAACTCATAGAGTTCCTCTAACTCATCTAAGCTGAAGGGGGTCATGGCATATCCCCGATTCGGCTCATGGACAACAAACCCCTCAAGCTCCATCCACTTTAATGCCTGAATGATGGGGGTAGGGCTTAGTTTTAGTTTATCTACGAGTTCTGTATAATTGAATTTTTGACCTGGTACAAGCTCTTTTGCGTAGAGCATGCGCCTGATACCCTGATAGGCGATAAGACTACTGTCCTGTTTTATTTTTGTTGATTTAATTTTTGATTTATTTGTCATATCAAATTATACATAAAAATCAATTAAAAATTCAATTAAAAAAATAATTTCTATTCAACTTATTTTTTTTATGTAATTAAATCATAATGTTTATTTTTCTATTGACTTTTAAAGAGAACAGACTTTATACTTCAGTGCGCTAAAACTCTTTGTCTGAGTAAGAAGCGGGTCAAAAAAATAGAAAAAGGATAGGGTGCCGCTATGAGACTCCATGAGCACGAGGCATTAGATATCTTTGAGCAGATGGGTATTCCCGTTCCGAGGAGGGGTTTAGCCACCACCATGCATGAGGCCTTACACATCGCCGGTGAAATAGGTTATCCTGTGATACTGAAGGCCCAGGTTCTTGTAGGGGGTAGAGGTTTGGCCGGGGGGATAAAGGTCGCCCATTCCCCCGATGAGTTGAAAGAATTGGCAGAAGGGCTTTTAACCTCTGAGATAAAGGGCCTTCCCGTAAGGAAGATACTTGTCTGCGAGAAGGTGGAGATCCAAAAGGAATTATACCTCGGTATAACAATCGATGGCTATTCGGGCAGACCTGTAATCGTTGTGAGCACAGAAGGAGGGGTTCTTATAGAGGAGACCGCGAAGAATGCTCCGGAAAAGATCGCCTCCATCCACATAGACCCTTCTTTTGGTTACTATCCTTACAAATCCCGTTCTCTCTTAAGACGCCTCGGACTTGAGCAGAAAATCATCTCTGCCTGGAGCGATGTAATAAGCCAGCTATATACGATTTCTATCCGTTACGAGGCCTTGATAGCGGAAATCAATCCCCTTGTCGTCTTGCCAAACGGTGGCTTACTTGCTGTAGATGCTGTCCTTGAAATAGACGATTCCGCCATATCAAGGATACACCTTCCCCTTCCCGACAGATTCGAAAGGATGGAGAATCCCCTGGAAAGAAGGGGAAGAGAGATTGGGGTAACCTATGTGGACTTAGATGGCGATATAGGACTTATATCTTCCGGGGCAGGGCTCGGTATGGCATCTATGGACATCATAGCGAAAAATATGAGACCTGCAAATTTTCTTGAGACAGGGGGTGGTATCACAGCGGACCTCCTGTACAGATGCATGGACCTCGTTTTGATGAAGCCAAACATACGGGCAATCTTCATCAATGTATACGGTGGGATAAACCCTATCCACGAGGGTGCCAAAGGTGTTGCTCGGTATATAAAAGAGCACAAGGTAAAGATACCTATCGTGGCAAAAGCCCTTGGGAATAGACAGGAAGAAACCTGGGAAATATTGCGCTCTGCAGGTGTTCATGTTGTGACAGAGACAGCCACAGAAAAGGCCATTGAACGTCTCTATGAACTCGTTGGCACAAATAGAGAATAATGAAAAAGAGGTCGCAGAATGAGTGTGCTGATAGATGATTCAACCCGTGTTCTTGTACAAGGTATCACCGGCCGTATCGGAAGTGTCCAGACCCACTGGATGCTCGAATACGGGACGAAGGTTGTTGCAGGGGTAACCCCTGGTAAGGGTGGCACAGAAGTGGAGGGTGTTCCTGTATTTAACAGTGTTGAGGAAGCGGTGAAGGAAACAGGGGCTAATGCCTCTGTATTCTTTGTGCCTGCAGCGTTTGTCCTAGATGCCTTTCTTGAAACCGTTGATGCAGGGATAAAACTCATCGTCGTTGTGCCGGAACATATACCTGTCAGAGATGTGATAAAGATGAGGCATTATGCCATTGAAAAGGGTGTTTTTGCCATCGGTCCTACGACCCCCGGGATACTCTCACCCGGAAAGGGAAAGATGGGTATCATGCCGGCCTCCCTTTTTAGACCCGGCAGGGTGGGGATAATATCGAGGAGTGGCACCCTATCTTATGAATTTGCAGGTATTCTCTCTGAAGTAAATGTGGGTCAAAGTACTGTTGTGGGTATGGGGGCGGATCCTGTAATTTTGAGGAATCTCGCCGATATCCTTGAGTTATTTGAAAGAGATAACGATACCGACGGGGTGATTATCGTTGGGGAGGTCGGAGGAGAACAGGAAGAAAAGGCAGCAGGATTTATAGCGAGGAGGATGACAAAGCCTGTTGCAGCGTATATCGCCGGTCGCTATTCGCCCCAGGGGAAACGGATGGGTCATGCCGGAGCCATAATCAGAGGTTCCGCAGGGACGGTGGAGGCAAAACAGGAGGCGCTACGGGCAGCAGGGGTTGAGGTCCTCGATAGCCCCATTCATGCCGCCCAGTGGGCGATAAAACATAAGCTAAGATAGCTTTTCAGAACAAAAAAGTATTGAAAAATTTTGATAATAAGGGGTATAAAGATATTGCTGGGTGGTTGTTATGGAGACGACCATAAAATACGTCTAAAGGAGGGGTAGTATGACTAAAGCGGAATTGGTAAGTTTAATGGCTGCTGAAGCAAAGATACCCAAGACTTCAGCAAGCAAGGCCCTTGATGCCTTTATTGAAGGCGTGAAAAAGGCAATGAAGAATCAAGAAAAGGTAACGCTTGTGGGTTTTGGTACTTTTTCCGTATCCAAGAGAAAGGCCCGTAAGGGAAGAAACCCGAGAACAGGAAAAGAGATAAAGATTCCGGCAAGATCCGTTCCCAAATTTACCCCTGGTAAGGCTCTGAAAGAGGCTGTTTAATTAAGTAATAATCGGTTATGCTCCTTGATGCCCCTTTTTTTAAGGGGCATTTGTTTTATTAAGGGCTTTCAAGGCGTTTTCTATAAGCTCTTTTTCCTTATCGATAGAACCCTCTAACCTCTTCTTAATTAAAAGCCCCCCTTTCTCCCCTCCCAGGGCAAGGTACAACTCTATTTTACTGTTTTTAATGGAAGCGTTTATCCCCAGGGGGATCTGGCACCCCCCTCCTATTCCAGATTGGATGGCCCTCTCTAACGTGACCTCCATGAAAGTCCTTTCATGGTTTATAGGCCTTACAATCTCTAAAGCCCCTGTATCCTTTCTCGTCTCTATCCCCACAGCCCCCTGACCTGAAGGGGGTACCATCACATCTAAGGGGAGGATCTCCTTGATCCTCTCTTCAAAGCCCATCCTTTTAACCCCCGCGTAGGCGAGGATAATACCGTCCAGTTTTAGATGGGAGAGTTTTTTTATCCTCGTATCCACATTTCCCCTAAGATCTACAACACGGATGTCTTTGAGGTAGTGAAGAATCTGGGATCTTCTCCTTGTACTGCTCGTTCCTATGGTTCCATCGGGTCTTACATCTGATAAACGGTCGTACCTGTCAGATATAAAGACATCCCTCGGGTCTTCCCTTTCGAGCATGGCAGCGATTGTCAGTTCGTCTTTAATCTCTGTGGGCAGGTCTTTCATGCTATGGACCGCCATATCTATCTCCCCTTTCAAAAGGGCCTCTTCAATCTCCTTAACAAAAAGGCCTTTCCCTCCAATGAGAGGTAGGGGTTTATCCCATATAGTATCTCCTGTTGTTTTTATGATTTTTATTCCAAAATCATGGTCGGGATAAAGAGATTTTAGCCTGTTTATGGTGATTTCGGTCTGTTTTAAGGCGAGCTTACTCCCCCTGCTTCCTATTATCCAACTTCTCTTCATCATCTTCCCCAAATCTAAAGATTTTTTTCATCGTCTCGAGAACGGCAGGATTTCCATTTTCCTTTATCATGGCAATGTATGGATGGATAAGTTTGTTGACTATACCTCGGGTCAGTATGTCTATAGTTTTCAGTGTATCATCGTCCACATTCTTCAACTTCACAATATACTTTTTTAGTTCGTTCTCCCTCGTTGCCTCAAATTTCTCTACAATATGAGATATAAGGGGCGCCACGTCCACCTGGTTTATGGCTCTCGATAGTTTTTCTACCTCTTCTTCTATGATTTTCTTTGCCTTTTCCGCCTCTTTCATCCTGTCCGAGAGATGCTTCTGGGAGAGATCTTTTAGGTCATCGATATCGTATAGATAGACATTCTCGATATTGTTTACATCAGGTTCTATGTCCCTCGGTACCGCTATGTCTATTAAAAATAGGGGTTTGTTCTTCCTCTTTTTCATTACGGTGGTGATAAGGGGCTTATCTATAATAGGCCTACTCGCCCCTGTGGAGGAGAGGACCATATCTACCTCTGTTAAAAGCAGAGGGATATCTTCAAAGGGGTAGGGGGTTCCTATGATCTCCTCTGCAAGCCTCTTTGCGTTTGCAAAGGTCCTGTTTGTGACAGAAATATCTGCGATACCCTCTTTCTGAAAATGCCTCAAGGCGATCTCACACATCTCCCCGGCCCCTATAACAAGAATCTTCTTTCTTTTTAAGTCGCCGAAAATCTTTTTAGAGAGTTCAACGGCCATCGAACTTATGGAAACAGGGTTATAGCCGATCTTTGTCTCTGTTCTTATCCTTTTGGCGACATTAAACGTCTTATGGAAAATCTTATCAAGATAAAATCCTGTACAGTTAAAGGTGGTTGCGATCCTGTAGGCGTCTTTCACCTGACCTAAAATCTGGGGTTCCCCTATTACCATAGAGTCGAGACCGGATGCGACGAGAAAGAGGTGTCTGAAGACCTCCTTATCTTCAAGGGTATACGTATAATTGCTTAGGTATTCAGGCCTTATCTTAAAACGGTTACAGAATACCCTATAGAGGCTCTCCATCGCCTTTTCCCTGTCATCTGCACATATGTATACCTCCATTCTGTTGCAGGTGTAGAGAAAAACTAATTCCCTTATACAGGTATCTTTTAGCTCTTGAAGAAAGGAAGGGATCTCCTCTTCAGAGACGTATAGTTTTTCCCTTACTTCGACAGGGGCTGTGGTATGGTTAAAACCGAAGGCTAATAGCTGTATATCGGACATGGCACGACTTTACATGTAAGAATGTAATCCTCCTAACAAAAAGTTTACCCCAAAAAACATGACGAGCATTGAAAAGAAGCCGAGAATCATCATATATGCCGTTTTTCTACCCCTCCAGCCGATTGCCATTCTGTTATGAATGAGAACGGCGTATATGATCCATGTGATTAAAGACCATGTCTCTTTTGGGTCCCAGCTCCAGTATGCCCCCCAGGCATTACTCGCCCAGATTGAGCCTGTTATAATCCCTATTGTGAGGAAGATAAAACCATAGGACATGCACCTGTAGTTTATGCTGTCTAAGACTTCAAGGGAGGGGAACCGCATGATGCTGAAAGAGAATCTCTTCTCCTTTAAACCTTTCTCTACGATAAGATAGGTGATTGAGATAAAAAAACTGACGAGAAAAATGGCATTGCCGATAAAAGAAAAAATGGTATGGATAGGAAGCCAGTAACTGTTCAAAACAGGGGGTAAAGGTCTTATATCTGAAGGCATAGCGGTTGCAAAGATAAGGATCACAAGAACCACAGGGAGTATCACTGCCCCGAGTATCTCTACCTTGTATATCTTTTTTACGTAAAGAAAAAAACCTGCTATGCACAAAGAGAAGAAGGAGAGGGCCTCATGGCTATTTGTGATCGGGGTATACCCTGCAATAAAGTACCTGGCAACAACGGACATTATATGGATAATGAAGGCTGAAAGGAGAAGGAAATGGGCTATCCTCCCATAGGAATTTTTACGTTCAGAGGTAAGGTTTAGCAGATAAAAAAAAGTCGATAGAGAATATACGATAAAAGCACCTAAAAGGATTCGGGTGTCCATAAAATTATCGGCCCTCGAAGGGGTATTCTCTTTTTTTAAGAGAACTCGTATATCTCTTTAATAGTTCTCTTACACTCAAATGGACGACATCCTTCATGTCCATTTTACCGATTTCCGCCATAATCGCCGCCCTTTTTTCGGGGTCCTTCACCTTCTTGATGAGATGGCTCCTGAAAGAGCCTATCTTCTTTGCGTATACCACATGGTCCTCTGTTATAAATCTGTTCAGCTCCTCTTTCAGTCTCTTTGATAACATAGGAAGTGTGCCGGAGGTGGAAATCGCAATTGTAATGGGTCCTTTTCTCAGTATTGAAGGGACTATAAAATCGCAGAGTTCGGGGTCGTCGACGACATTAATAGGGATGCCCAGAGATTCCGCTTCCTTTCTGATCATTGTGTTTATATCTCTATTGTTTGTTGCCGCTATGACAAGGCATGCGCCTTTTACATCCCCTTCCCTATACTCCCTTTGGAGCAGTTCTATCTTACCCTTTCTCGATAGATTGAGAATCCATTTTGTTACAACCGGACTGACCACCCTTATGTGGGCCCCAAAATCTTTAAGCATTGCCACCTTTCTTTCCGCTACATTGCCACCACCGAAAACCACACACATCTTCGATTCTATATTTAGAAAAAGGGGGTAGTAAGACCGTTTATCGGACAATCCTAAAATCCTTGAATTCGTTGGTGAATTCTTGCCATTCAACCTCAACATCTTCTACATATGCCCCCGGTGGCCCCTTTTTTGACCATCGGATCAGTTCTTCCAGGTCCTCCTCCCTCCCTTCGCAGAGGATCTCAACCCTGCCGTCAGGGAGGTTTCTCACCCAACCCTTTATGTTCAGGGCCGTTGCTTTCCTGGCCGTATTGTGCCTGAAAAAAACCCCCTGAACGATCCCTGTAACGTATATATGAACCCTTTTCATATCTGATTTTTATTGATTAGAAGCCATTTTTGTTATAATTAAAACATAAGAAGACTACAAAATCAAAATCTTTGTTGCCAGGGGGAACATGTATGCATAGAGTTGGCATAGATGTAGGTTCTGTAAGCATCAATCTCGTTGTTATGGACTCATCTGAGGATATAGTTGCCGACCGATATATCCGCCATCATGGTAGACCCATTGAAACGGCAAGGGATGTACTGAGGGAAACACTAAAAGATTTTGACATAGAGTTTATTGCCGCAACAGGGATAGGGTCAAAGACCCTTGCAAACCTTATAGGGGCATCTTTTGTAAATGAGATCGTTGCTATCACAAGGGGTTTTAGCCATCTCTATCCCCATGTCGGAAGCGTGATAGACATAGGGGGTGAGGATTCGAAACTTATCGTCTTTGAAAAGGCAGGTACAGATGGGAAGCTGAGGATAAAAGATTTCTCCATGAATGCCCTCTGTGCTGCAGGGACGGGCTCTTTTCTCGACCAGCAGGCCTCAAGACTCCGTTTTACCATAGAAGAGTTCAGTGAAATTGCCCTTAAGTCAAAAAATCCGCCGAGGATCGCCGGGAGATGTACCGTATTCGCCAAATCCGATATGATCCATCTCCAACAGATAGCAACACCGGATTATGAGATTGTTGCCGGACTCTGTTATGCCCTTGCGAGAAATTTCAAGGGTAACATCGCAAAGGGGAAAGACGTTAAAAGACCTGTTGCCTTTATAGGGGGGGTAGCGGCTAATGCAGGGATGAGAAAGGCGATAAAGGAGGTCTTTGAATTAGAAGAGGATGAGTTTATCATCCCAAGATATTTCACCTCTATGGGTGCCATAGGGGCGATATATGCGGTACTGGAAGATCCGAAAATAATAGTGAAGTATGAAGATCTTGAGAGACTCGATGAGTTCTTGAAAGAAGAGAAGGTAGTCCAGGCCCATGAACCGTTAAAGATATCGGAGGAGAATCTCAGTGTCTCCTATACGATAAAGGAGGTGAAGGAAAAGGTAAGGGCATATCTCGGGGTTGATGTGGGTTCAATAAGTACGAATCTCGTGGTGATAGACGAGGATAAGAATGTCCTTGCCAAGAGATACCTGATGACCGAAGGAAGACCCCTCGAGGCGGTAAAGAGGGGTCTTGAAGAGATAGGGGATGAGATAGGGGATAGGGTGGAGATAATAGGGGCCGGTACAACCGGTTCCGGAAGATACCTTACGGCAGATTTCATAGGGGCAGACATTGTGAGAAACGAGATTACCGCCCAGGCAGAGGCTGCCATTAATATAGACCCCCATGTGGATACCATATTTGAGATAGGGGGGCAGGATTCAAAATACATAAGTATAGACAACGGGGTAATAGTAGATTTTGAAATGAACAAGGCCTGCGCTGCAGGTACGGGGTCTTTTCTAGAAGAACAGGCCGAGAGGCTGGGTATTTCTATTAAAGGGGAGTTTGGTGACCTCGCCCTATCGTCTAAAAACCCTATAAAAATGGGTGAAAGATGTACCGTCTTTATAGAATCGGACATCATGCACAACCTCCAAAGGGGTGCCAAGGTCGACGAGCTGGTGAGTGGACTCGCCTATTCGATAGTGATCAACTACTTAAACAAGGTGGTAGGCCATAGGAGGATAGGGGAGAGGATATTCTTCCAGGGAGGAACCGCATTCAACAAAGGGGTAATCGCTGCCTTTGAATCGGTCCTGAAGAAAAGGATAACCGTCCCCCCTCACCATGATGTAACAGGGGCAATAGGCGTTGCCATCCTTGCCATGAAGGAGAGAAACTGGGAAAAAAGCAGATTTAAAGGTTTTGACTTGAGCAAGAGGCGATACACGGTAGACACCTTTGAATGTAAAGGGTGTGAAAATCTATGCGAGATAAGAAAGGTCACCGTTGAAAACGAATCCCCTCTATACTATGGAAGCAGGTGTGAAAAGTACGATGTAGTGAGAAGAACGGAGAAAAAGGATGTTGTAGACCTCTTTAAAATAAGGGATGAACTCCTCCTGAATGTGTATGGAAAAGAGGGAAAAGAAGGACAGGAAGAGATAGGCCTCCCAAGACTACTCAATATTTGCGAGTTCCTACCTTTTTGGAAGGCCTTTCTTACAGAACTCGGTTATAGGGTTGTCCTTTCAGACCCCACCAATAAGAGGATCATAAAAGAAGGGGTTGAGAACATCATCGTTGAATCGTGTTTCCCTATAAAACTCGCCCACGGCCACATATTGAACCTGATAGGGAAGGGGCTAAAAAAGATCCTGATCCCGAGTGTTATAAACTTAAAAAATATCTCCCTCCATACAACAAATACGTTCTCCTGTCCCTATGCCCAATCCATCCCGTATACCGCAAAGGGTTCTATCGATTTCGAATCATACGGTGTGGAACTTTTAAGCCCTATCGTCTACTTCGGAAAGAGTAAAGAAGAAATCCTTAAAAATCTGATAGACTTTGGGAAAAGGATCAACAAATCAAAAAATGAGATAAAACATGCCTTCGAGGTGGCCACAGAAACCCAGAATCTTTTTTACAGAAGATGCCTCGAGGAAGGAAAAAAGGTCCTATCTTCCCTTGATGAAGATAGCAAGGTTATGGTCATCGTAGGCAGGCCATATAACAGCATGGACCCCGGGGCAAATATGAACATACACAGGAAACTCATCGATCTCGGTGTAACCCCCGTTCCCCTCGATATGATACCCATAATGGAAGGGGCGGAAGATGATGAGGATCTAAAGGATATGTACTGGGGGTACGGACAGAAGATCCTGAGGGCCGGAAAATACGCAAGGGATAGAAAAAATTATTACCCGATTTATATAACGAATTTTGGCTGTGGGCCCGATTCTTTCATCGTCCATTTCTTTGAAAAGATAGTAAAGGGTAAGCCCTATCTCCACCTTGAGATCGATGAACATAGTGCCGATGCAGGGATTGTAACGAGACTTGAGGCATTCCTTGACAGTATAAAGAACGCAAAGACATATACTCCCCCTTTAAAGAAGAGCACTGTGAGATTCCATCTCGATGGGAAAAGAAGAAAGGTGTATATCCCTTATATGTGTGACCACTCCCATGCCCTCGCCGCTGCCTTCAGGGCATGTGGTGTAGAAGCGGAAACGATGGCCGAATCCGATGAGGAATCCGTCACCATCGGGAGAAAGGTCACATCCGGAAAAGAGTGTTACCCCTGCATATTAACAACAGGGGACATGCTGAAGACCGCTATGAGCCCCGATTTTGACCCCGAGAAAGGCGCATTTTTTATGCCCACCGGGAGCGGACCCTGCCGTTTTGGCCAGTACCACAGGTTTCACAGGATGGTTCTCGACGAGTTCGGTTTTTCCCAGGTTCCCATTTATGCCCCCAATCAGGACCATAGACTCTATGAGGAGTTGAATATACTCGGTAACAGGTTCACAAGGCTTGGCTGGCGTGCCATAGTGGCCACGGATCTGCTTATCAAAATGCTCCATGAGACAAGGCCATACGAAGCGGTCAAGGGTTCAACAAAAAAGGTTTACGAGGAATCCCTCTCGAGGATCGTTAAATCTATAGAAAAGGGCGGAGAGGACATATTCGTTGTCTTAAAGGGGATAGTCGAAGATTTTCTTTCCATAAAATTATCGGATGTTGAGAAGCCAAGGGTGGGCATCATAGGGGAGATATACATAAGGTCGAACAGGTTCAGTAACGATTTCTTAATAAACAAGATAGAAGATTTCGGCGGTTCCGTATGGCTTGCAGGTATAGCGGAATGGATAGCCTATGTGAATTTCATAAACAGGTCAAGGGCCATGACAAAGGGGGGGTTGAAAGAGACGTTAAACTTCCTCTTAACGGACTACATCCAGAAAAAGGATGAACACAGGCTCGAGGATATATTCGTGCGTTATCTAAAAGTTGGTAGAGAGCCTGCCATAAAGGAGATCATCAAAAAGGCCGAGCCCTATGTCCATGTGAGCTTTGAAGGAGAGGCGATTCTCACGGTAGGAAAGACGGTGGATTTTATTGATAAAGGGGTCTCAGGCATCATAAATGTGATGCCCTTTACATGTATGCCCGGGACCATATCGAGCGCTTTACTAAAACTGGTACAGAATAAATATGGGGTACCGATGATCAATATCGCCTATGATGGGCAAGGTTTGACAAACATAAATACGAGGCTTGAGGCGTTCATGCACCAGGTAAAGGAGAATTTTAAGGAAAAAGTCAAGGGTGGTTAAAACGTTACCGTCTCCTTTGGGGTTGACAGATGCTTCTCCACCTTTGCCCTCTCCTTATCCATGCCTTTTTTTCCCATAAAGGCCTTCGTATATATCTTGCCCAGTTCAACCCCAGGCTGGTCAAAGGGGTTTATTTTATAGAGGTAACCGAGGTATGTGATAACCATTTCAAAGAGGTAAAAGAGGGCCCCCAGTGTATAGCCCTTGATCTTCTCTGTTCTGATGGTGATATTCGGTGTACCTGCCTCAGTAAGGGAGAGGGCTGTACCGAGCATCTCGCCGTAAAACAGTTCTTTTAAACCTCTCCCTGCAAGATAATCCAGGGACTCTACATACGGGAAGGCATTGGGAATCGCCCTATCTTCATCCTCTCCGTACAGAAAGATGATGAGTTTATCCTTTGGTCCGTCTATGTATAACTGTAATTGAGAATGCTGGTCTGTAACACCTATGGCCTTTAAGGGGGTAGGACCTTTACCCTCTTTTCCGAGACTTTCCCCTTCGAGCTGCCTAAACCAGTCTGCAAAGGAGGAGAGCCTCTCCGAATAGGGCATCATAACGTGGATCTTTTTACCGTTTCTATCCATGATAAAGAGCACGGCGGCAAGTAACTGGGCGATATTCTCTTCTGGACCTTTTTCTCTTATATGTATCGCCATATCCTGTGCCCCGTCTAATATGCCTTCTACATCGAGGCCCATTACCATGGACGGAAAAAGCCCTACAGGGGTCAGAACGGAAAACCTACCTCCTACACCGTCGGGGACGTGTAAGGTCCTGTACCCTTCTTTCTTCGCAATTTCATTTAGGATCCCTCTCTCCCTGTCGGTTATTAGGATGATCCTTTCTGTTCCTGTGCCACCGCCATCGATGATATCTTTGAAAATCATAAATTGGGAGAGGGTCTCCGGGGTCTCCCCTGATTTACTGATGACGATCAGGAGGGTTTTATCCCTGTCGGGGTATACTATATCGATAGTTCTATTTATCCTTGCCGGGTCTATGTTGTCGAGGATGAAATAACGGGGTTTTTCCCCTCTTGATGTTTCTGTGTAATTGTGGAGGGGTTTTAGAAGGGCGTTGAATATCGCATCCGTTCCGAGGGAAGAGCCCCCTATACCAAGAAGGACAAGGTTTTTTATCCCCTTTGATTTAATCTGTGTTGATAGCTCCTCCATCTCGGAGAACTCAAATCGGGTAAAGGGCAGTTCCATAAAGGGGTATGGTCTGTTCCAAAGTTCCCTGTTATAGGAATCTATCACCCTCGTTAAGGACTCAAATGCATCCCTTTCCACACCCTCTTTACCTATCACATCCTTAAAAATCGTGGAGATGTCTATGGTCAATGTCACGATTTTCCCTCCTCGAAGATACCCATATTTCTGAATTTCTCATACCTCTGTTTTTTCAGTTCTTCTCCCGGGATTCCCATCAAAGCCTTTAGATTTCTGCTCAATGTATCTTTGGTGTTTGTAAAGGTCACATCCCAGTTCCTGTGGGCCCCGCCGAAAGGCTCTTTTATGATCTCATCTATAACACCGAGTTTTAAGAGTTCATCGGAGGTGGGTTTTAAGGCCTCTGCCGCAATGGGACCTTTCGTTCCGTCCCTCCAGAGGATCGCGGCACACCCTTCGGGGGATATAACAGAATACGTAGCGTGCTCCAGCATCAACACCCTGTTTCCCACCCCTATGGCGAGAGCACCGCCGCTACCTCCCTCACCTATAACGATGGTGATCACAGGAACATTGAGAGAGAACATAAAAAATATGCACGAGGCTATGGCCTCAGCCTGCCCCCTCTCCTCTGCCCCGATTCCAGGAAAAGCACCGGGGGTATCTATAAAAGTAATGATAGGTTTGCCCCACCTATCTGCCATATCCATCACCCTTAGGGCCTTTCTGTATCCCTCAGGATGGGCCATACCGAAATTCCGATAGGCCATCTCCCGCACGTCTTTTCCCTTCTGATGGCCTATTACGGCCACCCCTGTTCCCTCGAACCTTGCGAATCCCCCTATTAAAGCGGTATCATCCTTAAACCTCCTGTCACCATGAAGCTCTGTAAAATCGGTAAAGAGGGCATTTATGTAGTCAAGGGTGTGGGGTCTATTTAGATGCCGTGAAATCTGGGATTTCTGCCAGTTTGTAAGCTCCCCGTAAACCTCCTTTTCGATTTTCGCTATTCTTCTGGTGATGGAATCGACCTCTTTTGCGTAATGGGGGTCATTCACATCGTAAAATTTCTTGATCTCCGTTAAACGACGCTCGTATTGCTCCAGTTTTTTCTCAAAATCAAGATAGTATCTCATTTTTTACCTCAACAGAAATTCCAATAGGAAAGTGTTTATATAAAAGCTCTATCTTTGCCTTATCGATCCTAAGACCCAAGTCATCAAAGTGCCTTTTCTCGCCGTTGAATCTCAATTCCAGTTTTACCTTTGATTTCCCTTTTATATTTGTCAAAATCTCTTTTAGCTTTTTTAAGTCTTCGATCGGTACAACCTGACAGTCTACATTGATCTTTACGACACTTTCAAGTTCCCCGAAGACATCCTGGAGTTGCCTTATGTTCTTTGCCCTTATCTTTATGTTGCCCTCATCGGTTTTTTCAATGGAACCGGTGACAACTATAGGTTTTTCACTTTTTAGGTCATTGGAGAATCGGGTTAATAGATCAGGAAATATGATCGTCTCTACCATGCCCCTTGTATCTTCAAGGGTTACATAGGCCATTCTGTCCCCTCTCTTTGTGACGACTTCCCTGTAACCATTTACAACACCAACGATGTCCACATCTTCATTTATATCCATCTCTTTTATGTTCTGGGTATTGTATGGGGTGATCTCTTTTATGAGGTTTTCATAAGCCTTTAGTGGATGCTGGCTAAAATAGAAACCAAAGGCCTCTTTCTCTCCCCTCAACAGTTCTTCATAGGAAAGCTCTTCTATATCGGGGATCTCGATCACATGGTCTCGGGAGAAGGTTTCTCCGAACATATCAAGCTGGTTATACCCGTTTTTCCCTTCCCTTTTCTGAAATCTTTCGAGTTTTTCCTTGATAACCTCTAAGGCCTGAGACCTTTTTATCCCCATGCTATCGAAGCAACCGGCCTTTGCGAGACTCTCGAGCACTTTCTTATTGGCCTTTCTCGAATCCACAACACTTAAAAACTGAAAGAAAGAATCGAAGCGGCCGAGTTTTTCCCTTTCTGCAAGGATATGGTCTATGGCGGCATCTCCTACGTTTTTTATACCGGATAGACCGTACCTTATCTTCCCGTTCTCGATGGTAAATTCTTTCTTGCTCTCGTTTATATCGGGCTTTAAAAGTTCTACCCCTGCTTCCCGACATTCGGTGATATATTTTATGAGTTTATCCGTGTTATTCACCTCTGTTGTCAGCATCGCCGTTAGGTAGTATATGTAGTAGTGTGCCTTGAGATAGGCGGTCTGATAGGCGATAAGACCGTATGCGGTACTGTGGGACTTGTTAAAACCATACTCACCGAATTTCAACACCACATCGTATATCTTCGATGCGACCTCCTGACTTACGTTATTAGACATTGCCCCTTTGATGAATTGATCTTTATATTTTTCTATTTCTTCGGGGATCTTTTTGCTCATCGCCTTTCTCAACGCATCGGCATCTTTCATGGAAAAACCTGAAAGGGCCGAGGCGATCTTCATGATCTGCTCCTGGTACACAATAACCCCGTATGTCTCCTTAAGTATGTCCTCGAGTATCTCCGTTTCGTATGTGACAAGGGAAGGGTTGTTCTTCCTCTTTATGAAATCCTCCACCATACCGCTTTTTAAAGGACCTGGTCTGTACAGGGCTATAAGGGGCATTATATCTTCAAAACGGGAGGGTTTGAGTTTGATCAGGAGGTCCCTCATACCTCTGCTTTCAAGCTGGAATATGCCGGATGTGTCCCCGGAAGAGAGGAGTTCATAAGTTTTTGGATCGTTTAAGGGTATGGATTCGAGGTCCACCTCTATACCATCTTTTTTCAGTAACTTTATCACATGATCCATAAGGGTCAAGGTTTCAAGACCGAGAAAATCTATCTTTATAAGACCTATCTTCTCGATCGCCTTCATGTGGAACTGGGTTACAGTCTCACCCTTCTGTCCTTTGTATAGAGGCAGATACTCTGTCAGTTCTTTATTGGAGATCACAATACCTGCTGCATGGGTTGAGGCATGTCTTGCAAGACCCTCGAGGACCATTGCCGTATCGAGAAGTTCCTTGATCTTTGTATCTTTTTTGTAAAGTTCTTTTAACTGGGGCTCCTCATTGATCGCATTTCCGACACTTGCACTCGTTGCAGGTATAAGTTTGGCAATCCTGTCAACCTCTGCATAGGGGAAACCCAATGCCCTTCCCACATCCCTTACGGCGGCCCTTGACTGCATTGTTCCGAAGGTGATTATCTGGGCTACGTTATCCTTGCCGTATTTTTCCGTTACATATTTTATGACCTCTTCCCTTTTTTCCTTGCAGAAATCGACATCGATATCGGGCATACTGATCCTCTCGGGGTTTAAGAACCTCTCAAAGATCAGGTCGTATTTTACAGGGTCGATATCGGTTATCCCGAGACAGTAAGCGACAAGGCTCCCTGCAGCCGAGCCTCTTCCGGGTCCAACGGGGATACCCTTTGATTTTGCGTAATTTATGAAATCGGCAACTATCAAAAAATACCCTGAAAAACCCGTCTTTTTAATAACGTTTAGCTCGTAATCGAGCCTATTTCTGTATTTTCTGTAGAGTTCTTCGGTAAAGTTGTCGTAACTTTTTTTGATCCTTTCGAGGCGCTTATCGAATCCAGAAAGGCATAGTTCTTCTATGTATTCGTTGAGTCCGGTATCTTTGGGGGGCTTAAATTCGGGAAAGTGGTAGACCCCTGTCTCCATCGTTACATTACACATCTCTGCTATTTTAACGGTATTTTTAAGTGCCTCGGGGTAATCGGAGAAGGCCCTCTCTATCTCCTCTACAGGTTTAAAATAGAACTCATCGCTTTTGAAACTTAAGCGATCCTGGTCTGTGATCTTCTTTCCTGTCTGGATACAGAGGAGTATCTCGTGTGCCTTTGCCTCCTCTTTTTTCAGGTAATGGCAATCATTTGTCGCCACATAGGGTATATTAAAGTAGCGGGAGAGTTCAATGAGCCTCTCATTGACGATTTTCTGTTCGGGCAGGCCATTATCCTGGAGTTCAAAGAAGAGCCTGTCCCCAAAGATGGATAGGTATTCTTCAACAATAGTTTTCGTCTGTTTTTCGTCCATCTTCAGGATCGCATTCGGTATCTCCCCTTTTATACATGCGGTCAAACAGATCAGCCCTTCGTTATACTTTTTTAACAGTTCCTTGTCTATCCTCGGTACGTAGTAAAAACCTTCGAGTTGCGCATAGCTTGCGAGTTTTATCAGATTTTTATAGCCCGTGTTGTTCATGGAGAGGAGCACTATATGGTAGGCGTTCTCTCCCCCCTTCTCTTTTTTATCGAAACGGGATTTGGGGGCAAGGTATAGTTCACAACCGAGGATGGGCTTTATACCAGAAGACGTTGCGGCAAAGTAGAAGTCTGCAACCCCGAACATGTTGCCGTGGTCCGTGATCGCGCAGGCCCCCATATTGTAAGATTTAGCAAGATTAAAGAGCCTGTCAAACCTTATGGCCCCATCTAAAAGACTGTACTGTGTATGGAGATGGAGGTGTACGAAATCCTTCATCACTCCCACTCTATCGTGCTCGGTGGTTTTGATGAGATATCATAAACAACCCTGTTCACCCCGGGGACCTCGTTTATGATCCTCCTCGCTATTCTGTCGAGAATATCGTAGGGTATCCTCGCCCAGTCCGCTGTCATGGCATCCTCGCTTTCAACTATCCTAAGGGCAATAACATTGGCGTATGTCCTCTCATCCCCCATCACACCCACTGTTTTTACAGGGATAAGTATAGCAAAGGATTGCCAGATATGTCTGAATCTCTCTTTCCTCTCTATCTCTTCCCTTACGATGGAATCCGCCTCTTTTAAAATATGGAGCCTCTCCCCTGTAACGTCCCCTATGACCCTTATCGCAAGCCCAGGGCCTGGAAAGGGTTGGCGATAAATCACGTTGTCGGGCAGGCCGAGCTCCTTTCCTACGACCCTTACCTCGTCTTTAAAGAGTTCTCTCAAGGGTTCGAGGAGTTTCATCTTCATCTTTTTAGGCAATCCCCCCACATTGTGATGGCTCTTTATGGTAGCGGAGGGACCCTTGAAGGAGACACTCTCTATCACATCAGGATAAAGGGTACCCTGGGCTAAAAAGTCGACCTTCCCAATTTTATTCGCCTCTTCCTCAAATATTTTGATAAAGAGTCTCCCTATGATTTTCCTCTTTTTTTCAGGGTCTTTTACATTTTCCAGGGCCTTTAGAAACCTTTCTTCCCCGTCTACATATTTGAGATTCAGATGGAGTCTGTCCTTGAAAAGATCCAGAACTTCCTGGGCCTCATTTTTTCTCAGTAGCCCGTTGTTAACAAAGACACAGCACAGGTTATTCCCTATTGCCTTATGGACTAACGTTGCAACCACAGAGGAATCGACACCACCGCTTAAGGCGCATATTACTTTGCCATTGCCTACAGTATCCCTTATTTTCTCAACGGAGAGTTCTACAAAGGATTTTGGAGAGAAGAGGCCTCTTACACCACATATATCGTAGAGAAAGTTCCTCAAGATCTCTTTGCCTTTTTTTGTATGGTGGACCTCGGGATGAAACTGGACGCCGTATATATTTGAATCTTCTTTTTTGATAACCGCGTAGGGCGAATTATCGGAGTGGGCGATGGACAAAAAGCCTTCTGGCATCCTGTAAATCCTGTCCTGATGGCTCATCCAGACCACATCACCGTCTGAGAGACCTTTCAAAAATGGATCCTCCCTATCAATATAGATATGGGCCTTGCCGTACTCCCTTTTCTTCGATTTTCCGACCTCCCCTTTAAAGATCTGGGTTATGAGCTGGAGGCCATAACATATACCCAGGATAGGTGTGCCCAGGGAGAATATACCCTCATCGCACTTTGGGGCATCCTCGTCAAATACACTTTTTGGCCCCCCTGAAAGGATGATCCCTATAGGCTTCATCGCTGATATTGTATCTATACTCAAGTTGTAAGGGTATATCTCGCAGTACACCCCGAGTTCTCTGACCTTTCTTGCTATAAGCTGGGTATACTGGGAGCCAAAATCGAGGATGAGGACTAACTCTCTGTGGTAATCCATTCCCTTATTCTATCCTGTAGTTAGGAGCTTCTTTAGTGATAATCACATCGTGGACGTGACTTTCCCTTAAGCCTGCAGAAGTAATGCGGATAAACCGGGCTTTTTCCCTCAATTCGACGAGGTTTTTTGCCCCTAAATAACCCATCCCTGCCTTTAAACCCCCTACAAGCTGGTGTATGCAGATGGAGAGGGAACCTCTGTAGGGAACCCTTCCTTCGATGCCTTCGGGAACGATCTTCGATTCTATCTCTTCTTCATCTATACAGTATCTATCCCTTGACTTCCCTTCTTTCATAGCCTCGAGGGAACCCATACCTCTGTAAACTTTATAAGTACGACCCTGATAAAGGACCATCTCCCCTGGAGATTCGTCGGTCCCGGCAAAAAGATTCCCTATCATAACAGAGTCGGCCCCTGCTGCCAGGGCCTTTGTTATATCCCCTGAAAATTTTATCCCTCCGTCCGCTATTACAGGTATACCGTATTTCTTTGCAACCTTTGAAACCTCAATAATCGCCGTTATCTGAGGTACACCTATCCCTGCTATGATTCTAGTTGTGCAGATAGAGCCTGGGCCTACGCCTACCTTTATACCATCGCAGCCTGCTTTTATTAAGGCCTCACAGGCCTCTCCTGTGGCTATGTTACCGGCTATGAGCTGGACATTTTTAAAATTCTTTTTTATATCTTTAATCGTTTCGACCACATTCTTTGAATGGCCGTGGGCGGTATCTACTACAATCACGTCGCAACCGGCCTTTAAAAGGGCATCGACCCTTGCCTCCCTGTCCTTACCAACCCCTATTGCGGCCCCGACCCTTAACCTCCCCAGACTATCTTTACAGGACGTAGGAAACTTCCTCATCTTCTCTATATCTTTTATCGTGATAAGCCCTTTTAAATTGAAGTTCTTATCCACAACAAGGAGTTTTTCAATCTTGTGCTCATGGAGTATCTTCTTCGATTCTTCAAGGCTTATTCCTTCCTTTACGGTAACCAAGTTTTCCTTGGTCATCACCTCCTCGACCTTCTTATCGAGATTCGTCTCAAAACGGAGGTCCCTGTTTGTGATGATGCCAACGAGTTTTTTTCCAACGGTAACGGGGATGCCGGAAATCCTGTATTCCGCCATTAACTGAAGGACATCTTTGATTTTCCTCGAAGGTGATATGGTGATGGGGTCAATAATCATGCCACTTTCCGATTTTTTTACCTTCTCCACCTCCTGGGCCTGTTCTTCAATCCCCATATTCCTGTGGATAATACCTATACCCCCCTCCTGGGCAATACATATGGCCGTCTTGGCCTCTGTTACCGTGTCCATTGCAGCACTTATCACGGGGATATTCAACTTTATCTCTTTTGTTAAAAAGGTTGAAACATCCGCATCTTTCGGCATGATTTCACTATAAGATGGGACAAGCATAACGTCATCGAAAGTTAGACCCTCTTTTATATTATCTATCTCCATGCAGACTCCGTTTTATTAATTTTTAAATAGGTTTTGTAAAAAGTATTACGGTAAATATTCTATGCCCATAAAAGGCTTGCCATTTTTTAATAGATTAGTATAATGCATAGGGTTAAAATAATCAAAGAGATTTTTATGGAAGAAGGGCTTCTTGAGATTTCCAATTTAAATGTCGCCTTTTTTGCGGGAAAACACCCCCTTCCTGTGATAGAGGACCTTTCCCTTAAGATAAACAGAGGGGATATAATGGGTCTTGTGGGGGAGAGTGGTTGCGGTAAGACCATGACGGCCCTTTCCGTTATGGGATTGATTCCCCCACCGGGGAGGGTTGTTTCGGGAAAAATCATCTTTGAGGGCTTAAATCTAACCTCCATATCCGGTAAAGAGATGGAAAAGATAAGGGGTAACAGGATTGGTATGATTTTTCAGGAACCCATGGTATCTCTAAACCCTGTTTTAAGGATAGGGGAGCAGATAAGGGAGACTGTCCTTGCCCATAGGGAGAGTTCAAAGAAAAAGGCAACGGAGATAACTTTAGACCTTTTGAGAAAGGTCGGTTTTGATGACCCTGAGAAGAGGTACCTCCAGTATCCCCATCAATTAAGCGGTGGTCAGAGGCAGAGGGTTTTAATCGCCATTGCCATATCCTGTATGCCTTCCCTAATCATTGCCGATGAACCGACAACAGCCCTTGATGTGGCAACGGAATCTCAGATCCTTACCCTACTTAAGGGCCTAATAGAAGAGAACGGACTATCTATGCTTTATATCACCCATAATCTAAACAGCGTAAGAAGGCTTTGCAATAAGGTGGCTATCATGTACGCCGGAAGGGTTGTCGAGGAAGGAAGTGTTGATAATTTTTTTTACCAACCATTACATCCATATAGCAAAGGTCTTTTAGATTCTATATTAGGTTTTACGGGAAATGAACGAAGAATAAAGACAATTTCAGGTAATGTACCTAATCTTGCGGATATGCCCGGAGGCTGTAAATTCAATCCCCGCTGTTCTTTTGTGATGAAGGGGTGTACACAGAAAGAGCCTCCTATTATGAAAGGGGATGGAGATAGATGGGTGAGGTGCTATCTGTATCAGGGTTAAAAAAGACATACGAGTTGAAGAAGACGATTTTTTCCTATAGAAAGGATAAGATTATAGCCGTTGATGGAGTATCCTTTGTGCTCCATAAGGGAAAGACCATAGGCATCGTAGGGGAGAGTGGTTCAGGGAAGAGTACCCTTGCCCGGTGCATCCTCTTTCTCGAAAGGCCCGACGGAGGAGAGATCAGATTTACAGGGCAGGTGATCGACTATGGAGAACGGGAATTGTTAAGGAGCATAAGAAAAAAGATACAGATTATATTCCAGGATCCTTACTCATCCCTAAATCCGAGAAAAAAGGTGTTCGAGATCATATCAGAACCCTTACTATTCCATAAGACAGTTGAGAAAGGGGCTGTGAAGGATAGAGTCTTTGAGATACTTAAAACCGTAGGTCTTGGTGGGGAATTTATTGATAAATACCCCCATGAGATGAGTGGGGGACAGCGTCAAAGGGTGGCGATAGGGAGGGCATTATCAACGGATCCAACCCTCCTTGTAGCCGATGAGCCCGTATCCTCCCTCGATGTCTCCATTCAGGCCCAGATTATAAATCTTTTCTTGGATATAAAGGAAAATATGGGGAAGTCTATGGTATTTATCTCCCATGACCTGAGCGTGGTGAGGTTTGTTTCCGATGAAATTATCGTTATGTACAGGGGGAAAGTATTAGAGAAAGGAAACAAAGAGAGTGTGTTCAGGAATCCCCTCCATCCCTACACAAAAATGTTGCTAAACTCATCTTTAGGAGGTATTCCAAAGATACAGATAGAACCCATTGGAAACGAAAAAGACAGGGGTTGTGTGTACAAAGACCACTGCAGTGAGAGAACAGGAAGATGTATGGATGAGCCCCCTGTGCTCTTTGGAGATGGGGACCACAGGGTTGCATGTATAAAGTATTAATAAGATCTCACAGGGCAAAGACTCTTTTCTTAATCTTTATAATCATTGTCATTACGGCCATATCCTTCTTTCCTGTTCTTAAAAACGGTTTCACAAACTGGGACGATGAGGGCCATGTAGTCAAGAATCCTTATATAAAAACAGTTTCCATTAAAGAGCTATTCGATTTTAAATCCCCTTTATTCTTCGCAAATTATATACCCCTTACAGCCCTTACGTATATGCTCGAGTATAGATGTTTTGGGTTAAACCCTAAAGCATACCATACGACAAACCTCCTTATACACCTAATAAATACAGTCCTCGTCTTTATCTTTGTGTATCTAATATCGAATAATCTTTTTGTATCCTCTTCTGTTTCCCTTCTCTTCGGGATACATCCTATGCATGTAGAATCTGTTGCATGGGTATCGGAAAGGAAAGATGTCCTCTATACCGTCTTTTTTATGCTGTCACTGATAACCTATCTGATATACGGCAGGGACAATTCACGAAAGGGTGTCTATATTCTGTCTTTATTTTTATATCTACTCTCCCTCCTTTCAAAGCCAATGGCAGTCTCCCTCCCTTTTGTGCTCTTTTTAATCGACTACATACTAAATAGAGGGTGGAAATATAAGATATACCTGGAGAAACTCCCCTTTCTCTTAATAACAATACCTTTTTTCTCTATCACCCTCTCTCTACAGGATACCGCCATATCACCGGAGGTAGCCCTCCTCTTCCCCGATAATCTACTCTTTCTCAGCTACAGAATACTCTTCTATTTCATAAAGCTCATCTTACCTGTTCATCTCTCCGCTTTCTATCCGTACCCGCAGAAGGTTTCTCAGGGACTTCCCTTTATATTTGTATTTTCCCTTTTCATCGTAATAATATCTTTTTCCATCGTTACAATTTTCTATAAGAAAATCATTGACAAAAGAGATACGGTCTTTGGCATTTTGTTCTTTTTTATGACCATTTTTCCTGTGATACAGATTGTCCCTATAGGAAGGACGATCGTCTCCGACAGGTATACCTATGTGCCCTATATCGGTCTTTTCTATGTGTTATCCCTTTGGCTATATAAAATTTTTGATGGTATTAAAAGACGGGGGAGATGGCTTAAACTCTCGATGATGGGTTTAACGATTTTTGTTATCTCTACCCTGTCTTATCTGACATGGGAGAGGTGCCATGTGTGGAAGGACAGCGTTACATTATGGAGTGATGTGATAGAGAAATACCCCGAAGCGGTAATAGCCTATAACAACAGGGCCCTCTCCTATACGGAAAGGGGTGAGTATCAATTGGCAATTAAGGACTACAGAAAGGCCCTTACGATAGACCCCGATGATTATACGACCCATACAAACATCTGTAGCCTTTTCATAAAGATGGGGGATCTCAAAAATGCGTATATGCACTGCAGTAATGCGATAAAACTTAAACCTGAGCCGTACGATGCCTTAAACGGCCTCGGCACCATCTTTTTTCATATCAAAGACTATAAAAAGGCACTGATTTACTACAGAATGGCCGTTAATATGAACCCTCTTTTTGCCCAGGCATACTACAATCTTTGTTCTACCTATCAGAATATGAGAGAGTTTGGCCTCGCCATTGAGGCGTGTAATAGGGCAATAGAAATAAAACCGGATTATGTTGAGGCCTATATTAACCTGGGTTCAATCTTCTTGAGCATCAACGATTACAAAAGGGCCGTTCAGTTTTACAAACACGCCCTTGAGATCGACCCAGACTTTCCTCCTACTCACAACAACCTTTCGGTTGTCTATTATTATATGGGTTACTATGACCTTGCAGAGTTTCACTACAGAAAGGCGATCAAGCTCGGTTATAACGTACATCCCGAAATATCAGAGATGATAGAGGGAAGAGGAAGGCGATAGTTTCGGTTAAAGTCTGTTTTATAAAATCTAATTTTTTACAGCCTTTACGAGGATAACGCTCGCATATCTCATCGGTATTACGAGTCTCTCCATCCTCACAAAAAAGGCATAGGCCCAATTAATATATCTGAAGATAAAAAGTAAAAGAGGGGAGGGGGTTCGTCTATTTTCTTTCTTTATAAACCTATTGGCGTTCGATAGTATCTTCGTTACAGTTATCATCGTCAGCTTCTCTATAATACCAAGTACCTTTCTTATACGGACTACCTCGATCCCTGCCTCTTTTGTAAGGGACATAATCTCAGCAATCTCGTATCTCCTTAGATGGCCGACATATCTATCGTCTATAGCGAAGTAATTATGCCTGTGGGGAAAGGTCAGGATAAAGACCCCTCCTTTTTCTAAAACACGGCCAACCTCCTTCATCACCGCTTTGTCATCTGTTAAGTGTTCCAGCACCTCTGAACAGACCACATAAGAGAATAATCCATCCTTGAACGGCAGATGAGATGCATCCGCTACAACACAGTTTTTTATATTGTTTTGCCCCTTAAGTATAAGCATAGCCTCAAAGGATAAGTCTGTGTACACCGTATTATGATGGGCCGATATCGGGGAGATCCCTGTTCCCAATTCAAGGATAATACCTGATGGTTCCTCTGGAATCTCTCTCAAAATCGTCTCTTTTCTGATAATGTAATTATATAGGGAATTTTTTGTGGCAATGTATCTTTTATCGGAGAAGAAGGGGAAAAAGGCGTAAGTCATAAGTTCAATCTAAACTTTCGGAAAGATTCGGGGGCGGAGGATACCCATTTTTGCAAGTCTAAAGAGGATCGAGATATATATACACCCAAGGCCGTATTTGATACCCTTTATAAGACCTATCGAGGATGCATCTGAAAAATATTTGGTGGGACAGCTTATCTCCCCTATCTCGTAACCGAACCACAGCACCTGGGAGAGCATCTGGTTATCGAAAAGGAAATCATCGGAATTATTTTCGTAGGGGATTTTATTTAACACCTCCCTTGAAAAGGCACGGTAACCGGTATGGAATTCGGAGAGTTTAGCCCCGAGAAGTATATTCTGGATGAAGGTGAGAAACCTGTTGGCGATGTATTTGTATAGAGGCATTCCCCCCTTTAAGGCATAACCCCCTAAGATTCTCGAACCAATTACACAATGGTAGAGACGGTTTTTTATGAGATAGACCATCGACGGTAGGAGTTTTGGAGTATACTGGTAGTCAGGGTGTACCATCACAACGATGTCTGCCCCTTCGTTTAGGGCCATCTTATAACACGTTTTTTGATTTGCCCCATACCCTCTGTTTTTATCATGAATATATAACTTTGTGTTTGGAAGGGATGATGCCACGTGGGCGGTTCTGTCACTGCTTGCATCATCAACTATTATAATGAGATCCGCTATGTTCTGTTCCATAATCTCATTGTATGTCATAAGGAGGGTCCTCTCCGCATTATATGCGGGCATTACAACAATCACCTTTTCTTTTCCGTTAATTTTGTTTCCGCTTCTCATTTATCAGTTCTTCGAGCCTCTCGTATCTTTCATACCACTCTTTATCCTCGAATGAGAGGTTTTCCCTTGCGTATCTGTAGAGTATCTCCATCTCGTTTATGTGATTTGAGTGGAGGGCAGCGAGGATCACATGGTAGAGTTCCTTATAGGTTATGCCCGGGGCATATATGTTAGAGGTCTTAATCAGTGTATCGTAGGCCTTTTTATATTTCTTCTGTTCGAGGTATACAAGGCCTATCTCCCTCTGTACATTAGGGGAGTTTGTGATTTTAAGGGATCTTTTGTAGTACCCAATGGACTTATCGTACATCTTCAACCCCTTGCAGGCATCCCCCATTAGCTTATAACCTATAGCAATTTCTGGAAAGTTATCAATTATGTTTTTTGCATAGACCATTGCCTTCTCATGTTTACCGATACCGTTATGATACATGGCCATAAACTGGTTCGCGATGATGGACTCGGGGTATATCTTTATAATCCTTTCGAGCTCCTTAATGATTCCTTCTAGCTCCTCTTTACTTTTCCTTTCAAGGGTTTCCCTCGGTTCAAAGGCGAAGACGTATGGGTCGATGGCCTTCAATCTATGCTCATCTGCAATATCGGGGTATCTATCCTTATCCACATACAGAACTTCTATATCGTCAAAGAAAACAGGCCGATAGTTTGGAAAATGGGCGATTATCTCTTTGAAACCTTTAAGTCCAAGGGGGACCATAATAAACTGGGGGTGGTACCTCTCCACCATCTTTTGAAAGACACTTTTACTTATAAACATCTTGTCCGCAATGTACATGTCCTCATTTGTAAAGAGAAAAGGGACCTCCATATCCATGAATATTTTATATCGGGGATATAGGACAAACTGGAGGTAACCACCGTAATTCGGATGATTCAAGATCGAGCCTCCTGTGTCTATATACCTTAAAAAATTGGTGATTCCATGGGGGAGGTTCTTTATCGAAAAGGGGAATTTAGGGGGATTGGCATATATATCTCTTATGTAAACGAAGGGGAAGATCCCAAAGAGGATCACAAAAAAGGCGGCCAGTACCTTATTTCTCTTATCTTTTATATTGGCAATCGATAGTTCCGGAGCATTCGCTTTAACCAGAGGGAGAGACAAAAGGGAAAATTCATAACAGAATCGGTAGCCCTTTGTAAGCAAATATATACCACCGAGAAATAAAAGCATATGGCTTATCCGTATATTTTTTGTGTAGAGGGAGGCTGTTAAAGAGAATAGGGTAATAAGGAGCATTATGATTATAAGGGAATTAAAGGTCAGGAACATCTTTACTATGTGGAAGGATGTGAGTTCTTCCTGAGAAAAATATTTAAGTTCCGCTATATAATGGGAAGCAAAACCTGTCTCTATAAAGGGTACGAAAGTGAGGTCAAGACCATGGGGGGTAAGAAAGACTGTACCTATGGAGACTATAAGGGGCAGGATACGGATCGCTTCTTTTTTTGTAATCTCTTTTTTATTTTTTTTGTGGTTATAGTAAAACTCTATTAGATACGTAAGACATATAAGGAGCATAACGGGGTATGTGACACCGTGTATGTTGACCCACAAAAGGGATAAAAAGGGGAGAAGAAATATATACTTCCCTTTATGTTCGAGGATGAACAGGAAGGAGATGATAAAGATATACGTGAATATATGGGGCCTCATAAGGGCGTACCGGGGGATAAACAACATGAAGATAACCACAAAAACAAAAACCAGGTAAAATCTTTTTTCTTTCCCCACATCAGTGAACAAAAAGAGAAAGACCATGTAAGCCAAAAGCATAAAGAGGAGGGTTTTTACGATGATTATCCCATAGTAGTTAAATATATTGAATAAAAGATAGGTGGTAAGCTGGAAAAGCCAGTAATAGTCAACCCATTCCCTCGGGGGCTCAACAAAAGAGAAGAAACTCTCCTTTGGGATCGAAAAGTTTTCCAATATGTATCTCCCGCCATTTAGGTGGTACCATAGGTCTGTATCCCCTGCGAATATAGGCCATCTTATGAAATTAACAATCGAAAAGATTGTGAAGAGGAGCAAATAATAGAATAAAACCCTTTCTCTTTTTATAGAAGGGATGGCTTTTAGCATAGATTAAAGCTAACACATGGTTTTTTTCATCTGCAAGGCAAATTATTCTTTTTTTTATTGAGTGTGATTAAAATCATTTACATTTAAAAAAAATATGTTAGAATTTATACTGTATTAATACTATTAAAATTTTAATTTAAAAGGAGGTATTATGTTAAAGGTTAAGAAAGACAAAAGAGGTTTTACGTTGATTGAGCTTCTAATCGTCATCGCGATTATCGGCATTTTGGCCGCAATCGCAATCCCTGCCTACACGGGTTACACCAAAAAGTCAAAGACTTCAGGGGTAATAAACGCGATAGGGGCGGTAAAGAATGCCGTCTTCGCCTATTACACAGAGGCAGGTAGTGTAACGGCAGCAGCTACAATCTCAGCGATAGGCACAACCTATGGGGTAACACCGCCTGCTCAGTACATAAGTGCGGCAAGTGTAGGATCCGACGGTACAATTACCGTAACGCTCACCAATATAGGTAGCGACATAAACGGTAAGACCATAACCCTTACCCCTTCAAACAACATGCAGACATGGACCTGGGGTGGAAACGTAGATGCAGCATACATACCTAAATCCAATTAATTAGGTTTTAAGGGGGGCTTGAAATAGCCCCCTTTTTTATTTTCATATGAGATGCCATGATTACACAACTGACTACCACATATATAACACCCATTGGGGTCATCATCTTCGGTGGAATCATAGGCAGTTTTCTTAACGTCTGTATCTTTAGATTACCGAGAGAAAAATCTATAATATTACCCCCTTCCTCATGTCCCACATGCCATAATAAGATTCGGTTCTATGATAATATACCCATTCTGAGTTATCTCATACTCAAAGGGAAATGCAGGGTGTGCGGTTCGAAAATAGCTTTGAGATACCCCCTCGTCGAATTTTTAACCATAGCTCTTTTTTTTTCCTTGTACCTTAAGTTCGGTCTATCTCTCGAATTTGCCGTCAATATGCTTTTCGTTTCTCTCCTCATAGTGATATCCTTTATAGACATCGATTTTAAGATTATCCCCGATGTATTAAGCTTAGGAGGTATGGCTACTGGCTTTATCTTATCTTTTTTTAGATACCCTTTCGGCTACCTGGATAGTCTAATCGGTATCTTTATAGGAGGGGGCATACTCTACGGGATTGCGATAGCGTATGGGGCTATTGCAAAAAGGGAAGGGATGGGGGGAGGGGATATAAAGCTCCTCGGGATGATAGGGGCCTTCTCCGGTATAAAAGGTGTACTATTCACCTTGATGGCAGGCTCTCTGATAGGCTCCATAGTCGGCATTATTCTTATGCTCACCCAAGGCAAGGATATGAAATACGCCCTTCCTTTTGGACCCTTTCTCTCCCTCGGGGCAATTATATATATTTTTTCAGGAGATTATCTTGAAAAAGGTTTTGTACGGCTTATCACAGGACAATAGGGGTTTTTCCCTTTTGGAGATGGTTGTGGTTATCGTGATAGCAGGAATACTCGCCGCCATCGCAGTCCCGAGCTATCTCGGAATGATAAAAAAGCATAAACTTACCCAGTATGCCACAGAGATGGAGTATCTTGTTAAATCCGCAAAGATCATTGCCATGGAGAGGACTGTAAATACGGGGATATGTGTGGATAGTAGTACAAACCTTATACTTTATATAATTGGTACAAGTAGAAGTGCCGGCATATGTTCGGGGACTGAATTCAGGAGGATGACTATAAACGCAACAGATGCCTCATATAGTAATATCAGCCTTTCCGGTTCAGGGGCATCCTTTGACCCGAGGGGGCTTGCCATATGGACCGGAAACGTATGTATCACAAACAACGAGAAATACGTTAAGGCATGTATAAGTAGAACAGGTATACGGATCGAAGAAGGGTCAGGGGGTTGCAGCTCGTGTTCTTTCTGAGATGTTTGAACTCCATTTTAAAAGGGTTCAAAAATGGGTTTACATTGATCGAGGCCATGATCGGGATAACGATCCTTACCTTCTCCCTTATGGGGGTTGTGGCAATGATGGTCTATTTCGGTTCCCAGACAACCGATAAAAAACTGAAAAGTTGTTTGCTCGATAGTGCTGCAAGTGCCCTTCAACAGTTTAAAGGGAATGCCCTTCCTATCTCTTCAAGTTTTACCTGTGAAAACATAACGGGGACCATTTCTGTAAACCCGACAACATATCCATCCTCAAATACATGTACAGATGTTACCGCTACCGCATCGGCCCTGGGAAAGAGTTTGACGTTGACGACAAAGGTATGCAATTTCAATTAGGTTTGATAAATATGCTTAAAAGGTTAAACAAAAAAGGTTTCAGCCTTATCGAGGTCCTGATAGTAAGTGGTATCGGGCTTTTTGTCCTCATGGCGGCATTACTCCTTTACACAGGTTCTTTGAATCTCTTTAAGGATGTAAAGACCATTTCCGATAATATACAAACAAAGGTGCCTTCTATTGAACTGGTGGGAAGATACTTTGACCGCTGGGGGGTAAATGTGTTATCAACAGGGAGCGACTGTACGAACTACCCCCCCTCCAATGCCAAATGTATAACCGTTACCCCACAGACTGGGCTTGGAACAGGAATTACCTGTGACGAGGTGATCTTCTTCGGTAATATTCACGGAACGGGCTTTGTAAGGGATGTCTCCGGTACTGTGGCAAACCTTGTGAGTTGCAGGTTGAGCACGAGTTCAAACCAGAACTGCTACTATTTATGGAGAAACGGTTCAATCCAGAATGATGCCTCCACAAACACAGTCCTACCCCTTTCGCTAAGCTCCCTATCCCCGAACAATGCAGACTGCTCAACTTTGACATCGGGAACGGTATCCAACGCATCGGCAAATTATCAGTTATCCCCATCCGCTGGTTCAGGATCTACAAAAACCCTCCAGGCAGGAGATATCATCCAGAGGTCACCCCATAAAATAAGGTTATACTGCGCCCCAAACGCAAACGATGCGAGTAGAAACTGGCTTTATGTGGATTTAACGGATACGGCACTGGGTTGTACTTCCGATGAAACCGCCTCTCCTATTGCCCCCGTTGATACATTTCAGGTAACCCTACTGACCGACCCAAGCGGAAATTCAACGGCGGCAAGGGTGACGGTAACCTTTAGAAGTCAGTCAGGGAAGTACTCGAAGCAGTATGACACCCATACCGTAACAAAAACTTTTGGGAGATAACACCATGAAGAATGAAAAAGGTTTTATCCTTGCCGTAGTCTTATCGATGACTCTGCTTGTTGCGATCCTCGCAACGGCTGCCATAAAAATGTCAGAACTGGGTTATCTCGCATACGGGAGTGAAAGAAAGTACCAGATAGCGGATACCGCATCAGAATATGGATTGAATATGGGCGTCCAGATCGTCTCCTCAACGGGCAACTGTCCCAGTGCAAATACAGGTACGTTGAGTACAGGGGGTGTCTCCGCCTCCTATTCATATTTCTCTATCTCGGGAGGCAACTACTGTTTTATCCATAGCAAAGGTCAATTTGCAGGGGCATCCGTTGTGAAGACCACGATCGTACCTACCTTTATGACAGGGAACTGGGGGGCCCTTGTTATCGATTCAGGAACGGTGAATCTCGGTGGTAGCGGCTCCGTTGCCTTCTGTGATACGGCATGCCCAAATGGAGGGCCTGCCATCATGTATATTGGGGCAACAACAATTACAGGGGGCTCGTCAACTGTGCTGCCGAGTGCCTGCCCAAATAACCCAAAAGGGGCGGTAGGGAATCCACCAACCCAACAGAATGCATCTTTGCCCGCAGACCTCACATCTACGTACTTCAACTCAACGGATATCGTTGACCTTGAAAACGACCTCAGGGCAAAATACTCTGTAGATGATACCTCCATTGCGAACATGAATAGTTCATGTAAATACACAGGGTCAAGCGCATGCTCCACAACATCATCGACCAACATCAGTTGTGGTACTACGAACATCAGTCTTACAACATGTCCTCAGGTATATATACAGAGTGCGGCGTTGACTATAGGGCATGCGGTAACAGGTAAGACGGTATACTCAGGGGGAAGGGTAACTGTGACAGGGGCCACAGTAGATACGAATGTCTTTGCCGATACAATATATATAAACGCCTCGGACAATAGCCCTGAAGGGGGTGTATATTTCGCAAGGAACACCACGCAGACCGTAACATCGAGTTGCAGCACTTCAACAAACTGTATCTATGTAAAATCCAACAAGCAACTTGGTACTGCAACGAAGCCCATTCTTTATATCTCCAGAGGGGGTACCCTTTTTGATTCAAACGGTGGCCCCGATATATACGGTTTTATATATACCAGCTCCACGGCAACTAATGTAAACGGAAACATTATCTTTAAAGGTTCTTTCGTAAACGATAACAACGCAACGATTACATTCGGGGGTAATGCAAGCATCCAGTTCGATCTCGATGTGTTAAACCAGTTAAAGACCAATCTCGCTACGGTTCTAAAGACCCCTACATGCGGCGGTCGTCAGATGCAAAGCTCCCTCCTTTCAACAAAGGTAACGATATACTGAGGTTCATGTCTTTTCTCCCCTTTTTCCTTATCCCTTTTTTAGGGGGAAACCACCTCTCTTTTTATTATTTCACCATTGAAAAGTTCTGGATCGACTCCACCTTTCTTGTTCTCCTTATCATCTCAATCCTATATAATTTTTATATAAAAAAAAGGTTTACCGTTGCTTTTTTATATTTTCTTCTCCCTTTCCTTCTATTTTTTTTAATAACCCTCTTGAGCTATCTTTACTCATGGATAAGACTAAACACCCTCGTTGAGGTCAATCACCTCCTGTGGGCCATAGGGGGTGTATACCTTTTTTCTCTAATCGATGACAAAGAAAAACCTCTGAAGGCCCTCATCTGGGGGACAACCGTTGTTGTTCTATCGATGGCGGTACAGTATGAGGTGCTCTATCCATCCCTACAGGAGATGTATAAGGAAGGGCATTATGGAGACCTTGTCAGATCGAAGGTTGTGCCAACGGCATCCTTCCTCAACGAAGCAACCCTCGGAGGTTATCTCCTTTTTTCTCTGCCATTGGGTATATTTTTCTCTGTGTTTAAAAAAGAAAAAATCTACTTTTTACCTTCCTCTTTGATATTATTCGGTATTCTCTTTTCCCTATCGAGAATGGCCTTTCTCATCGCTTTTGTCTCCATTCTTTTTATGGCTTTACTGGTTGTTAAAAGAACGGGTATCAAAAGGCTTTCAGGGCTTTTTTATATCATTATCATCGCCACAGCAATCTTTTTTTTCTTAAACTATACAACGGATGAAAAAAAAGCGGATGAGAGACCCATCCTCGAGAGAGGCTTATATAAGCTCGAGAGCATCCCTAAACACATAACTACCCTTACATACAGGACAAATACGTGGGAAAAGGCAATAAACGCCTTTATCGACAGTCCTTTGAAAGGATACGGGGCCGGCACATTCGAATACGTTTTTAAAAAATATTACGATGCCACTTTATACACAAAATACAGTCACAGTATTATCATTAAAGTCCTCGTTGAACTTGGCATTTTAGGTCTATTCTCTTTTCTTCTCTATCCCTTCTCTCTTTTTCTATGTTTTTTTATAAAATTGTACCTCTACCATCCTGTTGGTATACCTGTGGGGAAGGACGATAGGGACCTGTATATTTTCATGGCAATATCGGCATTCTCGGGCCTTGTCTTTGCCTTTTTCAATGTAGCCTTTGAATCCCCGGCATACACGATAACCTTTTTTGTGTTGAGTTCCTTTCTCCCCATGGCCCTTATGGAAACAAAAGAAGGTGCTAACCTTTTATCCCTTCCTCTTTTAATATCTGTGCTCTTTGCCCTTGTATGTTCCCTTTTCTTTACCGTTAAAACGGATACCGCCTGGAAACTGAACGAACAGGGTATGATATTCGAAGAATTGGGTATGTTAGATGAGGCGTTAAACTCCTATAGTGAGGCGATAACGATAATGCCATCAAATAGTTTTGGGTATATAGGCAGAATAGGTATCCTCTTAAAATTATATAATGCCACCGATGACAAGGATATAAGAGAGAAGATAAGAAGAGCTTTAAACGATACCGTTGAAAAAATTGAGAAAAACCCCGATAGAAACGGGGAACTCTTTTTTGTTAAAGGAAAAATATACGAGATTATGGGCAATAAAGATAAGGAGGAGAAAAATCTATATACGGCCTTATACTACCATCCATCATCGGGTTTCTATATGTACGAAATCGGTAAATACCATTTCAGGTATGGGGAGTTCGAAAAACTAAAGGGAATCATAGAGCTCATGAAAATCTATGAACCGAGACACAAAGGCTCTGACATGCACGGGATCTATGTTTACAAAATGAGGGATCTCGAGGCGAGTATGGAGTTCATTGAAGGGAGAAAAGAGAGTGCCTATGCCCTTGCCTTAAAAAACCTTGAGGAAGCAGAGGCAGACAATAGTTCCTTTGCAAACGTCCTCTCAAGGGAGTATGTACAGAAAGAAAAGGTCATCGAATACTTAAAATCAAGGGTCTTATACTTTAAATCCCGTATAGATTGAATATAAAGGCACTATTTTTTCAAAAAATACTTGTCTTTTTTAAATAAAAAATGTAACAAATAAAAAGGGCGCAAGAGAAGGATGGGTGAGATAATAGGTTTGTTCGTATTTCTATTTCCGTTTATTATATCCTGGTTATTCACATCTTACATCATGTACAGGATAGGAAATAAATTCCAGATAGGCACTTTCGTTGAATATTTGATCCCCATCTATAACCTGACTCTTATCTGCAGATGCGGCCGCATCTCAGAATGGAATGTCCTCGGTCTGCTTATACCGATTGTAAACCTCTATTTTATCATTCATATATGGGGCAGTGTTGCCCTTAGGCTTGGAAAAAATTACTGGGTTTACGGTGTAGGTAGCCTATTTTTGTGGATTACCGTATTGATCATGGCTTTCGATAAATCCCGTCCAGAAGGGTATATGTTGTCTGAAGACCTCGACAGAGGCAAGGTGGAAGAGATACCCCCTGAAACACCGGAAGAAGAGACAATACCCCTTACTTTCAAAATGGGGGTGGCGAATGGAGGTTCAAAGATAGAAACACCGGAAGAACCCCCCCTTTCTATAGAGCCTTTAGAAAAGGGTAACCCCGTTCATGTTCCAGTGGAGGTTTTATCAGAAAAAGAAAAAGACAAGGAGGAGAAGAAGCAGAAAAAGAAGAGGGGGAAGGGTATGGGGATGAGTCTTTCCCTTGATTTTCTCACCCACCTCGACATACTCTCAAAGATCGGCCTTAAGACGATAAATGAGCTGGTAGGGGTCGATATCGGAACAACATCGATAAAGGTTTGCGATTTAAAGAAGGCTAAAGACGGTTTTCATATGGTGAACCTCGTCAGGAAAGAATATGAGGAAGACCTCTTAAGTGACGGAATAATCATAGATACGACCTTTGTCGCAAATGAACTCAAAAATATTTTTCAGGAACATAAGATAAAGTGCAAAAACGTTGCATCGGCGCTGTCGAGTTACACGATTATCACCAAAAAGGTGGTTGTGCCCTTTCTTGAGGACGAAGAGCTTGAAAATACCATTCGCCTTGAGGTCGAATCCGTTATCCCCTTTCCCTTGAAAGATATCTATTACAGTTACCATATCATAGGTCCCGACGAGGAGAAAGAAGGGATGATGGATGTCCAGTTGGTTGCCGCCAAAAAAGAGATTGTTGACGGTTATATGGAAGCTTTTAATATGGCCGGTCTATCCCTACAGATTCTCGATGTTGATATCTTTGCCGTATCGAATATGGTAGAGCAGATATATAACCCGAGGGACTATTCTGTCGTTGTGGTGGACATAGGGGCATCGGTAACGAATATCGCCATCTTAAAGGGGGAATGGATAGAGTTTACAAGGGAGATACTTATCGGGGGAAAATACCTCACCAACCAGATCGAAAAGTCAACCCGGCTGAGTTACAGGGAGGCAGAGGAGAAAAAAGTCACAAACGACGGAGATGTATCCTATCTTTTTGAAGACTTTATCTTTAACATCACCTCAGAAATTACAAAGACTATCAATTTCTATACCGCTACAAAACCGAACGATACGATAGGGAAGATATACCTTACGGGGGGTTCGTCCCTTCTTTTTGGGTTGAAGGAGAAGATATACGAGGATACAAGGGTGGAGACAGAACTCATTACCCCTTTTATGCTTTTAAACCTCGATGATACGATGTTGAAGACATACGAGGACCTTAATGCTTTTATGACGGTGGCCCTCTATCTATCAACGAGAGTAACAGATTTAGGATAGCGAGAAAATGATAAAGATCAACCTGTTACCAGGAAAGGCAAAAAAGGATTTCTTAAAATTGGATCTCTTCATCTTCTTCTTTATCATGTTTATCGCCTTGCTTACCGCAGGAGGCATCTATTACTTAAACGTGAAAGAGATAAACTCTTATGAAAAAAGGATAGATGAGACAAAAAAACAGATTGCGAGTCTAAACAGCATATATAATGAATACCTTGCAATGGAGGCGGAGAAGAAGGAGATAAGAAGAAGGATAAAGGCGATAGATACCATAAAGGAGGGTAGGGGGCTCTCGGCGAGGATTCTATCCGATTTATCGGACACCGTAAAAGATAACGTATGGCTCAAATACTTTAAAAAGACCGAAAAGACCTTTGAGCTTTTGGGACATTCCCTTGAGAGTGAATCCATATCGAGTTTCGTGGAAGGCCTATCGAAGCTCCCCTATATAAAAAACGTTGAATTGAAAAATGTGGAAAATACCGTTGAAGAAGGGGTTCAGATAAAAAGGTTTGCCGTCTACGGTGAGATATCGCTATGAACTTAAAGTTTGATATAAAACCCATCATAAAGAAGATCTCAAAGGTCAAAAGGCTTTACAAACTGCTCTTCAGCATAACCTTTAACCTTATCGTCTTCGGCCTTCTCTTCTATTTTCTCATCATCCCCCAGATCGATAAAAAACATAGTAAAATTGAAGAATACAATAAAGTTACCCAGGAACTGCAGAAAATGGTCTTTATCAAGAACAACATGACAAAATTTCGTAACGAACATGAGGAACTGAAGGAGTTACTACAGAGGGTGCTAAAACAACTCCCTGAAACAAAGGATATACCCAATTTCTTAAGGAATATAGCGAACGTAAGTGCGGAATCGAGGGTGAAAATCACATATTTTGAACCAAAGGCCTTGCAACCTAAGGAGTTTTTTGCCGAGTTACCCTTTACTGTCCGATTCAGTGGCCCCTACCATCATGTAGGTTATTTTTTTGACGGGATAAGAAGACTCGACAGGATCATAAATATCACGAGTTTCGATTTGAATATAGAGCCCAAATCACCCCCTGGGCAGGTGATCCTAAACGGCGAATGTACAGGAAAGACTTATGTTTACTTAAAGGAGCAACCGAAGGCACAACCAAAAAAATGATGGAGACTATGGAGAGGAGAGGGTTTTTCGATTTTCGATTTTTGTTATCAGATTTAAAGGTTATATTTTTATGTATCATCATTCTGACTGTTGCATACGGCTGTCAGTTCGGTTTTTCTGCGGACCCCAAGGCTGAGCAGAAGAAGGTTGAGACGCAGGCCCCCCAGAAAGTGGAGACACCACCCAAATATAACGTAGACGATTTTGTATACACCTCAGAGAATAGAAGAGACCCCTTTGAGCCTGTATATCTCTCAAAGGTAAAGAGGGGTTCTGTTAAACCGACAACCGTTGAAAAGCAGGTTGAAAAAAAGGGTTACGAGCTTGATGAGCTGAAGCTCACAGGGATTTTAAAGTCGGATAACGTGGCAATCGTTATGATGGAGGACCTCCAGGGCAGGGGGATAAACTTTAAAAAAGGGGATTATCTCAACCAGAACCTGTGGATTGTGGACATCAGAGAGGATAGGGTAGTTTTCGGATATAAACTAAAGGGCGAGATAAAAAACTTTGCCATAGACATCCCAAGAAAATAAAAGGGGTTAAGTATGAATAAAAAAATTTTCATCCTCCTTCTTTTAATCATCATGGTGCCTGGGTCCCTTTTTGGACAGGCCCCGAAAAAACAGATCTCCCGGGTATCCTTTGACTTCATAGATGCGGATATAAGGAACGTATTAAGACTCCTCACGGACATAGCGGGGAAGAATATCGTTATATCCGATGATGTGAAGGGCAAGGTGACGATGAAACTCGATAACATCACATGGGATGAGGCATTAAATGCGGTCATTAAATCCTCGGACCTCATAAGGGTGGATGAAGAGAATATCATAAGGATTATCACGTTAAAGAAATTCGAAGAGGAACAGTTAAAGTTGAGTAAGAAGAAGGAAGAATTGTTGAAAGAGAGACTCGAAAGACTAAAACAGGGGATCGACCTTGTCTCAAGGGAGATCCGTCTAAAATACGCAAATGCCGAAGAGGTAAGGAAGTGGATAGTAGGGGAGACGGCGGCGTTGAGTCTGCCCGTTGTCCCGACCGGGGCACAGACAAGACCTGGTGTTCCGGCGGCAACCCCTGTAACAGGTGCGACACCTGGTACAACGGTGCAGCAAAGGGGCCTTTTATCGGAATACGGAATTGTTACCGTAGTACCCTGGAACAACAGGGTGATTACCGTAAAGGATATTAAGGAGAACGTTGAGGAGATAGAGAGGAGGCTAAAGGCCCTCGATGTAGCCCCGGAGCAGGTACAGATCGAGGCAAGGATTGTAGATGCAAATACGGATTTTGTGAGAAACCTCGGGGTGAAATGGTCGGCAAGATTCAAGGCCACCATCAGTAATACGACGACGCCGGTTATAAGCGATAAAGATATCGCTGTATCCCCTTCTGTTACCGCCCCTGTGACATCCGCCATCGGTACCGTAGGCGTCCTGATAGGGAGTAGCGCAGACTCTAACTACCTGGAAGCGGAACTATCCGCTATGGAGAAAGAAGGTACAGGGAGAATCATAGCAAGCCCCAAAATCATCACATCCAACAACAGGGAAGCCCGTATTAACAAAGGATACGAGGTTCCATACCAGACATCAGGTATGTACGGAACAAATGTGGAATATAAGAAGGCGGAACTCGAATTGAGGGTAGTACCCCAGGTGATAGGGGATGAGATAAAGCTCGAGATAAGCGCAAAGAAGAACGAACCGGACTTTGCAGGGGGTACGCCTCCCCCCATCATCACAAGGGAGATAACTACGAAAGAGGTGATTATAAAGGACGGTGAGACCGTTGTGATAGGTGGGATTTACGACAAAACGGAGCAGGTTGCCCAGACAGGTGTGCCTTTCTTCAGAAACATCCCCTTTGTTGGGTGGCTCTTCAAAAGGGAAGAGAAGAGGGATGCAAAGGCAGAACTCTTGATCTTTGTAACCCCGAGAATCATAAAAAACCTATATAGAGAAGAGGGTTAAATGAAAAACATACTAAATAAAGCAAAAAAAATTTTCATTGTCACATCTTCTCTCATATCCCTGCTATTTATCTTAAACCCTCTTTATGCCAAAGAATTCATAAGGGGCACCATACTCCCCTCGGGACTTCTCCAGGACAGGATCAATTTTACCCCAGGAGATAGAGCCTTTATTAGCTTTAACACAAAAGACGGGGTAATCAAAGGGGATATAGTAACGATTGCCTCAAAAGAAGACAGAGGACTCGAATATCCTTTGGGTCGTTGTGCCGTGGTGAAGGTGGGAGCCGAATCGAGTATATGCGAAGTGATAGATTCGAGAAAAGAGATCACCTATGGGGATGCCCTTTATATCCCAAAGCTCGCATACAGGGAAGAGAACCTCTTCCCTGTTATATATTCCCTTCTCTATAATATTGCCGAATCCGTTCCACCCCATAAGAAACAGACCGTATATATCCATGATATATTTGACAAAACATTGAACATAACCCGTTATTCTTTAAAGACAAAAAAAGAGATGGAGGAAGTATTCTCCCAGAAGCAGAATAAGATTCTCTTAAGAGAAGGGCTTTTATCGAGGGATGTCCGTTTCTTTCCCATCGATTCTTTTGAAAACCTCATCTTCCTTAAGAACTTTATGGAAAGGGAACGGATCGATGTCTTTATCACAGGCCTTTATTCCCACGAAAAGGATGTAATTTATCTTACCTTTCATAAATATGACAATCGCCTATCGAAGGAGGTCCTAACTTTTCAGATAAAGCCTAAGGATTTAAGGGAATGGGAGGACACAAAAGAGATCATCCTCCCTTACAAGAAGGCGGAAAGATTAGAACCGATAAAATGCAGGGTTTCCCTTATCGAAAAGACCGATTCTATCATCAAATACAGTAAAGAAGAAATTATAAGGTTTGAAACCCAGGGGAATATGTTCAGGGAGACTGAGTTAAAGACAAAGGAATTCAATATAATTGCCCCTGCAGAGGTGCTCGTCACCTTAAACGGAGAGCCCTTGAGTTTCGATAAGACAGGTCTTTTCGTGACAAATCTAAATAGAGGGAGCCATAAATTATCCGTCTCTTTTAAAAGGGGTTACTACTTTAACACAAAAGGGGCCCTTATCTTTGTATCGGACAAACCTGTGGAAAAGGATATGGTACTCCTTGTGAGGAAGGACGGGGATATACATATAAAGATAGAACTGACCCCGGAATTTGATAAAAACCCTATAGACGTAACTGTCTGGAAGGAGCATACAGAAATGGGGTCCCAGATATTGCCCGTAAAAGAGACGAAAACGGAGAAAATGATTGAGACGTATATAGACTGAGGGGGAGATATGGAAAGGATGTTTTTTATCCGATTTTTACTATGTTTTGTATTTACACTTTTTGTTATCTTTTTATCACCTATTGTTAGTAACGGACAGGTGATAAAACTGGACGATGGTTCGACGATAAAGATAGAAAATCCCTTCAAAGTTCCCATAACAGAGGATGATATAAAACAGATAAGGGACACCCTTTTAGAGATAAAAGGGGATAGGGCAGGTCGTTACAGTCAGGGTGGTAGAGATGCGTTGGCAATCCAGAACTATGAACGTCAACTAAGGACAGAACTCGGGGTTGAGAAGGCAAGACGAGAGACATATAAGGAGTATGATAGACTCGAGAGGGACCTAACGAGAACACAAAGACTTAAAGAGGGTAGGGACGTGATCATATATAGGGATGAGCCTTTCGGCAGGCAGGGGAGGAGGTAAGAAACAGGTGGAGGTAAAAATGAATATTTCATCGAAGGTTAAAAGACTATCCGTATTTGTTCTTCTTCTATTGATACCCCTTATCTTTTTTCAGACCCATGCCTTTGCCTCAAAGATCTTTATAGAAGACCTGAAACTGACGACAGACACAAACGACCAGTCCCAGCCCGATGTAGCCTACGATACGATAAACAACAGGTACTTCGTTGTATGGACGGACAGCAGGAATCCTTCAGGAACGGATATTTACGGTAGATTTATCCAGCTCGGAACTGCCTCAGGCGCAACATCCACGACCTTAACGGATGCGAGTAAAAACTGGACGGTAAATGAACTTGCAGGTCAGAAGATCATGATAAAGGCAGGAACAGGGATAGGTCAGGAGAGAACCATCCTGAGTAACACGGCAAATACAATAACCGTTGCCACCGCCTGGACAGTAACACCTGATACGACGAGTCAATATGCGATTCTTGGTAACGAATTCGTCATATCGAATGCGGCAGGGGATCAATCCCAGCCAAAGGTCGCCTTCGACGATATGAATACCCCCAACCGCTATCTTGTCGTCTGGACGGACACGAGAAGCGGAGTCGGCAGGATATACGGTCAGTTCGTGGGGGTAGATGGTACCCTCGATGTAAAGGGTAATTTTCAGATCTCCCAGAGCGTGGATGTTTTAGATAGTAACCCAGCGGTTACGGCGGATAGTAGTGGAACGATTACCGCCATAGCAACTGATGCAAGTGACAATACAACTACAATTACGGATAATACAAAATCATGGGTTTCACAAAAATGGAAAAACTATGCCATACACTTCATAAGTGGCACTGCAGCAGGACAGTCCGCCGTGGTTTTATCCTCAGATTCTAAAACATTAACAATACCTTCAATGTCGACACTCCCTGCTGTTGGTGATACATACAGAATCAAGAGATATCTAACCCCCATCACATACCAGTCCCAATCTGTACCTTCTGTGATTTTTAATAGAACAACGAAGTCTTTTACCGTGGCATGGCTCGATAGGACAGATTATGAGCAGAAATACATCTATAGTGTAAGAAAAATCTGTGGTATAGATAACAGCCATCAATATTTTTCGTATTTCCCGCCCACAGTTGCAGATACAAATATGGTAAGGTTCAGGGAGGTTTCCTATAATGGTGTAAATACCTCAGCTCCTCAACAGGATGGCTCAAACCTGACGAGCTCTATTTCTAACTGGAGTAAATTTTATTATATAGGCCAGGGTTTTACACCCAGTGAATCATGTTCAAAAACGAAGGCGAGTCTTACAGTCAATGGGACACTATCTACTATGAACTACGAAAGTGCCCCTGTAATCACGTACAACCCTACTGATGGTTCCCATTATGTTGTATGGTCTGGAAGAGGTTTTACCGTTAACTCAACGGTTAACTGGTCAAGTGATTGCAAAATTGAGCTTAAAGATATACAGGGTAATGTTATTGGATGTGCAGAATGGTGGCCTTTTGTCCAGACAGGCCCCACATACACGGTAGAGCCCGATAAGGTACCTGTCATCTACGGCAGGAATATTACCCTCGGCCTCGTAAAGGATACGGTACTCTCCGATACCACAAAATCGTCCTATAACCCTGCCATTGCCTTTGATCCCTTTAAAAACATGTGGCTCGCCACATGGGAGACCCAGGATGATGCCTGTGGAGACCCACAGAAAGACACGTGTAAAAATATCTACGGACAGCTCATTGACATGCAGAACTACCTCCAGTACGGTAGCGTAATCAGTATATCAAAGGCCCCGAGCGACCAGACAGAGTCTAAAGTCGCCTTCGATACGGTAAACCAGAGGTATCTCGTGGTATGGGATGACGGCAGAAGTAGTAGCGCAAGCATATCCAACATGGATATATTCGGCCAGTTTATAGACCCAACGGGTAGACCATCCGGGGCAAATTTTCCCATAACCGTTGCCCCCGGAAACCAGATATCCCCGGCCCTGTCATTCGGAGACGTTGATTCGAGGAGATTTTTTATCGCCTGGAAGGATGGAAGGGTATCGGGCGATGCGGATATTTACGGACAGGCCTGGAGCTATTCCGTTGCCCCCCAGCTTTTGGTTACCGATGAAAATAACGTCCAGATATACAACCAGGCCCTCGATTTTGGAAACGTGGATGTTAAACTCACAAGCACAAAGAAATTCAGGATATGGAACAACGGAAACTCCCAGCTCACCATCTATTCCATATCAACCCCCGATGAGCCCTTTACGCTCATCACACCAAAGGCAACGACCATTTCCCCCGGGGTGTACTATGAGATGGAAGTAAAGTTTGCCCCTATGGCAGGGGGGAGCTATTCGGGGAACGCTTCCAATAACTATAAGATAGAGATATCTTCCGACGGGGGCTCGATCGTTATCTATTTGAGCGGTAACGGAGACCATACGGTACCCTTGAATGTAACTACGGCAAGCCTTCCTGATGCGGGAAGGGGGGTGGCATATTCACAGAAACTCACCGCAGAAGGGGGAACGGCCCCTTATGTATGGAGTATATCATCAGGGAGTCTTCCTGCAGGTCTTTCCCTCGATGTAAAAACAGGTATTATAAGCGGTACCCCAACCCTTACAGCAACGGATGCATCTTTTACCGTTATGGTGAAGGATACAAACGGTGACCCAACAGGTACATCGGCAACGAGAAACTTAAGTATAAAGGTCACCTCCATGGCCGTTACAACGGCAGGTTTAAATCAATGGACTCAGGGTGTGGCAGGTTATGCCGAAACCCTTGCAGCAACAGGGGGGACTCCACCTTATACCTGGACGCTTATAGGGGGAACGTTACCTGCAGGTCTTTCCCTTAACGCAGCGGGTAATATCACAGGGACCCCCACGGATGCGGGGAGCCAGTCCTTTACTGTACGTGTTTCGGACAGCGGTTTCCCTGCCCTTACGGCCACAAAGGAGTTTACGATAGTTGTAAACCCTGCCCCTGCCATACTAACTACAAGCCTGCCTTCAACGGTTGTCAGCGCATCATACTCAACGGCAATCGTTGTGGCAGGAGGTACATCCCCATTAAACTGGACCAAGATATCGGGCTCTTTACCCCCAGGTATTTCATTAAACGGCGGATCCGGTCAGCTCGCAGGGACACCTTCATCATCGGGGAGCTATACATTTACCGTTGAGGTGAAGGATAAGATACAGAGTGAAAAGGGTGTATCGGGGGTATCGAAGTCATTTACCATAACGGTAAACGATATCGTAAACATAACAACGACAAGTACGACTGCAGCCTCTAAAGGCTCTTACTACTCCCAGACCATATCGACATCCCTGACAGGACTACCCCCTTACACATGGTCGATTGTACAGGGAACACTCCCCGATGGCCTTACTTTGAATACATCAACAGGGGTAATCTCGGGGACACCGACATCATCGGGTACGTACTATTTTACCGCTCAGGTTCAGGATGCGGTTGGGACAAAGTCCCAGAAGACCCTTTCCATACAGGTGGCGGATGCATCCGCCTCTGGTACAACCGGGGGGACAACCACAACTACAACTGCCGCAGGGGGAGGTGGTGGAGGTGGTGGTGGGGGGTGTTTCATCGCAACCGCTGCCTATGGCTCATACCTACACCCCCATGTGATGGTCCTTAAGGAGTTTAGGGATAAGGTGCTTCTAAAAAGTAGTATGGGACAGGTGTTTGTACGTATCTACTATAGATATTCCCCACCTGTTGCCCATTTTATCGGTAATCACAATAGCATTAAATATTTAACGAGATTGGCAATAACTCCTTTAGTATTTGCTTTAAAATATCCTCATATTTCATTGATTTTATTTGGATTTTCTGTGTTATTCGGCTATATAGCTATTAGGAGATGCAGGTTTTAATTAGGCTATCGAAATATCTTTCCACGCACGGTGTATCATCGAGGAGGAAGGCCGAGGACCTAATTAAGTCAGGCCGGGTAACTGTAAACGGAAATATAGTAACTGAACCTTATTTTCAGGTAAATGAAGAGAAAGATCATGTTTTTGTAGATGGTAATAGAGTATCACACAGAATAGAAAAATTATATTTTGCCCTCTATAAACCCCGCCATTTTTTATCAGATTTAAACTATAAAGAGAAAAGGAGAATCGCAAGAGAACTTATCGATTCCGATGCATATATATTTCCTGTAGGGCGCCTTGATTATGAATCAGAGGGCTTAATGATCTTTACAAACGATGGGGAAATCGCAAATGTTATCATGCACCCTAAATACGGGGTTGATAAAGAGTATATCGTAGAGTTAGACGGCGTATTGACTGAAAATGACATAGAAAAGGTCAAGAATGGTTTTATGATAGATGATAAGATACATAGGTTTGCCGATATCTCTTTTATAAAACGGATAAAACAGAATGTAGAGTATAAGATAATTTTACACGAAGGGAGAAATAGAATAATAAGAAAGGTATTGAGCATAATAGGTCGAGATGTAACAAGGCTAAAGAGAATCCGTATAGGTCACATCCATTTAGGCAGACTAAAGCCAGGGGAATATAGAAAAATAAAGGAAAAAGAGATAATGCCCTTTAAATTGCGTTTTAAAGGGCACATAAATGGAGGGTAGTGGTTTTATATGGGTAATACCGAAAAAAAGTCCTATAACAAAAAATAAAGGGCAAAAGATAGAGATAAAAGTTAACATAATATCTCTTATCAGTAGTTTTTGATTTATATGGGTTTAGGACACCAATCTTTCTACCACTTACCATCTACCCTTTTTTTCCGTATTTCTCCTCTACATAGGCAAGGGATTCATCGATTGCCCGGACTGCAATATCGAGGTCTTCCTCTTCGTGTCTATAACAGATGTATCCGTGGTGATGGGGTGTTAAGAAAATGCCCCGTCTTATAAGTTGCGTATAAAAATCATCCCTCTTATTTCTATACTCTTCTTTCTCGTCTCTTTTGAAAGTGATAAAAAACATGGGGGGTACACCGCTTAGCTCGGCCCCTACATGGTATTTATCGATCACCGATTGGATATTCTTCAAAAAGCGACCCCCTTTTTCCCATATGTTCTTAAGTACGTTATCCCGCTCGAGGATCTCTATGGTCTTCAAAGCCGCTATATAACCATCACTGTTTGGAAAAAACGTAGACGATATAAAGAGTTTTTTTGCCGCAGCCATCATCACATCCTTTTTACCGGTGACAACGCTTATCGCATATCCGTTTGCCATTCCTTTACCGAGGACGGCCATATCCGGTATGACATTATACAATTTTTGGGCTCCCCCCATAGAAAGTCTGAAACACGTTCTCACCTCGTCGAATATGAGTACAGCACCATACCGATCCGCCAACTCCCTTACACCCTCAAGAAAGCCCGGTTTTGGTTCCTGCATCTTTTCGTGGAGGGGGTGGCCAAAGGGGGTCATGATGATCGCCGCAGTCTCATCCCCGTATCTTTTCATCAGATCCTCAAGGCTACTCAAATCGTTATAGTGGAATTCATGGACGTCCTCGTATAGTTTCTCCGGTATGCCCCCTTTCATCTCGACACACCAGTCGTGCCATCCGTGGTATCCACAACGCATGACCTTTATCCTCCCCGTATATGCCCTTGCGATTCTAATACTTGCCGTTGTCGCATCTGAGCCTGTCTTTAAAAATATGCTCAACTCAGAACACGGCACATGCTCTCTAATTTTTTTTGCGAGTTCATTCTGATACCTCTGTGTTAGGGAGAAGCAGAAACCCTTCTCTTTAATCTGTCTTATAACCGCATCATCCACTTCTTCTTCCCTGTATCCGAGGATGATAGGCCCATAACCACAGAGGAAATCTATAAAAACGTTACCATCCACATCCGTCAAACGGCAACCCTTTCCTGTCTCAAGAAAAATAGGGTATTCCCCCTGTATAAAGTCGCTGGGTTTTCTCGCCCCGAGGACACCTCCCGGGACAAGGGTCTTCGCCTCTTCAAAAAGTTCAAGACTCCTCGTAATATTCAACCTCTTTGCCTCTCCCATGAATTCACCCTCCTTATAGAGAATTTATTAAAATGTTAGAATCGACGTTATCTTTTCAGACTGATGTATCCTTGCACCCCTTTTTATCATTTCCCCGATGAACCTCTCAGGTTCTATACAACCCTCAGGGGCAACAACACCTTTTTCCTTCACCAGACCTTCATACATCATAAGGGCTGCAATCGATGCCGGAAGGCCTGTACCCGGTGCCATCCTTCCCACCATATCCGCGGTGTAGGTGATACCTTTCCCGTCCCTTTCCCCTTTTACTATGACTTTAAGACCCGATGCCTGAGGTCCCCGATCCCTTTTTTCCGGGATTCTCTCCCAGAGCTTAAGGGTCACCTCATAAGGGGAGATGGCATTCCCCCTTATATTGAGGGGCTCTGTACCCAAAAAACCTGTCTCTTTCTGGAGGAGAATCAGTTCATCGACCCACGATGGGATTAAAGCCCCTTTGATCTCCACCTTTTTCACACCTTTTATATAACGGGGAATGGTCAAGGGCTGGGGGTGACCTACATAACGAACCTTACAAACCCCTAAGGGTTCAAGGAATTCGGCGACCTCTTCCCCTGTACCGCCTTCCACGTATTCTATCTTTCCCTCTATAAACTGTGGTACCTTTCCCAAAACCATGTGTAAACTGTGGTCCCATGCGGCACCCTGTATCTCCGCTATACTTACTATCCAGAAGAGGGAAATCTCATCGACCTTATCGAGCTTATCCGCATACCACTTAACGAGGACGTTGTTTGTTCCGGGGTCTGAGCCCATGCCTGTGAGTACTGTAATCCCCGCATCCTTTGCCTCTCTATCTATATGGGATTCAAAGAGGGTCTTCGTTGCCTCGTAGTCGTCACATATATCTATGTAGTTTACCTTTGCTTCGACTGCTACACTGGCAACAGGTATCGCCGTCTTATAGAACGGGCCTGCGCAATTTATCACAACATCCACTTCTTTCATCAAACGCATGAGGCTTGCCCTATCGTTTATATCAATACCTTCCAGGGATACCTTTTGGCTTGATCTGAGCTTCTCGTTTATCCTGTCGGGATCTGTATTTATATCTCCGAGGACCACCTTCTTCACCGATTCCTGTTTTATTAAATCCCTGGCCACACCCTGACCCATACCGCCTGCTCCACCGAGTATTAAGACGCGCATTAACCCTCCTTTTTTTTCTTCTATCTATTCTTCCCTTCTTCCTTCTCTTTTATAGCCTTTAATATCTTATCCGGGGTTAACGGGAACTCATGGATATAGACCCCTAAGGCATTACATATGGCACTTGCATATGCCTGGGCAGCGGACATGGCAACGGACATGCCTGCCTCTTTTGCGCCGTAGGGTCCCCCGGGATCGTTTGTTTCAACAATAATATCATTGATTTTTGGCATACCAGGGGCAATGGGTACCATATAGTCAAGCTGATCGGGGTTTAAAACCCTTCCCCCATACCATAGTACCTTTTCGCTCAACATACCTCCCTGCCCACCCATAGCCACACCCCCCTCGAACTGACCCTCGATCACCTTAGGGTTAATAGCATAACCCACATCCTGTGCCGCCGTTACCTCGAGAACGTCCACCTTCCCTGTCTCGGGGTCAATCTTTACCTCTGCGATGACGGCACCGAAGGAGAAGGTTTCCGAGAGTTGTCCGAAGGGGTTTGTAACCCATTCCCGGTTGCTATCCACCTTTGGCCAATATGACCCTTCCCCACTGATGTTTTCTCTTCTGCTCAATGCCATTCTCACCACCCTCGATATGGAGATCGCCTCTTGGGGTCTATCGATCACATATATCTTTCTATCCCTCATCGCAAGCCGTTCAGGCTCCACCTTCATGGCCTCCGATGCGATCTTCAGTAGCTTCCTTTTTGCATCCTGGGCCGCAAGCCTCACCGCATTTCCACCAACAAAGGTCTCACACATGGAGTATGAGCCAGGGTCACTCGGGGTAACCTCTGTGTCGGCATTGATCAACTGTATGTCTTCCACTTTCAAACCAAGCTCCTCCGCGGCGATCTGGACGATCATATTGTCGTTGCCCTGACCGTTATCCACGATCCCTGTGATTACCGTTACCCCTCCGTCTTCGTTAAATTTTATAAAGGCCTGGGAGCCTCCCCTTATACCCATGGGAAAGCCTGTTTGTACAGAATTACATCCAATTCCAATACCATGATAGGGGGGTAATCTATCCCACTTCTCCCTCCACCTTGCCTTCTCTGCCGCCCTTTCTATGGCTTCCACCATTCCGCAACTCACGACTTTCGATTTTGTCGGGGTATAATCGCCGGGTCTTCTCGCATTTTTTAGCCTCATCTCAAGGGGGTCAAAACCGAGTTCCTTCCCAATCAAGTCGAGTTGCAAATCTATACCACAGGCAAAGGCCCGGCCATGGACACGGAACATACCCCTTATGGGTTTATTGGTGAATATGCGGTAGCCTCTATACCTCACATTATCCATCCGATACGCCTGCTCCATACAGAGAAAGGGTACACTCACCGCTATGGGGCCTGTGCTGCTATAGGCCCCTCCATCCATATAACACGTAATATCCCTTGCCAGTACCCTCCCTTCCCTATCAACCCCTGTTTTTATCGTCGCCTTCATGGAATGGGCTTGGCGGGTGGCTATGGAATTCTCCTCCCTTGAGTATACGATTTTTACAGGTCTTGCAGACTTTTTTGCAAGGAAGGCGCATATCACATCTGCCGGGGAAATCTCTGAACGGCCCCCGAAAGCCCCTCCAATAGTAATTTTCCGGACCCTTACCTTATTTAGAGGTATCTTTAAAACGTTTGACAGGGGCTTTGCCTTGAGATGGGGTCCGGCGTTCGGCATCCATATCTCGAGATTCCCTGAAGAATCAAAGTGGGCTACGACCGCATAGGGTTCTCCCTGAAAATATGAATCCTCCGGTGCCTCAAAGGCATCCTCCCTTATATAGAACGATTCCAGAAACCCCTTTTCCACATCCCCCACATTTATGTCCACAGAGATATTGATGTTCCCTGGGTATGCATCGTGAATCAAAGGCGCATCCGGTTTTAATGCCGATTCTATGTCGAAGACGGCAGGGAGTTCTTCGTATTCCACATCGATCAGTTTCAAAGCCTCAATGGCCGTATCTTCATCTACTGCGGCAACGGCTGCAACCTCTTCTCCGACGTATCTTACCTTATCTACCGGGAGAAACCTCTGATCCTGTGTGTATCTGAAGACACCCCATCTTTCATCGGGCACATCTTTTCCTGTTATAACGGCCTTTACGCCTGGCAACCTCTCCGCCTTAGATGTATCGATATGGACGATCCTCGCATGGGCGTACGGGGATCTCAATATCTTGCCGACAAGCATCCTCGGCAACTTCAAATCCGCAGAGAACAGGGCCTCTCCTGTTGCCTTTGCGGTCGTATCAACCCTTCTTATACCCTTACCTATCAAAGCATAGTCCACCATTGGCTACCTCCTCCCTTCTGATGTGGATAGGGATCTTATAGCCTCCACTATCTTTACATAACCTGTACAGCGGCAGATATTCCCCGATATTGCGAACCTTATCTCCTCTTCTGTGGCTCTGGGATTTTCTTTTAGAAGGGCGTATCCTGTCAGTATCATCCCGGGGCTACAGAAACCGCATTGTATAGCATGATGTTCTATAAATGCCTCCTGAATAGGGTCTAGTCTACCCTCTTTCGCAAGGCCTTCAATAGTCTTGATCTCCCTTCCTTCAGCCTCTGTAACCAAAAGTAAACACGAACGGACAGGCCTCCCGTCGAGAAGGACGGTGCAGGACCCACAGACACCCTCACCGCAGCCTTCCTTTGTACCGGTGAGATGGAGGTCTTCCCTTAATACCTCAAGAAGGGTCCGGTTTGTCTTTGTTAAAACCGTATATTCCTCGTTATTTATCCTTAATATAACGTTTCTTTTCATAGCGTTTTTTCCTTTCTTATCAAGTCATAGGCATCCTTAATCGCCCTTTTTGCCATTATCTTGAACATCTCTTTTCTATATTCTCCTGGCAGGGCGAGGTTATCGATAGCCACCGTCTTTTTATCAACCCCATCCAGAATCTCCCCCATCTTTGCCTCGATGGTATCCCCTTCGGAAAAACTAAAAGATAACCTTTTCGGTGAAGCCCCGCAGGCCCCTATGACAAGTACCACATTCTCTTGACCACCACCATTTATAGAAACCATGGCAGCGGCAGATGCAAAGGGGTACTCTATGCCATCTCTCACCCTGAATTTTTTATATGTTACTATGCCTTTCCCGCCGTTTCCTGGTATGGGTATCTCGATTTCCGTTAAAAGCTCATCGCCTTCGAGGGTAAAAGGTTTTTCCCCTTTATCGGTAAATAATTCCATTATCGGCATTGACTTTGATTCTCCCTTTGATTCTATCTTCACTTTGGCATCATATGCGATTAAGACAGGGGCGATATCGCTTTGATATACACTGAAGCAACGCTTGCCCCCTTTTATCGCCCGGCATAGATTTCCTCCACCCTTCAGGCATGGCTCAAGGCCATTTCTAAAAATCTCTGTCTGGTTATAATAGATACACCGGGTATCCTGAAGTATATTCCCCCCTATGGTTGCCCTATTCTGAATAGGTGGGGCAGCAACAAGGATACAGGCATCAACGAGGGCGGGGAATAAAGATTTTACCTCCCTGGATTTTATAATCTCCTCAAGGGGGGTTGCGCAACCGATAATCAAACTTCTGCCCTTCCTTCTAATGCCTTTCAATCCCTTAATATTTTTTAAACTCATGAGATATCGGGGTCTTAAAAGGCCATCTTTCATAAGGACAACAAGCTCTGTCCCTCCGGAGATAACCTTTATATCCCCTTTGTATCTGTTAAGTAGATTGAAACCCCCTCCCTTTGTCTTTGGCTCGAAAATTTCGAATGGCGGTAATCTCATAATACCCCCCTATCCTTTGATATCTTTAAAATTTTTTAATCCTTGACATGGCAAACATAATTTTTTTATAATGGACTCATACAAAACACAATTAAGTAAAATCGTATACAATTTTTCTTAAAGTATAAAGTATTTTTGTTTTTGTCAATAAAATATTTTCAGGAGTTATAAAATATGGATGCTAATGAATATGCGAATAATAACAATTTATTAGTGAATTTATTTGAAATAAAACTTAAGGATATATCTGATAAGTTATTGTTATCAAAGATAAATGATAATGAAAATATCTTGAATAACATACACCATGTGATAGATGAGGTCTTCATCCGTTCTGCTATGGAGATTACAAACAACAACGTCTCAAAGGCCGCTAAACTCCTCGGTATAAACAGAAATACATTGGCAAAACGATTAAAACATATGGGGAACGGGTCTTTTAAAAAGACCCATCCCAACCATATGTAAATAGAGATTTTATTCGAGGATATATCGGGCTATCAGACCCCCCGCCTCTTTTGTCCCCATACCCATTTTACCTGCATCGAGGGACTTTATATCGTTTATAAGGGACTTCTGTACAGCCCTTTCTATCAGTTGGGCCCCTTCGTTCTCTCCGATATACTCGAGGAGCATTCCCCCGGCGAGTATAGCGGCAAAGGGGGTGATCACGTTCTTCCCTGTATATTTAGGGGCAGAACCCCCCATTGGTTCAAACATAGAGACGCCTTTTGGGTTTATATTCCCCCCGCAGGCGATACCGAGACCCCCCTGTATCATGGCGCCTAAGTCTGTAATGATATCTCCGAAGAGGTTATCCGTTACAATCACATCAAACCATTCAGGATTTTTCACCATCCACATACAGGTTGCATCCACATGGGCGTAATCTGTTTTGATATCGGGATATTCCTTTGCGACTTCATAAAATGCCCTCTCCCAGAGGTCAAAGGCGTACGTTAACACGTTTGTCTTTCCGCATAGGGTGACCTTATTCTGTTTGTTTCGCCTCCGGGCCAAATCAAAGGCAAACCTTATACATCTTTCCACCCCTTTTCTCGTATTTATCGATTCCTGGGTCGCTATCTCATCGGGCGTACCCTTTTTGATAACACCTCCGGCCCCAGCGTATAATCCTTCCGTATTCTCTCTTACAACAGCGAAATCTATATCCTCGGGCCCTTTATTTTTTAAAGGTGTGTAAACCCCTTCATAGAGTTTTACCGGCCTTAAGTTTATATACAAATCCAGCTCAAACCTGATCCTTAAAAGTATCCCTTTTTCAAGAATCCCTGGTTTTACATCGGGATGGCCTATAGCCCCGAGAAATATGGCATGAAAATCTCTCAGTTCCGATAATACGCTATCGGGCAAAACCTCTTTGGTTCTTAAATACCGCTCACCTCCCAAATCGTAATAGGTATATCGTAAAGAAAAACCGAGTTTTTTTGATGCTGCATCGAGCGCCTTCACACCCTCGGCTACCACTTCGGGTCCTGTGCCATCCCCGGGGATAACCGCAATATTGTATTCTTTAGCCATCTTTCCTCCTTTTTTATAGATACTCAAACGCCTTGGAGCCAATATCCTTTCTATACTGCATACCCTCAAACTCAATAGAAGATACCGCTTCATAGGCCTTATTTATCGCATCTCTATAAGAATCGCCTATGGCGGTTACGCCGAGCACCCTCCCCCCGGATGTGACAAACCTATCCCCTACCCTTTTCGTCCCTGCATGGAACACCATCACATCCTTTATGTTTTTAAGATTATTAAGACCGTAAATTACCTTTCCTTTTTCCGGCCTTTCAGGGTATCCTTTTGATGCCAGAACAACACAGACGGAAACCCCTTCCTTCCATCTAATGGAACCTACCTCTTTAAGTCTCCCTTCAATACAAGCCATGATGATTTCATATAGGTCGCTCTCCATTTTAAAGAGTATGGGCTGGGTTTCGGGATCCCCCATCCTTGCATTGAACTCAAGGACAAAAGGTTCTTTTTTATCCTTGAACATAAGACCTGCATATAAAACGCCTCTATAATGTATACCCTCCCCTTCTAAAGCATGGACTGTCCTGTCCATAATCTCTCTATCGATCTTTTTTTCCATATCCGGTCCTATAAAAGGAACAGGGGTGTATGCCCCCATTCCCCCTGTGTTTGGTCCTCTGTCGCCGTCCAAGAGGGTTTTATGGTCCTGGGAGGGTAACATAGGCAGGGTCGTCTTTCCGTCGGTAAAGGATATATAGGACGCCTCAATGCCTTTTAAAAAGTCCTCTACAACAACCCTCATTCCTGCATCACCGTATATACCATCCACCATGAGGCCTTTTAAAACCGAAAGGGCCTCCCCTCCATCGGATATAACATAGGCCCCCTTACCACCGCAGAGACCATCTGCCTTTATGACATAAGGTGGTTTCAAATCGTTGATGTATTCCCTTGCGCTATTATAATCGGAGAACGTCTTAAAAGGGGCCGTTGGTATATTGTATTTCTCCATGAGGTTTTTTGAAAAGATTTTGCTCGTCTCTATAAGGGCCCCTCTTTGAATGGGTCCAAAGGTGGGGATATCCATCCTATCAAGCCTATCGACAATCCCAAGGGATAGTGGTGCCTCAGGGCCTACGACCACCAAACCGATCCTCTCTCTTTTGGCAAAAGAGGTGATTCCATCTATGTCGTTACCGTCTATCTCTATACATCGGGCTATTTCAGATATTCCACCGTTACCTGGTATGGCAAATATATCATCCACTCTCTTTGACTGGGAAAGCTTCCAGACAATGGCATGCTCTCTGCCTCCTCCTCCAATCACAAGTACTTTCATCTCTATATCCTCACAATAGTTTGAATTTTGTACTTATCCCTTTACCTCTTCGAGGTACCTGTATATGGCGTTATCATAATCGGAGGTGATACTGAAGACCTTTTTTGCGAGATACAGGTTTGTCTCTTCAGAAACGGAGCCATCGTTTATCCTCATCTCTTCCATAACTTTAGTGTAGTCGGCAGGATCAACTATCACGGTGACATATTTATAGTTTTTTGCCCCTGCCCTTATCATCGACGGCCCACCTATGTCTATGTTCTCTATCGCTTCTTCAAAAGTGCAACCTTTGCTCACCACCTCTTTGAACGGGTAGAGGTTGACAACGATCATATCGATGTCTTTTATCCCCAGCCCCTCTTTGGCCTTCTTGTGTTCCTCGTTTTCCCTTATATTTAATATCCCTCCGTGTACTTTGGGGTGGAGGGTCTTTACCCTGCCATCCATAATCTCCGGAAAGCCTGTATAGGCACTTATCTCCATAGGGTTGACCCCTATTTCATCGAGATACCTCTTTGTGCCGCCTGTTGATATTATTTCAACACCATAGCTCTTTAAAAAAGGGGCGAATTCGGAAAGACCTGCCTTGTTTGACACACTTATTATAGCCCTTCTTATCTTCATACGACCTCCCAACACTTAATTTTTACCCTCTTTAAACGGGCATTATACTAAAATCCAAACCCATGAAATGTCAACAGCAAAAGACCTTTTTCGACGATCTATCATACTTCATCCGGTACCACGAAGAAGATGGTGTCGTCTAAAAAACGTCTCTTCACCTTCCCTTCCCTTTCCATTTTTTTAAGGCACCTCTCTACCTCCTTTGATTCTAATCCGGATACCTTTGTGATGTCCTCTATCGTCAATGACCTTCTCCCTATCATCTCCAGTATCCTTTCCTGCCAGTTACTCGACTCATAGTCATAAGCGTAAAGGTCGTCTTTATCAAAATCCCCTATCACTTCACAACCCTCACCAAAAAACTCCCGGATGTCATCCATCCTGAGACTATCTACCCCTATTATTGAATCATCAAGGGGAGGTCTCGTTACGGTATTTAGCTGTATCTTTTCAGGGTTAAACGTCTTGACGATGCCCTTCAGTTTTTTTAGTTCTTCCTCGTCATCGTTTATACCGTCGATCAACATGATTTCAAGCCATATCTTTCCCCTATAATCCTTTCTTAAAAGCCTGATCCCCTCGATCAGCATATCGAGGCTTATCATCCCGTGGGGTCTATTGATAAAACAGAATATATCCTCACTGGCCGCATCAAAAGAAGGTAATATTACATCTGCCTCAACGATATCGGCTCTGACCTTTTCGTTCCAGAGGAGTGAAGAGTTTGTGATCAGAGCGATGGGAAGCTCCACATACCTTTTAACCTCCCTTATTATCCACCCTATATCAGAGTTTAACGTCGGTTCCCCGGTACCGGAGAAAGTGATAAAATCTATAGGTCTTTTGGCCTTTGACCTTTCGATTATTTCCTGTACAATAGAGTTGGGGTCAAAAAAGCTCTTCCGTTCTATCGTGTTACATGTGGTTTTTCCCACCTGACAGTAGACGCAATCAAAGGTACAATACTTTTTAGGGATAATATCCACCCCTAAGGAGAACCCGAGCCTCCTCGATGGAACAGGTCCGAACGTGTATTTTCCCATGACGATAAAATAAACGATTGTGAAGAAAAATTAAATATATTTTTTACCAACATAAAACCAAGATTGACATCGATTTTGCAAATATAGTATCATAAACAGAGTGGGCGGTTAGCTCAGGTGGTTAGAGCGCTGGTCTCACATACCAGAGGTCGTAGGTTCGAATCCTATACTGCCCACCATTTAATATCTTTCAGGGGGCATAATGTCCGGACACAGCAAGTGGAGTTCGATAAAACATAAAAAAGGTCTTGCCGATGCAAAGAGAGGCAAGATATTCACAAAACTCATAAAAGAGATAACGACCGCTGCAAGAATAGGTGGGGGAGACCCTGAATCAAACGCCCGATTGAGGGTTGCCATCGCCCAGGCTAAGGCGGAAAATATGCCCAAAGAAAACATAGAAAGGGCAATAAAAAAAGGCATAGGGGCCCTCGAAGGCGGGGAGAGCTATGAGGAGTATACCTATGAAGGGTATGGCCCAGCCGGGGTTGCTATCCTCATCGAGACCCTAACAGATAATAAGAAAAGGACAACGGCAGAAATCAGGCATATACTATCAAGATTCGGGGGCAACCTGGGAGAGGCAGGATGTGTATCCTGGCTTTTCGGCAAAAAAGGTTATATTTCCTTTGACAAGTCAAAGGTTGATGAGGATGAAATAATGGAGCTCGCCCTTGATGCAGGGGCTGAAGATATCGTATCCGGTGAAGATGAAATAGAGGTAATAACGGATATATCCAATTTTGAATCCGTCAAAAAGAAATTCGATTCGAACAATATAAAATACAACGTGGCCGAGATCAGCATGATCCCCCAGACCACGGTAAAACTCGAAGGGAAAAATGCTGAAACCATGTTGAAACTGATGGAAACCCTTGAAGATTCCGATGACGTCCAGAAGGTCTATGCGAATTTCGATATATCCCTGAACGAAATGGAGAAGATCGCTGTTAACAAATAGACCTTCTAAGGACAGCTGATTCTATCTATGGTAATATTCGGTATAGACCCTGGGCTCGCCAATACAGGATTCGGCGCGATCCACTGGAATTCCGATAGACCTGTCCTTATAAAATGCGGCCATATAAAGACCACCCCGAAATTACACGTATCAGAAAGGCTACTCCAGATAAATAAAGACATGGTTACCCTTATAGACACGATAAAACCCGAAATCATTGCCGTAGAAAATGTCTTTTCCCTTGTTCGATACCCTGTAGCAGGTATACTCCTCGGATGTGTGATAGGGATTATATATCTTCTTGCCTCGGAATGTAAGCTCAAGCTCATTGAGGTAGGTCCAAAAGAGGTCAAGAACTCCCTCGTTGGTTATGGAAGCGCAAATAAAAGACAGGTAAGGGAGGCGGTACAGAAACTGCTCAATATGAGTCAGGCCCCTTCATTCCATGCCTCCGATGCCCTTGCCATAGCCATCACGGCATACTACCGATATAGACATAAATCAAGGGGTCTATGTGATATCGTATCTTGAAGGAAAATTAAAAAAGATATACGATGACCGGATCATCCTTCAGGTCGGGGGGGTAGGATACGATATATATATTCCTGCTTACATGATGGGAGAGATCAAAAAAACAGGGAGGATAGAGCATGAGCTTGGACTCCATATCTTTTTCCATCAAACAGAAAGGCAGCCAAAACCTGTTCTCATTGGGTTCAAAAACGAACTCGATAAAGAGTTCTTTGAACTCTTTATATCCGTCGAGGATATAGGGCCCCTTATGGCGATAAAGGCGATGGTTAGGCCGGTGAGGGAGTTGGCGCGGGCGATAGAAGAGAAAGACACCAAACTCCTCAAACAATTAAAAGGTATAGGCGAGAGAAAGGCGGAGAAGATCGTCGCCTCACTGAAAGGAAAGGTGGCGAAATATGCCCTTATACCCTCCGATATTTCCGGGGACACATGGGAAATAAAGGAAGACTTTAAAAAAGAGGTGGAGAACGTGCTTATAAACCAGTTGGGTCATAAACAGTTTGAGGCGAGAAAGATGATCGGGGAGGCCTTAAAGAGAAATCCCGCCATCTCCTCGGCGGAAGAACTCTTTGAAGAGGTATATAGAGGGCAGAGGCGTTGATAAGGGAAGAGGGAGAATACTACAGGGAATTGTTAGGGGATGACAAGGCCTCAGAGGATGATAGGGGCTATAACCTAAGACCAAGCCTTTTATCGGAATATATAGGTCAAAAGAATATCGTTGAGACGTTGAAGATTGCGATCGAGGCTGCCTTGAAGAGAAAAGAGCCTCTGGAACATATTCTCTTTAACGGACCACCCGGTCTCGGCAAGACAACCCTGGCCCATATTATCGCAAATGAAATGGGAACGAGGATCATTACGTCCTCAGGCCCTGCCCTCGAGAAAGGGGGGGATCTCATGGGTCTTCTCACCCATCTCGAGAGGGGGGACATATTCTTTATCGATGAGATACACAGAATACCAAAGGTGGTGGAGGAGTTTCTCTATCCTGCGATGGAAGATTTTGCCGTAGATTTTATTTTTGATAAAGGGGTCCATGCGAGAACCCACAGGTATAGACTTGAGACATTTACCTTGATCGGGGCCACAACCCGGGCAGGCCTTCTCTCATCTCCTTTAAGGGAGAGGTTTGGGATCGTGAGAGACCTCGATTTTTACGGTGAAGAGGACCTTGTCCGCATTGTCAAGAGATCCGCCGCCATCCTTAATATACCAATAGATGATGGAGGGGCTTACGAGACCGCAAAGAGATCAAGGGGTACCCCGAGGGTAGCGAACAGGCTTTTAAAGCGTATAAGGGACTATGCCCAGGTGAGGGCGAACGGTCGGATAGATAGAGAAGTTGCCCTCGATGCCCTATCTCTTGAAGGGATAGACGAATACGGTTTAAATAACCTCGACAGAAAGCTACTAATGGCCATCGTTCTCAATTATAATGGGGGGCCCGTTGGGATCGAAGCCCTTTCTGCAACCCTTCAGATTGAATCGGATGTGCTTTTAGAGGTTGTTGAGCCCTATCTCCTAAAGACAGGATTTGTGATCAGGACCTCTCAGGGGAGAAAGGCAACGGAAAAGGCTTACAAACACTTGGGTATATCTCTGAAAGGGAAACCTGAAAAGACCCTTTTCTGATTCGATTCGATTGAAAGTAAGAACACTATGAGATCTGGAACCTCTTTACCTGCCCTTTTTCTCCGGTAAAACCTGTATCCTTTCCATTTAGAAATAATTTTACCCCCCCTGCATTACCTATGAGGAGGTCAAATTTTTCTATGCCGTTCAATATCACAACCTCCTGGGGCTTTAACATAAATTCCTTCTTTTCCTTCCCGTCAATTATCACACTGACCCACGTCCTCTCATTGCATGTGATCGTAAGTATCTTCTGCATAGAGACAAAGGGGGTGTCGCTCTTATTCTCTTTTTCCAGTTCGTTTTTCACAGGTTTTATAACATTTTCCTTATTCGGGGTAACCTCTTTATATCCTCTCTCCTTGTTTTCAAAGACGAGGTATCCGATAAAAAAGAGGATAATAGCCCCATAAATAAATATGGCTCTATGCCTTTTTCTTGTTAAGTTCGAAATCGTTCTTCTATCCTTCTTTGTCTTGTTTTTCTCTTTCTTGATATCGATTTCACCCTGGCTATTCCTTGCCTTTAAATACGGCTCAATCTCTCTACTTACGCCCAGATATGATGCATATTGTTTTATATATCCTCTGGTATAGACTTCATGGGGGAGGTTATCCCATACACCCTGCTCTATGGAGGCGATGATAGATTTTTTAATGCACATCAAATCAGAAATATTATCTATAGTTATGTTTTTTTCTTCTCTTGCTTTTTTAAGTATTGTTCCTATCTCTTTTAAATTAAAAGGATATCCTGCCATTTTTTGTTTTATAACATTCGTTTCCATATCTTCAGAGGTAATTTCCATTATCGCTTTTATTTTTTGTTCATTAAAAATTTTAATTCTTTTTATTATATTTATTTGATACCATTGCTGGTTTTTTGTCAATACAATTTATTAGATTTGTGAGTGTCAATGTCTAACTTGTATCTCATCCCCAGGTATACGATTATTCCCCACTTTTGCCATGAGGGGTAGACTTTATGCAGCGTGTTTAAACTCATCTTTTTTATAATTTTTATATCCTGAACTTCCTGAAGCGATGGTTCTTATTATGGATCCGAGCTTTTTTAATTCGTCGTAATTGGATATTAGAATAAATGGGCTGCACCGTTTACCAAGGGCAATAATCTCTCTTTTCTTGTTAGGAGTGATTAATATAATTGTAGTTTTGGAAAAAAGATGTTTTTGGAAGTAAATGTCAATCAGGTCATCTTCTCTTGCAGCAAAAATAACTACAACGACTTTTTTACCTGTAATATTTTTAATACTTTTTGTAAAGGCATCTATTGTATCGTATAATACCACATTATCTTCGGGGTTCTTATATATTCTAATGATGTCAAAAAGACTTTTGCCGTACTTAGTATTACCTGGATTTAAATAATGGATTTCCATTACGGCACCTCCCTAAATTTTTGGTGATTCTATAAAATGTTTTTTAAAAATAAATAAATGATACGTTAATTTTTAGTTAAAAATAGATGTCCATATTTTTTTCATGAAAGGAGCTCCCTGGAATTGGTCAAATCTTTTCAGGCAGCCCCCATCATTATTTTAAAAGGCTCCTTTTCCATAACACCACATTCACCTTTGGCAAATACTCAAGTAGAGTTCATCAGGGGCCATGTCGTTGAGAAATGGGGAAATTATAGGATGGGATAGCGTGATGTTTCTAAATTGCGTGGATCTACATTATTGTTTTCGTTGTCATTTTCAAACAACTACCTTTAATATGCTTTGTTTTTTTAAATAATCTAATTTCAGAATAAAAATCTTGTAAGATGAAGGTTATGAGTAAAATAGTCTTCCTCCGGTATCTTATAATCATAACCGTAAATTATTAAAGGTACTTTTGATTCATAAAGTGAACCGTGGGCTCTATAGTGATCCGGTAGTATTTCAAACTCATTTTCCATTTCACCAAAAACTGTATCTTTATCGCCAAGTATCATGAAATCACCTATGTATTGATTTGGTAACTTATACCTTTTTACAATTTCTTCCTTTGGTATCACCTCTTCGATTCCTTCGAGGCTGCTTGTTATCTCGAGAAATCTTTTTTCATCTTGATAATTGTTTAACCAAACCCAGCATGAACCTGCGAAATTTCTGTGGTGGAGGGTATAATAATCTCTCTCGGGAGATAAAGCAAAACGCAATGTTAATCCTCTATTCATACAGGCCTTCATCAAATCCCAACAGCGTTTTTTTCTATTCATGCCGTGATCAGCGGTAATAAAAAAAGCAACATCTGGGGCAACATCTTTTGCTTCACCAATTAAGGTATCAAGTTTTGATAAATGCTGTATGGATTTTTGTTCATCCGCGGCCCATTGGTGCATAGGATAATCTGTCGTGTGTATGTAAATAACCTTTATTTCTTCATCCGTTTTTAAAATATCGATTAATACTTCCCATAACCAATAGTTTATCTCTGTTGAATATATCGAAGGTGGTTTACCATATCTTTTTATGTACTCTTCTGGGGGTTCTTCGGCAGCTATAGCGATGTAGGGATGATTAAGAAACAACTCAACGGTTTTTTTCTTTGCCGTAAGTAAGGCGGTTTTAAGTCCCGTTTTTGATGCCCTGTAGAATAAAGTAGGGTAGCGTATCAGATCTACAGAATTCATGTAAACTGCAAGATTAGAATGGGCATCATAATAAGAGTTTCCGGAGATCCCATGTTCAATGGGCCATGCGCCACAACAGACTGAAACATTGTTTACGTTGGTAACTGTAGGCATAACAGCGTTTACTGTTTTATAAAAACCATTGATGGCCATTTTATTTAGTTTAGCCATATAAGAAAAGTAATCAAGACCAAGACCATCAATAAGGGCAACCACGATTCTCTGCTTTTCCATAATATACCCTCACAAAATAGTACCTATTAACCATCTGATAAGTTCAAAATTAAACTGTATATCTTTTTCATCTGGAGAATTACCATCAAAACCATAGGCAATTATTGGCACATCTTGTTCATAGAGGGAGCCATGATTTCTGTAATCTGGTGGTAAATGTATACGTTGAGTTCTTGTCTCTCCAAAAACAGTATCTTTATCACCGAGAACTATTAGATCACCGATCCTGTCGGGCATGAGACGGAACCTTTCTGATGCCTCTTTACGGTTTAATACATCATCTACACCATTTATGGATAATAAAAATTGGGTAATCCTTTCAATCTCATCGGATCTTTTTAAGTATAAATAGGCAACACCACCAAATCCTCTATGGTGCTCAATTAAACGATCGGCAACAGGGGATATACAATATTTAATTTCAAAATCATTTTCTTTGCATGTTTGGAGGAGATCTATACATTGGGTTTTTGGATTCATCCCATGGTCTGCAGTGATAAAAAATTGTGCATCATGGGCAGTGGCGTGTGCCTCTAAAAGTTTTAAATCCAGATTTGACATGTGCTTCATAGATTGAGGTTGCTCAGGGGACCATTTATGCATTGGATAGTCAGTGGTGTGGATATAGATAAGTTTTATCTCAGGTTTAGTTTTTAGTAGGTCTATGGCTACATCCCAAAGCCAATAATTAACCTCATCGGTATACATAGATGGCGGTTTACCATACCTTGAAATAATTTCTTGACTTGGAGATTCAGCGGCAATACCAATATGAACATCATCTCCAACAAGTTTCAATGTCTTTTCTTTGCATGTTAAAAGGGCCGACTTTATACCCCTTTCCCTTAACAGTCTAAAGATTGTTGGTACCATAACAAATCCATGATCCTCAAAAAATTTCATCGAATTGGTCTTTTCGTCGTAGTAGCAGTTTGTGGTAACACCGTGTGTTTCTGGCCAGCATGCACAAATTATAGAAAAATTATTGGCATTTGTTAGGGTTGGAAAAACGGCCTTTCCCTTTTTGAAAAAGCCCTCGGCTGCCATCTTCTTCATCGTAGGTATATCACTCTTTTCAAAGTAGTCGATACCAAACCCGTCATACATACAAACTATAGTCCGCCGAATATCCTTTAATTTCATCTATCCTATCCTTCCTGTTATAAAATCTCTAACCTTTTCATCCAATGGGTTCTCAAATATCTCTAATGTATTACACTGTTGTAGTACCCTCCCATCAGATAAGAAAAGGCAATAATCAGATATCCTTTTTGCCTGGGCAATGTTGTGGGTAACTATAAATATTGGCAATCTGTCTTTTAATTGGAGAATTAGCTCTTCAATCTTCCCTGTTGATATTGGATCCAATGCTGAACATGGTTCATCCATAAGTAGAGCTTCAGGGTTGTTAGCCAATGCCCTTGCAATGCATAGGCGCTGGAGTTGACCTAAAGAGAGGGCATAGGCCTTGTCATTTAGTCTATCCTTTACTTCATCAAATAAGCCTACTGTTTTTAGAGATGTTTCGACTATTTCTCCTTTTGATTTGCCATTAAAATTTTTATGAAACTTTACACCAAATAAAACGTTTTCTTTTATAGAAAGAGGAAAGGCTATAGGCTTCTGCATTACCATACCTATTCGCTTTCTCACAATTTGGACATCCGTGTCTTTATCATAAATGTTTTTCCCTTGAAAATATACCTCTCCAGATTTCACTTCTGCACCAGGGACAAGCTCTAAAGTACGGTTTAATGCTCTAAGTAAAGTTGATTTTCCACATCCAGAAGGGCCTATTACAGCAGTTATCTGTTTAGCAGGTACATTTAGGTTCACATCTGTTAAAACGACTCTTCCTTTATAGGCAATAGAAAGGCTTCTAATAACAAAGGTCATATTATTGTAAATAATCATCATTGTTTTAAACTACCTACCTTTCTCAAAAACATAGCGCATAGGTTAAATATGAGTAGTCCAAGAATAAGGACAATTGCAGTCCCATATCCATGGTCCATGGAAATAGCCTCAGAGACTATGTAATACAAATGGGTTGGTAGTGTCATAACCGGTTGATCAAGACTTACATTGCCCTTAGAAAAGTATATACTGGCAGTAAAAAGTACAGGTGAGGCAGACCCGATGGCATGTCCCACCGCCAAAACAATACCTGCTACAATTGAAGGCCATGCTCTTGGTATCAAAACCCTTCTGATAATATAAATTTTAGAAACACCAAGGGCAAAGGCTGCCTCTCGATACTCATCTTTTATCGATAAAAGGGCTTCTTGTATTGAAATTAACATTATGGGAAACATGATAAGGGAAAGGGTTATGCTACCAGCTATCAAAGATACCCCAAATTTTAGAAAAACTACCAAAAAGGCATAGCCAAAAAGACCGTAGATGATAGCAGGTACTGCGGTAAGACATTCGACAAAGAATCTTACCACATGAGCAAACTTAGTTTCCCTTCCGTATTCTGATAAGTATATGCCGCCGAAAAGCGCAAAGGGAAAAGACAAAATAAAACCTATTAAGGCAAGAAAAAAAGAACCTAAAATGGCAGGCATTATGCCTCCTGAAGTGCCAAGGGGCGTTCCTTTTGGGTACTCAGTGATAAAGGATATACTCAAATGATTAACCCCTTCAAAACAAATATAACCAAAGATACTAAGGGGCAATAAAAGACCAATGGCCCCACATATCCATAAAAAGCCTTCCATGGATGTATTAAGAAAGTTTCTCCATCTTCTATATGTACATGTTGAGGCGCCAATTGAGGTTTCTATATACGTTACGCTCTCATGCATAGGTAAGTCTCTTCATCCTTTTCTTTACTAACCATATACTAATATTGATAATTAAAACTACCAACATTAGAAGTAATCCAGCAGAATATAGGGCATGGTATTTTTCAGAACCAATTGATGTTTCGCCAAGTTCAGTAGCGAGTAGCGCAGTAATCGGCTGGGCTCTATCTAACAAAGATTTTGGTATTTCCGTAGAATTTCCTGCGAGCATCAATACAGCAAGGGTTTCTCCTAATGCCCGGGCAATCCCTAAGGCCACTGCGGCAAATAGTCCCGGCAAGGCCTTTCTAAAAAGAATCTTCATTATAACATAAGAACGGTTAACCCCTAATGAATAGGCTGCCTCCCTATATTCCCACGGCACATTCCTGAATGCCTCAGCGGATGTACTCGCAATAAATGGCAGTACCATCATTGAAAGGACAATGCCTGCCACAAGAACACACTCCCCTGTAGGCATGTTGAACCATATCTCAAAATTTTTTACAAACACTGCATAACCGAAAAAACCATATACAACGGCAGGGATGCCGGCGAGTAATTCAAGGGCAGGTTGAATTAAAATCTGAACTTTTTTAGGTGCTATTTCAGAGAGAAAAAGTCCAATTCCAATACCTATGGGTATAGCCAATAAGAGGCTTAACCCAGATACAAAAACGGTTGATATAATTGCATGGCGTATCCCGAAGCTTGGGGGAGATGACAAAGGTGACCAGCCCTCTTGAAATAAGAATTTTTTTAAATTGGGATTAAAGTTGAACCCAATAGAAGACTCTTTGAAAAAGAACATCAACATTAAAAGAAGAAAGGAAACGCCAACTATCAAGGCAATAAAAGATATTATTTTTGAAATTGTGTCGCCCCTTATTAGCTTCATCGTAGCATCATCTCGTTTTTTTCGTCTTTACGGGATCTTTTCCTATGGTTTTAAGGGGTACATAACCATGTTCCTCTACAATTTCTTGCCCCTCGTTTAGCATATAATCTATAAATTTCATAACAGCTGGATCTGTATCGTGTTTTGTAAGAAGTATCAAAGGTCTGGTAAGTTTATATATGCCACTTATGGCATTTTCGTTAGTGGGCATGACACCCTCATATTTAAAAACTTTTAAAGAAGGATTTTTCATTGCAACAACAGATGAAATATAACTAATAGCATAGATATTCGTTTCAAGTTTTTTAAGGTTTGCACCTTGAGACTGGACTTGTATTGCTTTTGAAGTGAAGGATCTATCCTTTAGTACCTCATGTTGGACGATCTCTGTAGAGCCACCGGCCACATCTCTCATTATAACTACAATAGGTTTTTTAGGGAGGGATTTATCGATATCATAAAAACTCTTAGCTTCCCCTGAATATATTTTTGCTATTTCTTCCCTGGTGAGGTTTTCCCTTTTAACAAGGGGATTCTTTTTATTTACGGCAAATGCTATACAATCTTTACTTATAAGAAATTCTTTGTATTTTCCTAGTAGTTCTTTCTCTTTTTCTTTTATGTCCCTTGATGACATACCGATATGGTTTGTGCCTTCGCTAACAGACTTAATACCAAACCCAGAACCACCACCTGTAACGTAAATAATAATTTGCTCTTTTGGAAATATTGGGTCTACTTTGTCCCACGTTTTATATTTTTCCATGAATTTTACAGATGCATCGGCTATTATAGGTAGCATAGTAGTTGAACCACCAATCCGGATAGTGGGGTTGAATTTTGTATCTTTTTCAGCGGCAAAATTTAAATGTACTGATGAAAAAATAAAGAGTAATGTTAATATCACGTGAAAAATTTTTTCCATTCCATCCTCCTATAATTACTTTAAGAATAATTATATTTATGTTTTGTTAAGGAAAAATAAAGAAAATGCTAAGATTTAATTAAGATATCATTATCTCTATTGCCTGGTTGGAGAAACAAGGAGGGCGAGGCAGGTTGCCCTTTTCATAAACTATTATTCCCAGAGAGACTGGAGGTAATAAGGGGACATACCATACACATTTTATCTATTAGGTTTATTTTTTTAGCTTCGCTGCCTTTGTCACTCTACAAAGATATAAACCCCACCGATGATGGGATCAACACTATCCCTTTCCATAAGAGTTCTCAACATCCAATCTTTAATCTTAACGTTCTTCGGTATGATCTTGATGCCCTTAGCAGAGTATACATCTTCTGCTATAACCATACCTTCTTTGAGCTCTTCAAGGGGGATCTTCGTCTTATTTGAGGATAAAAGGCTATTCTGGTTAATGATAAAATCGACGATACAGGAAGTCACCACAGGATCGAGCTTCTTGTATGAGGCAAGCCTTATCTGCTCTATGATTTCATCGCTGGAAAGGCCTTCAGGTAATAGCTCTTGGTAGTAATTTATCGCCCTTAGAATCTTTGCCCCTACAGGGATCTCCGCCCCGATAAGTCCGTCGGGAATTCCAGTACCATCATGATTTTCATACTGATGGTAGATATACCTCGCTGCATCTTTGAAACCCGATAGGGAGGATATAATGATTGAACCGATTATGGGGTGCTGGAAGTATGCATCTCTTTCCAGTGCCGTAAGCTCATTCACATTTTTTTTATTTATCTGGTCGGAGAGTCCTACCTTCCCTATCTCTTTTAACATGGCCCCGAAAGAAATGTTTTTTATAGCCTCTTCGGGGATATTCATCTCTCTTGCGATAAAAACGGCCATATCCCTTGACATATAAGCCCTATCACTTGCCCCGGGGATCTGAACCTCCAGAATTTTTAAAAGGATATTCGTCAACTCATTGAAGTTCTTTTCAAGGAGTTCATTTAAAACGTTTAATTTATTTCTTTCCTCTAAGAGTTCGTTCTGTAACCTTTTTATTCTTAAAAAGGCCCTTATCTTTCCGAGCAAAACATTTGTGGAGACGTTCTTTTCTATATAATCATCGGCACCCCCTTCGAGGGTTGTTGCCTTTTTTATCACATCCGTCTCTGCTGTGAGAAGGATGAAGATCGTTTTATTGAGTTCTTTATCACGCTTGATGTACTGGCAGAACTGGAATCCGTCGATACCAGGCATGTAGTAGTCACTTATGATGATATCAGGTCTTACCTTCCTGGCCAATTTTATTCCTTCTTCTCCACTTATAGCCTGGAATACCTCAAGCATGGGTTCTTTTGATAGAAGAACGTTCAATATCTTTAATGAGACTGGATCGTCATCAACCAGAAGGACCTTTGCATTTAAAGTTTCTTCCATTAATTTTTTACCTCTGCTTTTGTGGGAGGTTCGGGGTTTTTTGTCTGACCGCTATTATTCTGTCCCGTAGCCGTTGCAAGTATATGTTTAGGGACAGTAACGACGATATTTACACGTCTGTTAGAAAAGTCAAAGGGTTTATCCGGCTGTTTTAAGTTTCTGTCGGCAAAACCCCTAACCTCGATTATCTGATCTTTTCTTAAACCGTTTTCCTCGAGCTCTTTTCTCGCAGCATTTGCCCTATCGGCGCTCAACTCCCAGTTTGTATAACCTTGACCGACATATGGTCTTGCATCGGTATAACCCTCTATGATCACGCTATTCGGGAGTTTCCCCAGTTCTGCCGCTATCATTTTTAGAAGCTTTACCGTCTCCGGCTTTATTTTTGCACTCCCTATATCAAAGAAAAGGCCCTCTGAGTTTTCAATGAGTTCTATCCTCATCCCTTCTCTGTCCACACTGATCTGTATCTTATCCTTAAACTTTTCAAAGGCGGGGTTAGCAAGCACCATCTCCTCTATCTTTTTCCCCTCGTTCTGCAATTTTATAATCTCTTTTTCAAGGGCGTCCTTTAAATTAGGTAACTGGGTGTTTATAGGTTTTGTAACCCCATCTTTTGTCCCCTGGAGTATACCTGAACCCCCGGTAAAAATGTTGGGATTTGTAAAATACATTGAAATCGCTTCCTTTATCGGGTTACTCTGACCCACAATCCACAAAACTATAAATAAGGCCATCATGGCGGTTACAAAATCTGCATAGGCTACTTTCCATGCCCCTCCGTGGTGTCCCCCGTGGCCTTTCTTTTTTACTATGATTCTAACAGGGGGGTTGAGCTTATCGTTACTCATTTCGCACCCTTAACATATTCTTCCATCTCTTGAAACGTAGGGCGGAAATCACTGGATATAGACCTTCTCGCAAACTCTACGGCAACTATTGGGTTAAGACCCTTTGCCGCACATATGATCCCCGATTTTATCACCTCGTAAAGGGTGGATTCGCTCTCAGTTGATATCTCCAGATTCGTTGCCAGGGGCTGAACAAAACCATAGGACATAAGCACCCCGAGAAAGGTACCCACAAGGGCAGCCGCCACTTTTTGACCTATAATCTCAGGAGGACCGCTTATCGCCTGCATTGTTATGATAATCCCGAGAACGGCGGCTACGATACCGAGTCCAGGCAGTGAATCTCCTATCTTCTGCAGTATCGCCCCGGGCTTTGAACCTTCCCGATGGTGAAGATCTATATCAGCATCCATAATAGATTCTATCTCATGGGGAGATACCCCTCCCATAACAACAAGCCTTAAGGTGTCCGTAATAAAGAATAAGACATGATGGTCGTTGAGAAATGCAGGGTACTTTGAAAAGATGGGGCTTTCCTTTGGCCTCTCCACATGGGACTCAAGGGCTATTAAACCATCCTTCCTTATTATCATAAAAAGTTCATAGAGTAACTTAAGTAGCTCAAGGTAGGTCTTCTTGTCTATCTTATTCCCCTTTAAAGAGCCCAGCACCTTACTTATGATCTTCTTTAAAAGACTGGTAGGGGCCGAAACTATAAGGGCCCCTAAAGCGGCACCCCCTATAATGATGAATTCTGAAGGTTGCCAGAGTACAAGTAATGGTCCATGATGGCTCACATAACCACCTATTACTGACCCTATCACAACGATAAAGCCTATTATCACAAACATAAAA
>JAOAGQ010000031.1 GCA_026415675.1 Syntrophorhabdaceae bacterium
ACAATGTAACCCTCTATGTAGAGCTCGTCACCCCCATCGCCCTTGAGAAGGAACTCCGCTTCGCCATCAGAGAGGGTGGCAAGACAGTAGGGGCAGGGGTTGTCACTGAGATTATAGAGTAGAGGGGAAGAAGATGAGGCAGAGAATCAGGATTTGCCTGAAAGCCTTTGATCACGGACTGCTTGACCAGTCGGTGAAAGAGATAGTCGATGCAGCAAAAAAGACAGGGGCTGCGGTCGTTGGACCTGTACCACTACCAACGAAGATACAGAAATTCTGTGTGTTGAGATCACCCCATATCGACAAAAAATCAAGGGAGCAGTTTGAGATAAGAACACACAAAAGACTGATAGACATAGTAGACCCGACCCAGCAGACTGTTGATGCCCTGATGAAACTGGAGCTTGCTGCAGGCGTAGATGTTGAAATCAAATCGTGAGGAGTTTTAAGATGGCCAGGGCAGATCTATTTGACATAAAAGGTGAAAAGATAGGAGAAATCGATATAAAGGACGAGGTCTTCAACGTGGAGGTAAAGCCCCATCTGATCCACGAAGTGGTAAAGATGCAACTCGCAAACAGAAGGAGGGGCACGGCCACTGCGAAGACGAGAAAACAGGTAGCGGGAAGCGGTAGAAAACTCTACAGACAGAAGGGCACGGGAAGGTCAAGACAGGGCAGTATAAAATCACCCCTCCACGTAGGAGGCGGCGTTGTCTTCGGGCCAAGGCAGAGGGATTATAGCTATACCGTCCCGAAGAAGGTAAGGAGAGGGGCCCTTAAGTCTGCCCTTACCACCCGTTATACACAGTCTTCAATGAAGGTTGTCGACAGGATTGAACTCGAGAAGATTAGCACAAAGACCTTTCAGTCAATAATGAACGCCCTTCAGCTTAAAAAACCCCTCTTCGTGGTGGATAAAAAGGATGAGACGATAGAGAAATCTGCAAGGAACATACCCTATGTGAAGATATTAAGAACGGAAGGTTTAAATGTATACGATATAATAAGGCATGAAGAACTCGTGTTTACCCTTGATGCCTTGCGAAAGGTTGAAGAGGTAATGGTGTCATGAACGAATACGATGTAATATTAAGGCCAATTATCACGGAGAAGAGCGGTTTACAGAGAGAGACGGCAAACCAATATGTCTTTGAAGTAGCAAGAGATGCGAATAAGATAGAGATCAGAAGGGCGATTGAGAAAATCTTTAAAGTTAAGGTCGTTTCGGTGCAGGTCGCTCTAATGGAGGGCAAGAAGAGAAGGATCGGGAGGTATTCGGGTAAAAGACCCGACTGGAAGAAGGCGATTGTAAAACTCGACCCTAAAGATAAAATAAAGTTATTCGAAGGTGCATAATGGGTATAAAAGAGCATAATCCAACATCCCCTGGAAGAAGGTTCATGAGCATAAATACCTATGAAGAGATCACAAAGGATGAACCTGAAAAGTCCTTAGTCGTACCCCTTAAAAAGACAGGGGGGAGAAACTGTTACGGCAGGATCACCACAAGACATATCGGGGGTGGCCATAAGAGGAAATACAGGATTATAGACTTCAAAAGGGACAAGTATGATATCCCCGGTAAGGTGGCAGGTATCGAGTATGATCCGAATCGCTCCGCAAATATAGCCCTTATAAACTATGTGGATGGGGAAAAACGATACATAATCGCCCCCCTTGGACTCAAGGTCGGGGAGACGGTGGTATCGAGCAGAAAACAGGATGTGGAGATCAAGGAAGGTAACGCATTACTACTGAGATATATCCCTGCCGGTACCTTTATCCACAACGTAGAGATGAAACCTGGAAAAGGGGGACAGATTGCGAGGAGTGCAGGGAACTATGCTCAACTTGTGGCAAAAGAGGGAGATTACGGTCACGTGAGGTTGCCCTCAGGAGGGGTTAGACTCATACACTTAAACTGTATGGCCACAATCGGACAGGTAGGAAACATAGACCACGAGAATGTAACGATTGGTAAGGCAGGAAAGAAAAGGTGGATGGGGGTTAGGCCCACGGTGAGAGGGACCGCGATGAACCCTGTTGACCATCCCTTAGGTGGTGGAGAAGGAAGGTCGAAAGGGGGAAGGCATCCCTGTTCTCCATGGGGTCAACTATCGAAGGGATTAAAGACGAGAAAGAACAAGAGAACAGATAGATTTATCATAAAGCTCAGAGGGTAGGAGGTAAAACGTGGCGAGGTCTTTAAAGAAAGGACCATACGTAGACAAGAAACTCTTGGAAAAGATCGAGGAGATAAAAAAGTCCAAGGGCTCAAAGGTAATAAAGACATGGTCGAGAAGCTCGACGATCACCCCTGATTTTGTAGGTGTTACCTTTGCAGTCCATAACGGAAAGAAATTCATCCCTGTATATGTAACGGAGGAGATGGTGGGTCATAAACTCGGGGAATTCTCTCCAACGAGGACTTTTCACGGCCATTCCGGAGACAGGAAGGCTAAAGTGGTTAAAAGGAAGGATTGAGAGATATGGAGATCGTCGCCAGAGCAAGAATGGTTAGGATATCGCCGACAAAGGTCAGGCTTGTAGGTGAGGTGATAAAGAAAAAGAAGATTAACGATGCGATGGGAATTCTGATGTACATGCCCCAGAAGGCATCTTTTATACTGAAAAAACTCCTTGATAGCGCTATAGCAAACGCAAGGCAGAAAAAATATATAGATGTAGACACACTTTATGTGAAGAACGTAATGGTCGACGGTGGGCCTATGCTAAAAAGGTTTATCCCGAGGGCAATGGGCAGGGCAACAAAGATAAGGAAGAGATTCAGCCATATAACCCTTGTGCTCGACGAATTATAAAACTTGGAGGTTAAATGGGTCAAAAGACAAATCCATGTGGTTTTAGACTTGGCATAATAAAAACCTGGGACTCAAAATGGTTCGCCGCAAAGAATTATGCAAAATTTCTCCACGAGGATCTAACCATAAAGAGGTTCTTAAGGGATAGACTTCGTCAGGCAGGGGTATCGAAAATAGAGATAGAGAGGGCAGCGAACAAGGATAAAAGGGTTAAGATAAACATATATACAGCAAGACCGGGCCTCGTGATAGGGAGAAAAGGGGCCGAGGTAGAGGTTTTAAAAAAGGAACTCCAGAGGATCACGGACAAGGAAGTTATACTAAATATAAACGAGATTAAAAGACCTGAGGTAGATGCCCAGCTTGTTGCGGAGAATATAGCACTCCAGCTTGAGAGAAGGGTCTCCTTTAGAAGGGCGATGAAGAGGAACGTTTCTCAGGCTATAAAGTTCGGAGCAAAAGGGATTAAAGCGATGTGTTCAGGAAGGCTTGCCGGTGCTGAGATGGCCCGGACAGAGTGGTATCGTGAGGGAAGGGTTCCCCTCCAGACCATAAGGGCGGATATAGATTATGGATTCGCCATATCCCAGACAAAATATGGGGTTATAGGGGTGAAGGTCTGGATATTCAAGGGCGAAGTTTACCAGGAGGCGGTATAAATGCTTGCACCAAAAAGGGTAAAATACAGAAAACAGCAAAAGGGAAGAATGAAAGGTGTTGCTTCCAGGGGTAACGAGGTGAATTTTGGAGATTACGGACTCCAGGCAACTGAATGCGGAAGGCTAACGGCACGACAGATTGAGGCGGCAAGGATCGCTTTGACGAGATACGTGAAGAGAACAGGTAAGGTCTGGATACGGGTCTTTCCCGATAAACCAATCACAAAGAAACCTGCCGAAACGAGGATGGGTAAGGGAAAAGGGGCAACAGAAGGCTGGGTTGCCGTTGTTTTACCGGGAAAGGTACTCTACGAGATAAAAGGTGTTCCTGAGGACAAGGCGAAGGAGGCCTTAAGGATCGCATCCTTTAAACTCCCCATCAAGACAAGATTTGTCGCTAGAAGTGAGGAAAAATGAAGGCGAAGGAACTGAAAGAGTTAACCGTAGAAGAACTCTTAAAGAAGAAAAAGGATTTTAAGGAAGAACTCTTTAACTTAAGGTTTCAGCATTCAACAGGACAGCTTGAGAATACTGCGAGAATAGGACTTGTTAAAAAGGAGATAGCAAGGATAGAGACCGTCATAAGGCAGAAACAGCTCGGTCGTTGATAGCTTAGATGGCATGGTCCAATCGAAGGTTTAAAACATATTGAGGTCATACATGGAATTGAAGGATTATAAGAGCAGGAAAAGAAAATTGGTAGGGGTTGTTGTTAACAATAAGATGGATAAAACTGTAGTTGTTGAGGTCTCGAGATCCCTAAAGCACCCGATGTACCATAAATACATCATCCATAAAAAGAGGTATAAGGTTCACGATGAGGGAAACGGATGTAACATCGGGGACAGGGTGTTGATAATGGAGTCAAGGCCCATAAGTAAAGAGAAGAGATGGGTGGTAAAAGAAGTACTCAAAAAAGAAGAACCGATTATGGCCTTAGAAGAGGTGGGTAAAGATGATACAGGAGAGAACTAAACTAGAGGTTGCGGACAATTCAGGGGCTAAGAAACTTGGTTGTATTAGAATCCTCGGCGGTTCAAGAAAGAGGTATGGAACGGTTGGTGATATCATAGTCGCTTCCGTAAAAGAAGTTATACCTAATTCTAAGGTAAAAAAAGGGGATGTGGTAAAGGCTGTGATAGTGAGGACAAAGAAAGAGATCAGAAGAGGAGATGGTTCATACGTTAAATTTGATGACAACTCCGCTGTTATCATAAACCAGTATAATGAGCCAATAGGAACAAGGATATTCGGACCTGTTGCAAGGGAATTGAGGGCAAAGAAGTTTATGAAGATAGTCTCTTTGGCCCCAGAGGTTGTTTGAGGCGGTGAGGTAAAGATGGAAAAACAATACCACGTTAAGAAAAATGACCTTGTCATGGTAACTACCGGAAAAGACAGGGGAAAGACCGGCAGGGTCCTCCGGATCATAAAGAAGAAGGACAGGCTGATAGTAGAGAAAGTAAACATGGTAAAGAGGCATGTAAAACCCAGCCAGAAGTCGAAAGGGGGGATCATGGAAAAGGAAGGTCCCATCCATGTCTCGAATGTGATGATATACTGTGAAAAGTGTTCTAAACCGGTAAGGACAGGGATCAAGATATTAGAGGACGGAAAAAAGGCGAGATACTGCAAAAAATGTAGTGAGTTGATAGATAAGTAACAGGAGGCATTGCTTGAAGACACCGTATATGGAATATTACGAAAAAGAGGTTGTCCCCGCATTGATGCAGAGATTTAAATATAAAAATGTCATGGAAATCCCCAGGATGGAGAAGATTGTCGTCAATGTCGGTGTTGGAGAGGCGATTCAGAATGTGAAGGCCCTGGATGCGGCTTCAGGAGACATTGCCCTCATTACAGGACAGAAGCCGGTGATAACAAAGGCAAAAAAGTCTATTGCCTCATTTAAGTTGAGGGCAGGGATGTCCATAGGGTGTATGGTTACGCTTAGAAGAGAGAGGATGTACGAATTTTTCCATAAGCTTGTGTTTATCGTCTTACCGAGGGTTAGGGACTTTAAGGGTGTTTCTCCAAAATCCTTTGACGGCAGGGGCAACTACACCCTTGGGTTAAGGGAGCAGACGATCTTTCCTGAGATCTCATACGATAAAGTGGACAAAGCGAGGGGCATGAACATTACGATAACCACAACGGCCAAAACAGATGAAGAAGGCTATGAACTGCTTAAACTAATGGGGATGCCTTTTAGGACTTGATGGAGGAGAGATGGCAAGAAGGGCAATGATAGAGAAATGGAAGAGAAGTCCTAAATTTAAAACGAGATTCAGAAACAGATGTTCCCTCTGCGGAAGACCGAGAGGTTATTTGAACAAGTTTCAGATCTGTAGAATCTGTTTCAGGAATCTATCTTTGAGGGGAGAGATCCCCGGAGTTATAAAGTCGAGCTGGTAAGGAGGGATTGATGGCAGTTACAGACCCTATCGCTGATATGCTAACAAGAATAAGGAATGCCATAACGGCCCGTCATGAGAATGTGGACGTCCCCTATTCGAACATAAAATTCTCCATTTCAAAAATTTTGAAGGAGGAAGGCTTTACAAAGAACTACAAAATCTTTGTGGACGAGTCGAGAAAGAAATACTTAAAGATATTTATAAACTACGATGAAAATAACAAAAGTGTCATAAGAGGATTGAAGAGGATCAGTAAACCCGGGAGAAGGGTTTATGTGTCTGTTGACGATATACCAAAGATAACGAAGAGATACGGGACGTTGATACTGTCTACATCGAAGGGTTTGATGACAGATAGACATGCGATTAAAAATAATGTTGGAGGAGAACCCCTCCTCATGGTTTGGTGAGGTGTTGTATGTCAAGGATAGGAAAGAAGCCTATTCCCCTTACAGGTGGCACAAAAGTTGAACTTAAAGATGGCATTGTAACCGTTACAGGTCCCAAGGGGACATTGAGTAGGAGACTATTAGACGGGATAGAGCTCTCCATCCAGGGAGACGTTGTGCATGTCACAAGGGCGAATGATGACAAAAAATTAAAAAGCTACCACGGCCTAATGAGAACTTTAATCAACAATATGGTTGAAGGGGTATTCAAGGGATTTGAGAAGAAACTCGAGATATCAGGTATCGGCTACCGGGCGGAACTCCAGGGTAATAACCTCATGTTCTACCTCGGTTACTCCCACCCCATTTCATTTCCCCTTCCCCAGGGTATCACCGCACAGGTCGATAAACAGACCCTTATTACAATTAAAGGTATCGACAAAGAGCTTGTAGGGGAGATAGCGGCTAAGATAAGGGCATTGAGAAAACCGGATGTTTATAAAAATAAAGGCATCAAATACGCCAACGAGGTTTTAAGGAAGAAGGCAGGGAAGGCTGGAAAGAAATAAGGAGTTAATATGCTGAGAAAAGAGAAGACCGAAGCAAGGCTTAAGAGAAAAAAGAGGATAAGAAAAAAGGTTCAGGGGACAGAAGAAAAACCCCGACTTTGTGTATATAAGAGCCTAAATCATATATATGTGCAGTTTATAGATGATATGAATAACAGGGTTATAGCAGGTGTCTCTTCTATGAGCAAAGAGATAAAAGGGTCTGTTAAATCGGGAGGAAATATTGAGGCAGCAAAAAAGGTCGGTGAGTATGCCGGAAAAAAGGCTTCTGAATTGGGAATAACCAAAGTGGTCTTTGACAGAAACGGCTTCAAATACCACGGTAGGATAAAAGCCCTTGCTGAGGCAGCAAGAGAGGCCGGACTAATCTTTTAAGAGGAGGCTTTCGATTGTTGGAGAAAAAACGTATTGAGTTGGATGGGGTAGAACTCCAGGACAGGCTTGTCTATATAAATAGAGTCGCGAAGGTCGTGAAAGGCGGCAGGAGATTCAGCTTCAGCGCTATAGTCGTTGTGGGAGACGGAAACGGCCATGTCGGTTATGGATTGGGGAAGGCCAACGAGGTGCCCGATGCGATAAGAAAGGCCGTTGAACAGGCCAAAAAATCGATGATAGAGGTTCAGGTTATAAACGGTACGATACCCCATGAAACCAAGGCAAAATTCGGGACAAGTGAGGTGTTCATGAAGCCTGCCAGTGAAGGAACGGGCGTTATCGCCGGAAGGGCAGTGAGGGCCGTCGTTGAGGTGGCGGGGATAACGAACATCCTCACAAAGTGTTACGGGTCAAGGAACTACCATAATGTTGTCAAGGCGACGATAAAAGGGCTTGCTTCCTTAAAGTCAAGGGAGACGTCCTTAAGGCAGAGAGGGAAAATAAAAGGTGAGGAGGCTTAAAAGGTGGCCCATCTTAAGATAAAATGGATACACAGTGACATAGGCTGTACAAAGGATATGAGGGATACGATAAAGAGTCTCGGCTTCAAAAGACTCTATGAGGAGAGGACCGTGAAAAATACACCGGAGATAAGAGGCATGGTAAAGAAGGTGATACACCTCGTAAAAGTCTTGGAGGATGTGAGATAAATGAAACTTTCAGATTTAACACCAGCATACGGGTCAAAGAAAAAGAGGAAAAGGGTTGGCCGGGGAACCGGTTCAGGCCACGGTACAACGGCCACTTACGGCAATAAAGGCCAGAGGGCAAGGAGTGGAGGAACGAAATCGAAAGGTTACGAAGGGGGTCAGATGCCCCTCACGAGGAGGATACCGAAAAGGGGTTTCAAGAATCCCTTTAAAAAAGAATTTAGCATAGTCAAGATCGAGGATCTATACAGATTCAAAGGTAAAGAGAGCATAGGCATTGAGGATTTCATCAATAGCGGCCTTGTCGATGACATAAAATCGGGGATCAAACTTCTTTCGAACGGCGATATAGACTTCCCGATAAAGGTTACTGTGCATAAAGCCTCGGATAAGGCGATAGAGAAGATCAGGTCCCAGGGGGGCGAAGTGGAGGTATTGAGTTAATGGGGGGTTTCCAGAATATAGGGAAAATCCCGGAGCTTAAAAGGCGCATACTCGTAACCCTTGCACTTCTTGCAGTATACAGGATCGGCGTCCATATCCCGACCCCCGGTATTGATGGTAAAGTACTCGCCGGAATTTTTGAAAGGGCAAAGGGGACACTCCTCGGTTTTTTCGATATGTTTGCCGGAGGAGGTTTAGAGAGACTATCGGTATTTGCCCTCGGCATTATGCCCTATATAAGTGCCTCGATCATACTGCAACTCTTAACCGTTGTGGTTCCAACCCTCGAAAGGCTATCTAAAGAAGGGGAGGCAGGGAGAAGAAAGATCACCCAGTACACCCGTTATGGAACGGTAATAATAAGTTTGATCCAGGGACTTGGTATAAGTATAGGTCTCGAGCAGATGAGAGGTGTGGCCGGAGAGCCTGTTGTCTTCAATCCTGGTTGGAGTTTTAGAATTATGACCATGCTTACCCTCACAGGGGGTACATCATTTATCATGTGGCTTGGAGAGCAGATTACAGAGAAAGGGATAGGAAACGGGATCTCCCTTATCATATTTGCAGGTATCGTCGCAAGAATGCCCAACGCCATAGCAGGCACCATGAGCTTGATAAGTTCAGGAGAGATGAACTGGTTCGTCCTTATCCTCCTTCTGGCGATGATGCTTGTGGTTATTGCGTTTATAATCTTTATGGAGACATCCCAGAGGAGGATCCCCGTTCAATACGCAAAAAGGGTTGTGGGACGGAGGATCTATGGAGGCCAATCCACCCATCTACCGTTGAAGTTAAATACCGCCGGGGTAATCCCCCCAATTTTTGCTTCTTCCATACTTATGTTCCCTGCAACGATTGCGAGTTTCATAAACCATCCATATATGAAAACATTTGCCGAGCTTCTAACGCCAGGTTCCCTACTCCATGAGATTCTATACGTAGGTTTCATCATCTTCTTCTGCTTTTTCTATACAGCGATTGTTTTTAATCCTGATAACGTTGCAGAAAACATGAAGAAATACGGTGGTTATCTACCAGGGATTAGGCCTGGAAAGAAGACTTCAGAGGGTATAGAGAAGGTGTTGTCGAGGATCACGTTCGTGGGGGCACTGTACATATCCTTTGTCTGTGTTCTACCCACTTTGCTTGTTAAAGAATTTAACGTACCATTCTATTTTGGAGGCACTGCCCTGTTGATCGTCGTTGGAGTTGCCCTTGATACGATCCAGCAGATAGAATCCCATCTTATCCTGAGACATTACGATGGACTTGTTAAAAAATCATCACGGATAAAGGGGAGAAGGTAGTTCTATGCCCGATGGCAGGGTATGTTATGATTCTTTTAAAAAATGAGGTAGAGATAGAGAAGATAAGAACAGCCAGCAGATACGCTATGGAAATACTTCTATATCTCAAGGAACGTATAAAAGAAGGGGTTACAGGTTTAGACCTCGAAAGGATGACCGAAGAGAGATTGAAGAGTTTAAAAAATGTTACACCTGCTTTTAAAGGTTACAACGGTTACCCTTACTGCCTCTGTGTATCCATCAACGAGGAGATAGTCCACGGGATGCCGGAGAAAAGGGTTATAAAGGAAGGGGACATCGTGAGTCTCGACTTTGGGGCGATATACGACGGTTTTTATGGAGATGCGGCCTTAACGATAGGGGTAGGAGAGATTTCTGATACCGCAAAGAGGCTAATCTCTGTAACGGAGAAGTCCCTATATATGGGAATAAATGAGGCGAGGGTAGGCAAAAGGCTCTACGATATTTCCAGCGCAGTGCAGTCTTGCGTGGAGGATGCAGGTTTTTCCGTTGTCCGGGATTTTGTAGGCCATGGGATTGGCAGGAGTCTCCATGAGGAACCCCAGATACCCAATTTTGGTAAAAAAGGTACGGGGATCAGATTGAAAAAAGGGATGGTTATGGCAATTGAGCCGATGGTGAATGCCGGGGGTAGTGAGGTTATGATAAAAGAAAACGGATGGACAGCGGTTTCAAAGGATGGATCTCTCTCTGCCCACTTTGAACATACTATAGCGATTACGGAAAACGGTCCTGATATATTGAGTAGAGTGTAGAATATGCCAAAAGGTGAAGGTATAGAGATTGAGGGAACGGTTATAGAGCCTCTACCCAATGCGATGTTTCGGGTAGAATTGCCAAACGGTCATAAGGTACTGGCACACGTATCGGGTAAGATGCGTATGCACTACATAAAGATACTAAGAGGCGACAAAGTTGTGGTTGAGCTTTCCCCTTATGATTTAACGAGAGGCAGGATCATATACAGAGTGAAATAGGAGGTCTTAATGAAAGTCAAACCTTCGGTTAAAAAAAGATGCGAGAAGTGTAAGATAGTAAAGAGAAAAGGCGTGATTCGGGTGATCTGCGAAAACCCTAAACATAAACAGAGACAAGGGTAAGGAGGTAGATTTTGGCAAGGATTGCAGGTGTTGATATACCGAGGGAAAAGAGGATAGAGATCGCCCTTACCTACATATACGGTATCGGCAGGTATCTATCAAACAAAATACTGAAGGAAGCTAATATCGACCCGAACAAGAGGACCCACACCCTATCCGACGAAGAGGTGGCGAGAATTAGGGATATCATTGAAAGGGACTATAAGGTTGAGGGTGATCTACGAAAAGAGGTAAGCGTAAACATAAAAAGACTCATGGATATTGGTTGTTACAGGGGGTTGAGACACAGAAAGGGGCTCCCCGTTAGAGGACAGAGAACGAGAACAAACTCGAGAACGAGAAAAGGACCAAGAAAAACATCTATGAAAAAGAAGAAGTGAGGTGAAAGGATGCCCAAGGTAAAAAAGACCGGTAAGAAAAAAATAAAGAAAAATATCCCCATTGGAGAGGCCCATATTCAATCGAGCTTCAACAATACGATCATAACGATAACAGACCCGCAGGGGAATGTAGTTTCCTGGTCGAGCGGAGGTGTCGTTGGCTTTAAAGGTTCCAGAAAGAGCACACCTTTTGCAGCCCAGCTCGCCGCGGAAAATGCTGCAAAAAAGGCCATGGAAAACGGAATGAAAACCGTGGATGTTTATATAAAAGGCCCTGGTGCAGGAAGAGAGGCGGCATTGAGGGCATTACAGAGCGCAGGATTAAAGATTCACCTCATAAGAGACGTGACACCTATACCGCATAACGGTTGCAGACCGCCTAAAAGAAGAAGAGTGTAAGGAGGAAGACTTTGTCAAGATACGTAGGACCATCATGCAGATTATGCAGAAGGGAAGGGGTTAAGCTCTTTCTCAAGGGAGAGAGGTGTTACACAGAGAAGTGCGCGGTAGAAAAGAGGAACTATCCCCCTGGGGTACATACGGAAACAAGGGGGAAGATGCTCGAATACGGGATAAGGTTAAGGGAAAAGCAGAAGCTGAGAAAGATCTACGGGCTATCAGAGAAACAGTTTAAAAAGTTTTTTACAATCGCCGAGAGAAAACCGGGCATTACGGGTACAAACTTTCTGATGCTCCTCGAGAGAAGACTCGATAACATGGTATATAGATTCGGTTTTGCCACATCAAGAAAGGAAGCGAGGCAGATTGTTTCACATAATCACGTTGCGGTAAACGGTAAAAAAGTGAATATCCCTTCCTATCTCGTGAAGGAAGGGGATGTGATCACCATAAGGAATAAAGATCTCAAAAGCGTGATAAACGCCCTTGAAACAGTTGTAAGAAGGGGTGTGCCCTCTTGGCTTGAGCTCGATAAAGAGAACATGAAGGGTGTTGTAAAACACATCCCAACGAGGGAAGATATCACGATGCCTATCAATGAGCAGCTTGTTGTAGAGTATTATTCAAGATAGTTTATGCCCCCAAAGGAGGGTTAAAGGTTATGTTTGAGAAGAATTGGCAAGAACTGATTAAGCCAACGAAAATTGACATAGAAAAAAAGGAATCGGATTATGTGAAGTTTTCCGCCGAGCCCTTTGAAAGAGGATACGGTATTACCATAGGTAACTCCCTAAGGAGGATATTGCTGTCATCCATTATGGGCGGGGCGATCACCTCTGTGTGGATAGACGGGGTCGACCATGAATTTTCCACCATAAGGGGGGTAAAAGAGGATGTGGTTGAGTTGATACTCAACCTGAAGAAGGTCGTCTTGAGAATAGACGGGGATGGAGAAAAGGAACTTAAAATAGATGTTGCCGGAAAAAAGGACGTAAAGGCAGGGGATATCATTCATGACAGCAGCGTTGAGATAATAAACCCCGAACACCACATAGCCACCCTCAGTGAAGATGCGAGGCTATACATGGTCATGAAGGCGAGGGTTGGAAGAGGATACGTCCCTGAAGAGATGAACAGAAAAGAGAGCGATCCAATCGGAACGATACCGATAGACTCCTCTTTTTCACCCATCAGAAAGGTAAGTTACAATGTAACCCCGGCAAGGGTGGGAGAGAGGACAGACTATGACAAACTCACCATGGAAATATGGACAAACGGGAGTGTTGACCCTCTTGATGCACTATCCTTTGCCGCAAAGATCCAGAAGGAGCAGATGAACATCTTCATCGGCTTTGAAGACATAGAGGTTAAGAGAGATACAGAGGGAAGACAGATCGAAAAACAGGATTTTAACGACAACCTATACAGAAGTGTAGATGAACTTGAACTCTCTGTAAGGAGCGCAAACTGTCTCAAAAATGCGGATATAAAATATATAGGGGAACTCGTTCAGAAGACGGAGCAGGAGATACTGACCACAAAGAATTTCGGGAGAAAATCCTTAAATGAGATTAAGGAGATCCTCTCCTGTATGGGACTTAAACTCGGGATAAAACTGGACAATTTTCCATCCCGAGAAGAGCTCGACAGGATGGCCTTAAAAAGGAAAGATAACATATAGGATAGAGGTTAGAGATGAGGCATTTAAAGAGTGTTAAGAAGCTGAACAGAAAGAAGAGCCACAGAAGGGCATTGTTGATGAATATGGCAAATTCCCTTTTTCTCCATGAAAGAATAAAGACGACCGATGCGAAGGCGATGGTTTTGAAGAGGGTAGCGGACAGGTTAATCACCCTTGCGAAGAGAAAGGACCTCCATTCTATGAGGCTTGCCTTTGCCTTCTTAAGGGACAAGACAGTGGTGAAGAAGCTGTTCACCGATATAAACGACCGTTATACGGATATAAACGGTGGCTACACAAGGGTGTTAAAGATAGGACGGAGAAAAGGGGATGCGGCACCTATGGCCTTAATAGAACTTACCCAGAGGAAAGAGGCCGAGGAGAAACCTAAAGAGAAAAAGAAGAAAGGGGAAAAGAAAGAGGCATAAGGATCTTCCATAATATGCCCGTTGATTTTTTATTTTTCCCTGTGTAAAATATTCCTCGACTGGGAGATCGTTCAACGGCAGGACAACGGACTCTGACTCCGTGAATCAAGGTTCAAATCCTTGTCTCCCAGCCATAGATACTCACCTTTCAATATCTTTTAATAACCCGACGAGACCGCTTGAAACTATCGTTAAGATACCGAGCAAGGCAATACCAAATCGGAAACTGAGATAATCCCCGGAAAGACCGAGAAGATAAGGGATTACCCCTGTTCCTATCATCGTTAACGTGACAATGAATCCTGTAGCCTGCCCCCTCTCCTCCTCTTTAAATAGCCTCGGTATCATTACCATAGCAAAGGTGAATATAGTGGGGGAGACCGTAGCCTGAAAAAAAAGGATAACCTTTATGAAGTTAAGATTTGTAACCGTTAAGAGCAGGGTAAAGATACCTGTTGAGGCCATAAGGAGAAATGAGGCCTTCTTGATACTTATCCTGTCAACAAAAAAGCCTGCGGAGACCGTAAGGATGGCACCGCCTATTCTCGACATGCCGAATATGGCATTTGCCTCCTCGATGTCCATCAACAATTCTTTAACGAGGTATAGGGGTATTACAAGGTAGAGACCTAAATTACAACCGGCGGAGAAAATCCACATGGTTCCGATAATCCAGAAGGTTTTGCTCTTTAGGATATGGAAGAGGAAATACCCCTTTTTCTTCTCCATCCTCACCTCATCGGTGATTGAGGAAAATATTCCTGCACATACAAACATCACGGTCCCGAGGAGGAAAAATACCCCCTTCCAAGAAAAAAACTGAAGCACGAACAACGCTATAAAAGGTGCGGCAAAAATACCCACCGAGGGGCCTGAACCGTGTAATGCTATCGCCTTTCCCCAGAGCTTCTTTTCGTAATAGTCCGTTATAAGGGGCATGATAGATGGGAGGTAAAGCCCCGATGACATACCGAGGATTATGGCAAGGGGATAGATGAATTTGAAAGCAGGAATATTCGGTATTAAGAAATAGACGGTACCTGATATGAGATTGGAGAGGATTATCGCCTTCCTGTATCCGAATATATTCGCAAAGGTTCCGGAGAAGAAAAGAGATACCCCATAACCTATCGAGATGAAAGTGAACACACTCGTTGCCCTTGCATGGGCAATACCAAAATCATCCTCTATCAGGGGCATGATGGGGGAGAAAATGGCCCTTGAGGTAAAGCTCATGAACCAGAGAAACCAGATAAACAAAAGGAAGAGCATAGCCCTTCCTTTTAACGTGTTATACCGTGCCACTTCTAAACTACACCTGGTTACCCTTTATCATGTCTGCCGCCTTAAGGACAGAATCGACGATCTGTTGATAGCCCGTGCAGCGGCAGAGATTGCCCGATATGGCTCTCCTTACCTCATAAGGGGTAGGATCAGGGTTTTCATCGAGGAGGGCCTTGGCGGAGAGGATCATCCCGGGGGTACAGAAGCCGCACTGGATCCCCCCATACTTTATAAATGCCTCCTGGAGGGGGTGGAGCTTCTCCCCTTCTGCAAGGCCTTCGATGGTTATAATCTTTTTGTTATCGGCGTCTATCGCAAGGACCATACACGATGCAACAGGTCTGCCCTCCATCAATACCGTACATGCCCCGCATTCCCCCTCATTACAGGACTTTTTTGTCCCCGTCAGTCCGAGCTTCTCCCTTAAAAGGTCAACGAGGGTGATATTTGGTTCTATATATAATCTGTATTCGATACCGTTTACCGTTATGTTTAATGGCACAAGATTCGTCATACCCATTCCTCCTTATCTGTTACCTTCCCAGAGATTCATGATCGCCCTTTTCGTTAGGGTCCTGACCATGCTCCTCCTGTAATCCTCTGTGGCCCTTATATCTGTTATAGGCGCACATTCTCGAGATGCTGTATCTGCCACCTTTTGGGCGACCTCCTCCGTAACCATATTCCCTATTATCTCTCTTTCTGCCTTATATGCCCTAATTGGTGTTGGAGCTACAGCACCGAGGCCGATTTTTGCGTCTTGGCAGATATTATCCTCCTTTACCGTAAGAGATACTGCCACACCGACAATCGCAAGGTCAAGGGCAGCCCTTCTCATGAGCTTAAGATAGATGCCCCTCCCATTCTGCAGAGGGATTGTGATATGGGTTAGTATCTCCGATGGTTTAAGGGCTGTCGTTGAGGGTCCGGCGAAGAGATGATCTACGGGGCATACCCTTTCTCCTGATGGTCCTTTGATGTGTGCCGTTGCGGCCATCACCATTAAAGGGGGGGCGAGATCCGCGGAGGGCACAGCACTTACGAGGTTGCCCCCTATTGTGGCGAGGGTCCTTATCTGGGGAGATGCCATAACCTTTGCCGCATCCCAGAGAGGTTTGAAATTTTCCTTTATTAAAGGGGATTTTTCTATCTCCGCCACAGTTGTCAATGACCCGATTGTCACACCTTCCCCGGTCACCGTTATTCCCGAGAGACCAGGAATGGTTTTAAGATTTACAATATGGGATGGGATAACACTTCTTTTCTTCATGGCAACAAGAAGGTCAGTACCGCCGGCCAATACCTTTGCATGACCGTTATAGCGCACCAGGAGTTCTATCGCCTCATCGATAGTGGATGGGGTGTGGTAAGTAAACTTCGGGAGTCTCTTTATAAACATCACTTTCCCTCCTTTTTCTTCTTTATTTCTGCGAGTATCTTTTCCGGGGTAATGGGAAGGTCTTTTATCCTCACCCCCACAGCATCGTATATACCGTTTGCAATGGCCGCAAGGGTTGAACAGGAACTCGCCTCTCCAGCCCCTTTTGCACCGAATGGACCGTACGGATCATGGGTATGGATATGTTCCACTATATATTCAGGGGTGTCAAGGGCTGTAGGTTGTTTGTAGTCCCTCCATGAATAGTTGAGCATCCTCCCTTTATCGTCATACAGAGATTCTTCGAGTAAGGCATGGCCTGTCATATGGGCGGAACCGCCGTTTACCTGTCCTTCAAGCATCACGGGATGTATGGGTTGACCTGCATCATCACCGCTTACACCCTTAAGAAGGCGCACGACCCCTGTCTCCTCGTCCACCTCCATCTCGATGGCCGTAGCGATGAAGTCGGTCCCGTGGGCGAGATTACCCCTCCCTGTCTTCCAGTTCAGAAGGTCTATATCTGTGGCCGCCCAGTAGCCTCTACCGTATAAAGGGGTACCGAGTTCATAATATGCGGTTCTCACCGCATCAATAAAGGCTATGGCACGTTCCGGGTTGTCTTTTACATATATTTTCGAGTCCTTAAAGAGAAGCTCATCGGGATTTGCCTTTAGCTTCTTCGATGCGATATCTGCGAGCTGTCTTTTTAGATCATTGGCTGCCGCAATGGTGGCGTTCCCATCCCAGTAAGTACAACGGTCGGAGAACATACCTGAATCGAGGATCGCTGTATCTGAATCACTCGGCCCCTGTATCACATCCTCGAAGGGTATGCCGAGAATCTCTGCCGCCATCTGACAGAATATCGTGTTACAACCCTGGCCTATCTCTGTTCCTCCATGGGTGATGATCACCTTGCCATCCTCCTGTAGCTTAAGAAGAACGGATGAACCGAAGTGGCCCCCGAGCCTTACCCCCGATGGGTGGGAGGCACAACTAAACCCAATACCCCTACCCTTTGGCCTCGATTTTCTACTCTCCTTCCAACCTATAATCTCTGCGGCCCTCTCTATACATTCGGGAAGCCCTGAAACATCAACAACGATGCCGTTTGCCGTCTTCCAGTTGCTCGTAACCGCATTTATCGCCCTTATCTCTACCTGGTCTATACCGAGATCCTCTGCGATGATGGCAAGGAGAGAATCAACCGCATACTGGGCTAGGACGATCTCCTGTCCCCTCACAGTGCCACAGGGGGCCCTATTCGAATAGACGAGTTTTCCGTGGTACTCTATGGCAGGGACCTTATAAGGGAGATTAAGCCACGCCCCGAAGAAATATATGTTGAAAGGTCCTATCCCCGCAATCGGTCCCCCTTCAAGTATACATTCTGCCTTAAGGGCGGTGATGCGCCCATCTCTCTTTACCCCCATTTTCAGCGTCGCATCCATGGCATTCCTCTGTCTGTATGCGGCGAGGACCTCATCGTAGTTTAAGACGATTTTCACAGGCCTTCCCGTAATCTGGGCAAGCTTCACCGCAGCGAAATCCACATCAAAGGGGTCATGCTTTCCCGAGAAGGCCCCTCCTACAAAGGGAGTCACAAGCCTCATCTTAGACAGAGGGATATCCAGGGCCCTGCACATATGCCTCCACGTTGGATAGGGGCTCTGTTTCGATCCCTGAAGGAGAATCCTCCCCGAGGCGTCTACCTCGGCGAGACAGGCATGGGGCTCTATAAAACCAACGGCAACCCTCTGGGAACTGAATCTCTCCTCCCTTATATAATCCGCCTCCTTAAAACCTGCCTCGGGATCTCCAAAGACAAAGTCAGAGGTATAGGCTATATTACTTTTACTGAATTCATTCACAAGGGGTGCATCGGGTTTTAAGGCATCCTCTGCCGTCAATACAACGGGCAACTCCTCATATTCAACACTTATGAGATCCAATGCCTCCTCCGCTATCTCCTCATCGATGGCGGCAACGGCAGCCACGCCTTCACCGAAATGGTGCACCTTTGTGATGGGCATGGGCAGTTGATCCCTTGTATCAGGCCTTGTTCCAAAGGGTATGCCAGGGAAATCCTTTCCTGTAATCACCGCCATCACTCCGGGGAGTCTTTTTGCCTTCTCCGTATCGATGTTCAGTATCTTCGCATGGGCATAGGGACTCCTTAGAATCTTCCCGTAGAGCATCCCCGGGGCAACAAGGTCAGCGGCATATCGGGCCTTGCCCGTTGCCTTAACCCTGCCATCTGTCCTCTCCACAGGTTTACCTACCACCTGATACCTTTCATTCTCCATGTCTTGCCCTCCTGTTACGATTTTATCGTCCTTTTCTTTTTATTTAAACCCTTTAATCGTAAATCGAAGAACCCATCATATCTTTCCCTCCTCCTCAAGCCTCTTCTTTATCTCCTCCCTCAACGCCTTTTTATCCACCTTTCCTACTTTTGTCATGGGAAGTTCCTGAATAATCTCAATCCGTTCGGGGAGTTGAAGTACCGATGCACCTTTATCTTTAAGATAGGATACAACATCCTGAAGTGTTGGGATTGCCCCCGACCTCGGGACAACAAAGGCGCATATCCTCTCCCCGAGTATTTTATCGGGCATGCCAACGACCGCGGAGTCGGCTATATGGGGGTGGCCACTGAGCAAGCTCTCGATCTCTACGGCACTTATGTTCTCCCCTCCCCTTATGATGATATCCTTTATCCTTCCCGTAATCCAGATATTCCCTTCAACATCCTTTCTCGCCTGGTCTCCTGTCCTGAAAAATCCATCTTTCGTGAATAGTTTTGCCCTTTCTTCCTCTGTGGATCTAAAGTACCCTGTGAAAATCCCTGGACCCTTTGAAACGAGTTCCCCATCTACCCCGGGGGGTAGTTCATTCCCCGATTGGTCTACCACCTTTACCTCATCGTAGGGACAGATGGGCTTGCCGACGCTACCGCAGATCAATTCTATGGGATCCCCGAGTTTTGTGCTGGCGCATGTACCCTCAACGGAACCAAATCCATTTATGAATTTCGCCCCTATCTTCTCCTCTACCCCTTTAACGAGTTCCGGTGTGCTCGGGGCACCGCCTACGGATATCTTTTTCAGTGAACTGAGATCATACTTATGGAGATTCTCCATCTGCAAAACCCTTGCTATTAAAGCAGGGACGGTAGGTATGGCCGTTACTTTTTCCCTCTCGATCCATTCGCAGATATCTTCCGGTTTTGAAGAATCTATGACGACCAGTCGGGCGTGAAAGAAAAGGGCTGCCGCAAGACCCCAGTGGACAGCGAGGTTGTGTCCCAGAGGGGTAATAACCATAATCGTATCCTGACTTGTAATCTCCCACCGATAACCGTGATACTCCACATTATTCATGTAACTGTTGTGGGTCCTGGGGCTTAGTTTTGGAAGTCCTGTTGTTCCTCCTGTAGGGAGGATCTGGGATACCTCATCGGGGTCAGGCCTTCTCTCTTCAAGGGCCTTCAGGTTGTCAGGGGATAGAACGACCCCATCTACTATCCCTTCGATTCTATGAAAATCCCTGTTTTCTTTTGCTCGAACGAGAATCACATGCTTTATCGAGGGGCTCTCTTTTAATACGTCGTCTATTATCGGACGATAGTCTATCTTACCGTATCGCTCAGGGACTATCCAGGCCGTAGGGTCAGTGAGTTTTGCAAAATGGTTTATCTCAATCTGTACGTGTCGAGGTACGAGGACAACGATGATAGCGCCTATCTTCTGGAGGGCAAGGAATGATACTATGAATTCATGCCAATTGGGCAGTTGAAGAAGTACCCTGTCTCTCTTTTGAATACCGAGATTCATAAAACCTATCGCCGTTCTATCGACTTCGTCCCTTAATTCCCTGTTTGTCCATCTCCCCATATCATCAACAAGGCCGATCTTTTCAGGGTATATGTCCGTATGTTTGTTGAAAAGGTCTGCCCACGTGATACCGAGCCACCATCTCAAACGGGTATACCTCTCCCCATCCTCTTTTCTATAAGGTGTAAAACCATCGATCGCCATAAATACCCCCTTGATTTATCTATGATTTTTCCCTTGCTTCTCTTCAAAACCAAAATGCTGGGAGATCCTTCGGGAGGCATCTAAAAGCCTCGGCTCTATGAAATTTTTCTGTTCATAAGTGAAACGGATACTCGGGAGGGTGACGGTAATTGAGCCGATAACATTACCATAAAAGTTGAATACAGGGGCTGCTATCGCGCTTATCCCCTGCTGGTATTCTTCTCTACTGTAAGCGATCCCCTTCTTTTTCACCTCCATAAGTTCTGCGTCAAGCCTACCCCTGTCTGTTATTGTGTTCTTCGTCATCGGTATCAATTCAATTCTCGATAGATACCTTTTTATTTCCTCCTCGGAAAGATGGGCAAGGATCGCCTTTCCCGCCCCTGTGGCATACATGGGGGCCCTGTCGCCTATCTCGATGGAATATTTCAGAGGATGGGAACACTGCTCTTTGTACACGAAGATGATCTCATCCCCCTTCATGATGGCAAGCTCTGTATCTTCGTTTATTTCAGCAACGAGGTCTTGAATGATGGGCCTACTCACTCTCACTATATCGAGGCTCAATAGATATCTCCCTGTAAGGATTAAAAGTCTCGGTCCAAGGCTATATACCCTCTTCACCTTATCGTATAGAAGGTACTCCCTATCCACAAGGTTTGAGAGGAGGTGGGTAAGGCTACCCTTGGGGATCGCAAGGGTTTTGGATAGTTCTGCATGGGTCATGCCGTTCTCCCTCTGACTTAATGCCTCAAATATCTGGATGACCCTGTCAGCGGACTTTACATACATCGATCGCCTTCTTTTGTTTATATATGAAAACTATGTTTTCATATAAATTATTTTTATTATTTCAACATAGAAAATTTATGTCAAGGAAAAATTATATGTGCGCAAGGATTTTTCCTTGACAGGGGTTTAAGGCTCCTATAAACTCTGGCCGTATATAAATGGTTAAAATGGTTGAGCCTCAAGAAAAAAAGGGATACTGTATCAACTGCGATAATAAACACGGATGCAAATCAGGGACACCCCCGTGTGTCGCAGAGATGGAAAAAGAGAAAATCTCTGGCACCACAGGAAAAGAATACCTCATAAGGTCAAAAAGACTCAAGAGGTGTATGGATTGCAGTTTCTTTACCTCATGCTGGAACATAGAGGAATATAAAAAACTGAACCCATAAGTAGAGACCCCTTAAAAAAGTCTCTATGTGAAAACCTCAAACAAGGACTTATCCGGCCTTTTGTGTTCCCTTTTGACCTTAAGGAGGTTATGTTTAACCGGTAACGTATCTACACAATTGCCCACTCTACCGTAAGCACCTCGGCCTGTTCGAGTACCGTCTGTGTGGCCTTTTCCTGCCTGTCCGGGGGATAGCCGTATTTTCTGAGTATACGTTTAACGAGAACCCGAAGCTGGGCCCGGACATTCTCCCTTAGCGTCCAGTCGATGGTGACGTTACTTCGTACGGTCTTGACAAGCTCCCGAGCGATAGGCTGACCTGTAAAGCCGATAAATGAGGCATTTGGGAGGGCATCCCTCATGTGGCGGGCAAAGCCATCAATGAAATCATAATGGCTGCGGTGGGCCTCATCGGCAATGACCACGATATTGCGCCTTTTCGACAGTGTGGGGTGGCGGTCGCCCTTCTCCTCGGGGAAGAATTTCTGAATCGTGGTAAAGACCACACCCCCTGCCTCAACGGAAAGGAGTTGGCGAAGATGGGCTCTGCTATCTGCCTTAATTGGCGGCTGACGGAGCAAGTCCTGGCAACGGGAGAAGGTGCCGAAGAGCTGGTCGTCGAGGTCGTTTC
>JAOAGQ010000043.1 GCA_026415675.1 Syntrophorhabdaceae bacterium
CCCCGCAAGTAACCTGTCAAAATACTTAACTGGTTTACAGGCAGCGGATCCAGCGGCCTATACTGCATTTAAGGCAACCCTTGATAGTATCGTTGCAAGGGGTAGTAACAGTGCCCTTTCATCCCTTGCCAATCTCGCAACTTCCGTTGAAACAGATCCGAACGGCACAAACGCCGTATCAGCAGTACAGACGGTCTTAAAGGATGCCCAGACGAACTATGCAACCATGATGGAGACGATGCTTGCGACACTACACCCCGGATACTATGCAACGGTCAAACACGTGGGCAATCAAGTATATGTAACGACCCTCCATAAAAAACAGTGATCAAATGAGATAAAAAAGGCGCTTCCCCATCGGAAGCGCCTTTTTTTGTATGGTGGTTTTGTGTTGTTTCTTAAAAATAACAATTTAGGTTATGGTTTAAAAGGGGCTATCTACAGGATAATTCTTTTTCTTTTCCTTTTTGTGCCCATTTACCTTTTCGGCCAGACCCAGCAAGATATAGAAAACATCCTCAATTCCGCAGAAGGTCTATTTAAATCCATGAAGGTCAAAAATTATAAGGAGATATGGAACCACCTCTCTGAGAGGTCAAAAAAGACGATCATAAGCGATGTGTATAAGGAACTTTCGAAAAAAGAGAGGGATAAATACACAGAAGAGCGGATCAGGGAAGATTTCGAAAGATGCGGCACTATCTGTAACTCCTACTGGAATGTTTTTTTGATGAACTTTGACCCCGATTTAGCCCTTGAACAGAGCACCTGGAAGATAGGTTCAATAAAAAAGGATAGTGCAGAGGTAATTCTAAAGCATAAGACGTCCCCCAAGCCTGCCATAATCAAGATGTATAGAGAAAATGAGAGGTGGAGGGTGGGGCTTACCGAGTCCTTCTGGGCGAGGAAGTGAGGTAAATATATGGCAGACTATGATGATGAGAGGCCAAACTGGCGGGAGATAGACAGGAAAAAGGATAGAAGCAGACACTATGGAAGGCAGGATAAGACCGAAAAGAAAGATCTGCCGAAAGATAGGTGGAACATGGCAAGGCGGAAAGAGGCCCTCGATAGGCTCTTTATGGGGGATAAAGGCACAGTTGAGCACGATAGGGCTTATAACAGGATCCACAAAACTTACGGAACTGCCAGTTTTGCCACAAATGTAAAGAGATACATAGAAAAGTACGGTCTCCCCGATGATGTATCGACACTCCTTCTCTGTCTCGATACAAAGGAGAAGGAGGTCGTTTTACCGGTGATGGATAAACTTGCCTTAGTTTATAAGGCTTCTACGCCTCGGGAAAAGGAAGATATTAAAAGAAAGCTCTCCATCATAAAAATGACGGATAAATCGATTGAAATAAGGGAAAAGGCGGAAGAGGTGTTGCACCTTATCTTTGCCTAACCCTTATCCCTTATAAACCTCCTGATTGAACGGTCGTATGTGGCCTCCCCTTCCTTTGAGAAGAAGCAACCGGGGATCTCGTTCATCTTTAAGTGGTAGGAGACACACTCACAGCATCTACCCTTTTTATCACAGGGTTCATAGGTACAGGTGCATCTCTTTTTATTCTTATCTAGGGAACACTCCATAGCCCCTCCTTATAAAGGAATTTAATCACAAAAAGTCAACGTACTTGAGCCGTTGGGTATGATGTAACACAACTTCTCAGAGCCGTCATCGACTTCATAAATCGCATCCATTACGTCCTTCTTCGGGATAAGCCCCATCTTTTTTACGGTCTCATCCTCGAGCTCTGATACAAAATAGATCCTGCACCTCTCTGCCTTTAGCCTCGTTGCATAGGCGGTCTGGGAATAGACCTTATCGCTTTTCCTCACATGGGGTTCCATCTCAAAAGAAGACCCGTAATCAAACCACTTCAAGAATTCACCGCTTCCAAGACCGTCTTTACATTCACCGACAACAACCATCGAGCCCCCATCTTTTATAGCACCCATCGCGTGTTCTATCGCCTTATGGGACTGGATAAAGTTTATATCCTTTGGAAACCCCCCTACACTCACCACTACAACATCCGCCCTTTCATCCACCTTAACCTGAAAATACCTTTTATACCATTCGCACCCTTCTTCATGGGCATACCTTATATGACCGGAAAAGATATTCACAATGTTCTTTTTATCATCGAGGACTGTATTTATAAGAAACATAGGGGTCTTTATCAGGGAAATCCCCTCCATGATCTCCTCATGCATGGGGTTACCGTGGAGTACGCCTGACCTTGCCTTTTCGTGTTTTCCCGGCTTCTCTTTGTTGAATACCTCCCTGTGGATGCCTATTATGGTCTCATAGCCTGCAATCCCTGGGAATATGGACTTCCTTCCTCCTCCAAACCCTGCGAGATAATGGAAGTTTATAGAACCTGTAACAATCGCCGCATCTGCCTCAAGAAGCATTTTGTTTAGCACCACATCCAGACCGGATCGGGTCTTTCCGAAAGGGGCAAGGACTTTCTCATCGAAACAGTCGTGGTCTACACAGGGTATCTCCTTAAAAATCCTTTCCGACACTATATTTCTCTGTTCCTCTTCCGTATGTTTCCTGTGGTTCCCCATCGCAAAGATGATCTTTACCGTGTGGTCCTTTAGGTACTGATCCTTTAGAATGGGGAGTATACGCTCCATCGCCGCATACCTTGTCACATCAGGAACAACGATCAGGATCTCTTTAAACGGTCTCACCCATTCTGAAAACCGCTCTTCCTGAATAGGGTTTTCAAGGCTATTTAAAAGGGTCTCATAAACGGGCAGGGCAGGGGGGTCCCTATGTGTCAAAGTAGATACCTTCCATGAGCTGGGTAAATCGACCCTTATGGACCTCTCACCATATTTTAGAGCATACTCCATTCATATTCTCCAAAAATTTTATCCGAGGCTATAGAAGGCATCGACACCTTTAAAGATCGCCCCATCCCCGAGCTCTTCCTCAATCCTTAAGAGCTGGTTATACTTTGCGATCCTTTCACTCCTTGATGCTGAGCCTGTCTTGATCTGCCCCACATTGGTGGCCACGGCAAGGTCTGCAATGAAAGTGTCCTCCGTCTCCCCTGAGCGGTGGGATACCACACAGGTGTAACCTGCCTTATTTGCCATCTCGATCGTCGTTAATGTCTCTGTTACCGTCCCAATCTGGTTAAGCTTGATCAAAATGCTGTTCGCTATCCCTTTCTTTATCCCCTCTGAAAATATCTTCGGATTTGTCACGAATATATCATCCCCTACAATCTGTATCCTATCGCCGCACTTTTCAGTGAATTTCGCCCATCCCCTCCAGTCGTTCTGGGCAAGGCCATCCTCAATGGAGATGATAGGATACTGGTCTATGATGGATACATAGAAATCGATCATCTTATCACTTGTCCATACATTGCCATCAAAATGGTATTTTCCCTTTTTATAGAATTCACTGGCCGCGGGGTCAAGGGCGATAAAGACGTCCTTACCCGGTTTGTAGCCTGCCTTCTCAATGGCCACCATCAGAGTATCGAGGGCCTCTTTCGTATTTTCTATCTGGGGGGCAAAACCGCCCTCATCACCTACACCTACCGAATACCCTTTATTTTTCAAAACGGCCTTTAAAGTATGGAAGACTTCGACCCCGATCCTTATCGCCTCTCTAAAGCTATTGGCCCCTGCAGGCACTATCATAAACTCCTGACAGTCAAGGGGGTTCTCCGCATGGGCCCCACCGTTTATCACATTCATCATCGGTACGGGCATCTCCCTTGCCCTTATTCCTCCTAAGTATCTGTATAGAGGTATCCCGAGATAATCTGCCGCTGCCCTCGCAACCGCCATTGAGACACCGAGTATGGCATTTGCCCCGAGTTTGCTCTTATTCTCGGTCCCATCGAGTTCGATCATCACACCATCTATATATGTCTGGTCGAGGGCATCAAAACCCTCTATCTTCGGGGCTATGATATCGTTTACATTCTCAATGGCTTTTAGTACACCCTTGCCTTTATACCTCTTTTCGTCGTTGTCCCTCATCTCAAGGGCCTCTCTTTCTCCGGTTGATGCCCCTGAGGGAACAATCGCCCTTCCCGTATAACCGCTTTCAAGGGTTACCTCCACCTCCACCGTTGGATTTCCCCTGCTATCGAGTACCTCTCTGGCAAAAACATCGTAAATAGTTGACATGGATACCTCCTGTTTTTGAATAAAACCCTCTGTTGGCTTGGATTTTAACATTTTGAGAATAACACAGTACAAAAAGGGCGTCAAATGTTTTATATTATCCCATCAAGGAGGTGAATATGTCTTACAGAACCTTTTTTTATGCAGCATTTGCCCTATACCTTCTCTTTGCCCCTTTCGGTATCTCTGCCGGGGAGGATGTGGATCCCAAGATATTGGAAAAATTTAAAAAATCTTATCCGATGGCTCAGGCGGAGAGGTTAAACAAGACCGACATTGAAGGCATGTACGAGGTGATTGCCCCGGGGAGGATATTCTACTATTTTCCAGAAAAAAACTATCTCTTTGCAGGGGCCCTCTGGGCCTCCCCTAATAGAAACCTTACAGAGGAGAGGCTCGGTGAAATTCTCACAGAAAAGGTAAAAGCTCTACCCCTTGAAAAGGCTTTAAAGATAGGGGATGGCAAGATAAAGGTCATCGAGTTCACAGACCCCGACTGTCCCTACTGCAGGGATGCATCTAAATTCCTCTCTTCCCAGTCAAATATTACCCGTTATATTTTCTTCACCCCCCTTCCCATCCATAAAGAGGCGGAACAGAAGATAAAATATATATTCTGCGCCAAAGACAGGGAGAGGGCATACGAAGAGGCGATGACAGGTAAACTTGACAACAAAAAATTCGAAATATGTAACGATGATAAAGTGGTAAGACTCTTAAACGAACATAAACAGATTTCAGCATCGGTTGGGATAAACAGTACCCCTCAGTTCTGGATAAATGGTAAAAGGGTGGCAGGGGCCAATATAAACCTCATGAAAAGCCTCCTCGGCGTGAAATAGAGACGGGCAGATATAGTGGTTCCGATAAATAATGGAGGAGGACTCTAATAGAATTCTTCCTTCAGGGCCCTTCTCTTTATATCGTTTATGGAGTCCTGAAGCCTTTTTCCATTGAATATAACCATATAGAGTTCTTCCGTTATAGGCATATCGATGGAGAGTCTCTTTGAGAGTTCATATGCGGCCTTAACGGTATAATACCCTTCCACCACCATGTTCTGGGCGCTTATGATATCCTCAGGTTTCTTACCCTTTGCAAGTTCGTTTCCAAAGGCCCTGTTTCTACTTAAGTGGCCGTATGATGTGAGGATTAAATCACCCATCCCTGATAAGCCCATAAAGGTCTTCTCTTTGGCACCCATAGCACGACCAAGCCTCATGATCTCCACAAGGGCCCTTGTTGCGTAAGCGGCCTGCGTATTCGTCCCGAGCCCAAGCCCTTCTATGATACCTGCCCCGATGGCCATCACATTCTTCATCGCCCCCCCTAACTCAACCCCTATAACATCTCTACTCGTATAGATGCGAAAATTATCGGAATGTAGGTTTTTCTGAAAATCATAGGCTACCCTACTTTTGTTCGATGCTATCACCACCGATGTAAACATATCGAGGGCTACCTCTTTGGCAAAGGATGGGCCCGATAAGACGGCAACAGAAGGATTTTTCACCCCTAACAGTATCTGTACTACCTCGCTCATACGGAGTAACGTACCGTTTTCTATACCTTTGGTGAGGATCAGGATGTTCTTATCGGAAAGTTCCGCTGAGATCTTACCGATCGTCTCTCTTAATGCGATGGAGGGGGTAGCGATTACTACGTCCTTTGAGAATAGCGGTATATCCCGAAGATCCTTTGTAAAATTTATATTTTCCGGTAGATCAAAGCCTGGCAGGTACATATCGTTTACCCTATTGCGTAAGAGTTGTCCGTAGAGGTTCTCTTCATAGACCCATAAGAGTACCTCGATACCCTTTCTCGCACAGTGGATAGAAAAGGCGGTACCCCATGCCCCTGCCCCGATGATACTGATCCTCATATATCTTATTCCTCAATCTTCACTTACAACCACGGCACCACTTATCTTTTCCCCTTCCTTTAGATCCATGAGTTTTACCCCCAGACCTCCCCTTTTCTGGATGGGGATATCCTGAACCTTGAAGCGTATGGTTCTCCCCGTATCCGTAACGAGGATCACCTCATCGTTCTCTTTTATCTGTTTCAGGCAGACAACCTGACCGTTCTTTTCCCTGCACCTCACGTTGATTATCCCTTTGCCACCCCTTGACTGGATCCTGTATTCATCGCATGGGGCCCTCTTCCCAAAACCTTTCTCCGTAACGGTAAAGACGTTGCATTCGGGGCTCACCTTCTCAACGGAGGCCACCTCATCCTCCTTCAGCAGTCTAATACCCCTTATTCCGTATGCGGTCCTTCCCATGGGCCTCACTTCCTTTTCGTTGAACCTGATAGACATCCCCTTCTTTGTCGCAATGATAATCTCATTCTCTCCTTCTGTTTCGAGGACATCTATAAGGGTATCTCCCTCGGGAAGACCGATCACCCTTATACCTGAAGAACGGATATTCTTTAAGGCCCCGAGGCTCACCTTCTTGACCTGGCCTTTTTTCGTTACAAGTAAAAGGTATTTATCCTCGCTGAACTCCTTTACGTGGGCAATGGCCGCTATCCTCTCGTTTTTATCCATATGGATCAGGTTTACTATGGGCTTCCCCCTTGAGGACATCGGGGCCTCCGGTATCTCATGCACCTTTACCATGTGGGCCTTTCCACTGTTTGTAAAGAATATGATATAGCTGTGGGTGGAGGCGGTGTAGAGATGGTCAACAAAGTCCTCATCCTTCACTATTATCCCTATCCTCCCCTTACCACCCCTCGCCTGGTGTTTGTACTGGTCGAGGGGGGTTCTCTTTATATAACCGTTGAAGGTTATGGTCACCACCACCTCTTCCTCTTTAATCATATCCTCTACTTTAATCTCGGGGAGTTCATCCACGATCTCTGTTAACCTGCCATCGCCGTATTTTTCTCTCACCTCCACCAGTTCCTCTTTTACCACATTTAAGAGTATCCTCTCCTCCCTCAATATCTCCTCGAGTCTCCTTATCTCCTCTACTGTAGCTTTAAAGTCTTCCATAATCTTATTTCTCTCGAGGGATGTAAGCCTCTGGAGTCTCATCTCGAGGATACTTGTCGCCTGTTTTTCTGAAAAACCAAACCTATCCATAAGGGATATTCTTGCCTCTTGAACATTCTTCGACTTCTTGATAAGACTTATAATCTCATCTATATGTTCGAGGGCCTTCTTTAAACCTTCCAGTATGTGGAGTCTCTCCCTCGCTTTGTTTAGCTCAAAGGTAGACCTCTTTGTGACGATCTCCTTCCTGAATTTTACAAACTCTCCGATCAACTGGATAAGATTTAAGGTCTTAGGTTCGTTGTTCACTATGGTCAGGAAAATGATACCGAATGTGGTCTGAAGCTGGGTATGTTTGTACAGCTTATTCAGGATGGGCATCGCCATCTCCCCCCTTTTCAATTCAAGGACTATCCTCATACCCTCCCGGTTAGACTCATCCTTTATGTTCGATATACCTTCTATTCTCTTCGTGTTGATAAGCTCCACTATATTTTCAATGAGCCTCGCCTTGTTTACCTGATAGGGTATTTCGGTGATGACGATCGCCTCTCTACCGTCTTTCTTCTTCTCGATCACCGCCCTTGCCCTCAGGATTATATGGCCCTTCCCTGTCTCATAGGCCTCCCTTATCCCCTGTCTTCCGTAAATTATGGCCCGAGTAGGAAAGTCAGGTCCTGGTATGAGCCCCATCATTTCATCAAGGGTGATCGAAGGGTTATCTATATAGGCAATAATACCGTTTATGATCTCTGTGAGGTTATGGGGAGGGATATTTGTCGCCATACCGACGGCGATACCGGAAGAACCGTTTATGAGTAAATTTGGTATTTTAGAGGGAAGGACCGTAGGTTCGATTAAGGAGTCGTCATAGTTGGGTTTAAATACCACGGTCTCCTTCTCTATGTCCTTTAATATCTCCTCTGCCATCCTCGTGAGCCTTACTTCTGTATACCTCATGGCAGCAGGGGCATCGCCGTCGATGGAACCAAAGTTTCCCTGTCCGTCTATCAGCGGGTATCTTAAGGAAAAATCCTGTACCATCCTTGTGATCGCATCGTATACCGCCTGGTCACCGTGGGGATGGTACTTACCTATCACATCTCCCACAACCCTTGCGGATTTTTTGTATGGCTTGTCATGGGTATTACCCAGTTCATACATTGCATAGAGTATCCTCCTGTGGACAGGTTTCAACCCATCCCGTATATCGGGCAATGCCCTGCCTATAATCGTGCTCATCGCATAGTCGAGATACGACCTCTTCATCTCCTCTTCAATAGGTACAGTCATAACGGATGCATGCATCAAAGGGCCTCCATTTTAATCGAATTTGAAATTGTGGATTTCAGAATAAATATGTCTTTAATCTACCATAAAGATTAACCTGTTGACAAATGAGAAGATATTAATAGAAAATAAATACCATGAGATTAGCCTGTATATGTCTTATTTCCTTCTTGATCCTTTTAGGAGCCACCTCCTGCAACAAAGAGGTCAAAGGCCTTAAAGAGGAGATCAGGCTTTTAAGGGAGGAAAACAATTTTTTAAGGGCCGAGAACATAAGCCTTAAAAAGGAACTGGAAGAACTCTATAAAAGGCTTGATGGTAAGTCTTCTATGGCAGGAAAGGAAAGTTTGCCTTCAAATACAACCCAGAAAATAGAAGGGAACGGCCAGAAGAAGGCCCGATGAGAAACATCGCTCTCATTGTATCATACGATGGGACCAGCTATCACGGATGGCAATGTCAGCCGAACTTAAGAACCATTGAACAGACCCTAAAGGAAGGGATAGAAAGGATAGTAAACCATCCGATAAAGATGTATAGCGGTGCCAGAACGGACAGGGGTGTCCACGCATACGGACAGGTGGTAAGCTTTCTTACCGAATCGCGGGTGGCCAGAAAAGGCCTAATCCTGGGGCTAAATAGCCTTCTGCCTCAGGATATAAGGGTAATTGATGCAGTGGATAAGGATATGGATTTTAATGCCCGTTATTCGGCAAAGAGTAAACTTTATATCTATACCATCTTGAATACCCCTTACGATTCCCCTTTTTATACAAGATACACATGGCATATACCCTACCCTATGGATACCCCTTCTATGAACAGGGCGATAAGATATATCCTTGGAGCCCATGACTTTTCCTCCTTCAAAAAAAAGGATGAGGTCTATAAAAGCCATATAAGAGAGATCCTTATGGCAGGGGTGAAAAGGCGGGGACCTTTCATCCATATCTTTGTAGAAGGCACAGGTTTTATGAGGTATATGGTGAGGAATATCGTGGGTACCATCACCTATGTAGGTTTTGGAAAAATATCAGAAGCGGATTTTCTCTCCATTCTAAACGCAAAGGACAGGGATGCCGCAGGGCCAACAGCCCCAGCAAAGGGCCTCGCCCTAAGAAGGATAACATATTGACATTTTTACATTTTTTGGATTTTTGGGGATTTAGACTAAAAAGACCTCGACAGGTTTCCTATACCCAGGGAGGGGGCAACACAGGCGATGTAAATTCTACCAGATAGGGGGTATCCCAGGAGATATCCTTTAACAATATTTTTTTTAGGCCCTCCAAGGTTTTCGTCCTTTTCGCCTTAATTCCGAAGGAAGAGGCGAGCCTTAAAAAGTCAGGGTTATTAAGTAACATGGTGCCCTTCATACCGTATCGCCTTGTCATTGCATCCTCAAGGATACCGTATCCTCCGTTGTTGTGGACGATGATAACAACGGGGATATCGTACTTTATGATCGTTGATAATTCAGATACCGTAGGGAGGATTCCGCCATCACCAACGATACAGAGACATGGTCTACTCCTCATCCCTATCTTTGCCCCTATGGCCACAGGCAAGGCACAGAAAACAGGGGAGATACCCCTCGGCATTATGAATGCATTCTGTTCATATACGGGAAAATAGTATTCTGCCCAGTAGGAAGGATAGTTCAACTCACATACCAGCATGGTCTCATCCGGAATCACATCCCTTATGGTTTTTACCATTCTATAACCTATGTGTTCTCTGCCCAACCTATTTAACTCCCTTTCATACCTTTTTTTAAGATAGATTAAATCCCATTCAAAGTTCTTATCTTCAAAAACCCCACTTAAACCTTTCATCAAGGAATCGATATCCCCTGTTATCTTAAGGGAGGCCCTATAGTTTTTATCCATCCATCTCTCATCGAAGTCTATATGGACAAGCTCTTTTAGTCTTACCCCCCTCCTTACCGCATCCGCCTCCCTCAATCTCGTCCCGATCGCCAGTATCAGATCAGAAAGTTCTACCATCTCCCGGACGACCCCTCTCTGCATGATATTACCGAAGGCATAAATCGCATCTTCCCTTACCACCCCTTTGCCGTCTGTCGTCGTAAGAAAAGGTATAGAGGATCTAAGGCATATCTTTTCTATTAAAACCCTCCCCTCACGGGACATAAGCCCCCTCCCCCCTATAATAAGGGGCCTTTTTTTCCGGAATAAAATCTTTTCAAGGGTACTCTCCCCGTCTTTCTTCTCTTCTATAATCGCCTGATCCCTCCTGTGTTCAAGGATATCCGTGGTATTAGAGATTTCCCTTTCAAGAAAAGGGTGAGGGATTGAGACCAAAACAGGGCCTTTTCTGCCCCCTTTTGCTTTATCGTATGCCTGGTTAAGGACAGATAAGGTTTTTTCAGGGTCTGTTACGGTAAAGGTGCTCTTCGTGATACCTCTGAACATCCCTTCAGGTTCTGAAAGCTCGTGGAGGGTGCCTCTTCCGGTTTTTTCTACCCCTGTGTCGATGTGTATTATCACAAGGGGGATATCGTCGTTATAAGCCTCCATACATACCGTTACAACATTACCCAGCCCTGGCCCCGGAGTTACTATGATCGTGCCGGTCTTCCCTGTGGACCTTGCGTATCCGTCGGCCATAAATCCTGCCCCAGACTCGTGTCTACCCATATAAACATTGATATTTTCAAAAGATAGGGCTTCTATGAGAGGAAGGGTGTGAATACCTGGCAGATGGAAAATATCGTTAACCCTTTTTTCCTTAAAAAACTCGATTATCCCTGTTTTTACAAGCATATAGACACAATTTCACTGAGTTTAACATACTAATCATAAAAGTTAAATAAAATATTACTTGACAAAAACAAAAATTATTTGTTTAATAATGTAAACTTTTAATTAGCTTATATTGTTATTATTATGAATATCGATGGTACAAGTATAGGTGAACGGATAAAGATGTTAAGGCAGGCCAAATCTCTGACCCAGGAAGAGCTCGCAGTGAGGGCAGGTCTGACGAAGGGGTTCATTTCCCAGGTGGAACGGAACCTCACATCCCTCTCTGTGGAGAGCCTGATCGGCATTCTCGATGCCCTTGACGAAAAACCGTCCACATTCTTCAGCGGTGGTTTTGAAGAGAAGATAGTGTTCAAACAGAAGGACAGGGTCGACTTAGAACATGAAGGGGTGAAGATATTCCAGATTTTAGTACCAGCTGCCCAGAACAGGCAGATGGATCCAGCCCTACTTGAACTTGATGTGAATGAAAAGACACAAGAAGATGGGCCCCATGAGGGTGAAGAATTTGGTTATGTTCTCTCCGGTAGCATTGAGCTCGTCTTCGGTGGAAAATCATACAAGTTGAAAAAGGGTGAGTGTTTTTATTTCAAGGCATCAAAGAAACATTATATAGCAAACAGGAGAAATAGTAAGGCATGCGTCTTATGGGTATCTTCGCCTCCCAATTTTTAATAACCCTTATAATAGGGTATATAAAAATTATTTAAGGAGAGGCCAAATTGAATATATACGGGATCCATGTACGGAAAGATTTTTATTTTCCACTTAAAAAAAACTGCAGACAAGACAGGCAGACACTAAAAAATTTGGGAGGTGGCCAAAATGATCATTAAAACACCAACGAGGTTTTTCCTTGTAAGTGGTACTTCAGAAGGTTTCTCCCATTTAAACGCCTTTGATGGCGCATTAATGGCATCCGGGGTGGGCGACACAAACCTTGTAAGGATGAGCAGCATCCTGCCCCCAGGCTGTAAAGAGATTTTACCACCCCCCACCTCACTACCCCATGGAGCCCTTGTGCCTGTCGCATACGCATCGATAGTAAGCGATGTACCGGGAGAAGTGATTTCCGCCGCTGTGGCCATCGGTATACCTCAGGATGAAACCCTTGCCGGCCTCATAATGGAATACTCAGCAAAAGCAGACGAGCAGACCGTGGTACAGCAGGTAAAGAAGATGGTGGAAAAGGGCATGGAGATGAGAAGGCGTGCCATAAAAGAGATAAAATCCATCTCCGCCACACACAAGGTGGTAAATATCGGGGCAGCCTTTGCAGGCGTTGTTCTGTGGGATTAAACCCTGTTTGAAAGCCCTTTTTAAGAACAGAGTTTTTATACTTTTCCGTACCCAATTTTACAGAAAAAAATGAACGGGGTATTCCATAAAGAGTATATCGGTGCAAAATCGAACGGGGTATTACCGAGCATTATTCTCCTTGGCTGCCCCCTCGATATCACCTCCTCCTTCAGGGGGGGTACAAAATTTGCCCCTGAGAGCATAAGGAGGGCTTCTTGGACCCTCGAGACCTATAGTCCCTACCAGAAGAGAGATTTATCGGATATAAGATTTACCGATGTAGGGGATATTGAACTGCCCTCTGGGAATCTCCATGGTAGCCTTGAGATCATTGAGGGAACGATTAAAAAAATGGTGGAAGGCAACACCAAATTTCTCATCTTCGGGGGTGAACACTTAACCACTTATCCCATCGTAAAGGCCGTAAAAAAACACTTTCCCGATTTACAACTCGTCCATTTTGACGCCCATTTAGACCTAAGGGATGTATACGAGGGAGAAAGACTCTCCCATGCTACAGTGATTAAAAGGGTCAAAGAACTGGGTGTAGAAAATATATTTCAGATCGGTATCAGATCAGGAACAAAAGAGGAATTCGAAGAGGCCCATCTTTTCGATTCCCCCTCTATGCTCAAAGAAAAACTAAAAGGTGATGTCCCCTTATACATCACCTTTGACCTCGATGTGTTTGACCCATCCCTTGCCCCGGGGGTGACAACCCCTGAACCTGGGGGACTTACCTTCAAAGAGGTGATGGAGTTTTTTTCTGTTCTGAGAGAAAAAAACATCATAGGGGGAGATATCGTTGAGCTTTCTCCTGATTACGATCCCACGTTTGTTTCATCTATATGTGCCGCTAAGGTTGCAAGGGAGATGATTATGCTTTTAACCACAAAAGGAGAGAAAGGATGACAAGACAAAAAAAGCAGGGAAGGATCATGATCATAGGGGCAGGGGGGGTGGCAAGGGTTGCAGCCCATAAGTGTGCCCAGGTGCCTGATGTCTTTCAACATATAATGGTTGCGAGCAGGACGATTTCAAAGTGCGAGTCCATAAAGGACGATATAGAAAAGAGGTACGGGAGAAAGATAGAAGTGGCCCAGGTGGATGCCGATTGTGTGCCTGAACTCGTAAGTCTTATAGAAAAGTTCAGGCCAGATATAGTCTTAAACCTCGCCCTACCCTATCAGGACCTACATATAATGGATGCTTGCCTTGCTACAGGGGTAGATTACATCGATACGGCAAACTATGAACCCCCCGATGAAGCCCACTTTGAATATAGCTGGCAGTGGGCTTATAATGAACGATTTAAAGAAAAAGGTATCATGGCGGTACTGGGTTCGGGCTTTGATCCCGGGGTCACAAACGTATTTACCGCTTATGGTCAGAAACATATTTTCGATGAGATCAACTACCTCGACATACTCGACTGTAACGCCGGTGCCCACGGCCATCCCTTCGCAACGAACTTCAACCCCGAGATAAACATAAGGGAGGTAACCCAGGTCGTTCGTCACTGGAGGGAAGGGGTATGGGTGGAGACACCTCCAATCATAGAAGAAGGGTGCGTCCATTTCACCTTTGATTATCCTGTAGTGGGACCAAAGGAGAGCTATTTACTATACCATGAAGAACTCGAATCTCTCGTGCTGAACATAAAGGGTATAAAAAGGGCAAGGTTCTGGATGACCTTCTCGGATAATTATCTCAACCATTTGAGGGTCTTAAAAAATGTTGGGATGACGAGGATCGATGAGGTGGAATACGAAGGTCACAAGATAGTCCCTATAAAATTTTTAAAGGCCTTACTCCCCGAACCTTCTTCCTTAGGGGTAAGATATAAAGGAAAGACGGTGATAGGGAATGTAATGACAGGTAAAAAGGACGGTAAAATCATAACAAAATACATATATAACGTCTGTGACCACGAAGAGGCGTATAAAGAGACAGGTACCCAGGCGATAGCATATACAACAGGTGTCCCTGCCATGATAGGGGCTATGCTCGTGATGACAGGGGTATGGGATGAACCTGGGGTATACAACATAGAGCAACTCGACCCCGATCAATTCATGGATGCCTTAAATACTTACGGGCTCCCCTGGCAGGTGGTAGAACATAAACCATTGCCCGACCATTTTTAGAAATAGAATCTAAATACGACCGGGTTACAGAAATGCTCGAGGGCGACACAATAGAAAAATACCACTTATTACCTGATAAAAAGAGAAAAAGGTTACTGGCCAACCTCGATGAGAACGATTTAATATCCCTGACAGGGGCATTGCAGGACTTAAAAAAGGAAGTATTCAAAAGAAAAGAGGATGTCTTTTTGAATCTCCCCTATGATGAAATCCCGACCCCGGCCTATCTCATAGATGAGACCTTGATTGAGGAGAACATGAAGCTCCTTAAGTATGTAAAGGATAGAACGGGGTGTAAAATACTCCATGCCTTAAAGGCCTATGCAACCTCTGCAACGTTCCCGTTGATGAGAAGGTATCTCGATGGGGTATGCGCAAGCGGTCTTAACGAGGCAAGACTTGGTTTTGAAAAATTCAAAAAAGAGGTACATACCTTTGCGGCGGCCTACAGGGAAGATGAGATAAAGGGGGTGATTAAGTATTCGGATACCATCATATTCAACTCTTTTTATCAGCTCGAAAGATATGGAAGATGGGCAAAGGAGGAAGGCCTTTCTATAGGCCTCAGGGTGAACCCTGGATATTCTGAGGTCGAAAATCCCATGTATAATCCCTGCGGAAACACCTCACGGCTCGGGATTATCCATACGGTCTTCGATTCCCATTATGAGAGTTACAGTCATCTCGTCGATGGCCTCCATTTTCATGCCCTGTGTCAACAAAATTCAGATGTCCTCGAAAGGGTACTCGATGCCTTTGAGGGGTTATTCGGAAAGTACCTCCGGGGATTAAAGTGGATTAACTTTGGGGGAGGGCACCATATAACCAGGGATGGGTATGACATTGAACGTCTCATAGGTCTTATAAACCGTTTCAAAAAGAAATATGGGGTTACCATATATTTAGAACCAGGAGAGGCGAGTGTTTTAAATGCCGGTGTTCTCGTATCTACGGTCCTCGACATCGTTAAGAATAAGGAGGAGATCGCCATAATAGACGCCTCTGCCGAGGCGCATATGCCCGATGTGCTCCTTATGCCATATAGACCCCATATTATAGGGTCTGATATGCCCTATGTGAAAAAGTATACGTATGTGATAGGGGGCCCCAGTTGTCTTGCCGGGGATACGGTAGGGACATACTCCTTTGACAGACCACTAAAAATAGGCGATAGGGTTGTTTTTACGGATATGGCCCTATACAGCATTGTGAAGAACACAACCTTTAACGGGATTAACCTACCCTCCATATTGGTTTTGGGGAAAGATGGAAGCATCAGGGTTACAAAAAAGTTCGGATATAAAGATTACAAAAATAGGTTATCATAAAGGTAAAAAGGTTTGGTGTAACAAGGGATATACTCAAAAGAGGTGAGACTATGGAACCAGTAAAAATCATGCCGTGTCTTGACATTAAAAACGGTAAGGTGGTTAAAGGGGTGAATTTTGTCGATATCAGGGATGCGGGGGATCCCGTAGAGAATGCCATATACTATGAGAAAGAAGGGGCCGATGAACTCGCCTTCCTCGATATTGCGGCAACATTAGAGAATAGAAAGACCCGACTCGACTGGGTAAACCAGGTTGCCTCTGTAATCAAAATACCCCTGACCGTTGGAGGGGGGATCTCAACCCTCGACGATATAGAGCTTACATTAAAGGCAGGGGCAACAAAAATCTCCATAAATACGGCCGCAGTATATAACCCTGAACTGATAAGAGAGGCGGCAAGGATCTTCGGCTCCGAGAGGGTTACCGTTGCCATAGATGTGAGGAGAAATAAAGGGTTTCGTTCGGGTTTCGAGGTGGTTGTGTCAGGGGGTACAAAACCGGTAGGTAAAGATGCAATTGAATGGGCAAAAACATGTGAGGACCTGGGGGCAGGGGTTTTGCTACCAACGAGTATGGATGGGGATGGAACCCTAAAGGGCTACGACCTTGAGCTTTTAAGTGCGATAACAGGAACGGTAACAATCCCGGTGGTTGCCTCAGGAGGGGCCGGCACCCTCGAACATTTTTATGATGGGGCAGTAAAAGGAAAGGCCCAGATACTTCTCGCGGCATCCGTCTTCCATTTTAGGACATTCACGGTCAGGCAAGTAAAGGAGTATTTAAAGGTCAGAGGGGTAAATGTTAGGATAGAGGAACAGTGAACATAAAACCCTTTGAGGGATTCGAAAAGGCGGTATTTAAAAAAAGACTCAACAGATTCCTTGTAGAATCCGATATAAACGGAAAAACCATTTTAGCCCATCTTCCCAATCCTGGAAGGCTATGGAATCTGCTAAACGACGGAAGCTCACTATTTGTCATAAAGGATGAGAAAAGAGATGGCAGGGGCACTATATACACCGCAATCGCTGCGGTAAAGGATGGAAGGCCTGTACTATTACATACCCATTATACAAACACCATTGTTGAAAGGCTCATTGAAAACAAAGAGATACCGGGGTTTGAAGGGTACACCGTAGAAAAAAGAGAGGTTACGATGGGGAATAGCCGGTTTGATTTCATGCTTAGAGAGAGAAAGGGAAACAAAAGGATGCTCCTCGAGGTAAAGTCGTGTACCCTTTTCCATAACGGTGTGGCCCTTTTCCCCGATGCGGTCACAGAAAGGGGGAAAAAGCACTTAATAGAGCTTGCCTTATCTTCTTACCCGGGGTCAGTCTTCTTCGTTGTACACTCCCCTTCTGTAGACTATTTTCTTCCTGAATACCATGTGGATCCTGAATTTTCTGAAACCCTTTACTCCCTAAAGGATTCTATTTCGATCAGGGCCTTTGCCCTTCCCTGGACTGACGAACTCTCACTTTCGGGAACGATAAAACCCCTTTCCATCCCATGGCATGTATATGAAAGAGAAAAAAGAGATGGGGGAGGCTATATCCTCATATTGTATCTCCCCGAAGACACCATAATAAAGATAGGGGCCCTCGGTGATCTCTTCTTCAAAAGGGGTTACTATGTATATGTGGGTTCTGCCGTAAAAAACCTCACATCGAGGATCGTAAGGCACAAGAAGAAACATAAGAGACTCTTCTGGCATATAGACTACTTAAGAGAGAAGGCAGAACTGATCCACGCTATCCCTGTACGTTCGTCAAGAAGGATAGAATGCGATATGGCCCATTCGTTGTTTGCCGTTATCCACAACACCATAGCCGGTTTCGGTGTCTCCGATTGTAAATGCCCCTCCCACCTGTTCTACATGGAACAAAATCCTGTCTATACGAGAAACTTTACCGATATCCTTTTTGATTACAGGACCCCCTCTATTTAAACCCCATTCGATTCTTTCTTGTAAGCATTAATTATCATTGACTATTTGTAAGATTATCTGTTATCTTAATAGCTATGTTTGAAAAACTTCAGGAAAGATTAGAGGCCACCTTCAAGAAAATAAGGGGGCACGGAAAACTAACAGAGGATAATATAAAGGATTCTCTCAGGGAAGTGAGAATAGCCCTTCTTGAAGCGGATGTAAACTACAAAGTCGCAAAAGATTTTCTCGAGAGGGTCAAAGAGAAGGCAATAGGGGGAGAAGTGTTAACGAGTATTACCCCCGGCCAGCTTTTTGTCCGGATCGTCTACGATGAACTGTGCGAGCTTTTAGGGAAGGTAAATAAACCCCTCGATGTCTCCGGCTCCCCCCCTGTGTCTGTAATGCTTGTGGGGCTTCAAGGCTCGGGGAAGACAACAACTGCGGGAAAACTCGCCATATTTCTGAAAAAGAAGGGGAGAAGGCCCCTCCTCGTCCCTTCGGATGTCTATAGACCTGCGGCGATAGAACAGTTGACGAAGATCGGTAGCCAGATAAATATGCCTGTATTCTCATCGAAGGGTTTCGATGACCCGTTGAAGATATGTGTAGAGGCAAAGGCATATGCAATGAAAAATGGCTTAGATACATTGATTGTAGACACCGCAGGAAGGCTCCATATAGACGAGGAGATGATACAGGAACTCATCGATCAGAAGAGATACTTAAACCCTAAAGAAACCCTCCTTGTTCTCGATGCTATGACAGGTCAGGATGCGGTGAATATCGCCAAGACCTTCGATGAGAAACTGAACGTAGACGGGATTGTACTTACAAAACTGGATGGGGATACAAGAGGGGGTGCCGCAATCTCGATCAAAGCGGTGACGGGAAAACCAATTAAGTTTATTGGCGTAGGGGAAAAACTGGACACCCTCGAGCCCTTCCACCCTGAAAGGATGGCGTCCCGCATACTGGGCATGGGGGATGTGATATCCCTTGTGGAAAAGGCCCAGGATATCTTCGATGAGAAAAAGGCGAGGGAACTTGAAAAAAAGTTGCGAAAAGACGAGTTTACCCTTGAAGATTTCAGAGATCAGATAAAACAGATGAAAAAGCTCGGCTCCATCGAATCGATTCTGAGTATGGTCCCTGGTTTTAACAAATTCAAAGGGATGATCAATTTTTCAGAGGCGGAGAAGGAGATTAAAAAGATTGAGGCGATTATAAACTCTATGACCCCAAAGGAAAGGCTTTATCCCCATATTATAGACGGCAGTAGAAGGCTCAGGATATCGAAGGGGAGTGGAACAAAAGTACAGGATGTAAACGAACTTTTACGTAGATATCTCGAGACGAAGAAGATGATAAAAAAATTTGCAAAGGGTGGCATGAAAGGCTTCCCTAAAGAATTAATGATGAGATAGGAGGTGAAACTTTGTCGGTAAGATTCAGATTGTCCCGTTACGGTTCTAAAAAGAAACCATTTTACAGAATAGTCGTTGCTGACAGCCGTTATCCAAGCGACGGCAGGTTTATCGAGAAGGTTGGTACATATGACCCGATACAGAATCCAGCCCAGGTAACCCTCGATAAAGAAAAAATAAAGGCGTGGTATGAAAAAGGTGCCAAACCCACCAAAACCGTTGAGAGCATATTTAAGAAGGAAGGGGTCCTGAAAGAGGTAACACAATAATCATATGGAGGTTAAGCCGTGTTGAAAGAGTTGATCGAGTATATGGCAAAGGCTTTGGTTGACAACCCTGATCAGGTAAAAGTTTCTGAGATTGAAGGGGAAAAGACTTCTGTTATCGAACTGAATGTCTCAAAGGATGATTTGGGTAAGGTAATAGGGAAGCAGGGAAGGACCGCTCGGGCGATGAGAACGATACTGAGCGCTGCTTCCACAAAGGTTAGGAAAAGGGCGGTACTTGAAATTATAGAATGAAGTACGTGCCTATAGGCAGGATAACATCTGCTCACGGCGTAAAGGGTGAGGTAAAATTTTACTATTACAATGAAAAAAAAGAGGTGTTTTACAGTTACACCTCTTTTTTTATTCAAAAAGATGGTTTATGGTTTGAACTCAAACCTGTAAGCAAAAGACCCTATAAAAATGTTTTTATTATAAAATTTAAAGGTTTAGAAAGGTTAGAGGACGTAGAGTCTCTTATAAAAAATGAGTTATATGTGAGAAAAAAAGACCTCCCGAAACTCGATGAAGACGAGTACTACGTTTATGAACTCGTTGGGATGGAGGTCTTCGATGAAGATGGGGAAAAGATAGGTACCGTATCGGGGATCATTCGTACAGGTTCAAACGATTGTCTCGATATAAAAGGCCATAAAGACATCCTCGTCCCTATGGTGGAAGAATACATCATCTCCATTGACAGAAAACATTCAAGGGTCATTATAAGAAGCAGTCCGTTCAGCTAATACAAAGTGATTTTCCCCTATTGACATAAAATCATAATAGTTGTATATTTATGCGCTTTTTTAATTTTATATTTAAGGAGGTGATGCCGGTATGCAGTGTCAATCAGTAAAACCTGGGGTTGAGTGTATATTCATGAAAAAAACGGGCTGTTCATACAACGGGGGCACCTGCTACACGATTGTTGAAAACTGTGAGGGGTGCGCAAAGGTCGCTGAGTTTGAAACAGGCAAATACTGCCTCAGCTTTCCCTACCCTGCACAAAAATGGCAAAAGGGTGTATGTCCGATGTCCACCCACGTAAAGAAAGTGCAGAAGGTTGAGGAACAGAAGATAAACCCCCTCAAGGCATCGAAGAGGGCTGCTGGTAAAAAGTAAGGGTTTCTATTCAACCTATTTATAAAATCAGCACGAAAATGAAACTTAAAACTCTCTATAAAAAATGGTGTAGCGTATGTGTGTAAACTTTTACGCTACACCAAATTGGATTACAGAAATTATATTTGACTTGTAGCAGAGATACATGGTAGAAATAATCCTTAACTTTCAAGGAGGTAACGATTGAAGAAGAATAAATCGGCGATAAAAAAGGCAAGGCAATCAGAAGAGAGAAGGTTGAGAAATTCCCATGTAAAGTCGACCATGAAGACGAAGATAAAAAAAGTAATGGTTGCCCTGGGGGAGAAGAAAAAAGAGGATATAGACCTCCTGTTCAGAGAGGCGATAGCTTACATAAGTAAGGCGTCATCGAAAGGCGTGATACATAGAAATAATGCCGCAAGAAAGATCTCAAGACTTGCAAAAAAGGTAAACGCTAATACCACCACTTAATAATCAATCAGTAGTATGGAGACAAACTTTCTTGCCATACGGGCTGAAAGCCTCGATATGGCATCCCTTTTGTTGTAGTCCTCTGCGTTGACATCGTCAGTTCTGTATACTTCCATCTCCGTCATCGCCCACCTCTTTATGAGATTGCCGTTACTCCTATAAAGGGCAAGGTCCACAACAACGGTCATATTCTTTTCCACTATAACCCCGAGGGCATTCATCGATGTGGGGGCTATCCTTATAGACCTTATGCTCCCCTCTATGTAACCATCCCCACCCCCTTGATTTATTTTAAAAAGACCACTTGAGACTATCTCTTTTGTAAAGGCATCGGTAACATACATCGAAACATGGGGATCAAAGGTCATGTTTTTAAACATACCTATGGAAATGGAGGATATCTCCCCCCCGAATATACCTTTTTCCCTCACCAACTGATAACCACAGGAAGGGAGGATCAGCAACATAGATAGAATCACCGTACATGGGAGGAGCAAGGGATAGATTTTTTTTCTCACCTCAATACCCCATCCTTTTAGCATACGATATTTACAAGCTTATTCGGGATAATGATCATCTTTCTTATATCTTTCCCCTCTGTGTACTTCTTCACCTTCTCGAGCGAAAGGACGATCTCTCTTAGCCTCTCCTCATCGATGTCCCTTTCCACCTCACAGGTCTCTCTCAATTTACCGTTTATCTGTATGGCAACCGTTACTTTGTCCTCAACGGTATATTCGTCCTTATAGGTAGGCCAACTGCTACCGATCTCTTTTCCGTCTTTCCCTATCATCTCCCACAACTCTTCTGAAATATGGGGTACAAACGGGTAAAGAAGGCGCATAAGTATTTCAATAGCCCCTTTCAGAAGCCCCCTCTCTTCCACAGTGTCCCTATCCTTTTCGATAAAACGGTATATGGCATTCACTAGCTCCATGATCCCGGCTATTGCGGTATTTAAGTGAAACCGCTCTATATCCTCTGTGACCTTTTTTATCGTTTGATGGAGCTTTACGGTTAGCCTGAAACTATCGTCTTTTTTCGAAGCAAGTTCATATATGGCATCAGAACCCTTTAAAATCTCTTCCCTCTCCGCAACAAGTCTCCAGACCCTGTTTAGGAATCTTATCGAACCCTCGATACCCTTATCACTCCACTCAAGGTCCTTTTCCGGAGGGGAGGCGAAGAGACAGTATAAACGGGTGGCATCGGCACCATATCTCTCAACAAGGTAGTCGGGGTCTACGACGTTTCCCTTTGATTTGCTCATCTTAGCCCCGTCTTTTATCACCATACCCTGGGTAAGGAGGTTTGTAAAAGGTTCCCTCACACTTACCAACCCCAATTCGTTCAGCACCCTGTTGAAAAACCTGGAATATAAGAGATGGAGTACCGCATGTTCCACCCCTCCTATATACTGGTCTACCGGCATCCAGTAGTCGACCCTTTCCTTATCGAGAGGGCCTATAGAGTATTCGGGGCACGCATATTTAAGGTAATACCAGGATGATTCGACAAAAGTATCCATCGTATCCGTTTCTCTTCTTCCCTTACCCTTACAGGAGGGACAGGTAGTCTCATAAAAACGGGGGTCCTCTGCCAGAGGGGACTTTCCTACAACGGTTACGTCCACATCGAGGGGTAATCTTACAGGGAGATCTTCGTATGGTACAGGAACGATACCGCATTTCTCACAGTAGATGATAGGTATTGGGGCCCCCCAGTATCTCTGTCTTGAGATCCCCCAATCCCTGAGCCTATAGTTCACCGTCCCCTTTCCCACATTAATACTTTCGAGATAGGAGATGATCTTCGGGATGGCCTCTCTGTTATGCATACCGTTGAACATGCCCGAATTCACCATGATGCCGTCCCCTTCATAGGCAGATTCCATTGAGGAGACATCGAAAAAACCACCTTCCGGCATAATCGTGAGGACAACGGGTATATTGTACTCCTTTGCGAATTCAAAATCCCTCTGGTCATGGGCAGGGACAGACATAATAGCCCCTGTTCCATATTCCATCAAGACAAAATTCCCTATATAAATCGGGACTTTCTCACCGTTTATCGGATTTATCCCATACCTCCCTGTAAAGACACCTTCCTTTTTCAGGTTAAGATCCCCCCTAAAACTCCTATCCTGTGTCTTAGCCTTCTGGATAAATCTATTTGCATCTTCTTCATAGGGGGTTCCTCTGGGCAACTCTGTTGAAAGAGGGTGCTCGGGGGCAAGGACCATAAAGGTTACACCGTAGAGGGTATCAGGCCTTGTTGTAAATATCTTCAAGGGTCTTCCATCCTCCAGTTTGAAATCGACCTCTACACCATAACTCTTTCCTATCCAGTTCTTCTGCATGTTGAGAACCCTTTCGGGCCAACCTGTTAATCTATCGCAGTACTCATACAACTCATCGGCGTATCGGGTTATGGCAAAAAACCACTGGGTCAACTCCTTCTGTATCACCTCCTCCCCGCACCTCCAGCACCTGCCGTCTTCCACCTGTTCATTTGCCAAGACCGTCTGACAAAAAACACAGTAGTTGACCGGGGCATTCTTCCGGTATACGAGACCTTTTTCATACATCTTAAGGAACATCCACTGCTCCCAGCGGTAGTATTCGGGGTCACAGGTGGCTATTTCCCTTCTCCAATCGTAGCTGAAACCAAGCCTTTTTAACTGCTTTCTCATGTATTCAATATTTTCAAACGTCCATTTAGCAGGATGGACACCGTGTTTTATCGCGGCGTTCTCCGCGGGCATACCAAAGGCATCCCACCCCATTGGGTGGAGGACATTATAACCCTGCATCCTCTTGTACCTTGCCAGAACATCCCCGATGGAATAGTTCCTTACATGCCCCATATGGATCCTCCCCGATGGGTATGGAAACATCTCGAGGAGGTAATACTTTTCTTTTTCCTTTGTTTCCTCCACATGGAACTGCCCTGTCTCTTCCCAGATCCTCTGCCTTTTCTCTTCAATAGTCTGTGGGTCGTACTGCCTCATCTCTTTACCTCTTTATCTCGTTCAACTTAACGGTTCATCATAGCCCTTATCCTGAGCCTTAAGGCATTCAGTTTTATAAAACCTCCTGCATCTTCCTGTCGATACACGGAATCCTCATCAAATGTGGCAAAATCCTTCATATAGAGTGACCTTTCCGATTTTCTCCCTACGATGATACAGTTGCCTTTATAGAGTTTGACCCTCACCGTCCCTGAGACCCCCCTCTGTACCTCATCGGTAAATGCCTTTATCGCATTCATTTCAGGGGAATACCAGAATCCATAGTATATGAGTTCGGAAACCTTCGGTATCAGGCTGTCCCTTAGGTGCATCACCTCTCTATCCATGGTGATGGACTCTATAGCCCTGTGGGCAGCATGGAGTATCGTGCATCCCGGGGTCTCGTAGACACCCCTCGATTTCATACCGACAAACCTATTTTCCACAATATCCACTCTCCCTATCCCATTCTCCCCTCCGAGCTTGTTCAGATGGGCCACAAGTCTATACGGGGATAGGGCCTCACCATCTACCATCACCGGGATACCATCCTCAAAGGTAATCTCAAGGTATGTGGGCCTGTCCGGGGCCTTCTCCGGGGATACCGTTGTTATAAACATCGATTCATCAGGTTCCCTCCACGTATCCTCAAGGATCCCCCCTTCATAGCTTATATGCATTAGATTCCTGTCCATACTGTAGGGCTTCTCTTTGGTTACAGGGACATCGATCCCATGGGCCACCGCATAATCGATAAGGTCCATCCGGGATTTAAACTTCCATATCCTCCACGGGGCGATCACCTTGATATTCGGTTCAATGGCATAGTATGTAAGCTCAAACCTCACCTGGTCGTTTCCTTTGCCCGTTGCACCGTGGGATACAGCATCCGCCCCTTCTGCTTTCGCTATCTCAATCTGCCTCTTCGCAATCAGAGGTCGAGCGATGGATGTCCCCATAAGATAGCTTCCCTCGTATACCGCATTTGCCTTTATCGCAAAGAAGATGAAGTCTCTCGCAAACTCCTCCTTCAGATCCTCGATATAGACCTTGGAAGCCCCTGTCTTTAATGCCTTTTCTCTAAGACCGAAAAGCTCCTCTTCCTGGCCTATATCTGCAGCATAGGCAATTACCTCACACCCATACTCTTCTTTTAGCCATTTTAATATCACCGATGTATCAAGCCCCCCTGAATAGGCAAGAACCACCTTTTTTACGTTATCCATGAATATACCTCCAAATAAAAATCATACACCTTTAATAAGCCACTCCAGAATCGCCTTCTGGACGTGGAGCCTGTTTTCAGCCTGGGTGAAGATCGTCTCCTGATGTCTTTCGAAGACCGTATCGGATATCTCCTGATTCCTGTGGGCAGGCAGGCAATGCAATACAATCACATCTTCCTTTGCCACCTCGAGAAGTCTCTCGTCTATCGCGAATGGGACAAAGGCCTTCTCCCTCTTTAAGCGCTCCTCTTCCTGTCCCATACTCACCCAGACATCCGTATTTACCACATCCGCCCCTTTTGCTGCCCCATATGGGTCATGGGTTAGACTAAAACCTTTTAACCCTTCCGCCTTTTTGAGAATACCTCTTTCAGGCTCATACCCTTCTGGGGTAGCTATGGAGAGGTTTAATCCAAACAGTATAGCCGCCTCTATCCATGAATTGGCCATGTTGTTGCCGTCCCCTATATATGCGATCTTCAAATCTTTTAGGTTACCCTTTATCTCCTGTATAGTGAATACATCCGATAACACCTGACAGGGGTGATATAGGTCGGTGAGGCCGTTTATCACAGGTATTGTAGCCCACTTTGCCATTTCCTCTACGGTTTCCTGGGCGTATGTCCTTATCATGATCCCGTCTACATAACGGCTTAACACCCGGGCCGTATCCTTTATGGGCTCCCCCCTTCCTATCTGGGTTTCACTTGAATGCATATTGATCGCATATCCTCCGAGTTCCCTGATGGCCACCTCAAAGGAAACCCTCGTTCTTGTCGATGCCTTTTCAAATATCATGGCAAGGGACTTATCCTTCAAGGGCTTATACTCAACCCCTTCCCTCCGTTTACCCTTCAACACCCCTGCCCTATCGAGTAAAAATTGCCCTTCTTCAGTCGTTATATCCAGTAACTTTGTAAAATCTCTCTTCATTTTTCACCTTCTTGATCTACTTTTCCTCATAGATACCTTTCAAAGACCTTATCTGCCACCTTGATGAAGATATCTATCTCTTCGCTTGTTACGATTAGGGGGGGCACGAGTCTTAAGATATGGCCCTTTGTACAGTTTATGATGACACCTTCCTTCAAAAATTCCTTCTGCAAGGCATCCCCGTCTACGGATACCTCAACGCCTAATAGAAGCCCCATACCCCTTATGTCGGTGATAAAGGGATACTTTCTCTTTAAGTTTACCAGTTCTCCAAAGAGGTATTCTCCTGCCTTCTGTGATTGTTTGAGAACCCCCTCGTTTATAAGCGTGTTTAGGGTTGCGAGGACTGCAGCAGAGGCAAGGGGGTTTCCCCCGAAGGTCGATGCATGGGTTCCAGGGACAAAGGCATCCATAATGCTATCCTTTGCGATTATGGCCCCCACAGGGAAACCATTACCCAGACCTTTAGCAAGACTTATGATGTCGGGTTCTATACCGTAATGCTCATAACAGAATAATTTACCTGTCCTCCCGATCCCTGTCTGGACTTCATCGATTATCAGGAGGATATCCCTCTCCCTGGTAAAATCCCTCAATTCCTTTATATAATCCTTCTCCGCCACATATACTCCCCCCTCTGCCTGGATCAACTCTATCAAGACCGCACAGGTCTTTTCATCTGTGGCCCTTTTCAGTGCATCGAGATCATTAAAAGGTACAAAATTGAAACCTTCAAGCATCGGGGGAAACCCTTCATGGAATTTCCTCTGGCCTGTGGCGGAGAGGGTTGCCATAGTTCTACCGTGAAAAGAGTTTTCCATCGCAATAATGGCGTATCTGCCCTCACCGTATCTTTTCCATGAATAGCGCCTTGCAAGTTTTATCGCTGCTTCATTTGCCTCTGCCCCACTGTTACAGAAAAATACCTTATCTCCGAAAGAATGGGCAACGAGGGCCTCGGCGGCCTTCACCTGAGGTTCGATAAAAAACAGATTCGATATATGGGTCAGTTTACCTGCCTGTGTTGTAATTGCCTCAACCACATCCCTGTGACAATGGCCGAGATTGCACACCGCAATCCCCGATAAAAAATCGAGATAACGTCTCCCTGTCATATCCCACACCCAGCAACCCTCCCCTTTGACAATCGCCACAGGGTTCCTACTGTAAGTGTTTGCAAGGTATCTCACCCCTTTTTCTATCAGTTCTGCCTGCATACCTCACCCCTCTCCCTTTATTTCAGTCCCTATACCTGAGTCGGTAAAGATCTCTAAAAGAATGGCATGGGGTATCTTTCCATCTATGATATGGGCCCCTTTCACACCCCCCTCAAGGGCACTCAAGCAACACTCAACCTTTGGTATCATCCCCCCGGAGATCGTTCTATCTTCAATAAGGGGGTAGACCTCTTCCCTTTTTAGCGTTGAGATGAGCTTACCATCCCTATCTAAAACACCTTCCACATCGGTAAGGAGGATCAGTTTTTCAGCGGATAGGGCCTTTGCGATACTCCCCGCGGCGGTATCGGCATTTATATTATACGAATGGCCATCCGTACTATCCGCAAGGGGGGCGATAACGGGGATGTAACCGTGTCTGTATATGGTCTTTATGATCTCCACATTAACCCCCACCACCTCCCCAACATAACCTATATCCTTACCCTCAATCTTTTTTGCCATCAGGAGTCTTCCATCTTTACCAGAAAGACCGATGGCGTTTCCTCCCTGGTCGTTTATGTTCTTCACTATCTCTTTGTTTATGTGGCCCGATAAGACCATCTCTACGACTTCGAGGGTCTTTTCATCGGTTACCCTGAGTCCATCTACAAAACGGGTGGGGATCTCAAGGTCTTTCAGCATCCTCCCTATTTCGGGGCCACCCCCATGAACGACAACGGGGTTTATCCCTACGTATCTCAGAAGCACTATATCTCTGGCAAACTCTTTCTTCAGATGCTCTTCCTCCATTGCGGCCCCGCCATATTTAATGACAAATATGGAGCCCGAAAATTTTTTGATATACGGTAGCGCCTCAAGGAGTGTATTGATCTTTTCTCTCATGGAAACCATCCTTCTGCCTATTTGATAGATTTCACAGTATATATCTACTTAAATCCTCTTTCTCAAGGAATTCTCCAAGTCTATTCCTCACGTACTCTTTAGTTATCGTGAACTTCTCACCCTTTTTTTCTGGGGCAGAGAAGGATATATCCTCGAGGAGTTTTTCCATTACCGTGTAGAGCCTTCTCGCCCCAATATTCTCGGTCATCTCGTTTATCCTCTGGGATATGTCCGTTATCTCTTCGATCGCCTCCTTCTCGAACTCAAGCTCCACATCCTCTGTCTTAAGAAGGGCCTTGTATTGTTTAATAAGGGCATTTTCGGGTTCCGTTATGATCCTGTAAAAGTCTTCCTTCGTTAGGGGATCGAGGTTTACCCTGATAGGAAATCTCCCCTGAAGCTCAGGGATGAGGTCTGAAGGTTTTGACATATGGAATGCCCCTGCTGCGATAAAGAGTATATGGTCTGTCTTTACCATACCGTATTTTGTTGTAACGGTAGTACCCTCGACTATGGGAAGAATGTCCCGTTGAACCCCTTCCCTCGATACGTCAGGGCCATGGGTCTGGTCTCTCCTCGCTATCTTATCGATCTCATCGAGAAATATGATACCCGATTGCTCAACCCTCTCTATCGCCTCCTTGACCACCTTGTCCATATCGATGAGCTTCTTCGACTCTTCCTGTATCAGAAACTCATAGGCCTCCTTGACCTTCATCTTCCTTTTCTTCGTCTTTTTCGGAAGTATATTACCGAAAAGGTCCCGGATCTGCATATCCATCTCTTCAATACCGGAGGCAGAGAAGACCTCGATGATCGGCAGTGCCCTTTCAGGCACGTCGAGTTCTACGAGTCTTTCGTTTAGCTTTCCCTCCCTGAAACGAAGCCTTAACTTCTCCCTCGACGAATCCCCCTGCTCGGCCGTACCCTCTGTCTCCTGCTGCCTTTTCACCGATGGGAGGAGGATATCGAGAATCCTCTCCTCTGCAAGGATGGCCGCCTTCTCTTTTACCAGTTCCTGCTCCTCTTTTTTCACCATATTTACGGCGAGTTCCGTCAGATCCCTTATCATGGACTCCACATCTCTCCCGACATAACCCACTTCTGTAAATTTCGTTGCCTCTATCTTCAGAAAAGGGGCGTTCGCGAGTTTTGCAAGCCTTCTCGCTATTTCCGTTTTGCCCACCCCTGTAGGGCCTATCATAATGATATTTTTAGGGGCGATTTCGTCTCTTAATTCTTTCGGTATCATCTGTCTCCGCCACCTGTTTCTCAAGGCGATGGAGACGGCCTTCTTCGCCTTCTCCTGACCTATTATGTATCGGTTCAGTTCATCCATGATCTCTTTCGGTGTCAACATTTTCATCTATCACCCCTATTCCAGTAACTCCTCGATGACAATCCTGTCGTTTGTGTAGATGCATATCTCCGAGGCTATGAGCATAGACTCTCTTACGATCTCCGAGGCCTTAAGGTCTGTATGTTTTATAAGGGCCTTTGCCGCTGCCTTTGCGTACGCTCCACCAGAACCTATCGCCGCAATACCATCATCCGGCTCGATCACATCCCCTGTCCCGGAGAGGATAAGGGTATGCTCTCTATCGGCCACGACAAGGAGCGCCTGAAGCCTTCTTAATGCCCTGTCCATCCTCCAGTCTTTTGCGAGTTCTACAGAAGCCCTTACGATATTACCGTTATACTGTTCCAGTTTCTTTTCAAACCTTTCAAAAAGGGTGAATGCATCCGCGGTAGCACCGGCAAAACCGGCGAGACATCTATCGTTATAGAGTTTACGGACCTTCTTTGCCGTATGCTTCATAACGGTAGTTTCGAGGGTGACCTGACCGTCACCGCCAATGGCAACACCTCCGTTATGTCTAACACACAAGACCGTTGTACCTGTCATTTTCATTATTACCTTCTTGGATGAGATCTATCGTAGATCTCCATGAGTTTATCCATGGAGACATGGGTATATTTCTGGGTGGTAGAGAGATTGGCATGGCCGAGCAACTCCTGGATACTCCTTAAGTCTGCCCCTGAATCGAGCATATGGGTAGCGAAAGAATGGCGGATACCATGGAGGGCAAGGTTTTTAAAAAGGCTTATCCTCAACTGGTGTTTCTTCATGATGTTTAAAAGACCCCTGTAAGTCAATCGTCCCCCACCCCTGTTTACAAAAAGGGGGGCTCTTTCCTGGTAAAACCCCTTTTCCTTTAAAACTCCCATATACTCCTCAATATAATGCCTTGCCTTTTCTCCAAAGGGGAGGATCCTCTCTTTTCCGCCTTTCCCTTTTACTTTAACCCACATTGCATCAATATGCAAATCCCCTATATCTATATTCAGGACTTCCTGAGCCCTCATGCCGGTTGAGTACATAAGTTCAAAGATCGCACAGTTCCTTATGTTCAAAAACCCTTCCCTCGGCAGATTATCAAGAAAACGGAACATCTCGTCAATCGTGTAGAATTTGGGCAGGTGTTTTTCCACCTTCGGGTTCTTTATCACGCTCGCGATATTCTCCTCCGTATAACCCTTTTTTTTCATAAATTTGAAAAATACTTTTATGGAGGAGACCTTTCTCGCCAGGGATGACTTCTTGAGACCCCTATATATGCTCGAAAGATAAGACCTTATCGTATTATGGTCAATGCCATCTATCCTATTTTTTTCAAGAAAGGTGATAAAATCGTCGATATCCGCCCTGTACGCCCTTTTCGTGTTAGGGGGGGCCCCCTTCTCTATTTCGAGATATCTATAGAAAGACAACGCCGCATCCTTTATGGTTTTTGTATCCATGAGAGTATTATTCTATAATTTTTTTCCAAATAATCAAGTAAATTCAACTAAATCAACACCATGTGGCTTATAAGCCCTGATTCCATCGACCGCCTTTTCAAATTTTTCTCCCATAATTTGACATTGTAAACCATCCATAGTAAGACTTAATTTATTCTTATGGATACCGAACACATACCGATCACATCCTTTGAAGAAGGGGAAGAGGGAGTTGTATACGAGATAACAGGCGGTGAAGGCTTGATCACCCGACTGGCAGGGATGGGTATCATTCCAGGAATAAGGATAAAGGTCTTAAGAAATATCAGGGGTCTTGTCATTGTCCTCGCCTCTGATACGAGGATAGCCCTGGGAAAAGGGCAGGCAGGACACATACTCGCCAAAAAGAGTCCACCTCCACAGAAAGACGAGGAGGAGATAAAAAAAGAGAAGAAAACCATCCTTGTTGCCCTCGCAGGCCAACCCAATGTAGGAAAGTCAACGGTCTTCAATATGCTTACAGGCCTCTCCCAGCATGTGGGCAACTGGCCGGGGAAGACCGTTGAGAAGATAGAGGGTATCCACGAAACAGAAGAGATGGAGATGAGGATCGTTGATCTCCCTGGCACTTACAGCCTCAGTGCCTTCTCCGAAGAGGAACGGGTTGCAAGGGACTTCATCATTCACGAACACCCCGATGTGATTGTCCTTCTCGTCAATGCTTCCGCCCTTGAGCGAAGTCTCTATCTTTTATCAGAACTTTTGATACTAGGGCCTCCTGTAATTGTGGCCGTCAATATGATAGACGTTGCCGAATCTCAGGGGGTAAGGATAGATATCGATATGCTTCAAAATTCCCTCCAGTTGCCCGTTGTGGAGATGATAGCGACAAAGAACAGAGGCATAAAAGAGCTCATCTTGACCATCCAAAGACTTGTTAACGGTGAGTTGAGGTATAACCCCAAGATTCCAGAGGTGAGCCCTGACCATAGACACATATACGATCGGATCATTGAGCTTCTGGGAGAGCACGCCTCTCCTCCCCATCCTGACGTTTGGCTTGCGGTAAAACTGATGGAAGGGGATTCGGAGGCGATTAAGGAGATGAAAGAACTGCTCCCGGAGAAGACGTGGAATGAGATCAATCTCCTCCTCTCAAAACACGAAGATGCCCTGCGGGCGGTGGTAGGGGGAAGATACGACTGGATAGAGAGGATCACGAGGGCCTCTGTATCAAGGTTCAAAATGGGACAGGTCCTCATAACGGACCGTATTGACCACGCCTTAACCCGCCCCATAATCGGTGTACCTTTTCTCCTCGCCATACTGGCCTTTGTATTCTTTCTCACCTTCAAGCTCGGCTATCCCGTCCAGAAATGGCTCGAATCAAGAATGGGAGATATCGCTCGATTTATTGAGTTAAATTTATCAGGAATACCCCTTTGGTTTAAAGGTCTCCTCCTGGATGGTATCATAGGCGGGGCAGGATCTGTCCTCGTCCTCGTTCCCATACTTTTCATATTCTTCTCTGCCATGTCCTTTCTCGAGGATGTGGGCTATATGTCAAGGGCCGCATTCGTTATGGACAGGTTTATGCACATAATAGGTCTCCACGGGAAGAGCTTCCTTCCTTTATGCCTCGGTTTTGGCTGCAATGTCCCTTCCATCATGGGCTCAAGGATAATAGAGTCAAAGAGGGCAAGGCTTCTCACGATCATGCTAATACCTTTTGTTCCCTGTACTGCAAGAATGGCAAGCGTTACGTTCATAGCGGCATCGGTCTTTGGAGAAAAAGGGGGGGTTGTCGCATGGGCCCTTATAGCCTTGAACCTTATAGCCCTTGGCCTAACAGGGATGGTGATGAACAGGCTTTTTTTTAAAAACGAACCTGTTCCTTTTATACTCGAGCTACCCCTTTACCACAAACCGAATCTAAAAACGATCTGGATTGAGGTCTGGACAAGGGTATGGCTATTCATAAAGAAGGCAGGAACAATTATCCTCGGTGTCTCTGTAATCGTATGGGCCTTGTCAAATTTTCCCGGAGAAAGCATAGAATCGAGTATACTCGGTCGACTTGGTCATGCCATTGAACCTTTAGGGGCCCCCCTCGGTCTTGACTGGAAAATGATAGTAGCCCTCCTTGCGAGTATTATGGCAAAAGAGAATTCCATCGCTACCCTGGGGGTGTTGTATAACGTAGGCGAAACAGGCCTTGTAAATGTTTTGTCTGAAACGATAAGCCATGCCTCTTCCCTATCTTTTCTTGTGACTTTAATGCTTTTTATACCCTGTGTATCGACTATAGCGGTAATGAAACAGGAGATGAATGATAAAAGGTGGTTTGCCGGGGTATTTATTTTTACCCTCGCCCTATCGTACGGGGGAGGAGCCCTTGCTTACAGAATAGCCCTACTTTTTGGTCTTTGATGTTAACGGGTATTTTTAAGGAGCCTTTTCACCTTATTCAATAGCTCAAGCTTCTCCTGTTCGGTAAACCCTTTAAGCATAGTATTCATATTCTCGTCTCTTTCCTTTTCTATCTTCGCAAGGGTATCCCTGCCCTTTTTTGTGATCTCGAGTATCGTGACCCTCTCATCGTTAGGGTCCGACTTCCTCACAATAAAACCGTTTTTTTCAAGCCTCTTTGCAATGCCTGTCATGTTTGCCCCCGGAACAAGCATAATCCTGCTAACATCGGTGATCCTGCATTGACCCCCCTGGGAAGCATCGAGGACCCTTAAAACATTATACTGGGGGAAGGAGAGGTCGTACTTCCTGAAGATGGCGGAGACAACCCTCTTGAATGTCTCTGCTGCCCTCACAAAGGCCATAAGAACAGTCTCATCAGGACTCAAATCGCTTTTATACTCCATATTTGGCATCAATCCACCTCATCAGTTACCTTGATTAATAGATATCAAACATTATATCAATTTACTAAATAGCATACCAGAAAATAAATATGTTGAAAATAAATATGTTGATATTTTATATGTTGACTTTTTGGTTCTCCCTGTGGTATTTCAAGTATCAGGGCAATGGCGTTGTTTCTAAGACACATCTGGGGTGATTTTTTCGGCAAAAAAAGCAGTGAGTGTAATATAGCCTAAGAACAAGGAGGTAAAATGCGAATCAAAAATGAACTTGCAAAAATCGTGGGCAAGGATTATGTGAGCGAAAGCATGGAAGACCGCGTTAAGTATTCGCGGGATGAGAGCCTGCTCCCGCCAGGTATACCCGATGCGGTGGTATGGCCTGGAAGCGCCGAAGAGGTTTCAAAGGTCGTTGTATGGTGTAATGAGAAGGACATCCCTGTTGTACCTGTAAGCTCTAAGGTACACTTTTACGGGTGTACCATTCCCAAGCAGGGCGGTATAGTCGTTGACCTCGGAAGGATGAACAAGATCCTCGAGATCGATACCGAAAATAGGCTTGCCAGGTTTGAGGCAGGGGTAACATGGGAACAACTCGTAGAGGAACTTGAGAAAAAGGGCCTAAGGCCGATCCTTCCCTTACTACCCCCTGGCAACAGGTCAGTCTTAACGGACACACTGGAAAGAGAGGTATCGACAAACATCGTCTATGATTATGGGGAGCCGATGCAGTCTGCAGAGGTTGTCTGGCCTACAGGGGAGATCTTCAGATGTGGTTCTGCAAGCGTAAACGGTTTTCCCGATTCAAAATCGAGAGGGGCAAACCCATCCGGTCCTGGCCTTGACTTCTATCGGTTTCTCCAGCAGGCACAGGGTACCATGGGTATCGTTACATGGATAAGCATCAAGGCAGAGAACATTCCAAAGATAGATAAGATATTCTTTGCCCCGGTAGAAGACCTCGCCTATGCCCAGGATTTTCTCTACAGGATACTCCCGAGGAGGATTGGCCAGGAGTGTTTACTATTGAATAACGTAGATTTTGCCGCCATTCTATCGGCAAAAGGTTTCGGTGATTTCGATGTCTTAAGGGCAAAACTGCCCCCATGGACCCTTATCCTCACGATAAGCGGCTTAATCAGGAGACCGGAAGAGAAGATCGCATATGAGGAGAAATTCTTAAATCAAGTTTTGACCCATGAATTCCAGAAGATGGCGTTAACGGATAACCTGCCAGGTTTTCCAGGCCTCGGAAGGCTCCTCATGCCTATGCTCCGGAGACCGTGGCCGTCTAACCTACCTTACTGGAAGAGTACGGTAAAGGGTGGATTCCAGAATCTATTCTTCATCACAAAACCCAATCAGACCCCTATGTTTATGGAAATCATGGAGATGGTAGCCTCCCGTTATGGTTATCCCATAGCTGATATAGGTAGCTACATACAGCCCATCGAGCACAACCGGGCATGTCAGGTTGAGTTCACTTTCTTCTATGACCCCGATGATGATGTTGAGAAGGCGTTTATCGGGGATTTGTACATCGATGCCGCAAAGGCATTGATGAACGAAGGGGCATTCTTCACAAGACCATACGGCAAACTTGCCTCTATCATTTATGACCGCGCTGCCAACTATACGATGACGTTGAAAAGGCTAAAAAAGGTTTTTGATCCGAAGAATATCATGAATCCCGGAAATTTGTGCTTCTAAGGAGGGCTAAGATGGAAAAACGAAAAGATCGTTACGATACACCAAAAAAGAAGGTTGCACTCGATGTAACCGATTTAAACAATTTTACCTACGATATGAGCCGTTGTATCAAGTGCAAGGGTTGCTACTGGGTTGAGCACACCTACATGCCAGGTATCAATTTTTCGGTAAGATGTCCGAGCAACTACTGGAACGACTTCGATTCATACGGTGCCTTTGGCAAGATGAGAATAGGACTTGCGGTGGCCGAAGGCAGGATGGAATGGACAGATAAGTTACTGGAGATCATATACGCCGACCCCCTATGCGGGGCCTGCGATGTGGGATGCAAGAGAAACCTTGACCTCGAGATAGGGCTTACCCTTGAGGCGTTAAGGATAAAGGCCGTTAAAGATGGTGCCGGCCCTATGCCTGCCCACAAAAAGATCGCAAAGAATATCGCCACAAAGCACAATCAGTTTGGCTCCATCCATGATAACAGAAAAAAATGGGTCACAAAGGATATCAAGGTGGCGGCAAAGGCGGATACAATTTACTTTGCAGGTTGCTCCGCATCCTATGTAAATCAGGATATAGCAAAGGCAACGGCCAAGGTCTTAAACGCTGCAGGTATTAATTTTATGCTGATGGAGGATGAGTGGTGCTGTGGAAATACCCTTTACTCCGTTGGGATGATCGATGAGGCAAGGGAACTCGCAAAGAGGAACGTAGAGGCGATCAAAAAGTCAGGGGCAAAGACCCTCGTCACAAGCTGCGCCGAGTGTTACAGGATGTTTAAGGTCGACTATCCTAAGATGCTCGATATCTCTACAGACAATCTCGGCTTCAAGGTCGTACATTTCATCGAGGTGGCGGATGAGGCGATCAAGAAGGGCAGTCTAAAACCAAATAAACCTGTTGACATAAGGTTCACCTATCACGATTCCTGCGGGGTGAGCAGACTATGCGATCCGTGGACACCGTGGAAAGGCGAGAGAGGCTGGATGGGTATGGTGAGCCCCTCTCTTAAGAGGAGGAGAGGAACAATGGGCCTTTATTCACAGACGAGGAATATCTTGAATGCGATCCCCGGGGCAAAATTTGTCGAGATGCCCCGAACGAGGGAGAACGCCTTCTGTTGCGGGGCAGGAAGGGGAACAAAAGAGGCATTCCCTGATTTGGCAAACACTTCTGCAAAACACCGTCTTGATGAGGTGAAGCATGTGAGTGCCGAGGTCCTCGTCTCTGCATGTCCCTGGTGTAAGAGTAATTTCAACCAGGCCATAAAGGAAAACGGTGATGCGGTGAAAGTAATGGATATTTCAGAACTTGTCCTTGCTTCATTGGAAATTTAAGGAGGCAGAATATGAGTATACAAAAACAGGCATATAACGCTTTAGAGGCAGTCGTAGGTTCAAAGTATATATCCGATGACCCTGTGATCTGTGAAGGGTACAGGTCAGGTCCTGGTGGGTACGAAAGTGGTCTCGGTTACGAGAGGGTGATGACAAAGATACCAGGGGCCGTGATCATGCCCAAGACCACAGAAGAGGTGCAGCAGATAGTAAAGATCTGCAACAGGTACAAGGTTCCCTACGTACCATATGCAACAGGTTTTTATGGTCCCCGTTCCCATTGCCATGTGGAGAACGAACTCTTAATCGACCTGAAACGGATGAATCAGTTCGAGATCGATGAAAAACACTTCTATATAGTTGTAGGTCCCGGGGTGATTTATTCCCCTATCCAGCAGGAGGCCTTCAACAAAGGGGCCTATGTGGTCATAGGTGGTGGTGGAGCCCAGGCCTCTGCCATTGCCAATCTCATTGGTGATGGCTGGTCTCCGTTGAGCCACAGGATAGGTCTTCCCCACAGGCGTATCCTCGGGACAGAACTCGTCCTTCCCGATGGAGAGCTTGTAAAGATGGGTTCTTTGGCCCACGGCGATGACCCCTTCTGGGGAGAAGGGCCGGGCCCTGACTTAAGGGGTCTTTTAAGGGGTTTTACAGGTTTGAGGGGATGTTTGGGTATCGTCACAAAGATGGCGATCAAGACCTTACCGTTCCAGCCCGAACCGCTGATACCTACCGGTATCTCCCCCAATACGGCCCTTGCCCTGCCGCAGAAAAGGGTGAAATGGGTGAACTACCAGATGCCCTCTAAGGCAGCCCAGGTGAAGGCGATGTTTGAGATAGGGAAGGCGGAGATTGCAGGGGCTGTAACAAAGGTTCCTCTCTTCTGGCGGGCCATTGCCAAGGCGGAATGCAAAGAGGAGTTCTGGGAAATCTGGGGCAAAGAAAACGAGGATACGATAAAGAACTTCTTTATCGTAAGGGTGCTCCTCATAGGTTACACTTCAGAGGAGCAGATGGAATACGACGAGAACGTCCTCAACGATATCATGAAGGAGCTTGGGGGTATCCCGAGACCCACAAAGCCTTCCGATGAATCATGGCTTAAAAATGCCGACTCGGCAGGTATGTGGCTTATGTGCGGTTCCTATGTCTCTGTGGACTATATCATCGAATCTCTCTCTCAGGCAACGGTCCACGGCGAATACTATGCTGAGCTGAAGAGAAAATATACACCGCCTCTCATGCCTGACTATGGTGACCCGGGTTGGTTCCAGAGCTTTGAACTCGGTCATCAGGGTTATTCAGAGTTCCTCGTATACTGGGATCAGGATGAGGATACCACAGGGGTTGACCACTTCTACCTTGAGACATCCAAGATGAACATAAGAGAGCGTTTCTACACATCCCTCTTAGGTCCTCACCAGCCATTATTCCTCACAGGACCAAAATACGGGCCCAATTACCACGAATGGCTGTTGAAAGTGAAGAACGAGTTTGATCCTCTCTGGGTCTGCCATCCTCCTGTACCTCTCGCCCATGATGACTTTGTCAACAGGGCCGAATGGATGAAACCGTTGAAGGACTGGGAAAGCCCCGAGAAGCTCCCGATGCCCGAATGGAAATAGCAAAAAAGCGATTAAAAAACCCCGCCTTCTGGCGGGGTTTTTATTTTAGTTCACTCTTTTTTATCTTCCCCGAGGCCGTCTTCGGGAGTTTATCGATAAACTGGATATATTTTGGGAGTTTATACCTTGCAAGCCTTTCGTTTAGAAAGGCGTATATCTCTTCCTCTTTCAACTCTTTCCCTTCTTTTACCACGATATACGCCTTCCCCACCTCGTTCCATTTTTTATCAGGCACACCGATAACAGCGGCATCTTTTATATGGGGGTGTTCGAGTAAGACCTTCTCTATCTCTGCGGGGTATACGTTCTCCCCTCCACTTATATACATATCCTTCTTTCTATCAACAATATAGACGTAACCATCCTCATCCATCATCGCGAGATCCCCTGTATAGAACCATCCGTCCCTTATCACCTCATCGGTTAAGTCTTCTTTATTCCAGTAACCGTTCATTACAATGGGTCCTTTCACGGCCACCTCGCCGACCTCCCCCTTTTTGACAGGCCTTCCCTCATCATCCACGATGACAACCTCACTGTGCATGACAGGTTGCCCAACGGAACCCATCTTTTCCATGGCCTTCTCCATGGGGAGCCAGAAGAGTGTGGATACCTCAGTCAATCCATACACCTGTGATAGGGCTATACCCTTTTTTGCGTATTCCTGCAAAAGGGAGACGGGGACCCTCTCCCCTCCTGTAAAGCAGCACTTAAGGGAACTTAAATCATAATCGTCTAAACGGCATTCGTTGATGATAAAGCTATAGACGGTGGCAGGCATCTCGAGGATCGTTACCCTGTATTTTTCTATGGTCTTTAGAATCTCCTCCGGGGTGAATCTCTTCTTTATGATCACCGTCCCCCCTCTATATATCACAGGGGACATATCGACTATAAGACCTCCCGAATGGAAAAGGGGTCTCATAACAATCCCTACATCCTTCCTTGACAGGTCATAGTAGATATTCGCATTTAACACATTGAAGAATGTCTTTCTGTGGGAAAGTACCGCCCCCTTCGGAAGACCCGTTGTCCCCGATGTATACATGAGTATGTGGGGGTCATCATCCCCTGCATTCCACGTAATAATAGGCGGGGAATCGGGACATGTGTTGAGAAGCTCGTCGTAGTCCATGGCCCAGTCAGGCGTTGCCCCCCTCTTTCCCTCCTCCCCTGTGGAACAGGCTATATTCACCTTCATGGGAAGCCTTTTTCTTAACCGTTCTGCATTTTCCAGAAAATCGTAGTCAAACATGATAAAATCCGTTCCACAGTCCTTTAAGATGAGTTCAAGCTCTGGAAGGGCCAACCTCCAGTTCAGGGGCACCATAATCGCCCCTATACCGGATATGGCAAAGAATATCTCTATGAATTGTCTTGAGTTCCTCAAGAGGAGGGCGATTCTATCCCCTTTTTTTACACCCTGGTTGAGAAAAAGATGGGAGATCCTGTTTACGTTGCTTTTAAACTGGCTATACGTATAGGGTATACCCTCGGAGATGATGGCTATTTTGTCGGGCTGTATCTTTGCCCATTTGGTGATCCATTCACATACATTTATTAAATTTGTCTTCTCCTCTTTCATCGCCGATTCTTATTGTATACAATATTTAAGACAAAGTAAAGCCATTGGGTAAATTACAGGAAGGTCATACTCCCTGAAATATTTCTTTCATCTCGATAAGACCCCTTATATCGGGGATAATGAAATCTGCCCCCACCTCTTCAAAACCCCGCCTCTCCGTCCTTCCTGTTAGCACCCCCACCGTCAGCATCCCCGCCGTTTTACCCCCTATGATATCTGTTGGGTGATCCCCGACCATGATGGCCTCCTCCGGCAATACCATCACCTTTTCAAGGGCAACCTTGGGGTGTTTTGGATCCGGTTTCACATACCTCGTATCATCCCTTGTGACGGAGCAGTCGATATACCTATCCATATCAGGAAAGACCAACCTCAATACGTCTCTACTCGTCCTCGTGATTATACATAACCTTATACCCCTTCTTTTGAGCCCTGACAGGACTTCCCTTGCATAGAAAAAGAGGTCTTTCCCTCTCCCTGCCTCCATCTCAATAAAATTCAACCTATCAAAGGCTTCTTCTTTAAAGATGTGATTAAAAGGCTCCTCTAACCTCTCGGAGATAGAGTATATGGTCTCGATTATATATTCCCCTCCAAGTTCGACTATAACCTCAGAAGGAACATACCTCTCGGCGATCTTTAAAATCTCAGATTTTATACGGGTAAAGTTTAAGGTGAGAGGGGTCAGGGTTCCATCGAAATCAAAGACTACGGCCTTTATCATATCTTCAGATTACCCTGGCCCCTGGTCTTTATATCAAATCGATCCTCTTTGCCAGTATCACGTTAGGTAACGATTGTACCTCCCTGATAACCGCATCGTCGACCTCCTGGTCGAGGTCGAGTAAGGAGATGGCAAGCCCTCCCTGGCTCTCCCTGCCAAAATGCATACGGGCGATATTAAGGCCCCTCAAGAAGAACACGTTTCCAATACCTGCTATAACTCCGGGCTTATCGTAATTGTACACGAGGAGCATATGCTCACTCATCCCTGCTTCGAGGTACACATTGTTCACCTTGACTATCCTCGGCTCCTTTTTCCCGAAGATGGTGCCCTGAACCGTATTCTGTCCCTGCTGGCCCCTCACGGTTATCACAAGGAGGGATAGATAGTCTTCATGGTCTCCTGAAGTGGTCTCTTTTATCTTTATGCCCCTTGCCTTCGCCATAATAGGGGCATTTACATAGTTTACGGCTTCGAGTTGTTTGCCCAGTATCCCCTTCAATGTCGCCTGGGTTAGGATCTTCGTGTCCGTGTTCGCCACATTCCCGATATACTGTATCTCCACCTCGTTTATTGGAAAATCTGTAATTGTTGAGACGAATGCCCCGAGATTTTCCGCAAGTTTTAGATAAGGACTGATCGTCCTTGCAACCTCCATCGATATGGGAGGGGTATTTACACTATTTTTTATGACCCCGTTTTTGAAAAAGTCTACAATTTGGTTTGCTATGTCTATTGCGACCTTATCCTGCGCCTCTTTCGTTGAAGCCCCGAGGTGGGGGGTACATACCGTCTTATCAGAGAGGACAAGGGGGTTATCGGGGGGTGGGGGTTCCTGATCAAAAACATCGAGGGCAGCACATGCGATATGTCCTTTTTCCAGTGCCTCAAGAAGGTCTTTTTCGTTTACAATGGGACCTCTCGCCACATTGATGAGGATGGCACCCTTTTTCATCTTTCCTATCGTGTCTTTGTTTATCATGTTCCTTGTATCCTTCACAAGGGGGACATGGATGGCGATAAAGTCTGATTGGCTCAAAAGCGTATCAAAATCAACGAGCTTAATCCCCTTGCTTTCTGCAAAGTCTTTTGAAACATAGGGGTCATAGGCAATGACTTTCATACCCAATGCCAGGGCCTTCTCCGCAACGATAGAGCCTATATTACCCACACCTATTACGCCCAGGGTCTTCTCATATAGCTCAATACCCATGAGCATCTTCTTCTCCCATTTCCCTTGTTTCATCGTCCTGTCCGCAAGGGCTATCTTTCTTGCAGCGGCAAACATAAGGGCAATGGAATGCTCCGCCGCGGCAAGGGCGTTTCCCTGAGGGGTATTCATCACAACGATACCCTTCTCCGTTGCTGCCGCCACATCCACATTATCCACCCCTATACCTGCCCTTCCTATGACCTTAAGGTTATCCCCTTTTTCAATAACCTCTCTTGTTACTTTGGTTGCACTCCGTACGATGAGGGCATCGTATTCCCCTATGATCCTCTGGAGTTCCTCCCCTTTCAAACCTGTCTTTACATCTCCCTGCAGGCCGTTTGAAGTCAATATCTCCATCGCTTTGTCTGATAAGGCATCAGCAATAAGTATCTTCATATTTTGCTCCTTTTCTTATTCTTACCCTACATATCTTTCAATACATCCACAGCCTTTGCGACCCCTGCCCCCATTTCAAACTTATACCCCAGATCCCGGAGGGTAAACTCAAGGGCAGAGATTGCCGTTATGACATCATATTTATCCGCATAGCCAAGGGTTGCGATCCTGAATATCTTGCCCTTTAGTTGATCCTGACCACCTGCTCCTGTTACACCGTATTTTTTCCATAGTGTTTTATAAATAGCCTGCCCATCTATTCCTTCGGGGGCGCATATGGCGGTTACCGCAGGGCTCGGATTTTTTGCAAATATCTTAAGCCCGAGGGCCTTTGCCCCTTCCCTTGTAGCCCTTGCAAGGCCATCTATCCTTCTGTAAACATTCTCAAGACCCTCTGCCTTGATCATCTTCAAGGATTCCCTAAGACCTATTATAAGAGAGATCGCAGGGGTAAAGTTTGTCTGATTTTTTTGAAGGTTTGTAAGCTCTTTCGCCCAATTAAAATAGAATTTGGGGAGTTTTGACTTTTTGTTAAACTCCCACGCCTTGTCACTGACACCTGCAAAGGATAAACCGGGCGGTAACATGAGTGCCTTCTGAGAGCCCCCTACAAGGACATCTATGTGCCATTCATCCTGGGGGAGTTCAAAGACGCCGATACCTGTTATACCATCGACGACGAGTATGGTATCGGGATAGTTCTTCACGATCCCTGCCACCTCTTTCACCGGAAACATCGCCCCTGTCGATGTCTCCGTTGCCTGCATGTAGACCGCCTTACAATCGGGGTTACCCTTTAATGCCTTCTCCACATCGGCAACGTCTAATTCTTCTCCCCACGGTAAGTCTATGTTTATAGTCTCAACACCGTACGCTTTACATATATTTGCCCATCTTTCTCCAAATTTTCCACTCCTTATACAGATCGCCTTATCCCCTGGAGAGAGGGTGTTTGTCACGGCACTCTCCATGGCCCCCGTGCCTGAAGATGCAAAGATCAGGACCTCGTTCTTTGAGCCGAAGAGATATTTGAGATTTTCCCTCACTTCCTCGAGGACCTCTTCAAAGAGAGGATTTCTGTGATGGATGATAGGCTCCGCCATCTTTAAAAGTACCTCAGGCGGTATTGCCGTTGGCCCAGGGGCAAGTAAATACCTCTTTTCCATAATCAACCTCCTTTTATGTGCCTATATAGGACTTGATGGTGCTTTTAATAACCAAAGATGAAACCTGGTGATCGGATGGTAAATAGAAACGATGTTAATCTCATATAATGGATGGCTCTTCATGGTTCCATCTTTCAAGATAAATGGTTCGTTAACATCTTAAAATCAAGTGTAAATTTTTACCAAAATATGAACAAAAAGACAAGAGAAAACCCAAGGAAACAGGCTAAGATGGTATTATGATCCTCTCGGGGCAAGTATACACATTACCCCGGTGATTCCTTAAAAAACCTACTATCGTAAGGTTTGACCTTCTTGCAAGTTCAATGGCAAGGGATGTTGGGGGAGAAACACCGCAGAGTATCTCAACACCAAACCTTGCGGCCTTCTGGGCCATCTCAAAGCTTATCCTTGAACTCAAAACTATTATCCCTGCCTCTACTCTCTTTTTATTTAAAAGCACCTTACCGATCGCCTTATCGAGGGCATTGTGTCTTCCCACATCCTCTGAAAACGCCAGGAGAGACCCCGTAGGCGTAAAGATCCCTGCTGCGTGGGTTCCCCCTGTCAGGGGAAAGACCTCCTGTTTCTCAAGTAAAGTCTTTTGAAAAGAGATGAGGTTACGGATATCGATTCTTATCCTCTCTTCTATCCTTTTTATATCCCGAGATACACCGTCTATGATATCGGAACCACAGATCGCACAACTCGAATATACAGGAAACCTCCTCTTCAAACTATCCTGCCTGTTCTTTCCAGATACCTCCCCCTTTAAATACATATTTACCCTGTTCTGGTTCATATCTCCGCAGTAGTTTATCCCCATTACATCATCTATCGATTCTATGATACCTTCGCTAAAACATAAACCAAGGGCAAGGGGTATCTCTTCTCCGGGCATGCGCATGGTAAGAAAGAATTGTTCCCCATCTATAAAAATCTCGAGGGGTTCCTCCCTTATCACCACATCCTCTGTCTCTATCCGTTCCCCATTTAAAAATTTCAGGATGTTAATCTTCGCGACCCATGGGAACTCTTCCATCTAAAACCCCCTTTATATGAAAGTCATTACCTTAATCTATTTTATATGATTTTGCCTTTTTTTAACACCAAACATCTCCTCCCCTGGGTGTTACCATTTTCCCATCTTTTTTACTTCTATATATAAAAGCACAGGGATGTGTGGCTGACATAGGCGTTCATAAAATATATGGACGCCTTTTTTATTAAATTCAAGACAAAGGCGTCATAATCAAGGGATAGAGATTATAGACGCCTATTTTTTTGGAGGTGCGTATGAAAAAGTCGGTATTGGTATTAATGTTATTATTGTCGCTTCTGTTTGTTGTATGTGCTTTTGCCTCGGAACCTGAAAAAAAGGGGGAAGAGGTGCTCGCCCAGAACCCCATCTCTCCCCAACCGAAGGTGGATACAGGGGATACCGCTTGGCTCCTTGTGTCGTCTGCCCTTGTCTTACTTATGACACCAGGGCTTGCCTTTTTCTATGGAGGTATGGTGGGGAAAAAAAACGTCCTTGGTATACTAATGCAATGTTTTACCATCATGTGTATAATCAGTATCCAGTGGATTCTCTTCGGTTATAGCCTCTCCTTTGCCCCTGGAAAGGGCTTCTTCGGGGCCCTGGACTGGATCGGGCTAAAAGGGGTGGGTCTTGAACCGTATAAGGATTATGCGGCAACCATACCCCATCAGTTGTTCACAGTATTCCAGTTGATGTTCGCCATCATAACCCCCGCATTGATCATAGGTGCCTTTGCGGAGAGGATGAAGTTTTCCGCATTTGTGGTCTTCATAATCCTCTGGTCGATCTTTGTATATGATCCTGTCTGCCACTGGGTATGGGGGATAGGAGGCTGGCTTAAAGAGATGGGGGCCCTCGATTTTGCAGGGGGAACGGTGGTACACATAAATGCCGGGATTGCAGCCCTCGTATCCGCTATCGTGATAGGTAAGAGAAGAGGAGATGCCCATAAGGCCATCCTACCCCATAACCTTCCCTTTACGATACTCGGGACCGCTTTACTCTGGTTTGGATGGTTCGGTTTTAATGCAGGGAGTGCCTTATCCGCAAACGGTCTTGCTGTTAATGCCTTTGTGGTAACCAATACCGCCGCAGCAGCAGCAGGCTTAATGTGGGCGGTTCTTGACTGGATATTCAATGAAAAACCGACCGTACTCGGTACTGCAACGGGATCTGTAGCAGGCCTTGTTGCGATAACCCCTGCCGCAGGTTACGTAAGTGCGCTGTCGGCCATAGTAATCGGTTTTTCAGTAAGTATATTCTGTTTTATCGCCGTAACCGTTATAAAGCCCCGTTTTGGGTACGATGATGCCCTGGATGTATTCGGGGTCCATTGTATCGGGGGTATATGGGGTGCTATTGCGACAGGGCTATTTGCGTCAAAGGGTATAAACCCTGATGGGGCGAACGGGCTCTTCTTTGGAAATCCCAAGCAGTTGTATGTCCAAGTGGTTGCCGTTGCCGTAACTATAGTATACAGTTTTATAGTGAGTTTTATCATCCTCAAGGTGGTAGATATCTTTATGAAGATAAGGGTAACAGATAAGGAAGAGACGATGGGTCTCGATCTCACCCAGCATCATGAAAATGCATATACAATAATAGAATAGGAGGGCTCAAATGAAGCTTATCATTGCCATCATAAAACCGGACAGGCTTGACGCAGTAAAGAAAGAGCTGTATAAGGCGGATGTAAACCTTATTACGGTGAATGAGGTCTTAGGTCACGGCAGACAGATGGGGATAACAGAGGTATACAGAGGGGCAAAGGAGATGGGGAATCTATTAAGGAAAATACGTCTCGAGATTGCCGTAAACGAAGACTTCGTGGAACCGACGATTAAGGCGATAATAAAAGGGGCACAAACAGGGGAGGTGGGGGACGGTAAGATATTTGTCCTCGACCTTCTCGATTGCATAAGGATCAGAACGGAAGAAAGGGGAAATATCGCAATCGGATAAAGAAGGTTACCAAAATGGCGCTTTTTTTACTTTTAAAAAAGAGACACAATGCCGTGTCTCTTTTACCCCATAAGTTTTATACTCATCTCAATGCGGGAGAACAGAGCCGTTCACACATAACCTCAACGTTAGGGGCGATGGCAATCTTTTAAGGTTTGCTGTTATAAAATTAAAAAAAAGTTTAAAATATAACAATTACAAAAAAGAAAGGGAGATCATATGGAACTCACAGAGATTTTTGGATCAAACGTTTTTAACGACAAGGTTATGAGGGAACGCCTTCCGAAACAGGTCTACCAGATTATGAGAGAGACGATCGAAAAGGATAAACCGTTGAGACCTGACATTGCCGATGTTGTTGCAAATGCCATGAAAGATTGGGCTATAGAAAAAGGGGCAACCCACTATACCCATTGGTTTCAACCTCTAACAGGTGTAACAGCGGAAAAACATGACTCATTCATATCCCAGACATCAGAAGGGGGCATTCTTCTTGAGTTTTCAGGAAAGCAGTTGATCCAAGGGGAACCCGACGCATCATCCTTCCCGAGCGGCGGTTTAAGAAGTACCTTTGAGGCAAGGGGGTATACGGTATGGGACTGCACCTCCCCGGCGTTCTTAAAGACCGATGAGGCAGGGAATGTAACCCTTACCATCCCCACCGCATTCTACTCATATAATGGGGAAGCCCTGGATAAGAAGACACCTCTTTTGAGGTCCATGAAAGCGGTATCCAAACAGGCCTTAAGGGTCTTAAGGGCCCTCGGCAACACAACATCCCAGAGGGTCACATCCACGGTGGGTCCAGAACAGGAATATTTCCTGGTCGATAAGAATATGTACCTGAAAAGAATAGATCTCATACTCACAGGAAGGACCCTATTCGGTAGTCCGGCCCCGAAAGGTCAGGAGCTTGAGGATCAGTATTTCGGTTCCATAAAGGACAGGGTCTCAAAATATATGAACGAACTGAATAGAGAACTATGGAAGATGGGCATCACCGCGAAGACCCAGCATAACGAGGTCGCCCCTTCCCAGTATGAGATGGCCCCCATCTTCTCAACGACGAATATAGCGGCCGACCATAACCAGCTTGTCATGGAGACCATGCAGAAGGTTGCTTTGCGGAATGGTCTTGTATGCCTCCTCCATGAGAAACCTTATGCCGGCATAAATGGTTCTGGCAAACACTGCAACTGGTCCCTGTCAACGGATGATGGGATAAACCTCTTAGAACCCGGTCATACCCCTCATGATAATTTACAGTTTCTCCTGTTTATAAGTGCTCTTATAAAGGCGGTCGATACCCACGCGGACATTCTTAGGGCAACATGCGCCCATGCAGGAAACGACCACCGTCTGGGGGCAAACGAGGCCCCTCCGGCGATCATGTCCATATTTATGGGGGACGAGTTGACAGAAATTCTTGAGAAGCTCGCAAAAGGGGAGAGGGTCTCCAAAAAGGGCGTACAGTATATGAATGTGGGTGTCGATACCCTCCCTGCGATCCCCAAGGACAATACGGACAGGAACAGGACATCTCCCTTTGCCTTTACGGGTAATAAGTTCGAGTTCAGAACGGTCGGTTCTTCCCAGTCCATATCGGGACCAAACGTTACCCTGAACACGATTGTGGCAGAGGCCCTCGATGAGATCGCAACCCGCCTTGAAAAGGCAGAAGACATCAACCAGGAAGCGGCCTCCATCATAAAAGAGATATACCAAAAACATAGCAGGGTCATCTTCAACGGCAATAACTATTCTGAAGAATGGGTACAGGAGGCTGCCAGAAGAGGGTTACCAAACATAACAAATTCTGTAGATGCCCTAAAGGCCTTTGTTACGGATAAGTCTTTAAATCTCTTTGAAAAATACGGTGTCCTCTCCCATAAAGAGTTGCACTCCCGTTTTGAGATCTATATGGAGACATACTCAAAGGAGATAAATATAGAGGGGAATACCGCGGTCTATATGACAAAGAGACTGTTCCTCCCCGCTGTGATGGAATATGTGACATTTCTCTCCGATTCCATTTATAAGGCAAGGGCCATATCTATAGATTCCTATACACAGGAGGAACTGCTAAAGAAAATAAACGACCTTTTGACTTCTGCATATAAGAACTTAAAAAGACTCGAGATGGCCTTGGAGGAGGCACAGACCATATCCGATACGGTCAAAAAGGCTGAAAAATATAGAGACGATGTTTTAACCGCCATGCAGGCTTTAAGAAAAGATATTGACGCCCTTGAGACTTATATACCTGAGGATAAGTGGCCTGTCCCGACATATAAGGATCTCCTTTTCAAACTATAATGCATCTCTTTGGGGTAGCCGTACGGCTACCCCAAAATAGTGCCATCTCGAAAAGACTTCATTTTTGTTTTATTTTATGATATATTAACTATCAAGCACATCGAGGTGCTACTTCCTTCAATGTATCCAAGAAGGCTCAGCATAGACTGAACACGGTCGTTCAAAAAAGGTCAACGTATATAGACTCAAGTTATATCCCGTATCTATTTGAGGTGATTTAATACTTTTTTATCTGGACCTAAACGAGAAGGGGTAAAATGAAAGGAAAAGCACTATTTATAAAACATGTAGAAACAGAAGGGCCCGGCTACCTTGAGGATTTTTTCAGGGATAACGGTTTTTCCACCGAGACGATAGAACTCTCTCGTGGGGAAAGGATACCCAATGATTTGTCTGAAATAGATTCTGTAATCATCCTCGGGGGGCCTATGAATGTCTATGAAGAGGATAGGTACCCATTTCTTGTGGAGGAGGGGGATTTCATAAAGAAGATAATAGAGGAAAAGATACCATTACTCGGCATATGCTTGGGGGCACAACTTCTCGCAAAGGCCTGTGGAGCACCGGTAGTTAGGTCACCAAAAAAAGAGATAGGCTGGTATAGGGTCAATATTACCGACGATGGGGAAAAAGACCCTCTCTTCAAAGGCTTAGAGCGTTCCTTTCCGGTCTTTCAGTGGCATGAGGATATGTTCCATATACCCACCCAGGGCAGTCTCCTTGCAAGGGGAAGGCTCTGTAAAAATCAGGCTTTTAAAATCGGTTCCTCCTCCTATGGTCTTCAGTTCCATATCGAGGTTACAGAGGAGATGGTTGAATCGTGGTTAGAGGAGATAGATATGCCAAAGAGGAGGAAAAGTAGAATCCTTGGGGATACCTATAAAAATATAAAATTGCTTCGTACTCAAAGGGAAAGACTATTCCAAAATCTGGCGATGATCCTTGCCCAATCATCCAAAAAGGGTGATGAAAAGGGGGGAGGAAAAAAATGGATATAACGGGTATTTTTGCAATATTATATAAATATGCAACAGGAGGCATATAACATGGAAACAAAAGAGGAAAGACAAGGGTTAAACTTCTATTTCTTTTTCTGCCAGAGGATAGATAAGGAGCAAGAAAAAAATAGAAGAACGATAGAGAAAAGTATGGGAGATAAAGTAAGGTTATTTCCCATTCCCTGCAGCGGAAGGATTGAACCGATCCATATCTTAAGGGCCTTAGAAAAGGGGGCGGATAAAGTATATGTTTTGACCTGTAGGGAAGGCCTCTGTAGATACCGTGAAGGTAATCTCAGGGCAAAAAAGAGGGTTTCATACGCCCAGAAGCTGATGGAAGAGATCGGTCTTGAGAAGGAGCGGGTAGAGCTTATCAACCTTAAAAAAGAAAATGGCATGACGATAGATACCCTTGTTGAGGATCTTGTAGGCAAAAAGACAAACATAGGGTCCTCACCATTGAATAAACCTTTACTGTAATGTAATGGGCATAGCAAAGATAAAAGGAGAATAGGCATGATAACCGCGGAGAGAAAGCCCTTTGAAGAAATAAAGGAAATGGTAAAGCCATACAGCAAGCTGCTTGTGGTCGGCTGTGGAACCTGTGTGGCCGAGTGTGCTGCAGGAGGAGAAAAAGAGGTGGCCCTTCTCGCCTCTGCCCTGAGGATGGAGGCAAGGATGGAGAATAGAGTTGTGGAGATTGACGAAATGACTCTGGATAGACAGTGTGTCTATGAATTTATAGACCAGCTCACCGAAACTGTAGACAACTACGATGCCATCCTCTCCTTGGGCTGCGGGGCAGGGGTTCAGGCAGTATCCGATGTCTTCCCTGACATGACCGTTCTGCCTGCTTTAAACACAACATTCCTCGGAGAAACGAAAGCCCCCGGGGTCTGGATGGAAAATTGCAGGGGCTGCGGTGATTGCAAGCTCCATATCTTTGGGGCGATCTGTCCTGTGGCGAGATGTGCAAAGGGCCTCTTCAATGGACCCTGCGGTGGTTCGAAAGATAAAAGGTGTGAAGTCCATCCCGATACCCCCTGCGCATGGCATATGATCATAGAGCGCCTTGAGAAGAAGGGTCGTCTCGAGCAACTGAACAATATATACCCCCCCGTAGACTGGTCTACTGGACAGGGAAAGGGACCCAGAAAAATAGAGAGAGAGGACCAGATGATATGAAAAGAGAGAGCAATTTAAAAAAAGTGCTATCGGCCGGCCATTTTGCAGTCACAGCAGAGTGTGGTCCCCCGAAGGGAGCCGATGAAGGCCCGATAAAGAAAAAAGGGGGCATGCTGAAAGGTTATGTGGACAGCGTTAACGTAACGGATAATCAGACCGGGGTTGTTCGTCTCTCTTCTCTTGCCGCATGTGTGATCCTTAAGGAGGAGGGGATCGATCCTGTACTCCAGATGGTTACCCGAGACAGAAACAGGATTGCCCTCCAATCCGACATACTCGGCGCATCTGCCCTCGGTATAAGGAATATCCTCTGTTTAAGTGGAGACCACCAATCTTTTGGCAACCAGAAAGGGGCAAAGGGTGTCTTTGATATAGACTCCATACAACTCATCCATACGGTAAAGACCATGAGGGACGAAGGGAAGATAATAGGAGGCGAAGCCCTTACAGCCCCACCCCAGCTTTTTATAGGGGCCGCGGAGAATCCCTTTGCGGATCCCTTTTCATACAGAGTCTTACGTCTCGGAAAGAAGATAAGGGCAGGGGCGGAGTTCATCCAGACCCAGTGTATATATGATATTCCCCGATTCAAAGAGTGGATTGGTATGGTGAGAGATGAGGGTATGGATCAAAAAGTCTATATTCTCGGCGGTATCACCCCTCTCAAATCAGCAAAAATGGCAGAATATATGAATGGCCATGTGGCAGGTATCACCATCCCGGAAGGGATCATCGATAGGATGAAAAAGGTACCCCCTAAAGACCAGCGTGAAGAAGGGATAAAAATTGCCATCGAAACGATAGAGGCCTTAAAAGAGATGAAGGGCATCCACGGTGTACATATTATGGCCATAGAATGGGAAGAGATAGTCCCCCAGATAGTGGAGAAGGCAAACCTGTACCCCAGACCATCCCTATAAGGAGCTTATTTTATGCCAAAAAAATACCATATCCATACATCTTCCGTTCAAAACAGGTTACCGAAGATCATAAAGTCCGGCGTCATCGCCTGGGAGGAGGGATGCCTCAAATGTGCGAGGTGTGTGAAAAAAGAATGCGTATATAAAGTATACGAAAAAAGGGGTCTCGATGGAGAGAGTATGGTCGACTCCACTGATACCATGTGTATGGATTGCTTCAGGTGTGTCCAGAACTGTCCCAATCGCCTGATCCAGAAAGGCATAAACCCCCTGTACAGGGACATGGGTGATGAGTACTGGACACCGGATATCATCTCTAATATCTGGTTTCAGGCAGAAACAGGGAGGATCCCCGTCTCCGGGGCAGGATATGGAGGGCCTTTCTCTGGGCCTGGCTTTGATTCCATGTGGACGGATATGTCAGAGATCGTACGGCCCACAAGGGACGGTATCCATGGTCGAGAATACATAAGTACAACGGTGGATATCGGAAGAAAACCGATGTACCTCGAATTCGGAGATGACGGCTCTCTGTTAACCCCCATACCGCCTCTCGTAGAAATTCCCCTCCCCGTTATATTTGATCTACTCCCCTTCTCCCCTCCAGGAGATAATATACCCCAGTCTCTAATCGCCGGTGCCCGTTCTATAAACACATATGTGATTATGAAATGGTCCTATCTTAAGGAGAAGGGTATAAGCCCTCTTCAGAATATCATACCCTTTTTGGATGGGAACACCGATGATATAGAAGAGGGAGTGATAAAATCCATACCCATTATAGAGATACCTGATCGTGGAGAGCCGGTCTCGGTCCAGAATAGATTAAACGAGATAAACCCCCAGCTCGTCGTGATGATTAGGGTCGAACTTGCCCCAGGCATTGAAGAAAAGGCCTGTGATCTCACGAAAAAAGGGGCCCATACGCTCCACCTCTGTGCCGATGAGTTCGGCAATGAGCAGGCGGAGAAACCCCTCTTTATCAAAGACAGGGTAAGATCCGTGCACGGCACCTTGGTAGAGAAAGGCATAAGGGATCAGGTAACGTTACTTGCCAGTGGGGGCATTGCCATGGCCGAACATATGGCAAAACTCATTATCTGTGGTGCCGACTGTGTTGCCGTAGACATACCCCTTCTCGTCGCCATGGAATGTAGGATATGCCGTCGCTGTAAAGAAGGACTGTCGTGTCCCGCAAAGCTTGAAACCGTAGAACCCCAGTGGGGTGGCAAAAGGATAACGAACCTCATGGGGGGCTGGCATAACCAGCTCCTCGAGGTATTAGGGGCGATGGGAATGAGAGAGGTGAGAAGGCTCCGGGGAGAAATGGGTAGGGCTATGTTTTTTGAGGACCTTGAGAGGGAGGTCTTTTCAAATCTCGGACAAAGGGGGCAAGGGTGATGGTGTGTTCTGAAGATAGTTTTGTCTTTCCCAAGGTAGAGAGGGCAAGAAGCCGTTTTAAAAATGCCCTCGGAAAATTCAAAATAATAATAGATAAGAGATGTAATAACTGCGGGTTGTGTATCGAATTATGTCCCTTCGGGGTATTTAAAAAGGGGGCAAAGAGACCAAAACCGCAGAACGACCATCTATGTATCGGCTTTGTATGTAGAAAAAACCCCTATCATTGTGTGGATAGGTGTCCTAAAGGGGCGATATCCCTTTTTGTAAATCCCTCCTTCGAGATTTTAGGGGATAGAAGGTGGACCGGGGATCTCCTTGTAAGTACATGGCATATGGCGGAGACAGGGAGCATACCCCATCAGGGATTAAACTATAAAACAGGTGATTCAAGGGGGGGCTTCGATAAGCTCCGCTTTGTTTTTCCCGAGAAACTTCCTGAAGGGACTTATAATGGAGAGATAGATACCGCTATTGAGCTTAATAGATCCAACGATGGTCGTCCAAATGTAAGAATCCCTATACCTCTATATCTCGGGGGCATGTCCTTTGGGTCTGTAAGTATAACAACCATGCTTTCAAGGGTAAAGGCGGCCGCTGCCCTCGGTACATTCTGTTGTACAGGAGAAGGGGGATACCCGGAGGAGCTTATACCTTACGACGACCATGTGATCACCCAGGTTGCCACAGGCCTTTTCGGGGTTCGGGAAGAGACGATAAAAAGGGTTCGCATAGTGGAATTCAAGTATGCCCAAGGGGCAAAACCTGGGCTCGGCGGACACCTTTTAGGGGATAAGGTAACACCAAGGGTGGCAAGGATGAGGGAGGCGGTTGTAGGGAGTGCCCTATTCTCTCCTTTTCCTTTTCACAGCGTCTATTCTGTAGAAGACCATAAGAAACATGTAGACTGGATAAAGGAGATAAATCCGAGGGCCCTTGTTTCGGTGAAGGTCTCTACACCGACCGATGTGGACATGGTGGCTGTGGGTAGTTACTACGCAGGGGCCCATATAGTCCATCTCGATGGTAGTTACGGCGGTACAGGGGCTGCCCCTGATATAGCGAAGAAGAATATCGCCATGCCGATAGAATACGCCATTCCAAAAGTGCACAAGTTCCTCATAGAAGAAGGTATCAGGGACAGGATAACCATCATAGCGAGCGGGGGGATAAGAACCGCATACGATATGGCTAAGGCCATTGCCCTTGGGGCTGATGGGGTCTGTCTTGGAACTGCCGACCTTGTAGCCCTCGAATGTATACGTTGCCATCACTGCGAATCAGGCAGGGGCTGTGCGAGGGGTATTGCAACAACGGACCCTGAACTATCGAATTTGGTTGAGCTAAAATGGGGTACCCAGAGGATCATCAATTTGTATATCGCATGGCGGGAGCAGCTTATCGATATTTTAAGGCGTCTTGGAATGAAGAGCGTAACAGAACTCGTTGGAAGGTACGATACCCTCGTCCACCTCGATTATGTGAAAAAGGAGGAGGTCAGAGGGGAGATGGAAGATTGAGGTGACAAATGAGGATGAAAGAGATAGCCAAGGCAATCATAGATTCAAGAAAGGATCTACCCCCTGGGGCTGCGCATATCAATAGATACGATATGGACATAGAGGAAGGGGGATGCGGTGTCACAGGGTTTGCCTGTAATATACCTGTGAGCGGTCGCCATATAATTGAGCCTTCCGTTCAGATGCACAACCGGGGAAACGGGAAAGGGGGAGGTATAGCAGCCGTTGGATTGACCCCGGAAAAGCTCGGGGTCAGCAGGGAGGTACTGGAAAACGATTTTATCCTCCAGATAGCCCTCCTCGATAAATCTGTGTTGAATGAGATGGAGGCGAGGTTTATCCGTCCATACTTCTCGGTAGATCACGAAGCCTTTGTGGAGACCGTAGAGGATTATCGTGATATATCCGGCCTTGAGGTGAAACCCCCCGATGTGAAACGTTATTTTGTCCGGGTTAAACCCGAGGTGCTCGACCGTTTCGGAAGAGAAAAGGGTCTACAAAGACTCTCTTTAGACAAGATAGAAGAGGAGTTCATCTATCAGAATTCTTATAATTTAAACTTGAACCTGTACAGTGCCCTGGGAGAGAAAAAGGCCTTTGTCCTCTCCCACGGGAAGAATATGATGATCCTGAAGATAGTGGGCTATGCGGAAATGGCTGCCATGTACTATAAACTCGAGAATTTTGAGGCCCATATCTGGATAGCCCATCAACGCTATCCTACCAAAGGAAGGGTATGGCATCCGGGAGGTGCCCATCCTTTTATAGGTCTAAATGAAGCATTGGTCCACAACGGGGATTTTGCAAACTACCATTCCGTATCGGAATACCTTAAACAGAGGCATGTATACCCCCTGTTTCTGACGGACACAGAGGTCTCCGTCCTTGTCTTTGACCTTCTAAACAGGGTCTACGGGTACCCCCTCGAGTATATCATAGAGGCCCTTGCCCCCACAGGGGAGCTGGATTTCGACCATCTTCCCGATGAAAAAAAAGAGATATATAGACAGATACAGGCAGCACACATCCACGGTTCCCCTGATGGACCCTGGTTTTTTATCATCGCGAGAAATGATGTTAAAAAGGGAGAGTTTCAGCTCATCGGTATCACCGACACCTCCATGTTGAGACCACAGGTCTTTGCCTTGCAGAAGGGCGATGTCGAGATAGGGCTTATATGTTCAGAAAAACAGGCGATAGATGCCACCCTTGAGAGCCTCTTCAAGGAAGATCCCAGATTCGGGAAAGTCGCCGATATGTACTGGAATGCAAGAGGGGGGAGCTATTCGGACGGTGGTGCCTTTGTCTTTACCGTAAAAAAGGATAGAAACGGCGGCCATACCCTCGAGTGTACCGATAAATTTGGTCGGATTAAAGAGATAGAGCAGAAGGAGAAACCTCTCGATTTTTCAGTGAAACCATCCGTTTTGAAAAGGGAAAAAATAAGAGGCCTTAATGAAATAATCGATATTTTTGAAGAAAACTCAACGTACGAATTATTCCGTGGCATAACACCACTTATTCCAACATGGAATTACGAAGAGTTTCAAACTGTTATCGACACTATCAAAGGCTTTGCGGAAAAAGATCAGTTAAAAGAAAAGGTGATAGAGCTACTCACCCTCCTTCTCGATATGCGTTACCATACAGGGGCCTTAAGGCGCAGGTCAATCTTGCAGATACTAACGGATGCCCTTGACTCTATTTTTCTAAAGACCCCTTCCATAGAAGATATGTCATCGACAGGCTATGGAAAGGGCATAAACTTTGAGACAAGGAAAAGTATAAGACCCCCGAGAGGAGAAGAGCAGGTGCTCTTTGCCGATGCGAGTCGGTTTCCCCCTGAAGGGGATGAATCCTTTGCCCGACTCATATCGGATGCCTATGCCCTCGGATGGAAGAGGTTTATCTGTTTCAGACATAGGGGACAACGCTTTCTGGGATGCGGTCTTGGCCCGGACACAAAGGGTGTACGGATTGATGCTTACGGGTCAACCGGGGACTACCTCGCCTCAGGCATTGACGGGATGGAGATATATGTCCATGGAAACGGCCAAGATCAACTCGGACAGATCATAAAAGCAGGAAAACTCGTTGTTTACGGAGATGTAGGTCAGACATTCATGTACGGAGCCAAAGGGGGAGAGGTATACGTGATGGGAAACGCCGCAGGGAGACCCCTTATAAATGCGGTAGGTAGACCTAGAGTTGTAATAAACGGTACTGCCCTTGACTTTCTCGCCGAATCTTTTATGGCCGGCGATCCCCATAATAACGGGGGATTTGTCGTATTGAACGGTCTTACCTTCGATAGCAAAGGTAAAATAGTATTCTACGATACCCCCTATCCAGGCTCTAACCTCTTCTCCCTTGCCTCAGGAGGTGCTATTTTTGTGAGAGACCCCTATAAAAAGATCGTGCCGGAGCAGTTAAACGGCGGTCAGATTATGCCCTTTGAGGAGAGGGACTGGCAACTGATCCTCCCATATCTAAAGGAGAACGAACGTCTCTTCGGTATAACTATAGAAGAGTTGCTCACCGTTGATGGTGTACAGAGAGAGCCGTATGATGTATACCGTACAATCGGGGCTGTAAAACTATCGATGCTCGCCGGCACAGCATTAATCGCAAACGAAGAGTGGGAGGAAGAGTTGTAGCTCTTCCTTTCCCTTTTTTCTCACAAATAGTTGATTCTGCAACAATTTTATCTTGACAAATTTGGATACTAAATATAGTATCAATATATAGATTATAACTGTATATTGGGGTATGGGTATATAAAAAGCATTTTTTATATTGGTGATATTTGTTGATTTTAAAAACAAAAAATAAGTACAATAGAGTTGGATTAAGTAAAATTAAAAATTTATCAAAAACTGTTAACACACGGTTTTTAAGGAATTTTATAGCCTTATATAAGGTTACTGGCGGTAGCCTTTTAAAATTTTGTATGATAGAAAGGATTACTACTTAAACGGAGGGTTCTGAGCATTGAGGTGTTTAGCAAAGAGAATAACGGTGATCCTGATCATCCTTTCTTCTCTTTCTCCCTTTGGTTGCGGAGGACCTATGGTGAAAAATCCTGCAAATTTTGCCGTTCCCCAGACCCATATCTATCCGAGACCCGAACTCTTTACCCCAGATACCCCCTATAAAATACAGGTAGGGGATACACTCGATATCAAATTCTTCTATAACCCTGAATTGAACGAGAGGGACCTCCCGGTTAGACCTGATGGAAGGATCTCCCTCCAGTTGATAGATGAGGTATATGTGGCAGGCTTGACACCCCTTGAACTGCGAGACCTCCTAAAGAAGAAATACGAAACAACGGAACTTAAAAATGTCGAGATATCGGTTATAGTCCGTTCTTTCAGCCATCAGAAGGTCTTCGTAGACGGTGAGGTGGGCGTTCCAACCCTTGTACCCATTATGGGCCAGCTCACGGTCATGCAGGCGATAGCCCAGGCAAGGGGCATGAAGGAGACTGCCCGGAGATGGGAGGTGATCGTAATAAGGTTCGGAAGAGACCATAAACCCATGATAACGACCGTTAACCTCGACAAGGTCTTAGACGGTACCGATTTGAACCAGGATATACTCCTTATGCCTTACGATATCGTCTATGTCCCCAGATCTCCTATAGCAAACTTTGACCTTTGGGTGGACCAGTATATAAGAAGGGCTCTGCCTTTCCCCCTTCCCTCCCCTGTTCCCACCCCTACTATAAACTATTAAAGGAGTTTGTGGTGATTCTATGAAAGAGAAAACACCTACCTTAAGCTTAAGGGATCTCCTCACAATCTTTTTTAAACATAAATACAAGATAGTCTTTTCGTTTTTGCCCATCACCATAGTAACGATTTATGTAGCCCTAACCCTTCCCACCCACTATGTGGCAAAATCGGTGATTATGGTAAAACCGGGCAGAGAATTCGCCCCTGTAGCGGATGTGGCCATATCGGAGACGAGGATACCAACTATCAATACCGAGACCATGATAAACACGGAGATCCAGATCCTCTCGAGCCATGACCTGATAGCCCGGGTTGTAAACGAAATAGGGGCCACAAATTTGTACCCTGAACTTAGAACCACAGGCGTTTCAAAACAGCTCGCGGAGAAGGCGGCTGTAGATCGATTCTTGCAGGATCTCCTTGCCAAACCTGTGAAGACGAGTAATGCCATTGAGATATACTACAGACATCCAAACCCCCAGATGGCGGCCAGGGTATTAAACACCCTTGTCGAATTCTTAAAGGATAAACACCTCCAGATTTTCGGGGAGACAAAATCCCCTTTTATAGAAGAACAACTAAAAGTTTACGAGAACAAACTCCGGGAAGCGGTGGAAAGGTTGCAGACCTTTAAAGATAAAAACCAGATTTCCAATCTAAGAGACCAGTACTACTTCCTCATAGGAAAGAAAACAGAGATTGAGTCTGCATTAAAGCTTGAGACGAGCAGACTGGAAGAGATAAAGAAGAAGATAGCCTTTCTCCAGAGCCAGAAGAAGAAGGCGGTGTCAGACCTCTATACGGCAAGTGTGGGCTCGAAACTCGTGGATCTCGAGACAAAGGAGATGCAGCTTTTGGCTACGTACAAAGAGAACAGCCGACCTGTAATCCAGATCAGAAAAGAGATCCAGAAGGTGAAGGATGCCCTTCGTCAGTACGAGGAAGAGTTGAAAGAGAGTCAAGAATGGACTTCCCTACAGGCGGATATCGGGCCCCAGGAATTGAAGATAAATAACTTAAAACAGCAGTATATAGCCCTGGAAAAACAGCTCGCCATGTTGAGTCTTGCCGGGGAGGAATTAAACAAGCTTGAGAGGGATGCCCAGGTTGCCCAGTCCACATACGAGACATATCTTAAAAAATACGAAGAGGCCCGTATAGCGGAAGAGATGGACAGAAAGAAGATCACGAACATTCAGATCATAGAGACCGCTGCTGTGCCCAGCATTCCTGTTAAAACAAATCAGAGGAAGGTACTGGGCGTTGGTTTTTTTCTTGCCGTTGCCGTCAGTTTTGGTTTAGCCTATATGGCAGAGTATATACCTCAGGGTATGACAACCGTCGACAGCGTAACTAAATACATACGTTTGCCTGTACTTGTGGCTGTTTCGTATAAGGTACCAAGGGGGTAAAAGTTGTATCTAAATTATTATGGCTTAAAGAGAGAACCCTTCCACATCACACCTGACCCAGATTTTCTCTTTCTAAGCGATAGCCATAAACAGGCCCTTGCCTCAATGATGTATGCCATTGAGAAGAAAAAGGGTTTTGCCGCAATAACAGGTGGTGTGGGTGTTGGGAAGACAACAGTATTGCGCTCCTATCTCGAAAAGATGGACCACTCAAACCTCAAACTCATTTACATCTTCAACCCAAATATACCTTTTAAGACCCTTGTGGCTGTGATCCTCCAGGAGCTGGGGGCAAAGCCCATTACATATGACATATCCGATATGGTACAGCAACTCCACCTTGTGCTTATAGACGAGTACAGCGCAGGAAGGGATGTGGTTGTAATCATAGATGAGGCACAGAATATGCCTGTCGAGACACTGGAAAACTTGCGGATGCTCTCAAACCTTGAGACCTCAACGGACAAACTCATACAGATCATACTCATAGGGCAGACGGAGTTCGATGAGATTCTCAACAAATTCGAACTGAGACAGTTGAAGCAGCGTATCGCCATAAGGGCGACGATTACCCCCCTATCACCCCAAGAGAGTCTCGCCTATATCAAGCACAGGCTTATGAAGGCCGGTATGAGGGAAGGACAACTCTATTCGATATTCACGAAGAGTGCCCTAAACATGATCATCGAGCATTCAAAGGGTATCCCAAGGGTAATCAACATCCTCTGCGATAATGCCCTGATCACCGGTTTCGGCCATCAGGAGTACCCTATCACAACAAAGACAACAAGGGAAGTGATAAACGATTTCAGTCGGATCGGAAAAAAGAAGGAGTTTACCCTTTTTAAATGGGAATACGCTGCCCTTGCCACCCTTCTTTTGATTTTGTCTGTCTTTCTCATGACGTCAGAGAAGAACCCTGTTGTTACCGCGATCACAGAAATCATATGGAACAGAACAAAACCAAACATCGTTAAGGAAGATGTAAATCTCATACCGAGAAAGATACCCATCAAACCGGCATCGGAGACCCGAGAGGATAAGCCGGTGAAAAAGGAAGAGTTAAAAGAGTTCGATGAAGGTGCCGTTGTAAAGATCGTGGGTAAAGGGGAAAACCTCTTTCAACTCATCGAAGATGTATACGGAATAAGGGATAGAAGGTTTATAGACAGGGAACTCATTGAACTCCTGAAAAAGAGTAATCCCCATATAAAAGATTTTAATTCGATTAGTGCAGGGGAGAAGATCATCTTCCCGAGAATTTCTAAACTCAAGGACAGCCTTTGAGCAAGATATTTGAGGCATTAGAGCACGCAAAGCAGAAATTAAGGCACTCCAAAACCGTCTCGACGGTCACAGAGACATCAAGGCTGAACATGGAGTATGACATGATTCAGCTATACCAGATGGTAAGCCATGCAATTACCCAGAAAGGGTACAAGATATTTCAGATTATCGGCTCTGTTGCAAGGGAAGGGGCCTCCACAATCTCGAGGGAATTTGCAAGTACCCTCGCCATGAGACTCGGCAAAAACGTCCTTCTCCTCGATGCGGACCCAGAAATTCCCACCCACCATCAAGCTTTTAATATAAACATCACAAGGGATATGAAGAGCGTGATAAAGGGAGGGACCCCTATTGTTGAAGCATTATACAGGGTAGAGGATACAAGCCTTTTCATAGCAGCGATGTCCGTTAGTGATTCCTATGGGGCAGATCTTTTCGATTCTCCTCGGATAGATAGGGTATGGGAGGAGTTCAAAAGGAGATTCGATATAGTGATCGTGGACTCGCCCCCTGGAGGAGCATCGCCTATAGGTTTCACAATATGCCGTACCGTTGATGCGGTGATTCTCGTCGTTGAAGCGGAGAAAACGAGATGGCCCGTTGTGCTCAACGTCAAGGAAAGGCTTTTGCAGAACGGAGCAAACATAATAGGGGTCGTCTTCAACAAAAGGAAATTCTACATCCCAGGATGGATTTACAGAAGGCTTTAATTTTCACAGACAATTTTATAGAAAAATAAAGGGCAAAAAGATTGGCCTCAGGGATTTGCGCAACACTTATTGATAGGGAATATGGGATCTATCTTGAAGAGTACTTCAATGAACTCCTCCGCATAGAGAGAAAGAGATCAGAACGCTCCAAAAACCATTTTCTCATGTTCCTCCTCGACTTGAGCAGGTTTGAGGAAAGGGAAGACAAAAAGGATATTATAAAAAAGCTCACAAATGCCGTTAAACCTTCAATAAGAGAGATAGACGTGCTCGGATGGTACAGGTATGATACAGTGATAGGTATCATATTCCGGGAGATGAAAGAAGGGGCCGGGTGTTCAAGTCCTGTAAGGGATATGCTCCTCAAAAGGATATACACACATCTTCAGAAGGCATTAGATTTAGAAGAAATCAGAAATATCCTTGTGTCATGCCACTCTTTCCCTGAAAAAACTGAGATACTCCTCTCCAATACACCCTTTGACCTCGATCTTTACCCTGACCTCATGCTCACAACAAAATCGCCCTTAAAAACATTCTCCTTCTTCATCAAAACGTTAATGGATGTATTTGGAAGCCTCATCGGCATCATAATCCTGTCCCCATTGATGATAGCCATCGCGATACTTGTAAAACTCTCCTCCCCGGGTCCCATACTCTTTAAACAGGAAAGGGTGGGGCTTTTCGGAAAGACCTTTACCTTTTTGAAGTTTAGAACCATGTATGTCCATGAAAGAGATGATATCCACAAGGAGTTTATCTCAAAGTTCATCACAGGCCAACTGGAAGAAGGGAAGGAGAAGGAGGAGAAAGAGAAGGTCTTCAAAATAAAGGATGACCCGAGGGTAACCCCCATCGGGCGTATATTGAGAAAGTTGAGTCTCGATGAGTTGCCCCAGCTATTCAATGTCCTGAAGGGGGATATGTCCCTTGTAGGACCTAGACCACCCATACCCTATGAATACGAACAGTACGATATATGGCACAAAGGGAGGATCCTTGAATTTAAACCGGGGATCACAGGTCTATGGCAGGTAGAGGGAAGGAGTGCCACAACATTCAACGAAATGGTCAGACTTGATCTAAGATATATTCGAGAATGGTCTTTATGGCTTGATATCAAGATACTCTTTAAAACGGTTTTTGTGGTCATAAAGGGAAAAGGCGCCTATTGATTCACAAATGGCATAAAAAAAATAGAGAGGTATAAATATGTTGAAAGTCGGTGTGATTGGATACGGCTACTGGGGTCCCAATATCGTGAGGAATTTCATGTCTCTCGATGAAGCAAAGGTGGTCTATGTTTGCGACCTCCTTGATGATATGCTGAAGAAGGCCAAAAAGGTCTATCCCTCTGTTAGTATTACAAAAAATTACGAGGACATCTGTTTAGCAAAGGATATCGATGTTGTAGCGATCGTTACCCCTGTCTTCACCCATTACGAGATGGCAAAGAAGGCCCTTCTAAACGGTAAACACGTCTTTGTGGAAAAACCTTTCACATACACCGTTGAACAGGCAGAGGAGTTGATCGAGATAGCAGAGAAGAGAAATCTAAAAATTATGGTAGATCACACGTTCCTTTTTACCGGTTCAGTGAGAAAGATAAAAGAGATCATCGACTCGGGGATGCTCGGGAGGCTCTTCTATTTTGACTCTGTAAGGGTAAACCTGGGACTCTTCCAGCATGATGTGAATGTGATATGGGATTTGGCCCCTCACGACCTCTCTATCATGGACTATCTGATCAGTTCAAAGCCCACCCATGTGTCCGCAACAGGGGCTGCCCATTTTAATAGTGAACTGGAGGATTTGGCGTACATGACGTTCTACTTCAAAGACAACATGATAGCCCATTTCAATGTGAACTGGCTATCCCCTGTGAAGGTAAGGACGACCATGATAGGAGGGAACAAAAAGATGCTCCTCTGGAATGACATAGAAGAAGACCAGAAGATAAAGATTTACGATAAAGGGGTGGATGTGGTGAGCAGGGAGGGGGTCTATGAACTCCTTGTAAATTATAGATCCGGTGATATCTGGGTTCCAAAGGTGGATAAGACAGAGGCCTTAAAGGTGGAGACGACACATTTTGTGGATTGTGTATTAAACAACAAAACACCTATAAGTGATGGGGAGATGGGTTTGAGGGTGGTAAGGATGCTTGCGGCTGCCAATAAATCTCTTTCTGAAAGGGGGAGGCTTGTTGAGCTATGAATGCGTATAATGCCATATCCGATGACGTAAAACTTGGCAAAAACGTAAAGCTCTCCAAATTCATAAACCTATACGGCTGTACCATCGGAGATAACACGAAGATAGGGGCCTTTGTTGAAGTCCAGAAAAACGCAAGGATCGGAAAAAACTGCAAGATATCGAGCCACACCTTTATCTGTGAAGGGGTGACCATCGAGGATAACGTATTTATAGGCCATGGCGTTATCTTTATAAACGACCCCTATCCAAGGGCGACGAACGAAAAAGGGGAACTCCAGACAGAGGCCGACTGGAAGGTAATGCCCATCCTCGTGAAAAAAGGGGCATCTATCGGTTCAGGGGCCACGATACTCTGTAATGTCACAATCGGGGAGAATGCGATAATCGGTGCCGGAAGCCTTGTAACAAAGGATGTGCCCCCCAATGTAATCGTGGCAGGAAATCCGGCCAGGGTAATAAGAAGGATAGACGAAAAAATAGAAACTTAAGGAGAGATAATGAAGGTACCGTTCCTCGATTTAAAGGCCCAGTACGAAACGATAAAAGAAGAGATTAACATTGCAATACAAGATGTGATAGAACATACAGCCTTTGCAGGGGGGCCTTATGTTTCAAAATTCGAAGAGGCCTTCTCCGAATTCTGCGGCTCCAGCTATGCCATAGGGGTTGGTTCAGGTACCGAGGCCCTGTGGTTTTGTCTCCTTGGCCTCGGTATAGGCCCCGGCGATGAGGTGATAACGGTTCCAAATACATTCATTGCAACGGCAGAGGCCATAAGTTTCTCCGGGGCAAGGCCTGTTTTTGTAGATGTAGATGAAAAGACATACAATATGGATCCCAACCTTATCGAATCTGCCATAACCAGTAAAACCAAGGCGATCATCCCTGTCCATCTCTTCGGCCAGGTGGCAGATATGGAACCCATCATGGCCATAGCAAAAAAACATGGGTTATATGTGGTAGAGGACGCATGTCAAGCCCACGGTGCAGAATATAAAGGGAAGAAGGCAGGGACTTTCGGGGTTGCCGGGGCCTTTAGCTTCTATCCGGGAAAAAACTTAGGGGCCTATGGAGAGGCCGGTGCCATAGTCACGGACAACCTTGAACTTGCGGATAGAATAAGGGTTTTAAGGGATCACGGTCAGGCAAGGAAATACTACCATAATATCATTGGCTGGAACGGGAGGATGGACGGTATACAGGGTGCGGTTCTAAGTGTAAAACTCCGATATTTAACTACATGGAACGACAAGAGAAGAAAAAATGCGTATCTTTATAACAGTATGCTAAAAGGGATAGACGGACTTGTAACCCCCTATGAGGCAGATTACGGAAAACACGTATACCATATATATGCGATAAGGGTCAAAGAAAGGGAGAATGTCATATCGAAGCTTGCAGAGAGAGGTGTATCCTGTGGTATACACTACCCCGTGCCCATACATCTACAGACTGCCTATAGCTCCCTCTGCCTTATCGAAGGAAGGTTTCCCATAGCCGAAAAGGTAACAAAAGAGTTCGTATCCCTCCCCATGTATCCTGAACTCACAGAAGAACAGATCAAACATGTGGTGAAAGAACTGGAAGGGGTTCTCGCCTCCATGTGATACCTTACCCCTTGAACATCTCTTGATAGGGGGATAAACCGGAAAAATTTGTTGAAAACCTCTATTGCATAAATTAAAAGAGGGGTATTTATTCCCTCCTCCTTTTTTGGAGTTGTCTTCGGAAAACGATAGATGGCATGGGTATATGCTTATCACCCACTTTTTCAACTCTTTAAGGAAACATTCATCGGAGACCTTTCAAACGACAGGACCTCCTTCTTTTGTCTTGATTAGGTAGCATAAAAATTTTATGGAAGTAACAGATCCGACCTCGTATGATGCATGGGATGACCTTATCGGGTCAATGGAAGAACCTTCGTTCTTCTACACCTCCTCCTGGGCAAATACCCTCTCCCATGCATACGGGTATGAGCCGTGCTATTTCTTATGGTCTGAGAACAGAAAAGTAAAGGCTTTAGTCCCCTTTATGGAGATAAAAAGTCCAATCACAGGTATAAGGGGTGTGTGTCTACCTTTTACAGACTACTGTGAGCCTTATATCGGTGATGGGATAGATTTCGGCAATGTATTTTCGAGTATTGCCGAGTTCGGCAAAAAAAGAAGATGGAAATACATGGAGATAAGGGGAGGGGAGACTCATTTTGGTAAAGAAAGGCCCTATTCAACCTTCTTCGGCCATGTGCTTTATCTCTCAGGGGACGAAAAACGACTTTTAAAAGACTTAAAGGATACAACGAGGAGGAATATTAAAAAGGCACAGGGTGAAGGCCTCCAAATTGAGATATTAACAACCGAAAAGGCCGTCCAAGAGTTCTACAGGCTAAATGCCATGACGAGGAAGCTCCACGGCCTACCCCCTCAGCCGCCCTTTTTTTTCAGAGAACTGTACGAACATGTGATCTCAAAAGGCATGGGTGTTGTTGTTCTTGCCTTTTATCAAAATAAGGCAATAGCAGGGGCCCTATACCTCCATTACGGGGACAAAGTGATTTACAAATACGGGGCATCGGACAGGGCATACCAGCATTTAAGACCCAACAACCTCGTCATGTGGGAGGCGATCAAGTGGTATAACGGTAGGGGTTACAGGTTTTTCTATTTTGGCAGGACGGAGACGGAAAATCAGGGCCTAAGAAGGTTCAAGCTGGATTGGGGCACAGAAGAGTATACGATTAGATACTACAGGTATGACTTGAAAAAAGGATGTTTTATGGAAAAAAGCGGGGATGGCATGAAACTGGCAAATACTCTATTCAGAAGAATGCCCCTTCCCCTCTTAAAGACGCTGGGGAGGATCCTTTACAGGCACGTAGGCTAACGATGAGAAGGCTCTACTATAACATAATAAAACCGATTTTGCCCCGGTGGCTCCAGATATACTTACGAAGGGCCCTAGTAAGGGTAAAGCTCCTCCGATACAGAAACGTCTGGCCCATAGACAGCTCCTCGGGCATCCCCCCTGAGGGGTTTACCGGTTGGCCCGAGAAGAAGAAATTCGCCCTTGTGCTTACCCATGATGTAGACACCCAGAGGGGGCACGACAGGTGTAGATCCCTGATGGAGATCGAAAAATCCATGGGTTTTCGCTCATCCTTCAATTTTGTCGCAAAAAAATATACGGTCTCCCGGGAACTGAGAGAGGAGATAGCATCCTCGGGATTTGAGGTGGGTCTACACGGTCTATACCACGATGGAAGGCTCTACGAATCGAAAGAGATATTTCTCGAGAGGGCAAGGATATTGAATCAGTATCTGAAAGATTGGAATGTAGTCGGCTTCCGTTCTCCCTCTATGCACCACAGACTCGACTGGATACACGAACTCGATATAGAATACGATGCATCGACCTTTGATACAGACCCCTTTGAGCCCCAACCCGATGGGATGGGGACCATATTTCCCTTCTTTGTTAAGGGGGAGGGGGAGAAGGGGTATGTGGAACTCCCCTATACCCTGCCTCAGGACTTTACACTTTTTATCATCATGGGCCATAGAGATACCCACATATGGGAGGAAAAACTGGAATGGATAGTGGAAAAGGGTGGTATGGCCCTTATGAATACCCACCCCGATTATATGGTCTTCAAAAAAGAAAAGCCCTCCATCGAGGAATATCCCGTTGAGTATTATTCAGGTTTTCTCGAGTACATAAAGAAAAATTACGAGGGGGAGTACTGGCATGTGTTACCGAGGGAGATCGCACGTTTCTGGAGAGGGCTGAGATAAAGGGGTCTTTTTGGGTCGACCGGTAACCATAATTCCAATTAAAGACCCGAGATGGGACATATTCGTAGAGGCCGATCTTTTTTTGGGTTACACCCTATGGGGAACTTCATCTATCAATAGGGTTAAGTGGACAAAGTCCGTTATTCACAATAGACTAAAAGGATATCCCGTATGAAGGCCTGCATGGTTGTCTACGGTTTCTACGAAACCGATACAAGGGTGATCAGGTATGCGGAGGCCCTTGTAGAGAGGGGTGATGAGGTGGATGTCTTTGCCCTAAGGGGTCATGAAAAACCTAAAAAGGAGATGTATAGGGGTGTAAACCTTTACAGGATAACGAAGTGTGATGTGAAAGTGTCAAAGAGATTCATATACCTTATAAACCTCCTCCTCTTTCTCATAAAATCATGTTTTTATATCACCGTAAAACACCTAAGATCCCCTTACAGCCTCATCCATGTCCACTCCGTTCCCGATTTTGAGGTCTTTGCAGCGGTATTCGTAAAGCTTATGGGTGCAAAGGTGATCCTCGATATACACGATATCGTCCCAGAATTCTATGCGAGTAAGTTCAATGTATCCCATGAGAGTATTATATTCAAACTCCTTGTATTGACGGAAAGGATTAGCTGTGCCTTCTCGGATCACGTAATCATATCAAACCATATCTGGGAAAAGAAACTCCTTGCCCGCTCCGTTCACGAGGGTAAATGCACCACCATGCTGAATTACGTGGATTTATCCGTCTTCCACAGAAGACCACGAAAGAGAAAGGATGACAGATTCATCATCATATACCCCGGCTCTGTAAACTGGCATCAGGGTTTGGATATAGCGATAGAGGCCCTCGCCATGATAGCGGATAGGTTTCCCAAAGTGGAACTCCATATCTATGCCGATGGGGGCGACAATAGACGCTACCTTGAGGCGCTTGCAGAAAGACTTCACCTGAGAGAAAGGGTGATCTTCAGAAACAGTCTTCCCATAGAAGAGATAGCTACCGTTATGGCCGATGCGGATATTGGTATTGTACCGAAGAGGGACGACCCTTTTGGGGGGGAAGCGTTCAGCACAAAGATATTCGAGTTCATGGCAACAGGGATACCTGTTGTTGTGGCAAGCACAAGAATTGATCTCTACTATTTTAATGACAGGGTTGTAAAGTTTTTTAAGGCCGGCTCTGCAGAAGACCTCGCAATGAAGATAGTAGAATTAATAGAACACCCCGAAGAAAGGGAGACCTTTGCCGAAAACGGCCTCGCATTTGTAAAGGGTTATGCATGGGATGAGAGAAAGCATGACTATTTGAATCTCGTTGATTCACTTGTAAAGAAGAGGTCTTAAATATAATGGGTGAAAAAGCATCTTATGTTGTGATCACTCCGGCAAGGGATGAGGGAGAATACATAGAAAAGACGATCCTCTCCATGGTAGGTCAGACAATAAGGCCAAAAGAATGGGTGATCGTCGATGATGGTTCAAAGGATCATACGGGAAAAATCATAGACGACTACGGAAAGAGATACGACTGGATAAAGGTTGTACACCGTAAGAACAGGGGATTCAGACAGGCAGGAACAGGGGTGGTAGAGGCCTTCTATGCAGGTTATAATGCCCTTCAGACAAAGGACTGGGATTTCATAGTAAAGCTCGATGGGGACCTCATGTTCGATAAGGATTATTTTGAACGCTCCCTCCTTTACTTTGAAAAGGACGATAGACTGGGCATAGGGGGTGGGGGCATATACCATATCCTTGATGGGAAAGAGGTCCTTGAGGAAGACCATGCCTTCCATGTTAGGGGGGCAACGAAGATTTACAGGAGGGCATGCTGGGATGATATAGGGGGTCTTCATATGGTCCCTGGCTGGGATACCCTCGATGAGGTAAAGGCAAACATGCTCGGATGGAAGACAAGGGGTTTTCCTGAACTGAAGGTTATACATCTGAGGTTTACAGGAAAGGCCGAAGGTTCCTGGCGCAATGCGGTTAAAAATGGACGGGCAAGCTATATCTCAGGTTACCACCCTCTGTTCATGATCTTTAAGGCCATCAAGAGACTCTCTGAAAAACCTTACCTTATCGTATCGGTAGGCTTACTCTACGGGTATTTCGGGGGTTATCTAAAAAAAGTGCCTATGGTCAACGATAGAGAACTGATAAAATATATAAGGAAGGAACAACTGAAGAGGATCTTCTTTCAGAAGAGCATCTACTCAAAAGATACAGGTTTTCTGGAGAATACCTGAAAAAATAAAAGGGAGGGCTATATGTACGCGCTTGTTACAGGAGGGGCAGGTTTCATCGGGAGCCACGTAGCCAAATCTTTATTGGATATGGATATAAAGACCGTGGTTATGGATGACCTATCAGGGGGTTTTGTAGAGAATGTGCCTGAAAAAGCTGAATTTATAGAGATGTCGATCCTGGACTACGACGGTATATTAAACCTCTTTGAAAAATATAGATTTAGCTATGTCTTCCATCTCGCAGCATACGCAGCGGAAGGCTTAAGCCATTTCATAAGACGGTTCAACTACACGAACAACCTTCTCGGAAGCGTAAACCTTATAAACGCCTCAGTCCTTTATAAGGTTAACACCTTCGTCTTTACCTCTTCTATCGCCGTTTATGGCTCGGCCCAGACACCCATGAATGAGAGCATGGTACCTGTCCCTGAAGACCCCTACGGGGTATCTAAACTGGCGGTGGAGCAGGATTTAAAGGCCGCCCATGAACAGTTTGGCCTCGAGTACATCGTCTTTAGACCCCACAACGTATACGGAGAACACCAGAACATAGGGGACCCTTACAGGAACGTGGTGGGGATATTTATGAACAAAATCATGATGGGGGAGCCCTGCCCTGTCTTCGGCGATGGGCTCCAGACAAGGGCCTTCACCCATATAGACGATGTTGCCCCTGTAATAGCAAAATCCATATTCAATGCAAAAGCAAAACAGCAGGTCTTTAACGTGGGTTCCGATAAACCGTATTCCGTGATAGAACTCGCAGAAAAGGTACAGAGGGCTATGGGGAGAAAGACAGGTATAGTCCATCTCCCCGAGAGGAACGAGGTAAAGCATGCCTTCAGTGACCATTCAAAACTACAGAATATATTAGGTTACACCGCAAAAATAGACCTCGATGAAGGGCTTGAAAGGATGGCGGCATGGGTGAAAAAGGTAGGGGCAAGGAAATCAAAACCTTTCACAAACATAGAGATAAAGGAGGGTGTTCCCCCTTCATGGCTAAGCCTCATCGAGCAAGGATAAAAAGATGGCAATTTTAGACCTCTCCATATGCATGATCACGTGGAATGCCATAAAGCTCACCGGTGACTGCATAAAATCCATAATAGATAAGACAAAAGGTATCACCTATGAGATCATCCTTGTGGATAACGGTTCCTCTGACGGGACCGTCGAATTCATAAGAGAGAATTATCCTGAGGTAAAGCTCATTGTGAATGAAAAGAACGAGGGCTTTACCTATGCAAACAACCAGGCCTTAAAGGTCTCCAGGGGGAGATACGCTATCCTCCTTAATAACGACATGGTCCTGAAGGAAGATGCCTTAACAAAGATGGTAAGATTCCTCGATGCACACCCCGACATTGGCGCACTGGGATGCAGACTCAAATTCCCAGACGGTACCATTCAGCATACGGCCCACGGTGACGCCCGATGGCAGGACTTAATATACGCTGCCTTTTATCTATACAGGATATTCCCGAAATCGAGGGAGTTCGGCCATATGGATTGTTCTTACCTCAATCTGGAGGACGATACCCTTGTAGCGGATGTGGGGTGGGTTGCAGGGGCTGCCCTCATGGTGAGGCAGGATGCGATCAAAAAGGCAGGCCTTATGGATGAGAGGATATTCATTTTCAGTGATGACTGGGAATGGTGTCAGAGGATCGCCAGGACAGGCTACAGGGTGGTCTATTACGCCGGGGCCGAGATCATCCATTTTCACGGCCAGGCCACAACGGCTTATACAGGCTCTGCCTTGAACGAGGTCAGGAAAAAATCGATTCTCCGTTTCACTGCCACCGCCATGTACGTATTCAGGAGGCTAAACGGTAAGAGTCCCGTGAAGATTCTACTCTTTGACCTCTCTTACCGGTTATTCTGCCTTTCAAGGGCCATCGTAAACGGTATAAGGTGTATCATAAAACCACAAAAGGGTTTAAAAGGTATATTCAAAGGTTATGCGTTGAGTGTCTTTATGCCCCGAAGAAACCTCTTCAGGGAATATTTAAGACCCCTCTGAGAGATCAAGATGAAGTTAAGAGAGGCTATATCTTCTTTCCTTTTGATCCCGATCGGCAAGACATTAAGCGGCAGGCACTATTTCAAGGCAAAGGCATACCAGAGGTTACTCGAAGGGATGGAGAGAAGACCAATCGACGAGATCGAGGCATTTCAAAATATAAGGCTCAAACAGATGATAGAGTATGCCTATGAGAACACTCCGTATTACAGGGAACTCTTCGATAGAGAGGGGATAGTGCCATCGGATATAAAGGGAAGGGATGACCTAAAGGGAGTACCCTTTTTGACAAAGGATATCCTTAACAGAAACTTAGACAGACTTATCTCCCGCAATGTAAAACCTAAAGATTTAAGAAAGGTCTCTACAGGGGGTACAACAGGTACACCGATCACCTTCTTCCGGGACCACAGGAGCGAGTGGATGGTCGATGGGAGCAACTGGCGATTCTGGAGGTACTGTAAATACGAACTGGGACACACCCTCGCGAAACTGTGGGGAAATGAAAACGACCTTTTGCAATCGGTAAACCTTTACGGAAAACTAAAGGCCGTGATGGATAACGAGACTGCGCTCAACTTCTATGACCTCTCAGAGGAGAGATTAAAGGGTTACGTGGCGTTCATAAAGAAAAAGAGGCCGAGGATCTGGAAGGGCTTTTCATCGGCGGTATATACGTTTATGAGGGATACAAAAAGACATAACGAAGAGATACCCCTTCCCGAGGCGGTGATCATCACATCGGACAGGATAGAGGAGGCTCAGAGGAAAGAATTGAACGAATTTTTCAACAATCGTGTGTTTGACGAATACGGGTGTCGTGAGTTCAGTATCCTCGGTTTTGAATGCGAAGCCCATAAAGGGATACACGTAGGGATGGAGAATGCGATAATAGAGATTGTACCTGGGAACAACGAATCAGGTTATGGGGAGGTCGTCGTCACATCCCTTATAAACTGGGGTATGCCTTTTATAAGGTACAGGCTCGGTGACTCAAGTATCTTTGCCGAGGGGGATTGCCCCTGTGGGAGAAAACTACCCCGCTTAAAGTCCATAGGAGGCCGAATAGCCGATTTCGTCGTCACAAAGAGTAGAAAACTCATCTATGGCGACTTCTTCGCCCACCTCCTATACGGCACAAAAGGTATTGAGCACTACAGGGTGATACAGGAGGAGGCGGGAAGGGTTATAGTACTTTTAGAAAAGAACGAATTTTACAGTGAAGAGGAGACAAAAAGGGTTCTCTCCCAGTTTGAAGAGATGGTAAAGGATGACCTGGAGATAGAGATCCTCTTCGTCGATAAGATAGAGATGCACGCCTCCGGGAAAAGACGGTCTGTGATCTCAAAGATAAGCAAAGAGTACCTCCCCTGAGGAAAAGCCTATGTGTGGTATAGGTGGTGTTGTCGATTTAGAAAAAAGGGCCGTTGAGCCTGAGACACTCCTATTGATGTCAAAGGCCATATCCCATAGAGGAACAGACGATGAGGGTTATATCCTCATATCCACTTTAACATCAGGGTACAGGACATACGCAGGAGAGGATAGCGTCCTCGAGATAAAAGGGGAGATGCCCGTACTAAATAAGGGTGCCAACACTGGAGGCATGGATGTAGGTCTATGCCACAGGAGGTTCTCCATAATAGACCTCTCCTTTCGGGGTCACCAGCCCTTTATGGATTGGGAAAAGAGATGCTCCATCGTATTCAACGGGGAGATCTTCAATTATCTTGAGTTAAGGGAAGAGCTCGAGAGGAGGGGCCATAAATTTTTCTCCTCCTCTGACACAGAGGTAATAGCCGAGGCATACAAGGAATGGGGGCCAGACTCTTTTGGCCTTTTAAACGGGTTCTGGGCGATAGCCCTCTTCGATTTTAAGAACTCATCACTCATCTTGAGCAGGGACCGCCTCGGAAAAAAACCTCTATACTGGACGAAAAAGGGGGGTAGAATCTATTTTGCATCGGAGATCAAGGCGATACTTCAGGTCCCTGAACTAAAAAGAGGCACTGTAAAGGTGAATGAAGAGGTCGCTTATTACTGGCTCGAATACGGTTTCAGAGATTTTATCGATGCGACGTTTTTTGACGACATATACTCTCTCCCTCCTGCCTCATGGACCTATGTAGATAACGATTTTCCCAATAATATGAGATTTTACTGGGGGATTCCTGAGAGGAGGATGAAGGAGAGGGAGATACCGGTAGATGAAGCATCGAGTAGACTCAAAGAGATCATAAAGGATGCGGTAAAGATCCGGTTGAGGGCCGATGTGCCCTGGAGTATAGAGTTAAGCGGTGGCCTCGATTCATCATCGATCGTCGCTATTGCCTCTCAGATTGCCCAGAATAGACCCCACGTCATTACAGTCCGCTTTCCTGAGGAGGAGTGGAATGAAGAACCCTATGCAAGATCCATCGCCCAAAACCTAAACGTAGACTACCACGTGATAGACCCGCCCATCGCAAATGCATGGCAGCAACTCATGGCGTTTACCTATCTCCATGAGGAACCCTACCACTCCCCCAACCTGAGGGTATTCCAGCTCTACTGGAGCATTATGAGGTCACAGGGTACAAAGATATCGCTACAGGGGACAGGCGGGGATGAACTATTCGCGGGGTATAACTACTATTTCCCTTTAGCCCTGATCGATGGGGTTAAGGGGTTTGATATAACAGGGGTTATTAAAAATCTCCTCAAATGGACAGAGTATCGCCAGGGTGTACACGCCAATATGAGGCTTATCTTCTATTTCCTCCGAACACTATTACCCTGGGTCAGGGTAAAACACAGGTTCAAAAATTTCATAAGGATAAAACCTCCGGAGGGGAAAGGGATCCCCTTCAAATCCTTTCAAGATGCCCTGTTAAGCGATATGACAAGGACAAAGATGAGGTACTGGCTTTTATCCTTTGATAAGAATTCCATGGGTATACCCATTGAAGTCCGCTCCCCCCTCCTCGATTACAGGGTTGTGGATTTTGCGATGTCCTTGCCCCTATCTTACCTAATAAAGGATGGGTGGCATAAATGGATCCTGAGAAAGACCATGGAGGACGTACTTCCAAAGGATGTGGTCTGGAGAGAGAAGAAGATGGGCTTTCCCTTCCCCTATGAGAGGTTTATCTCTGAGAGCAATGAGATTATAAATCTCATAATGAAAGAGGCCCATAACCCTTACCTCGATTTCTCCCGTCAGGAACTCTTCAGGGATAACTGGTATGTGATAAGTTTCATCCTCTGGTATGAACTCTTTATAAATAGAAATCAAAACCTCTTCACCAAAATCGAACTCCTCGCAAATAATAGAAACCCCTCCCCTTCCCTTCCGTATACCCCTCAATATCTTAGAGAGTTTTCGTTTTCTTAGCCTGTGTCCTTAAAAAGACAGACCATAACAGGGCTGAAATGGAGTACTATAAATAGCGGGGTCGTATCGATCCTCGCCTTTATACGTTTATGGATCCTCGCCCTGCTCCTCTCCCCTGAGGATTTTGGTTTAATGGCCATGGTACTTACCGTGATCGACCTTGCCATGTCTTATGCGGATACGGGGCTTAGTGCCGCCATCATCCACAGACAGAATGCGGACAGAAAAGAGTTATCGAGCCTCTACTGGCTGAATGTAGCCTCCGGTTTTATCCTCTTTTTTATTATATGGGCATTAACACCGATTGTCGTTATGTTCTATAAGGAACCGAGGCTAAATCTCCTCTTGCCTATATCCTCCCTTGCCTTTATCATAAGCTCCTTCAGCAACCAGTTCGGGGTCCTTTTGCAGAGGGATGTGGAATTCTCTACCCTCGCGAAACAGGAAATAATATCCACCTTTACAGGGACGATCATCGCGATAATCCTCGCATTTTCGGGGTTTAAGGTCTGGTCCCTCCTTTTAGGTCAACTCTCCGGGGTTGCTACAAAGACTACACTCCTTCTATTTTTAGGCCTCAAACGTTACAGACCACTCTTATATTTTTCAACAAAAGACCTGAAAGGTTTTTTTAGCTTTGGCCTCTACCAGATGGCGGATCGGACCATAAACTACCTCTCGGGGAGGATGGATCAACTCTTAATAGGCAACCTCTTGGGGGCAGAGGTACTTGGCTACTACAATTTCGCCTTCAATCTCGTCATGCAGCCCCTGTTCAAGATAAACTCCGTGATTACCGTTGTGATGTTCCCTGTCTTTGCAAAGATCCAGGATGACCTTGAACGGTTGAGAAAGGGTTTCGTTGAACTCATACGTTTTATCTTCTCCATCAATGCCCCGATCCTCATAGGGCTCGTCTCCATCTCCCAGATGGCAATCGTTTTGGTCTTCGGGGATAAATGGTCAGGAAGCATCATCTTTATCCAGATCCTCGCCTTTGTTGCCCTTTTGAGGAGTACCAATGACCCCATAGCGAGTATAGGCCTTGCGAAGGGCAGGGCCAAGCTCCTCTTTTTGTGGAACCTCTATTCGGTTATCGCCAACTTTCTATTCATGTACGTGGGATACAAAATTTTTAATGTTGCAGGTATCGCCCTTGGCCTTCTGGCGGTGAGGATTCTCTTTGTTCCCCTAAATTACGTCTATATAATCCAACCCACCATAGGTAATTGTGGCCTCGACTACTTCAGAAATATGGCAAGACCCATATCCCTTTCGATGGTTATGGCGATTATCGTCGCATTTCTGAACACCCATTTAAGACATACCCCTGTAAACCTTATACTCGCAATATGTATCGGGGCCACTATCTATCTGGTACTTCTATATCTCTTCGATAGGGGTATACTCTTGAAAGTAAAGGAGCAACTCCGCAAAAGTCCATAAATTTTATCGAAAAAGGAGAAGGGATGTTGTTAAAAGATTCGCCTTCCTTTAAGAGTTATTGTTTGGCCCTTACTCTAAGAGTTCTCTCGATTTTCTTGCTCTCCATCTGCGTTGCCTGTGGCTCCGATAGGCCTGTCACATACTATGTGGATTTTTTGGGGGGGAACGATAAAAATAGTGGCGACTCCCCCACTGCCCCCTTTAAACATGCCCCGGGGGATAAAAATGCAAAAGACAAGGCGGCAGGGGTAAAACTTAAAGGGGGGGACAGGGTGATTTTTAAAGGGGGAGTGGCATACAAAGGTACCATACCCCTTAAATGGTCAGGGGAGGCAGGGAAAGAGATTGTCTACGATGGTAATACGGAAAATCAATTCGGCAAGGGCAGGGCTATCCTTGACGGTGATAATATGGCATACGATGCTGCCTTCGATTTAACGGAGAAAAAAGGTTTTGCCACGGTGAATACGATTATAAAACAACTTAGAAAAAAGGGGATCCCCGTACCATCCTTCTTCGATTTCAAGAAAAAGACAGGCTTTATAAAGATACAGGGGTTTGAGATTACAGGTTACGGTAAGTACGGGGTATACCTCCATAGCGCAAACGATGTGGTTGTCAAAGACTGCCACATCCACAGGATAAGCGACTGGAATCTTGCCAGATGCAAAGGCAAGGGTTGTCATATGGATTATGTGCATAATCTCGGTACGGGTATTTACATAACGGGGGATTCGATGAACGTTATGGTGGATCGATGTGAGATAGAGAGGGTTGGTCACTGCGGTATAAAGATACAGGGTAACATCCAGGATGTGGAGGTGAAAAACTGCGACCTCCATGACTATATACACTGGATGATCGATATTTCACCCCTCTCTTCAAATCAGGTTCTCTCCAACATATACATCCATGACAACAAACTGAGGGATCTTTACCACTACGCCTCTTCCTGGTGGACATCCTACAAAGGGGGAGGGGCCCACCCTGAGGATGAAAAGGTAAATCCAGGTGTCGGTGAAAACCCCCATCTCGATGGCATCTTCATAAGAAACCCTACAGAAGGGGTGCTCGACAATATAAGGGTCTATAACAACGACTTCTATCTCGACAAAAGGTTCAACGACAACGGCGGTACCGCTATGCTATTTGCCTCTCAGATAGGACCCTACGACTCCCTGTACATCTATAACAACACGTTCCAGTACTGTTATATGCACCTCGTGATGTCCCTTTATGCCACAGGGGGAGAAATCCATGTGTATAACAACACGTTCTATATGAAGGATAAAAGCGCAGTGAGAATAAGCGGGAATGGCAAATTTTTCGTTAAAAATAACATATTCTATCTGGAAAACGGCCTAGCGATAAATATCGACGATGTGAAAACAAGGAGACAGGTACAGTCCGATTACAATATCTTCAGGCAGGGGGGGAGACACCTCGTATTTGACGGCACATGGATAAGTTCCCTCTCTGACTGGCAGTCGATAAGCGGCCAGGATCTAAACTCACTTGTTGCCCAGGATATGAAATTTATGGCTCCCCAAGATATTGAGAATGCGGCAAAGAGCGATTTAAGGCTGGATATCGGTTCCCCTGCTATCAGAAAAGGTACGGATTTGAGCAAATTCTTCGCTATAGACAGAAAGGGTATGGAGAGACCAAAAGGTAAGCCCTGGGACATAGGGGCATTCCAGTTTGAGGAGAAAAGATAATGTTTATAAAAGCCCTTGGCCTTTCATCGATAAATATATACAGGCTCTTTGTCCGTATCCGGGCAAAGGCCTTCTCCATACTGATAAGCGGTGCTTTCCATAGCTTTGGGAGAAGAAGTGTTATCATGCCCCCCCTTCGCATCTCAGGGGAAAAAAGGATCGGAATAGGCAACGGGGTCTTCATCGGCCCCGACTCATGGCTTCTTGTAATGGACGGGGGACATAAGGATAATGTGGCGATACATATCGGCGACGGGGTAAGTGCGGTAGGTTCTTTAATCCTCTCCGCGGTAAAAAGTGTAACGCTGGAAGAGGATGTCCTCTTCGCAAAGAATGTCTATGTGTCGGACCACATGCACAGATATAGAGAGACAGGCATCCCTGTCCTCTCCCAGGGGTTTGATAAGATAGAGCCTGTCCTTATAAAAAGAGGGGCGTGGATAGGGCAGAATGTGGTGATTTGTCCCGGGGTCACAATAGGGGAGGGCTCAGTTATAGGGGCGAATTCTGTGGTAACTGAAAGTGTACCCGATTTTTCCCTTGCCGTTGGAGCCCCTGCGAGGGTGGTGAAGAGATTTAAAAATAGCGTTTAATAAAACCACCGGACATGGAACATCAGGTACTCTTCATAGCCTACCATTTTCCCCCTGTAGGAGGGGCCGGTGTCCAGAGAACTGTGGGGTTTGTCAAGCACCTCCCCGAATTCGGTCTTCTCCCTGTTGTAGTCACAGGAGCAGGCCCTGATGAAGGACGATGGACCCCTGAAGACCAAGTTTTTATGAGCCGTATCCCAAAAGAGGTGGTCATATATAGGACGGAAGCCATGGGAAAAGGGTTAAGGGAAAATAAGGTCTCAAGATTTTTGAGGCGCCTTCTCTGCCTTGATGGACCCTTTGCCCGATGGTGGATCCCCGCTTCGATAAAACAGGGGGAGAAGGCCATCAAAGAACAGGGGATAAGGCTCATACTGGCCACCATGTCACCCTTTGAGAGTGCCATTGTTGCTGCTACGCTATCGAGGCGATTCAAGATACCGTGGATAGCGGATTTAAGGGACCCGTGGGCCCTCGATGAGATGCAGGTCTACTATTCATCCATCCATAGGCGCATTCATAAAAAAAGGATGCATAACGCCCTTTCAAGTGCCTCCGGGATCATCATGAATACTCCGGAGGCTGTCCGTGCACTGAAAAAGGCATTTCCCGACTTTGAAGAAAAGGATGTTATATGTATTACAAACGGCTTTGACCCTCAGGATTTTGATGGCCCTACCCCTTCAAGAGATGAAAAGACCTTCAGGATAGTCCATTCGGGGTATTTCCACACAGAACTCGGGATGGATCTCGAGAGAAAGAGGGTGCTACTTAAACTCTTCGGAGGGATAGACAAGGGCGTAAGAATCATCACACGGTCCCATCTATTCCTTATTAAGGCCCTCGAAGAGGCGATAGCGATTCGTCCTGAAATCAAAAAAGACCTCGAGGTACGCTTTATAGGTATCGCGGATAAGACGGATGTGGCCATAGCAAAAAGAAGCCCCCTGGCCAATTATATACATTTTACTGGTTACCTCCCCCACAACGAGAGCGTAAAGGAGATCAGGATGGCGGATCTTCTTTTTCTGCCCATGCATAACATTGAGCCCCGGACAAGGGCCACGATTGTCCCAGGAAAACTATACGAGTATATGGCCACAGAAAAGCCCATAATCGGGGCAGTCCCCGAAGGGGATGCAAAGGATTTCCTTATAAAAAGCGGTCTTGGTATAATAGTTGAGCCTGACGATGAGAAAAATATGGCAAAAAAGATCCTGGACGTGTATAATGCGTGGAGAAAAAAGGAAATGATCGTCACCCCAAACAGGCCATTTATAAGGCAATTCGAGAGGAAACGCCTAACGGAACAGCTTGCAGAAGAGATAAAGGCACATATGGTTAGAGGGATATGTTAAAGAAAAAGGCTATCGATGCGGTAAGGTATCTATTTAATCGGCTTGGCATCCAGCTTATAAAGACAGAGCATTGGCCCTTCGGTGTAGACTGGATAAGGGATATTGGGTATTTTGGCAATAAATACGGGATCAAAGTGGCCTTCGATATAGGTGCCCACTCGGGAAAGATAAGTACTCGAATCTCGAAAACCTACACCCAATGCAGGGTCTTTGCCTTTGAGCCCGTTCCTGCAACATACGGTAAACTTCTTGATAACATACGGGGTAATCCCATGATAACACCGTTTCAGATAGCGATCGGGGATAGACCAGGCAAGGGTACCATAACGAATATCCCCCTTTCAGGCCAGAATACGATGCTTGTCGGAGAAAAAGGGGATGTCGAGACGATTGAGGTTGAGGTGGATACGGTGGATAACTTCTGTATGAAAAACAACATCTCAAAGATAAATATCATGAAAACGGATACAGAAGGTTATGACCTGAAGGTGTTGTACGGTGCCCAGAGACTCCTTGAAGAGAAGGCCATAGATTTCATCGTTCTTGAGTGCGATTTTTTAAAAAGGGAGGATGAACCCCACACCCCCTTTATCGAGATTTTCGACTATCTTAAGGGTTATAACTTTAATGTTGTCTCCTTCTACACATCCGGGGTCGATGACCTGGGATGGGTATGGGGGGATGTACTTTTTAAAAATATATCCGGGTCAAGGCCTGGACGTATATCCGGTTCCCCTGAAAACAAAAAACAAAACTGAACCATGCTATTCACCTCTATCCGTTATATCCTCTTTCTTTCCATCATCGTTCTTATAGCGAGAAAGCTCCCGTTGAGGTTTCACAAGCTCTTCCTCGTGATTGTGAGTTACCTCTTTTACATGGACTGGTTTCCCCAGTACGGTATCCTCATTTTTATACAGACGGCCGTTACATATATACTGGCAAGAGGTATCACAAGGGACAACAGGTACAGAAAACAGATATTCCTCTGTGCCATATGCTTCAATATAGGGGTATTAAGTTTTTTCAAGTATACGAACTTCATACTCGAGAATATCGGATGGGTTTCCAGTCGTATCGGTTACGGATTCGATATAAAGGCAGATATCATCCTTCCCCTGGGCATCTCCTTCTTCACCTTCGAGTTCATCCATTATTTAGTTGACGTATACAGGGGCTCCCCTCCCATAAAAGATTTTCTTGAATTCGTCCTCTTTCCCGCCTTCTTCCCCACCCAGATAGCAGGGCCCATCAAACGGTATCAGGACTTTATCCCCCAGATCAACACCGTCCGCAGATTAACATCAGATGAGTTCATCGAGGGGATAAGGATCATCATTAGGGGTCTATTCAAAAAGATAGTGGTGGCCGATAATCTTGCCAATGTGGTTCAGGCAGGTTTTAATTCATATGGTAGCCTCGGGGCGATCGATACATGGATCGTGGTTATTGCCTTTTCCCTTCAGATATATTTCGATTTTTCAGGTTACACAGACATCGCAAGGGGATCGGCATTACTTCTCGGATATAGAGTCCCAGAAAACTTCAACATCCCCTATCTTGCGAGAAACATATCCGATTTCTGGCAGAGATGGCATATCACGCTCTCGTTATGGATTAGGGATTATCTATATATCCCCCTCGGGGGAAACAGATACGGCACCAAAAGGACATACTTCAACCTCTTTACCACCATGACTTTAGCCGGTCTATGGCATGGCGCTGCCTGGACGTACGTTATATGGGGAATGCTCCACGGTCTCGGTCTTATCGTCCATAGGGAATGGCAGAGAATATCGAGGGGGTTTACGAGATTGGGAGATTCAATTATATGGCGTATATGTGCCTGGGCAATTACATTTGTTTTCGTTTCTATTCTATGGGTACTTTTCAGGTCCTCCTCCATAGAACAGGCGTGGGAGATGGTAAAAAGGATCATGTTCATCGGCACCCCCCGTCTTCTCGGCAATCTAGACCCTGACCACTGGCTGACCACACTCTGCGCGATATTCTGTTATGGTTTATACCTCATCTTCAAGGGAGGTATAGTAAAGCCGACATTACCTAACTGGATAAGGGCCTCTAAGCCCATCATAAGGCCATTCCAGATGGCCTCTATGGTATCTCTCATCCTCGCCTTCCCCGGGACAGAGGCTACATTCATATATTTCCAGTTCTGATGGTTGGGATCCTAAAAAGGTTTAACGTTCTATGGGTTACCATTCTCTTATCTATCATCTTTTTCCTTGTCTTTGACAATACCTTCCGACTGATAGGGAGAATATTTTTCTACTCCCCCTGGGGTGCCACAGGGAATATAGTACTCTCGGAGAAGCTCTTCTGGATAGATGGCGTTAAACCCGATATCGTGATACTCGGCGATTCAAGGGCAGGAAACGGTATAAAACCTATAGTGATAGAGAGGACCCTTGAGGAGAAGGGGATTAAAACCAGTGTTGTTAACATATGGCTCCCCGGGACAGGATTAACAGATTTACTCGAGATAACGGAAAGGCTTGTTACCAAATACCCTCCAAGGCTCACCATAGTCACCATAAACGAAAAACAGTTGGCCCAGCCCCCACAAGTAAAGGAGATGAAAAACTGGGATCAGAGGTTTATCCACAGATGGCCTGAAATTAAGAGTTTCTTGGATGACACATGGTGGTATCTTAATCTCGCAAGCGGGGCCATGCTGTGGGGGGCATTTATCAAAAGGGCAACGTATAATGCCTTCTTCGGCATCGCAAAATTCATACTTTTCAAGCAGAAACCCCCATCGGGCAGTATAGGAGGAGATAAAGGCTATATGCGCATGGAGGGAAAACAGAAGGAGTCAAGGCTTATGTCCCAGAGGGTCTCCGAAAGGGAGTGGTATAAAGGTTATTTGCCTTCTAAGGAAGGGACAAAAAAGCTATCCAGCCTAATCTATGCGATAAAGAGGCACAACATCAATCTTTTACTTATCACCATGCCTGTATCAAAGGAGATGTTTGAAATATTTCCCGAAGAGGCATATAATGGTTTTATAAAGGAGGTGGAGGCTTTAAGCAGAGATACAGGGGTAAAATTTTTAAATTTTTATCCGATGAAAGACATGCCACAGGATTATTTTTTCGACCTCCAGCACATGAACGATAGGGGGGCCGAATATTTTTCGAGATATTTGGTAGAAGAGGCTATTATGCCGATGATAAGGAATTAAAACGCCAAGGATCAGGATATGGAAGGCATTCCCGAGATAACCGGTATAAACCCATTAGGTTTGATATTCATCGTGGCAACGAGCGTCATGATCTTAATGGTGCCCTCCAGTTTCATCCATCTGCCTATAACCATCGCATCCCTCTACCTGACCATTGGTCAACAGACTGAGGTGCTGGGCGTATTTACCTTTACCCCTTACAGAATCCTTTTCTTTGTGGGGTGGCTGAGACTGTTATTGAGAAGAGAGCTCGATTTTCCAAAGCTCAATGCGATCGATAAGAGCTTGCTCCTCTGGATATCCGTCCATTTCGTAGTCCATGTATTTTTGCTCTACGGTGGAGAAGAAAGGGCTCTGGTAAATCGTCTCGGTTATGCCTACGACACGGTAGGCATCTACTTTTTCTATCGGGTCACCATAAGGAGTTTTGAAGATGCAGAAAAGGCCGTTCAGATCATCTCCGTTATGCTCATACCCCTTGCGATACTCATGGCCTTCGAGAAAGTAACGGGGAGGAATATATTCTCGTACTTCGGCGGTGTTCCGGAGATCGCCACATTCAGAGAGGGGGGGTATAGGGCCCAGGGACCTTTCAGGAGCCCCATCATAGGTGGGACCTTCGGGGCAACCATGTTTCCCCTTTTTGTAGGGATGTGGTGGAAGGAGGAAGGGGGAAAATTATACGCAGCCCTCGGGGTAATCGGTTCTACTATTATCACCATAGCAGGCCATTCTGGGGGACCCGTCTCCGTATACGTAATCGCCATCATAGCCCTTATCTTTTTTAGGTTCAGAGATAAGATTAAGATCGTTCTATGGACCATACTCATCCTCGGTATTTTCCTTCACCTTATCATGACCGCCCCTGTATGGTACCTTTATTCCCGTCTTAGTGCCTTTGTCGGAGGTACGGGATGGCATAGGGCATATCTCATAGATATGGCTATTGAACACTTCGATGAGTGGTGGCTTGTGGGGACAAAATATACGGCCCACTGGATGCCTTACAGCCTTGTCATCAACCCTGACCATTCGGATATAACAAATCAGTTTATCGCTGAAGGTATCGCCGGAGGTCTCATTACCATGATACTCTACATCATCACCGTCGTATATCAATTCAGAGGGGTTCACAATGGGATGGAGGCGGCCGAGGCCCTCAATTTTCCTATGGAAAGAAAGATGTTCATATGGTCCATGGGGGCGGCTATGGTAGCACACATCTTCTCTCTCACATCCATCACATATTTCGATCAGATCATCGCCTTCTATTACATGCTCGTCGCCATGATATCCCATGCGAGCGACCTCATGCTAAGGGTAGAAGAGGGAACCCTCGAAGAGGGGGAGGAAACAGAAGAGGGGGGACTCTCAACGGCATAGGTATCTAAAACGAATAGGAATTCTTTTACTTTGTTTGCATGGCCAACTATTTTTTGCTATAAAGTATATGGGTATCTCTTAAAAGAACAGGGTAAGGGTGGGACATAATGACCATCATATATCTTTTCTGTTATATCTTCATCATATTTTTTGTGGGTTTATTACCCTTCAATTTCTTCCAGGAAAACAGGGCAACCCTAACGGGCACCTCTTCCGGTCTTAAAATAGAGACCCCTGGTATCGCCTACACCAAGGCACCACCGGTAAAACTTGCAGGGATGAAGGAATTTACCATAGCCCTTCATCTTTCCTCATATCTTACAGACTGGACAAGTGGATATGCAAGAATACTGACATACTCCGAAGACGGCAATAGAATGAACTTCATGATAGGACAATGGGACGAATCCCTCATATTGAGAATAAAAGCGGATAACTGGGTAAAGACCATACAGTTTGAGACAGAACGTTTCTTTAACAAATATCGAACCACCTGGGCCGTTATAGTCTATGACGGCAAAAACCTCACCTCTTACAGGAACGGTACAAAAATAAAACAGATAGAAGTCGGTAGACTTTCCTTTAATGGTTGGGACAGAACATATCCCCTCGTAATCGGTTCTGAGGCAAACGGTAAAAATTGCTGGGCAGGATACATATACTCCATAGCCATATTCGACAGGGCCTTCTCTCCCGGGGAGGTGGCAACAGGTTTCGATAAGGTGAAGCCGGAAGAAACCCTCCTTTTTTATGACTTTAAGGACCAGAAAGGGTATACCTTAATGGATACAGGCAGGGGTAGGGCTGCAGACCTTACAATTCCGAAACTTTTTAGACCCTATAAGAGAACGGTATTCGACTTTGAGTACGGTTGGCTCTTTGAACACAGGCACTATCTTGTTGACCTGTGGATTGACATCGTAGGCTTTATTCCTCTTGGTTTTCTCCTTGCCTCCTATCTAACAAAAAAGAGGTTTAGGTTCATCCCCATACTCTTATACACGATTCTTTTAGGTTTTGTTGTGAGCTTCCTCGTTGAGTTTTTCCAGATTTTCCTATATACAAGGACATCGAGTCTTATCGATGTGATCTCAAACTCTATAGGGGCATTGATAGGGGCCATACTATACAACCAGACAATATTTTTAAGGCGCCGTTTCTACGGTTTTGGCATATATCAAACCGAAAGTCCGGGCAGTCTCGACTCGTTCAATAGAATAGACTATATGCAGAAGATCGTAAGCATCGATAACAGACACATCCTTTTCCTACTGGGCATATTTATAGGGCTTTCTATGTTCTATCAACCGTTGAGGGACCTCATGCGTATCCAGTATGAATCAGAATCATACCTTCACATCATTCTGATCCCCCTCATAAGCGGTTATCTTATCTATGAAAGATGGGGTAGTCTTGTTTCGAAGTTTTCGTATTCCTTAAAACCAGGGGCCATAATCATGCTATTGGGTATAGCCTCTTTTTTCTTTATAAAGAAAAAGGGGTATGACCTAAATAAAAACGACTATACCGCCTTCATCACCCTATCCGCATGTATATTTATGCTGGGGACCTTCCTCTTGCTATATGGTTGGGAGACCTTTAAAAACGCCCTGTTCCCTTTTCTCTTTATCCTCTTCATAATACCTATACCTACACCTATACTGTATGCTCTTGTTGAGTTTCTCCAGTACGGTTCAACCCAGTTCTGTAGATTGTTATTCACAGTAATGGGGATCCCTTTCCAGCAATACGGTTATATTTTTATCCTCCCAAATAACCTCGCTGTAGAGATTGGCGATCCCTGTAGCGGTATCCATTCAACAATAGCCCTTATTATTGTTAGTATCCTCGGGGGCCATTTCTTCCTGAAGAAAACATGGAAGAAAATTCTTTTGGTTCTCTTCGTCTTTCCCCTTGCGATTGTAAAAAACGGGGTTCGCATCGTCACCCTCTCTTTGCTCGGGGCATATGTGGATGAGAGGATACTAACGCAGGGGTTTCTCCACAGGTCAGGGGGCATTCTCTTCTATATCCCGGCCCTAATACTATTTTTCATCGTTCTTTTTCTCCTTAGGAAAACCGATCAGGACTCCCCCTCGTGTGAATCCCCCTCATCCCCTCATTGATAAAACCCTTGCCCTACCACTAAGAAAGATGTCCATCCACGTCTTGAGGGAGAGAAGAATCCAGATAAAATCCGCAGGGTCATGGGTACCATCAAACCCATTTACAACCTTCATCAACCCATCTTTTCTGAATACCCGATAAAGCATAGAGTCAGGGGAACAGATAGAACTAAGTCTTGCCCTACCCTTTTCCTTGAGAAACCATTCTCCGAGGGGCAGTTCGAAACCGATCTTTGTACGGTAAACAAGTTTTTCAGGAAGATATCTCGATAGGGCCTTCTTTAGGATCACCTTTGTTGAAATACCGTTTGTACGGGCATTGTCGGGAAGGGTAAGGGCGAAGGCGCATATCTCGGGGGTGAGAAAGGGGACCCTGTTCTCAATAGAGGCGGCCATGCTCATCTTGTCCTGCCTTATTAACAGAGAGGGCAAGTATGTTTTTATATCGAATATTTGGGCCCTCTTAAGTCCATCGGGTACATCGTATTTTTTCAGTATCTCCCTCCTCCTCTGTAAGCTCTTCTCTTCAAAGGATATATCGGGGAAGAGGTCTCTCAGAAGGGATGGATGGACAAACTCCATATCCGTTAGTATCTGGTCCTCTTCCGACTTATAATAGGCCATATTTATGATTTTATGGAACCTTTTTGGAACAAACCCAGGATGCTTCGCGAACAATCTCAAAAGAAAAGGATAACCCCTTAAGCGATGGGCCATCACAACCCTTCTATATCTATAATAGCCCGCGAAGGTCTCGTCAGCCCCCTCTCCTGAAAGCAGCACCTTTACCTTTCCATACGCCAGTCTCGATACGAGATAGACCCCTATCGCATTCGGATGACCCACAGGCTCATCCATATGCCAGGTCAATTTTTCGAGGAGTTCCGAGAAAAAGGCCTCTTCATCGAGAGTGGTATATTCAACGGACATCCCGAGATGGTCTGCGATAGCAGAGGCAAAAGGTTTTTCATCCACCGGTGTATGGGGTACGTGGCAATGGAAGCCTGTAAGCTGTGCCTTTAAGTCTTTTGCCGCGATCGCCGATGTTAAAGCGCTATCCACTCCCCCTGAAAACTGTGTTCCCACCTTCACATCCGCTATCAAATGTCTGTCCACTGTTTTATGGAATTTCTGAAGGAATAGTTCCGCAAGGTGATCGATATCCCCTCCGATCAAAGGGGTATGGACGATGCCCGCCACATCCCAGTAAAAGTAACTCATAAGGGAATCGTTCCTCTGGTCATACTCATACAATTCTCCTGGCTGCACCTGATATACGTCTTTTAAAAGGGTCTGGGCCCCACAGAGACACCTGAATCTCATATACTCTGGCAAAGCATCCCCATTCAGTTCTGCTTCAAAATCTGGCAGGGCATAGAAGGCCTTGATCTCCGATGCCACAGTAATCCCACCCTTAGGGTTTTTCCAGAAATAAAGGGGTTTTATACCGAAGAAATCCCGGGCAAAGAGGGCTTTCTTCTCCTTTGCATCCCATAACACAAAGGAAAACATACCTTCAAGCCTCTTCAATGCCTCTGGCCCCCATATTTCAAGGGCGGAAAGTAACACCTCCGTATCTCCCTGGGTTCTGAAAACATAGCCCTTAGATTCGAGTTCAGGTCTTAATACCCTAAAATTGTATATCTCCCCGTTGAACACTATGATCTTTCCTGTTCTACCTACCATCGGTTGATTTGCCGCATCGGAGAGGTCTATAATGGAGAGCCTTCTAAAACCCATGTATACATCCTCTGCATCGCTTATCCACTCCCCCGAAGCATCGGGTCCTCTATGGGTCAACATACTTATGGCGTCAATGCAAGTCCTGTGGTCTATTCTCTTTTTAATAGGGTTTATGATTGTTACAAAGCCACACATAGAAGCACCTCGTTTTACTTACACCTCCAATACCTTACATGATTAAAAAAAAATATACAACCCTATGGCAGAAAATTATTGCAAATAGATTTAAATTGGACAAAAATAAACTAAAATGAGGTGAACGGGGTGATAATTACTATGAACCGTAGGATGTCTGTATGTTTGATGTGTATCTTTTACGTTATCCTTTCTATTTTTATCCTGTCTGAATCGGGACGATGCGAAACCTTTAGAGAGCCCGTAACAGGCATCGAATTTGTTCGCATTAAAGGCGGATGTTTTATAATGGGGGACGTATTCGATAAAGGGAGGGAGGATGAAAAACCGAACAAAGAGATCTGCCTTGACGACTACTACATAGGAAAATACGAGGTAACCCAGGAACAATGGATCTCCATAATAGGTAAGAACCCCTCCTTTTTTCAGAAAGAGGAGCTAAGATATCTCTGCGGGGTAAGGCTCTGTGTGGGGTGTAGGGAAGACGCTTGTGAGACTATGGAAACACTTAAATTTCCCGTTGAGAATGTAAGCTGGGATGATGTACAGGAATTCCTGGAAAAACTGAACAAAAAGACAGGGAGGCAGTTCCGTCTGCCTACAGAGGCAGAATGGGAGTATGCGGCAAGGAGCGGGGGAAAGAAAGAAAAGTGGGCAGGCACCCACTTTGAACATGAACTCGACCGTTACGCATGGTACAGGGAGACATCCAACTTCAGAACAAATCCTGTTGGTACAAAAGAACCCAATGGACTTGGCCTCTACGATATGACAGGGAACGTATGGGAATGGGTAAATGACATATACGACCCCGACTATTATAAGTTCATAGAAAAGCACAACCCCCAAGGGCCGAAGATAGGGGCAACAAAGGTGATGAGGGGAGGATCCTGGTTTGAAGACCCCCAAATGATAAGGACGAGTGCAAGGGGTAGCGGCTTCCCCTTTTTAAGGAGCACGAATATCGGGTTCAGACTCGCCCATTCTATCCCCAAACCCCCTAAACCGGCACCACCCCCTCCTGTCATGGAGGAGACTATACTTGAAAAGGGAAGGGTTACCCTCAATATACAGTTCGATTTTGACAAATGGAATGTCAAACCCATGTACCACAATGAACTGGAAGAGTTTGCCAATGTTATGAAGAAACACCCGGAAATGAAGGTGACGATCGAGGGTCACACCTGCAGTATCGGAGGGGCGAAATACAACCTCGGTTTATCCCAAAAGAGGGCGGAGAGTGTGAGAAGGTACCTCATAGAAAAATTTGGTATAGAGCCTGAAAGGTTACAGGCAAAGGGGTATGGTCTAACAAAGCCCATCGCCTCAAATAAGACCGCAGAAGGAAGAAGGAAGAACAGAAGGATAGAGGCTGTGGCAGAATATACGATAAAAAAGGTCGTGCCCAAATCTAAATAGAAAAAAGGGACGGACATATGGAGCTTATAGAGAGGATAAAGGAGAGAGACGCGAAGATAGGGGTAATAGGGCTTGGCTATGTGGGTCTGCCTCTGGTCATTGCCTTCTTAAGGGAAGGCTTCACCGTCACAGGTTTTGATAATGACCCTAATAAGATCAAGATGTTAAAAGAGGGAAGGGGCTATATCAAACATATCGATATATCGACGATAACCGATGCCCTATCCAAAAGAAAGGCGTTTACGCCCACAACAGACTTTTCCTTGTTGAGGGATGTCGATTGTATCATAATATGTGTACCCACACCCCTTAATGAAAACCGTGAACCGGATATGACCTATGTGTTCAGTACCGCTGAAACCATAGCAAAAAATTTAAGAAAAGGCCAGCTCGTGGTCCTCGAATCGACAACCTATCCTGGCACAACAGATGAGGATATGAAGGAGATACTGGAGAAAACAGGTCTCAAAGCAGGGGTAGACTTTTATCTTGCCTTCTCTCCTGAAAGGGAGGATCCCAACAACAAAGAGTTCAGCCTCAAGACAACACCAAAGGTGGTTGGGGGGTACACCCCTTTGTGTTTGAAAGTAGCCAAGGCCCTATACGATACAATCGTTGAAAAGACCGTGCCGGTCTCCTCAGCTAAAACCGCAGAAGCCACAAAACTCATAGAGAACATTTATAGGTCTGTAAATATTGCCCTTGTCAATGAGTTGAAGATGCTCTTTGACCGAATGGGCATAGACATATGGGAGGCAATAGAGGCGGCAAAGACAAAACCTTTTGGCTTTCAGGCCTTCTATCCCGGTCCTGGTCTCGGAGGGCACTGCATACCGATTGACCCCTTTTATCTCACATGGAAGGCGAGGCAGTTTGAATTTTCCACCCGTTTTATAGAACTCGCCGGGGAAATAAATACCGCTATGCCCGATTTCGTAGTAACAAAGGTAATATGTGCCTTAAACGATATGGGCAAACCTGTAAAAGGTTCAAAGGTATTGATCCTCGGGGTCGCATACAAGGCAAATGTGGATGACGACAGGGAATCACCATCTTACAGGTTGATGGAAAAACTGGAAAAATTAGGGGCAAATGTAAGCTATAATGACCCCTATATACCTGTTATAAAAAGGCTTAGAAAATTTCCCCAGTTCGAAGGGAGAAGGTCTGTGGATATAACCGGGGACTATGACCTTTTCCTCGTTGCAACTGCCCATGATGAATACAAAAATCTGGATCTCCTGTCGTACGGCATACCTATCGTGGATACAAGAAACCTGATATCAGGGAGGCACCCCCTCCTCTATAAGGCCTAAATAAGAGTTTTGATTGAAAATATACGGTATCTATGCTATCTTTAACCCATTCGGGGCGTGGCGCAGCATGGTTTAGCGCGCTTGCCTTGGGAGCAAGAGGTCGCTGGTTCAAATCCAGTCGCCCCGATAAATACATTGACCTCCCTTATTCAACCCCCTTTTCAATCTTTTACCTCCTGCAAGAGCACCCCAAAAGAACAAAAATATAAAAGAATAACCCTTGACAGAGGGGAAGGGGTATTTTTCTTTTTCAAAGGGCCGGTGAAAATGGTATACTGATAGTAAAATGAGAGCTCTATAGAGTGCGTATATAAGCAGGAGGCACCATGTTTTACCCTTCAAAGATCATCGCCGTAGGGTTAAACTACAGAGACCACGCAGAGGAACTTAAGATGGACATACCGGAAAACCCTATAATATTCATGAAGCCCCCCACATCGGTAATTGAAAACGGTGAGTCCATAGTATACCCTCTTACGAGCAAAGAGGTGCACTATGAGGGAGAACTCGCGGTAATAATAAAGCACAGGATAAAGGATATATCCCCAAAAGAGGCACCAAACCATATCGCCGGTTACACCTGCGCCAACGATGTAACGGCCCGGGATATCCAGAGGATGGATGGGCAGTGGACGAGGAGCAAGTCCTTCGATACATTTTGCCCCCTTGGTCCAAAAATCGTATCTGCTATCGACCCAACGAATTTAGATATCGTTACAAGGGTAAACGGGAAGATAAGGCAACACTCAAACACAAACCAGATGATCTTCGATGTATTCAACCTCGTCTCCTTTATCTCAAAGGTGATGACCCTCCAGCCAGGGGACATCATCATCACAGGAACACCCCCTGGGGTTGGCCCTCTATTCCCCGGCGACACGGTGGAGGTGGAGATAGAAGGGATCGGGATATTAAAAAATAACGTGATAAAACAGGAAGGTTAATTATGGATAACATCACTTATGAGGAATTTCAAAGGATGGATTTGAGAGTAGGCGAGATAAAGGCCTGCGAGGATATCCCCGGAGCGGATAAACTATTTAGACTCGTTGTAGATATAGGGGAAGAACGGACGATTGTAGCAGGGATAAAACTCCATTATAGAAAAGAAGAGCTGATCGGCAAAAAAATAGCGGTTATTGCCAACCTTGAACCCAGAAAGCTAAGAGGTATCACATCCCACGGCATGCTCCTCGCAGGGGTGGAAAAAGAGAGTTCAAAGGTGGTTCTTCTTACACTGGATAGAGATATTAAAAACGGGAGTAGGATTTCTTAGTTTTACCTGCCGGCGGCCCTTTTGCAGGGTTTATAGGTCTACTTCTCCGTCATTGTCCTTACATCCTTTACTTCACATTCCACTATAATACACTCCTCCCCATCCCCGATAGGTTCGACCTTATATATGGCCACCGGTTTCGCCTTACCCTTTACGGCGACCATATCGAGGCCCTCAAACTTTATACCCTTTAATCTCCCCTCGGAGATGGGCTTCCGAAGGGCATTTAGGGTGGATTCGGTAATTATGATGTCCGCATCGTATTTTCTTGTGAGACCCTCTACCCTTGCCCCTAAATTCACGTTATCCCCTATAACCGTATAATCCATCTTTTTCCCTTCGGCACCTATATTTCCCACAATGACTTCCCCTGTATTTAGACCGAACCCTGCCCTTAAGGGGTCTTTTCCCTCTGAAATCCATTTCGTATGGAGTTCTGAAAGCCTTTTTGCCATATGGAGGGTACACAGAACGGCAAGCTCCGCATGGTTCTCCTGAGGGATGGGGGCCCCCCAGAAGGCCACTATCTCATCCCCTACAAATTTGTCGAGAGTGCCGTCCCATTCAAAGATGATATGGGTCATCTCTCCAAGATACTCATTTAGGATGGTAACAACCTGCTCCGGTTCATGCCTCTCAGAAAACGTGGTAAAACCCCTCACATCGGAAAACATAACGGTTATCTCCCTTCTCTCCCCCCCGAGCTTTGCGAGGTTGGGGTTTTTGATGAGTTCGTTCACGACCTTTTCCGTCACATAGCTCGAGAACATGCCCCTTATCCTTTTAGCGTAACGCTCTTCCGTTGCATATCTGTAGGATGTGAGGGCAAAATATATAATAAGGATATTACTCCCTGAATAGCTCAGATCTATCCAAAGGTTCTTTTCAAAGAAAAAATAGTTCGTTACCCAGTAGAGGGCGGCAACAAAGACGACCGAGATAACCGCACCGAGGACAGCCCTTACCCTTATTATGATTGCTGTGAAGAATAGACCTGTAACAAAAACGATTAAGATATTCGTAAGATTCGTGATCTTAAAGACAAAATCCCTTCTTAAAATAGAGGATATAACGTTTGCGTGTTTTTCAACCCCTGGCATTATCCCAACCGGGGTCACCCTTAGATCATATATACCAACTGCGGTTGCCCCTATGAGGACGATCTTATCCTTTATATTAGAGGGGTCAAAACCCTTATCCATAATGTCGAGGACCGAGATCGTTTTGGTCGTACCTGATGGGCCGTAGTAGCGTATAAGCATCCTGTGCCAGAAGTCCGTTGGGATAAACAAATCCCCGAGTTCAACACCCTCGGCTGCCCTAAGTATCATACCTTCCATGGGGAGTCCTAAAAACATCCTTACCGCCTGTAGAGTCATCGCCGGAAAGATCTCGCCGTCAAACTCTATCCCGAGTATCTCCCACCTCAAAACCCCGTCTTTATCCGGAATCATATTGATATGCCCCATACTTTCCGCAGAAAGGGAAAACTTTTTTAGAGGTGTAAGTATCTTATTCGCACTGATAGGGGGGAATATGTTGAAGTTGTCTGAGCTTTTTATCATGGGGAAGGAGTTGTTATAGAGGGTTTCATCGTTTATCTTTGCCTTCTCCCCTTTAAAATCAAAGACAACGGGGACAATCACGTTTTTAGCCCTTTTCATGGACTGGACGAGGAGATCATCATCCCTCCACGGTTCGCTGAAGATGATATCAACGGCTATCACCTTTGCCCCCATTTCTTTGAGCCTATCTATAATCAGTGCTATTTTCCCCCTGTCCCAGGGCCAACGCCCTAACTTTTCAATACTTCTGTCGTCTATACCGGCAATTACCACATCTTTTAAGGTGGGATTAGCCCCATGGAGATGATAACGGACATCATATATGAGGAGTTCAAGCCTCTCAAAAGGTACAAACTTTATAAGGGCAAGAAAGGAGAAGAGAAGGGTTATAGCGATGCCTATCAAAAGGGGTATCAATGTCTTTCTCATGACACGTCTTCTCTTTTATGGTATATTGACACAAAATCGAATAAGATGCAAAACCAAAATAGCATAGATATGCGCCCGTAGCTCAGGTGGATAGAGCGTTGGCCTCCGGAGCCAAAGGTCACAGGTTCAAATCCTGTCGGGCGCGTTGGAATCAACCTATCATAAACTCTAAACTTTAAGCCCTTTTTCTTCTTTAATCGCCTTTTCACAGGCCTACTTTGTTAAAAGCACAGGACATTTTGCCCCCTTCAGGACGTTTCTCGCTACACTCCCTATTATATACTTTGCAATACCTGAACGACCGAGGGAGGATATAACGATAAGGTCAATCCCCTTGTCCTCGGCCTCCTTCAATATGGCCTCATAAGGGAGTCCGCTCATAACATCGGTAGTCACCTCAACCTCTTTGGCCTGGGGGAATTTCTCAAGCTGTTTTGCAAGGTTCATCTGGGCTGCAGATATTATATTCTCCTGCATCCTCTGGAGATCGTTAGGGGTAAAACAGTAATCGCCACCACAGCTATATACCTGTTCATGGACGACATGGAGAAGATAGACCTTTGCCTTGTACTGAATTGCGATGTCTAATGCCTGGTTTAAGGCCTTGTCGGAAAACTCTGAAAAATCGGTTGGTACCAGTATCTTTGTAGGTTTTAACATATCATTACCCCCTTATTTTTTTATAAAAAATTTATTCTTCATACATAGACTATTACCACTAAACGGAGAGTTGTCAACGATTTATTTATTTTTTCATATTATGGTGCATAAAGGGATGTTTTTTGTTATATATTTAACACCGCGCCTGCGCTAGATGTGGAGAAGGAGGGATTATGGCAGTTCAATTAGAGTTTACCACGGTAGAAATGGAGAGTACCTTTTTAGACCCGAGAAAAGGGTTTGATACACATAAAGAGAGGTTTCAGATAAGATTCGATCCATTAACAGGTAGATCCTCCCGCTTTGCCCATTTTGGTGCAATAACCCCTCAACCCCTTCCGCTTGAAAAATACGATACCCCCGAAGTAAAGGGCTTCTGTCCCTTTTGTCCTGAAAACAGGGAAAGGGTTACCCCAAAATTCATAAATGAAATAATCCCCGAGGGGAGGCTTAAGAAAAAAGAGGCGATGCTTATCCCTAACCTTTTTCCCTACGACGAACTGAGCGGTGTACTCATTATGACGGAAAGACATGTGGTCCCAATCCACACATTTACAGAGGAGACCCTTTTCAATGCATTTTCCCTGGGGGTAGAGTTCTTAAAAAGGCTAAAAAAGGTTAGTCCTTCCCATCCCTTTCATGTCGCCACCTGGAATTTTATGCCCCCTTCAGGGGGCGGCCTTGTCCATCCCCATCATCAGTATTTTGCCACAAAATACCCCGGGAATCTCTATATGGAAGACCTAAGGGCATCGGAGGAATTCTTCAAAAGACACGGCACAAGTTACTGGGAGGAACTCATCGAGGAAGAGAAAAGGCAGAACCTCCGTTATATAGGAGAAATCGGGGATACGGTATGGCTTGTGCCTTTTGCCACCCTCGGGATATTCTGCGATATAATGTGTATCTTCAAAGGGGTCTTTTCCATAGAAGAGGTCACAGAGGAGCATCTCCTTCAACTGGTATCGGGGATCATGAGGGTCTTTGAATATTACCACGCTAAAGGCATCTATAGCTTTAATGCCTCCCTTCACTTTGGCCCTGAGGGGCAGCGATATATACCCTCTCGTTTTCGGATAATAGGGAGGACATTCTTAAATTTAAGAGATTTCGCCTCTGACCTCAACTTTTTTCAGGCCCTCCTCGGCGAGCCTGTCAGCGTTTTCTTACCCGAGGCCGTCTCAGAGGATATAAAGGGGTTTTTTAAAAATAAATAGCCTGGCTATTCTTCCTCAACCCCTATCTTCTGTCCCTCCAGTTCTTTCTGGACATAGTCAAGATACACCTTGCTATCGAGGAAGAAATTGAAGAGTTCGGGGTCTATATGGTTATTCTTTGCGAGGTACCTCATGATGTTAAAGGCCTCCTCAAGGGTCTTCCCTTTTTTATAAGGCCTATCCTTTGCTGTTAACGCCTCGAAGATATCCGCGAGGGCGAGTATCCTCGACTGTAATGGTAGCTTTTCTCCTTTAATACCGAGGGGATAACCGGAACCGTCGAGTCTTTCATGGTGTGAACCTGCGTATTCTGCGACATTCCTCAATTTTTTTGGGAAAGGCAGATGGGAGAGCATCTTCTTGGTGACCCTTGCGTGGTTGCTTATAATATCCCGCTCCTCTTCGGTTAAGGTCCCTGCCCTGATCAGGAGGTTTCTCATCTCGTCATCCGTCAATATAGACTTTTTAACCCCATCCTCTACCCAAGTCCTCGAAGCGATCTTTTTCAACCTCTCCACCATCTCATCGCTCATAAATTCTGAACCGTTATTGGCAATGCACAGAAAATTGAAATCCTCTTCCAGTTCTTTTATGTAGGGGTCGTCATTGCCGATCCTCTTACCATTTCTCAAAAGCTCTATCTCATAATCCCTCTTTAAGACTTCGAATCTCGTTTTAATGAGCTCTATACGGTCAAAAATCGTCTCCAGTTTTGTTGCCTTGTCCACAACATGCTCGGGGGTGGTCACCTTTCCCACATCGTGGAGCCAGGCGGCAAGCCTCAACTCCCTCATCTCGTCTTTACTAAAATGCGTGTTTGCATAAACACCGTCTCTCGCCTCATTTATTTTATGGGCTATATCCATTGTGAGTTCCGCTACCCTTCTCACATGCCCCCCTGTATATGGGGATTTCTCGTCTATAGCTGCCGCTATCGACTTGATGAAGGATTCGAGGAGGTCTTCTAAGTTATGGATCAGCATGTTGTTCGTCAGGACAACGGCGGCCATGGATGCCAGGGACTCTGTCATGTACTGGCTTTGATAAGAAAAGGGTATCACCTCATCCGTTACCTTGTCCCTCGCATTTAAGAGTTGAAGCACCCCTATGATATCGTTCTCGTAGTTCCTCAAGGGAACAACGAGCATGGATTTTGATCTGTACCCTGTCTTTCTGTCGAAGGCCCTTGTCCCTTCAAAATTAAACCCTTCCGCATAGTACACATCGGGGATATTTACCACAGAGCCTGACAGGGCGGCATAGGCGGATACGTTCTGAAAATTGGGAGAGCCATCCTCATTCTTCAACCTAACAGGTTCCCATGTGATTTCACCACAGGTACCCCCCATCTTTATATTTAAGGGTTGACTGTGCACAACGGCGAAGCGGAGCTCTTTTTCGTCATCGGATACCATATAGAGGGTACCCCCTTCGGCATTCGTGAGGCTGATGGCCTCCTCAAGGATCATCTCAAGGAGTCTCCCGATGTTTTTCTCCCCGGATATGGCGAGAGCAATCTGGAAAAGCCTGTAGGTCAGATCCTTCTGTGCCTTAATATAGGCTCTAATCACCTCTGCCGGCTTTTTTAATATTTCCTCTAAAAGCTCATCGCCGTTTTTTATTCCCGTTCCTATATCCCCGTCCATATAACTATTCATCTAACTTATATCACAGCAAACTTTGCCGTGTCTATTTTTTTATAATAAAATCTGCATGTACATGTCTTTATAAATAGTTTATAATTTCTCTTCTTCCCCTTAAGGGGGTGATACTGCCACTTAACGAGAAAGGAGCCTGGTATGAACCCAAAAGCCGTTCAAAAATTGAGCTATGGTGTCTACATCGTATCATCTAAAAAAGAGGGAAAGATTAACGGCCAGATAGCAAATACCGTTTTTCAGATCACATCCGAACCACCCACTTTAGCGGTAAGTATAAACAAGCTCAACCTTACCCACGAGTATATAAAGGAGAGCAGAGTATTTACCGTATCGGTCCTTTCAAAGGAGGCACCGATGACCCTGATCGGTAACTTCGGTTTTAAATCGGGCAGGGATATAGATAAATTTAAGGAGGTGAAGTTCAGACAGGGTGTCACAGGGGCCCCCATCGTAGAGGAAAAGACGATCGCCTATCTCGAATGTAAGGTGATAGATTCGATTGATGTTATAACCCATACCGTTTTTATCGGCCAGATTATCGAATGCGATACGATAGGGGAGGAGGAGCCCATGACTTATGCGTATTACCACCAGATAAAGGGGGGTAAATCGCCAAAAACAGCGCCGACATATGTGAAGGAGGAGGCGAAAGAGGTGAAGAAAGATAGATACACCTGCAAGGTATGCGGTTATATCTATGATCCCGAAAGGGGGGACCCCGACTCAGGGATAAAACCCGGTACAGCCTTTGAGGATTTACCGGAAGGTTGGACATGTCCGATCTGTGGTGCTTCGAAGAATGAATTTGAAAAAGCAGGTTAAGATAAAAATGTAAAAGGAGGAACTATGGAGCAGGCATTAATAAAGACAGACTTCCCCGATATAGGTACGCCAAAAAGGGGCAAGGTGAGGGATCTCTATGATATGGGGGATAAACTCCTTATCGTTGCTACAGACCGTATATCCGCCTTTGATGTTGTTTTACCTACGGGGATCAAGGATAAGGGCAAGGTACTGACAAAACTCTCCCTCTTCTGGTTCCGGGAGATGGAGTCGATTATAGGGAACCATCTCATAGAAACCGATGTGGAGAAATACCCGGAATCCCTTAAAAAGTATGGTGATATTTTAAAGGACAGGAGTATGCTTGTTAAAAAGGCCCGGGTCATCCCCGTTGAGTGTGTGGTGAGGGGTTATATCTCAGGTTCAGCCTGGAAGGAGTATAAAAAATCGGAAAGTGTATGCGGGATAAAGCTCCCCAAAGGTCTTCTCGAGTCTTCCAAATTGAATGAACCTATCTTTACACCGACGACAAAGGCAGAGGAAGGGCACGATATGAATCTCACCTTTGAAGAACTGGTAAAGACCATAGGGAACGATTTGGCAGAGAAACTAAAAGACCTTTCTATCAGGATTTATACGAAGGCCTGTGAGATAGCAGAGAAAAAGGGTATCATCGTTGCGGATACAAAGTTTGAATTCGGTATGGTCGATGGTGAGGTTATCATAGTTGATGAAGTCCTTACCCCCGATTCATCGAGGTTCTGGTCTATAAAAGATTATAAACCGGGGACATCCCAGGAGAGCTACGACAAACAGATCGTGAGGGATTACTTAAACGGCCTTGACTGGGACAAAACCTATCCAGGGCCCGAGCTTCCCCCCCATGTTGCGGAGAAGACCCGAAACAGATATATCGAGATCCTCGAGATTCTAACAGGGTATGGTCTGTGAAATAAGGAGGAGTCTCTATGAAATACCCCGAATATAGACCGAGGAGAATGAGAAGGGATATTAAACTAAGGGGGCTTGTAGAGGAGACCTTCCTTTCCGTCAAGCAGTTGATCTACCCTGTCTTTGTAAAGGATATGGAAGAGGAGAGGATCCCCATCCCCTCCATGCCCGATATATACCAGTTCTCGATAGAGGGGGTGTTAAAGGAGGTAGAGGAGGTGATAGAACTCTCTATACCTGCCATACTCCTCTTCGGTATACCGAAGGAGAAGGATGAGGTTGGAAGTGAGGCATACAACAAAAACGGGATTGTCCAGAGGGCGGTAAGGGAGATCAAGAAGAGGTTCAAAGAGGATATCCTCGTCATAACCGATGTCTGTATGTGTGAATATACAAGCCATGGCCACTGCGGGGTGATAAGGGAAGGGGATGTGGAAAACGATGAGACGGTAAAACTCCTCGCCAAGAGTGCGTTAAGCCATGTGATGGCAGGGGCGGATATGGTAGCCCCTTCGGATATGATGGACGGAAGGATAAAGGCGATAAGGGAGATCCTCGACCTCCACGGTGATTACCGTATCCCCATCATGAGCTATGCCGCAAAATATGCCTCATCCCTTTATGGCCCCTTCAGGGATGCCGCAGAATCCGCCCCAAAATTCGGAGACAGAAGGTCATACCAGATGGATCCAAAAAACCAGAGAGAGGCATTAAGGGAGATAGAGCTCGATATCGAAGAGGGGGCCGATATCATCATGGTAAAACCTGCCCTCTTCTACCTCGATGTCCTGGCCCTTGCGAAGGAGAGGTTTAATATCCCTTTGGCTGCATATTCGGTAAGCGGGGAATATACGATGCTGAAACTCGCCGCATCAAAAGGTTTTATCGAATACAGAAGAGGGGTACTGGAGATGATGACGAGCATAAAAAGGGCAGGGGCGGATATGATTATCACATATTTTGCAAAGGATGTAGCGAAATGGTTGAAAGAGCATACCCTTTGAGGATGGTCGCCTGGGAACTGACCAGGAACTGTAATCTAAACTGTCTCCATTGCAGGGCCCGGGCAGATATGGGACCCCATTCAGGGGAACTGTCCACAGATGAATGTAAGAAGATAATAGATGAGATTGCCGATTTTGCCTCCCCTACCATCATACTCACAGGGGGTGAACCCCTTTTAAGAGGGGACATATTCGACATTATCGAGTACGGACAAGAAAAATCTTTAAGACTCGTGATAGCCATAAACGGCACCATCCTCGATAAGGAAAAGGGGGAGAGGCTAAAAAAATATGGCATCAAAAGGGTGAGTCTGAGTATCGATGGAAAAGACGAGGGGCAACACGATAGTTTTAGAGGTGTCGCAGGCTCTTTTTCTTCCGTTATTAAGGCTTCCATGATCCTCAAGGATATAGACCTGCCCTTCCAGATAAACACAACCGTCACAAAATTCAATGTGGAAGACTTAAAGGAGATCTATGCCCTGGTCCGTTCTTTAGGGGCTGTGGGCTGGCATATTTTTCTCCTCGTTCCGGTAGGTAGGGGAGAAGGACTCAAGGGAAAAGAGCTTGATACAAAGATGTATGAAAATGTCCTTAAATGGTTCTATTCCGTTGAAAGAGAAGGGGTTATGGAGATAAAGGTAACGTGTGCCCCCCACTATTACAGAATCGTAAAAGAGATGGGAGACACACCGAAGAGTGCAGGCTGCCTTGCAGGGAAGAGCTTTATGTTCATCTCCCATACGGGAATTGCCCAACCCTGTGGGTACCTGGAGATACCCTCCGGCGATGTGAGGAGGGAAGGTATAAAAAAGGTATGGGAAGGGTCCCCGGTATTCAATAGCCTGAGGGACTATAAGGCATATACGGGTAAATGCGGGAGATGCAGGTATATAAATATATGCAGTGGTTGCAGGGCAAGGGCCTACGAACTATACGGGGATTTTCTCGGGGATGAGCCTTACTGTTCCTATGGCGCATAACATGAAAAGGGGGTCGTCTAATCTTTAGCCAAGTGAGGGAGATTTCAGGTACAAAAAAATCTCTTCTTGTGTTATATTTCATGTATGGACAGGATATACTTCGATAACGCATCCACAACCCCTATAGACAAAAGGGTCCTCGATGCTATGCTGCCTTATTTCTCCGATTTCTTCGGAAATCCTTCATCGGTCCTCATCGAAGAGGGGCAGATGCCCGGTAAGGCCATCGATGAGGCGAGAGAAAGGGTGGCAGAGCTTATACATGCCGAGAAAGGGGAGATTATCTTCACCGGTTCTGCAACAGAATCGAATAACCTCGCGATAAAAGGCCTTGCCCTTGCCAACAGGTCAAAGGGGAGGAGGATAATATTCTCCGATATCGAGCATTTCTCTATCTTAAACCAGGCAGACTTTCTTACAGATTTGGGCTTTCAGATAGACTACGTAAAGGTGGACGGTTACGGCATAATAGACATGGGGGACTTAGAGAGGAAGGTGACAGAGGATACGATCCTCGTCGCCTTGATACACGGAAATCTCGAGATAGGTACCATAGAACCTATAGAAGAGGTGGCCCGATTCTTGAAAAAGAGGGGCATACTCCTCCATTCGGACGGAACAGGGACATGCGGAAGGATCCCCGTGGATGTTAAAGAACTCGGTGTCGACACGATGACCTTATCGGCACATCAGATAAACGGTCCGAAGGGGATAGGGGCCCTCTATATAAAAAGGGGTACGAGGCTTACCCCTATCATACACGGTGGTTTCCAGGAGATGGGTTACAGGGCCGGGACGGAAAATGTCCCTTACATAGTGGGATTTGGAGAGGCTGCCCGTATCGCAAGGGAAGAGATGGGGGAAAGGATGGCACACCTTACTATGCTCTCGAAAAAGCTAAGGGAGGGCCTCGCATCCTCTATCGAGTATATCCATTTCACCGGCCACCCTGAAAAAAGGCTCCCCGGCCATGTGAGTTTCTGGATCGAGTTCGTTGAAGGGGAATCCTTACTCTTGTGGCTAAATTTAAACGGGATAGCCTCGGCAAGTGGTAGCGCCTGCGCCTCAAATATGGCCGCTGAAGATGAGGGAGGGCTCAAGGCATCCCACGTGTTGACCGCCATAGGCGTTCCCCCTGAGATATGTCACGGCTCGATAACCTTCTCCCTCTGGAAGGATAATACCGTGGAGGAGGTGGAATACGTCCTATCTGTTATGCCGGGGATTGTAAAGAGACTGAGGGATATGTCCCCCTTATACGAGAATTATAAGAAGACAGGGGCAAGGACCATTTGAGGTCAATTTTATAGGAATAATTGTAACTTTCAGGAGGTAAGAGATGGCAAAAGGACCATACAGCGACATAGTGATGGACCATTTCATGAACCCGAGAAATATGGGGGAGATAGAGGATGCGGACGGTGTGGGTGAGGTGGGTAATCCTGCCTGCGGGGATATGATGAAGCTCTATCTTAAGATAGAAGGGGACAGGATAGTCGATGCAAAGTTTAAAACCTTCGGTTGCGGTGCCGCAATAGCATCGAGCAGCATGACAACGGAACTTATAAAGGGAAAGACCATAGATGAGGCGTTGAAACTCTCAAACGAGGCCGTGTCTGAGGCCTTAGGGGGACTACCTCCGGCAAAGAGACACTGTTCCGTCCTCGCAGAGGATGCCTTGAGGCTTGCCCTTGAGGACTATAAAAAGAAAAAGGGGCTTGCCTGATAAGAGCGTCTTTTATGGTTGAGATTAGAATCAAAACCACAAAAAGGGTAGAGGCTATAAACATCACCCAGGAGGTAATAGGCCGTATAAAAGGCACGACCGGCAGATTACTCCATATATATACCCCCCATACCACCTGCGGAATTGCAATAAACGAAGATGCGGACCCCGATGTGATGCGGGATATCCTCGAGGGCCTTGAGAGGATAGCCCCTAAGAATTTTCCTTACAGACACATCGAAGGTAATGCAGATGCCCATATAAAATCTGTCGTTACCGGTTGTTCTGTCACAATCCCCATGTTGAACGGCGCCCCTCAATTAGGGACATGGCAGGGGATCTTTCTGATGGAATTTGACGGTCCCAGAGAAAGGAGGGTAATTGCAACGGTTTTGTAGGATATTTTTTATCACATCCCTTTTTACATTGCTTTTCATCATCCCCCTTTTTACACCGAACACATCGGGGATGAGTGTAAAGCCAAAAGAACCGGGTATGTATATAATGACGGAGAAATCCCTTGTTAGACTTATGCCGAATATACTCTTCAATGATCAGGGGCTCCTATATGTGGAGATGAATAAGCCCCCTGTCTTTATGCTAAAGGATGTAAAGTATTTTGTCGCATACGGAAAATACGATATGAGGGTTTATACCATAAACCCCCTTGTCTATTATACCACATCCCCCCTGGGCAAACAGAGATTCATCCTCGACAAAGACCTAGACATCACCATAGAGAATATGGGGGATGACCTCTATATCATAAAATTAAAATCCCTCCTGGGTAGAGGCTACTACTGTATATGGATAGAGGACCAGGTATGGGACTTTATGATACAGTAAACTGAAGGAAAAACTTTAAATCTCCTCCCCTGTATTGGCCTCACCAGAAGCACCCCCTGCCATCGCTTCCTCTAACGTCTCATTGAAATCTTCTCCAAGCTCATCTCCCAATTCCCTACCAACCCTCTTCATCACCCTTTCTATGCTTCCGGGGTCGTTCTCATCTAAATCGGAGAATTTCGATGGATCAAGAAGGCTCTCCATGATTCTCTCTTCATCCCTCAACACCGCAACCCTCGATATCTTCTTCTTTACATCTTTACTCCCACAGGCCTTACAGTATGGGACAAGCTCCTCGGAGACTCTTAAAAGAAGAAAAGACGAGACCTTATGGCAGTTCTCACATCTATACTCGTATATGGGCATATATATACCTCCTGAAAACCTCTTTTAAAATGTTTTTTCTATTTTAAAGGCATCGTGGTCTTGATAAGACCATCGGGCATCGGTTCTAAGTTAAATCCCAGCTTCTTGCATACACCGAGCATCTTTTTGTTGCTCGACAGGACGATACCGTATATCTCATCGAGACCCCTTTCCTGGGCGATACCGATGAGCAGGTCAACGAGTTTATAACCGAGGCCTTTGCCCTGAAAATCATCATGGATGAGTACCGCATATTCTGCCGTATTGGTTGCGGCCTCTGAAATAAGGGTTCCGATCCCTACGATCCTCCTCTTATCATTTAAGTTCTGCTCAACCACTATCCCCATCTCCCTATCGTAGTCTATATTGCATTGTCTTATGTGCATCTCATGGGATGTATTCTTCGTTGCCTGAAAAAATCTCGATTTAAAGGTCTCCTCCGATACGGTTGTGTACATCTCATCGAGAAGGGGTTCATCCTCCGGCTTTATCGGCCTTAAAATAAGGTTTGTGCCGTCCTTGAGCGTCCACTGGGTGATATATCTTGTCGGATATGGGGCTATAAGAAGGTGGGGGTATTGAAGAGGAGAGTCTATGCACTCCTTATCTATTACAATCCTCGCATCAAGGGCATAGACCTTTCCATCAGAAATAGCGAGGGGATTTATATCAAAGCCTCCAATTTCAGGAAAATCCACTATGAGATTGGAGAAGCTGACGAGGATCTGTTCGAGCTGTCTTAAGTCCGCGGGAGGTCTATTCCTGTAACCGAGAAGCATCTTGTAAACCTTTGATTCCTCTATAAGCCTCCGGGCAAGGGTCTGGTTTAATGGGGGCAGACCGACCGCGAAGTCTCTGTAAATCTGGACACCTATACCCCCCATACCAAAAATTATCACAGAGCCGTATTTTCTATCCTTCTTTGCCCCTATAATCACCTCGTAATCGATCTTATCGAGCATCTTCTGTACGATAATGCCGTTTATCTCTCCCTGGATGTCGTGTGTCCTTATCCTGTTTAAGAGTCTATCGTACTCTTCCCGGAGTTCAGATTCAGAGTTGATACCCAAAACCACACCCCCCACATCTACCCTCAAGATGATATCAGGGGATGATACCTTTAATACCACAGGATACCCCACCTCTTTTGCTACACTTACAGCCTCTTCTGCGGATTGGGTGATATGGACCTTCAGGATTGGTATACCGTAATTTGATAGGAATCTCATCGATTCCACCTCATTCAATACGGTCTTTTCAGTACAGGCAATTCTTTTTATAAAAGCCTTCAGATTATTCTTCGGAGGGGCGCTGTCCACAGGAAGTTCGGCAGGTGTTTCATAGAGAAGCCCAAGATTTCTTCTGTAATGATACATATAAAGATACGTCCTTACGGCCTCTTCAGGGGTATTGTATGTGGGTATGCTATTCTGAAGGAGGATATCCCTTCCAATCTCTGTATTCTTACCCCCCATCCAGGTGGCGACAATAGGTTTCCATGCATTTTTAGCGGCATCCACCACCGATTCTGCCAATTTATCAGGGGAAGCCCCCCCTTGTGGGGTAAAGATCACAAGCACCCCATCTGCCCCAGGCTCCTTAAGGCAGATGTCCAGGGCCTTCCTGTACCTTTCCACATCCGCATCCCTTAGAAGGTCTAACGGGTTCTCCTTCTGGGCATAAGGGGGTAAAAATTTTTCAAGGGCATTTAACGTCTCCTTTGAAAGGGTCGCCATCTCTCCCTGAAATTCAAGGAGGGTATTTATCGCCATCATACCCACACCCTTTGCGTTCGTTATAACGAGGAGTCTCGGTCCTTTAGGGAGATGTTTCGCATAGAGGACACTGGCACAGTCAAAGAGGTCTATCGCCCCCTTCACCCTTACCACACCTGTTCTCTTGAATATCGCATCGCATATAGCCTCTTCGTTAACGAGGGCATCTGTATGGGTATAGTTCTTAACGTCCTCCTTTATGGGCTTCTCAGGCTTTAAAATGAGGATAGGCTTGTTCCTCGCAAAACCCTTCGCCGCACTTATAAACCTCTTCAGATCCCCGAGATCCCCCTCAACATAGAGCATGATATTCCTCGTATACGGATCCTGGGCTAAGAAATCTATCAGGTCAGCAAAATCAACATCCACCATGTTTCCGAGGGAGGCGAACATGCTGAAACCCATATGCACCGTCATCCCCCAGTCGAGAAGGGCCCTTCCAAAGGCACCGCTTTGAGAGATAAACGCCGTCTTCCCTTTATCGGGCCTATCCTTTATGATCGTCGCATTCAGGTTATTATTCGGCCTTATAATACCCATAGAATTAGGACCTATAACCCTGATCCCGTATTTTCTCCTTACCTCCTTAATCTGCCTCTCGAGGGTAAAACCGGCTTCTCCGGTCTCACTGAAGCCTGAGGATATGACTATAGCCCCATCCACCCCTGATATCCCACATTCCTCCAAGACGCGGGGGACAATCTCCGCCCTTACCACGATGATGGCGAGATCCACATGTTCCTTAATATCAAGGATGGAACGATAAGCTTTAAAACCCAGAACAGTTTCCCTGTTAGGATTTACGGGAAAGATAGTTCTATTATCAGTATTTATGAGATTCTCCATTGCTACCCTTGCAAGGGAATCCTCTTTTTCTGTGGCACCGATTATCGCGATTGTCTTCGGGTTTAAAAATCTTCTGATATCACCCATGTTTATCATATTTTAAAGATTATGTAGAAAATTTGTCAACATTATTCTCGGCATCCCTTTTACCCTGATCTTTCGAGGGCATCTGTTTACTCATCGGATGAAATCTGGTAGATTGTATCGCCATGGATAAGATTATCATAAAAGGGGCAAGGCAGCATAACCTGAAGAATATAGACGTGGAACTACCGAGGAATAAAATGGTGGTTATCACAGGTCCGAGCGGTTCAGGGAAATCGACCCTCGCCTTCGATACCATATACGCAGAAGGGCAGAGAAGATACGTAGAATCCCTATCCTCATACGCAAGACAATTTCTTGAACTGATGGATAAACCCGATGTGGACTATATAGAGGGTCTCTCTCCTGCGATCAGTATCGAGCAGAAGACGTTGAGCAAAAACCCAAGGAGCACGGTAGGTACCGTAACCGAAATATACGATTATCTGAGGCTTTTATTTGCCCGGATCGGTCACGTTTTCTGCTATAGTTGTGGAAAGGAGATAAAAAGTCAGCATGTACCCCAGATTGTTGATAGCATCTTGTCCATGGGCCCGAACAGGATGGTCACGATTATCGCCCCTATTGTAAGAGGAAGAAAGGGGGAATACAGAAAAGAGATAGACGAACTGAGGAAACAGGGGTTTACAAAGATACGGATAAACGGCAATATCCTTGATCTTTCAGAGGAGATTGTCCTCGATAAGAACAAAAAACACGATATCGATGTGATAATAGACAGGATCACCATAAGGGATGGGATAGAGAGGAGGCTCTATGAGGCGGTGGAGCTTGCCCTAAATAAGGCAGGGGGGATCGTAAAGGTAGAGACAGAGGGAAAGGCCACCCTGTATAGCGAGAGGTTTGCATGCCCTGACTGCGGGATTAGCTATCCTGAAATCACGCCAAGGATGTTTTCCTTTAATAACCCCTACGGTGCATGCCCTACGTGTTACGGCCTCGGGGTCAAGGAATTTTTTGACCCTTCCCTTATTGTTCCCAATCCAGACCTCTCCTTAAGGGAAGGGGCTGTCCTAACTTGGGGGGAGAAGAATCCTGCCCATTTCCTTCCTTTTCTCGAAGCCTTTGTAAAACACTACAATATAGATGTGAAGGTACCCTTTAAGGAACTTCCAAGCCATATCCAGAAGGTGATCTTTTATGGTTCCGGAGACGAGGAGATAGAGTTCTATCGTAATCACGGCTCCAGGAGAGAGTTCATTAAAAGGCCCTATGAAGGTGTGATAAAAGAACTGGAAAGGCAGTGGGAAACGGCGGATTTCTGGGAGAAAGAGAGGCTCGAGCGTTATATTAACCTCATACCCTGCCCCACCTGTAACGGTGCAAGGCTCAAAAAAGAGATGCTCTGGATAAAGATAAACGGCTACAACATCTACGATGTGACACAAATGACGATTGAAAAATCCCTCGATTTTTTTAAGGATATACAGATAAGCCCCAAGGAATACGAGATCGCAAAGACGATCCTGAAGGAGATCACATCCCGTCTAAAGTTTCTCATGGATGTGGGCTTGAATTACATATCCCTCAGCAGAAACTCCTCCACCCTCTCTTCCGGGGAGTCCCAAAGGATCAGACTGGCAACCCAGATAGGTTCGGGTTTGACAGGGGTACTCTACGTCCTCGATGAACCGAGCATTGGTCTCCACCAGAGGGACAACGAGAGGCTCCTTTCGACCCTTAAAAAATTGAGGGACCTCGACAATACGGTGATTGTGGTGGAACATGATCAAGATACGATAGTCTCTTCCGATTACATCGTCGATCTGGGCCCGGGGGCAGGGGAAAACGGGGGACACCTCGTCTTTCAAGGTACCCCTTACGACCTTGCCCGTCACAGTGAATCTATCACAGGGATGTATATATCGGGACGACTCAAGATAGAGACACCGAAAATAAGGAGGGAACCGAAGGGTTATATACACCTAAAAGGTGTAAAAACGAACAACTTAAAAAATATAGATGTCCGCATCCCTATAGGGGTCCTAACCTGTATAACAGGTGTGTCCGGTTCAGGGAAGAGTAGTCTGATAGTCGATACCCTATACCCCCTTCTAAAACAGAAACTCTATAAATCAAAGGAAAGGGCAGGGGAGGTTGATGATATTAGGGGCCACGATGCGATAGACAGGGTGATAGACATTGACCAGTCCCCTATTGGGAGGACCCCCAGATCTAATCCTGCCACATATACAGGGGTATTCACCCATATAAGGGAGTTGTTCGCAAAACTTCCGGAATCGAGGATCAGAGGATACAGGGAGGGGAGGTTCAGCTTCAATGTGAAAGGTGGGAGGTGCGAGACGTGCGCAGGGGAAGGATACGTGAAGATAGAGATGCAGTTTCTCCCCGATGTGTATATCGTATGCGATGTATGCAGGGGGATGAGATACAACAGGGATACCCTTGAGATAAAGTACAAAGGGAAAAATATCGCTGAAGTCCTCGAGATGACGGTTACCCAGGCAATGGATTTCTTCAATGCCCATCCCCAGATACTCTCAAAGCTGAAGATCCTCTACGATGTGGGACTGGGGTATATAAGGCTCGGCCAGGCGGCTACAACACTTTCAGGGGGGGAGGCCCAGAGGATAAAACTCTCCCGGGAGCTCGCCAAAAGGGATACGGGGAGCACCATGTATATCCTCGACGAACCGACAACTGGGCTCCATTTTGCCGATATAGATAAACTCATCAAGGTCTTGTCCGTACTCGTTGAGAGGGGAAATACCGTGGTCATCATCGAGCATAATATGGACGTGATAAAATGTGCGGATTATATCATAGACTTGGGTCCTGAAGGGGGGGATGAAGGGGGAAGGATAATAGCGGAGGGAAAGCCAGAGGAGATAATAAACTCCTCTGAGAGTCACACCGCGAGATTCTTAAAAAAATACCTAAAAGGGGACGTATGAAAAATATCATTGTGATTCCTGCAAGATATGGTTCAACAAGGCTACCGGGGAAGCCCTTGAGGATGATAGCAGGGAAACCCCTCATCCAGTGGGTATATGAAGGGGCAAAGAGGTCTCTAAAAAAAGATGGGATCATCGTGGCAACAGACCATATAGAGATCATGGAAAGGGTGATCTCCTTCGGGGGAGAGGCGATCATGACAGGGAGTGGTTGCAAAAGCGGTACGGACAGGGTATACGAGGCGATCAAGGATAAAAAAGGGGGGGATATCATCGTCAATGTCCAGGGGGATGAACCATTCATAAGGCCGGATATGATAGACACCCTCTTTGAGCTCATGGAAAGGGAACACCACGAGATGGCAACCCTGTGTACCCCCATAAAAAATATGGAGGAGTATAAAGACCCGAATACGGTGAAGGTCGTCCTCGATCGCTCTTCCTATGCCCTTTATTTTTCAAGATCCCCCATACCCTACCTGCGAGGCAAAGGCACACCTCCATATCTATTCAAACATATAGGCATCTACGCCTTCACAAAGTCCTTCCTCGAAAAATTTGTGAGTATGGATGTGGGTCTCCTCGAGGAGATGGAATCCCTTGAGCAGTTGAGGGCCCTTGAAAACGGTTATCGGATAAAGGTGCTACTTACGGAGTATGAAGGTTTTGGAATAGATATCGAAGAGGATATAATTAAAGCAGAGGCCATCCTGTCGGGTCTCAAATCCAGGGAATAGTTACTTTGAAGAAAGATTTAACCTGTTCTCCTTGCCCTTTATCAGCCTTCCTATGTTCTCCCTGTGTTTTGCAATGATTAAAAGGCCTATAAATACGGATGATAAGATGTATTCAGGGGACGCATTCAAAAAATACATAAGAAAAGGCGTAAGGGACGCCCCTGTAATAGAACCGAGGGATACGTACCGCCACTTAAAGACCATAAGAAGAAAAACGATAAAGCTAATAAGGATGGCCCAGGGGTTCATCGCAAGATACACCCCTGAAGCGGTAGCGACACCCTTTCCCCCTTTAAACCTAAGATAAACGGGGAAGAGGTGGCCGAGAAAAGCGGCGATACCTATCGCAGCGGTTATAGAGGCTGGCACCCCGTATAAAATAGCCAAAAGGGTGGGTACAAAACCCTTGAGCATATCACCTATCAATGTAAGGATCCCAAAGATCCTGCCTGCGGTGCGCATCACGTTCGTTGCCCCTATGTTCTTACTCCCTCCCTTTCTCGGATCCACCCCTTTTATCTTTGCAAGCATCACCCCTACAGGGATGGAACCAACAAAGTATGAGGCAATAACGTAGAATACATAGGGAAACATATCACCTCCAGAGTTCATCCATTAAAGGCAACATCGATGATAGAAGCCATCTCAATAAAGAGAAGGGCCTCTTTCCGTAAACGAGAAGGGGTTTTCCCTTTATGTTCATCGCCAACTTCATCTCATCGACCACATCATAGAAGGTACCTATTCTATCTATAAGTTTCAACTCCTTTGCCTTAACCCCGGTGAAGACCTTTCCATCGGCAAGGGTTCTCACCGTCTCTAAGGGTAACCGTCTCTC
>JAOAGQ010000004.1 GCA_026415675.1 Syntrophorhabdaceae bacterium
ATTTATCTCCTCTAAAAAATTATTTGGGCGTTCTGCATATTATTAATCGCATGTCTCCTCAAATACCAGCACGCCAGGAGATCAGAAACGCTCTTTTGAGTAATAAAAAAGCGTTTCAGTTTATGTGGAGTATAGCGTAAATATGAAAGGAGGTGCGGTCATGAAGATTTTTTTATCTTAATCTTGTTGCTAATTCTCATGCTTTTGAGATAGCAATCCAAGGCGTGGCATCTGCCACGCCTTTTTTGTGTCTCGCCACAAGAGAACATACCGTATCATGAAGATCAATCATCTTCTTTTACCCAAATACACTGGAAACCCGTAAGAAACCATGAAGGCTTCATCATCACTCTAATTTTCTAATTCGCCACACTCGTTCAGTATACTGAACAGCATGGTGTAATTCGTCCCGTGATGCGTTCATTGCGCAGAACAAAAATGGCATGTAAATTGCATAGGAAATACATTTTTCCTGGGTCCTTCCCGCCCCCAAACTGCACGGGTCGGCTGCCCTGCCCGCAACGGCGCAGTTCAGCCTATTGAACACTGGCAAAACATTAATCGAACCCTCGCAAGGGGGGTATGAACGAAAAAGAGCAATAAAATACACTATAGAGCCAAAATATATTGCAATATGCAACAGGAAAGGTATAATATACTACAGTGAATCGTTCAGCATACAAAACGATTTCGCAATATGACTTAACTCAACGGAACGTTATCTCAAAAAAAAGATACTCAAATATCCTGCCCTGTGAAATATGCCGTCAGGAGATTGATGATTGTAACGAACATTGCATCTTTGAGAAGTTCATACGGTTCACTGTAATGAACACAAAGACCCCCCAGAACTTCTCATTCATGGACTGCATGGTATTTTTCTTCTCCCGTATCTTGCCAAAATATAGCCTTGTCGAAGAGGTCGTCAAAAACTATTCAACCCGCCTCAACGATATAGACGATAAAAAAATCAGAAGGTCATATCGATACCTGAAGCTCAAAGGGATTATCTGATGGACAAAGTCATAGATGAACTCTTTCTCACATCCCAGGCCTTGGGGGAACTATTCGATAGACGTCCCGATGTGATCCGCCGATGGGCTTACGAATGTAATGCCCGTAGGCTCGGCAAGGAAGTGAAAAAAGAGGACTCCCCGAAGGTAAAATATTATCTCCCCGACCTCTTGAAACACTATCTAGCCACATACTATAAGCCCCCTGTGGAAGATGAGAAACAGATAAAGATTCAGATAGAGACCGTCAAGCTCGAAAAGGAAAAATTCTTACTCCGCAAACTCAAAGAGGAGGTCTACGAAAAAGAAGAAGTAGAACTCGAATGGGCACAAAGATTATCCGAGGTGAAGCAAGCCCTTATCGCCCTACAGTTTTATCTACCTCAAGACTTATCGGGCAAAGAATTGTCTACCGCAGAGGTGAAAGAGATAGTCAAGAAATACACAAACGAAATCATGGAGAGATTCAGTCGAGAGGGAAAATATACCCATGTTGACTCAAAGAGAAAGAAGGGCCATAGCCCCGCCAGAGCAAAAAACGGTAAGCGAATGGGCTGATAATTACCGCATCCTGCCCCCCCGTGCCTCAAAACTCGCCGGGCGCTGGAATACCGAGAGAACCCCCTACTTGAGAGTGGTGATGGATGCCTTCTGTGACCCCGACATAGACGAAATCATCATCTGTTCTGGAACCCAGCTCGGGAAAACCGAAGCGATCCTCAACATGATTGCCTATGCGATAGATGTCGATACAGGTCCTGCCCTTCTCGTTCTACCAACTGAAGATATCTGTAATTCCATGTCACGAAATAGAATCCAGCCCATGATTGAGGCATCGGATAGACTTACCATCAGAAAATCCCCCCGTGCCGATGATTTCGGCTTGACAGAGATGAAGTTTGAAACAATGACATTCTATATCGCATGGAGTAACTCCCCTGCGGTACTCTCAAGCCGTCCTGTCCGATATGTTTTTATGGATGAGGTAGATAAATTCCCGCCTTTTTCTGGCCGTGAAGCAGACCCTATGCTCCTCGCTGAAAAGAGGACCCAGAGCTATTACGGCTTCAGAAAGATAGTCTTTGCCTCAACCCCCACATTCGAGACGGGGAACATCTGGAAGAAATTACAGAAGTCGAATATTTATCTCTATGCAGTGCCCTGTGTCCACTGTGGTAAGAGGCAAACGCTCAAATTCTCCCAGTTGAAATGGCAAGGGGAGACCCCTGACGATGCAAAAAAAACCGCATATTACGAGTGCGAGTACTGCAAAGGCAAGATATTAGATAAGCATAAATACCCCCTGCTCGCCTCAGGGGAATGGGTACTATCGGAGAGCAAAGGCGATATATCCCGAATAGGCTTTCATCTATCATCCCTTTACTCGCCCTTTTTGCCCTTTGGTGAGGTTGCCCGGGCATTTTTATCGTCAAAGGATGACATCGCAGAACTTATGGACTTTGTGAATAGCTACCTTGCGGAACCCTTCAAAGAGGTCCAGACATCGAAAAAAGTGGATGAGGTGGCAAAGTGTGTCATCCCTGAGCTTGAGAGGGGCATACCCCCTGATGATACCCAGGCCATAGTTTGCGGTGTAGACGTCCAGGAGGTGGAGTTCTACTATGTGATATATGCTATAGCCCAAAGTGGGGTGTATCTCATCCTGAACGGCAGGTGTGAGACATGGCAGGATATAGAGCGGATCGTCTATGACATGCGGTTCAATGTCTCGGGGAAATCTGTCTCCATCTTCTGTACATTCATAGACGCAGGGGCAAGGACATCGGAGGTTTATGATTTCTGTAGAGCCCATCCTAATATCTATCCCACAAAAGGGGCGGATATGCAAAAGCCCATAAAAGAGACAGATATTGAGAAGACCCCACGTTATCTTCTTAAGTACGCAAGACCCCTAAAACTCATCCTCGTGGATAGTAGTTATTTCAAGGAAAAGATATACCGCATGATAGATGTCCAGGATATCCATTTTCACAGAGAAGTGGATACGGACTTTTTGGAACAGATGGTGTCGGAGGAGAAAAAGCGCATCAGAAAAGGTTTTAAATACGTGGATACATGGGTGCGGGTGAATAGAAGAAACCACTACCTCGACGCCACAGTCTATGCGATAGCCTGTAGCGAATATATAAACGCAAGGCAGTTTATACCCATTTGTCAAAAAAGTGATACCCCTCGAAACAAAAAAATCTACGAAAAAGCCCGTCAGATGTGGATTCCTGCGTATAAGGACTGGTTATAAAATCTGTCAAAAAAAATACCCCATTAATTTTAACACTTTCTTATAATCCCCTTATGACAAAAGAAGAACTCCTTCTCCGAAGGGATGCCATTTTATCTGCTATTGAGCAGATAGAGAAGGGCGCCCAGGAGATAGATATCGGAGAACTCCGTATCCGCAAACCCAGTATCAACTGGCTTTACGATGAACTCCGAAAAATCGATAGCGAACTCGCAAAGGCAAGCGGGACTTACAACACGAGGGTTGTGGTGACGTTTGTATAGATGAAAAATTTCCTTTCTCGTCTATTCTTTAAAATCTTTAAAAGACAGATACTGAAGGCCGCATCGAAAGAGAGGCTTTATAAAAAATTTACTACAAAAGAGAGGGGGCCAAACGAGACCCTGCCTGAACTCTCCATCGTCAGGGCAAGGGCAAATAACCTCTATCTCAATGACCCCTTTATCTACGGTGCGGTAAATACCATCATAAACCGTGCCATAGGACCAGGGAGCACACTCCAAGCCCAAACAGAGAGCGAGGCATTCAATACTGCCATTGAATCAGCCTTTGCGGACTGGGCAAGGGTGGCGGATTATTACAGGCAGTTTCATTTTGGGGACATTCAAAGGATATGCTTTAAAAAACTGTTTCTTGATGGGGGTATATTTATCAGGTTTATCCATAACCCGAAAGACCCCATATCCCATTTTGGCGTTGAACTCATCGAATATTCGAGCCTTGCCACAGATCTGATGGGTACAAATATCACAAGTGGTGTTGAGACGAATAACGATGGCATCGTTCTCGCCTATTACTTCAGAAAGCCCAATGGCACTATTCTCAAGGTCAATGCCGATGATGTGTTGCACTTTACTTACGAGAGAAGGCCAGGACAGCT
>JAOAGQ010000047.1 GCA_026415675.1 Syntrophorhabdaceae bacterium
TCTGTTATAGAGAATGACCCTGAAGGGGATGAGCAATATGAACTGGTAAAAAGATTTTTAGAGATAAAAGGCGATAGGAAACCAAATGTAATCTTCAGGTGCTTGGGCAGTGTAGATTTAGAAAGATGGAAAACCTTAAAAGGTATAATTGCCACAAGGGTGCTTCACCATCCCCTTGGCAGTTTCAAATATCAAAAGAAACCCACAATACCTGAGATAGGTATCTGCCTTGAGATATTAAACCATATGGCCATAAGCAGAACAGGGGAGGTTTCAATCTGTGTCCGCTTTGACCCGAAAAGGCTCGGAGTCATAGGGGACGCCACAAAAACCCCCCTTGTGGATATATGGAATGGCGAAAAAAGAAAAGAATGGCTTAAATTCCATCTAGAAGGAAAAAGAGACAAGGTTCCATTATGCAGCTACTGTGACTTCTGGGGTGTACCTACGGGGATGTAAAATTATATAGACGGGGAAATAATGAGTGAAAAAAGAAGCTGTTATCTTTGCGAAAATAGAAAATTCAAAAAAAGAGATGGAAAAGTAAGGGATAAACCCGAACTTGAAATTCTTGAGTGTACTGAATGCGGACTCGTTTTTCTATCAAGTTTTGATCATATATCGGATGATTTTTATGAAGACTCGAGTATGCATGAAAATGATATTTCAATAGAAGGATGGTTGAGAGAAACAACATGTGATGACGAAAGGCGTGTAGAATATCTTGCAAGAACAATAGAAAATAAGCATGTCCTTGATTTTGGATGTGGTAATGGCGGGTTTATAATGCGTGCAAGAGATTACGCCGCAATTATAGAAGGTGTAGAAGTTGAAAGACGCCTTGATCCACACTTCAAAAAAAATTCTCTTACTGTATATAAAAGCCTTGGTGAAATAAATAAAAAATTTGATGTTATAACCGCCTTTCACGTAATTGAACACATAAAAGACCCTGCAGGTCTTTTGAAAAACTTAGCCACTTTATTGAGGGAAAATGGCATTATTATAATAGAAGTCCCAAATTCGAACGATGCTTTACTTACCCTTTATAAATGTAAAGCTTTTTCTGAATTCACTTACTGGAGCTGCCATCTCTTTTTATTCAATAATGAAACCATTAAACTGCTCATTAAAAAGGCTGGATTACGGCTTCTATATATAAAACAAGTACAAAGATATCCTCTTTCTAATCATCTGTACTGGTTGTCATGTGGAAAGCCTGGAGGCCATCAGAAATGGAATTTTTTGGATTCAGATACATTAAATGATGAGTATGAAAAACAACTCTCATCTATTGGATGTTGTGATACGATAATTGTAGGAATATCAAGATAAAAAAAGGAACTTATTTGTTTTTAGCTACAACAGCCCTCGAAGAATTTTGGGATAAATCTAAAGAAATACTATTTCTCGGTGAATGGTGTAAAATCTATTCCCGTAAACATATTTGGGAAAAATTAAAATATAGAGTATTGCCTTATCACTGGGATGACAGAAATAAGCTCTACAACGATTATCTTTATCTTGATGTTGTTTATGAAAGATATCTTGGTGTTCTTACTGAAATTCTCAATAAAAACCATAGAGAAAAACATAGTGAACATTATTGGCGGATAATTATAGGTCCATGGCTTTTTTATTTTATAGAGATACTTTTTGATAGATATGAGTCTATAAAAAACGCAAGCGAATCAGGTATGGTAACAGATACATGGATTTTAAATTGCGAAGAAGACTTTTTTACACCTTACGATTTTGAAGATTTTTTTATAAATATCATCGATGATAATTACAATAATATGTTGTTTAGCTATCTAATAAAAAAATGTGGTTCTATTCCTTACACCGTAAAAGGTTATAAACTGGAAATAAAGAATAATAGATTTTTTATAACTCATGGAACTTTTAGAAATTCATTGCTAAAATTATTAAGTATATATCATAAATGTTTACCTGATAGTTCAAAAAAATACATTTTTTTCCATTCTCGTTTAAAACTAAAAGATCTTATAAAACTCCAGGCAAAACTTAATCAGTTCCCAAGTCTATATACCGGTTATTCAATTAAATCCCCTCATTTTCGTGTAGATAAAATGCTGAGACAAAAAATATTATTAAAGGCTGGCACTAATAAATTTGAGAGTGTTCTTGACGTTTTGATACCCTATCAGATACCTTTTTTGTATATTGAGGGCTATGATGAATTCAGAAGAGAAATTTACAAAGAATTGCCTGCAAAAGTAAAAATAATCTTTACTGCAAATGCCTCCATAGGCATTGAATCATTCAAATTCTGGGCAGCTGACCAGTGGGAGAAAGGTGCAAAGCTTATATTAACTCAACATGGGGGTCATCATGGAATGGCCCTATGGTCTTCGGAGTTAAAACACGAGATAGATATTTCTGATGTCTATTTTTCTTGGGGTTGGAGTGATAAAAATAATAATAAGGTACACCCTATGCCATCAGGACAGTTATTTAAATTGAAGAAGAATAAAATAAGACCAGATATAAATGGAGTGATTCTATGGGTGATGATGGGAATACCAAGATATTCATACTGGCTATATAGCATCCCCGTAAGCTCACAAATGCTCTCTTATTTTGATGAACAGAAGAGGTTTTATGAATGTTTAAGGGATGATATAAAGAAGCTATTATTATTAAAACCATATATGAAAGATTTTGGTTGGAACGACAGAATGAGATTTAGAGATCTAATGCCCGAAGCAATGCAGTATGATGGACGTTTATCTATGTTGGAATTGTTAAAGGATAGTCGTCTGTTTATAGGAACCTATAATTCTACAACATACCTTGAAACATTTGTCGTCAATTTTCCTACAATTTTATTCTGGAATCCTAAGCATTGGGAATTGCAGGATGATGTTAAGTCATACTTTGAGATGCTACACGATGTGGGAATGCTCCATGATACACCTGAATCCGCGGCAGTGAAAGTAAATGATATTTTTAGTGACCCCAACAAATGGTGGAATTCAGAAAGCGTACAGAGAGCACGGGTTTCTTTTTGTAATAGATTTGCGTTGACCGATGAAAAATGGATAGATATTTGGTCTGAAAAATTAAAGAGAGTTGATGAATTGAAATGAAAATTCTTTTAATAAATGCACCCTCAAGGAGATATTCAATTGTTCCACCTCTTGGTCTGCTTCAAGTAGGTTCAATACTTGAAAGTTTGGGTTATAAAACTATATTGTATGACCCACTTGTGTATGATCCAGGATTAGAAAAAGATGGATTTGATTATATTGAAAATATCGTTAATGAATTTTGCCCTGATATAATTGGGTATAGCGGAATAGCCACCTCTTATGGTAGCGTAAAAAAGATCTCAAATATTATAAGAAGTAAAAAGCCGCATATCATTCAAATTGCAGGTGGACCCCTTTCCTCTGTTTATAATCTTCTTTTAAATCAAGCAAAAATAGATATTGTAGTTCATGGTGAAGCAGAGGTGTCTCTCCCAGAGTTAATGAACAAAATTGAAAAGGGGTTATCGGTAGAAAATGTGCCCGGAATCTCTTTTATTAATGGTAACGGTGAGATAAAAAGGAATAACTTGGCTGAACAAGTAAAAGATTTGGATTCTATTCCTTTGCCTGCATACCATTTAATCGATCTGTATAGATATGTTAGACATTTTAAAGATTCGTTAGCTTTATCTGCAAAAAACAATAATACGAGTAATGAGTTAAACGAAATTCTAAATAAAATTGGAGATGACGATAGATGGATCGAAATTGTAACAGGGAGAGGATGTACTCACAGATGTCTATTCTGTTACCGCCACATGAAAGGGATCCGTTATTATAGTGCAGATTATGTGATAAAGCATATAAAATTTCTAAATGACACTTATGGGATAAGGGGTTTCCAATTCGCCGACGAGCTTTTCAATGGCGATAAGGATAGGGTTTATGACATATGTGATGCCATTCAAGCCTCCGGCCTTGACATATTTTTTATAGTTGGCGGTGCAAGGGTGGATAAGATAGACAAAGATATGATAACAAAACTGAAAGGAGCCGGCTGTATTGAAATTAACTACGGACAGGAGTCCGGTTCCGATAAGATTCTAAAGGAATACAGAAAAGGCGTAACAGCATCTCAAAACAAAGAGATCACGAAATTAACTATGGACATGGGTATAAACTGTCCTGTTCAGATTGTGATAGGTTCACCTGGAGAGACTAGGGAAACTATAAACGAAACTATCAACTTTTTAAAAGACGTAAATGCTTATCAATATTCGTTGAATTATCTAATCCCACTACCAGAGACACCTATATGGAAATATGTGGAGGAAAAAAGATTAATTAATGATGTGGAGCAATATTTGGATAAAGTGGCCGAATATGGGGGACAGCCCCTAATAAATTTAACGGCTGTTTCGGATAAAGCGTGGAAAAGATGGAGACTGGAGATCAGAAAAGAATTAAGGCTCGATTACCTTAAAAAGACAAAAAGATACGGAAGATATTCAGTTGAACATATTTTATTTTTTGTCTCGATATTGATATACCCATATATTTCGAAGAGGGTATATGACAAGTTTAAAGTTCTATTAAAAAAACTGATTTTTTGAAATTATCAAATAATTCATGTCAACAATCAGCAAAATAGGGAAAAATTTAAGGTTTATGATTGTAAACCGTTTAATTGCGCTACTTGTGTCATTTCTTATTTTTCCATATATTGTATCCTATACGGGTAAGGAGGTATACGGTGTTTATCTTACGGTCATGACTATCACCGGCTATTTTGGGTTACTTGATTTTGGTGTTATGTCTGCTCTGACCAAATATGTCTCTGAGTATAATGGAAAGGGTGACTTAAAAAAAGTAAATGAAATTATAAATGCCTCTTTTACTTTTTATACTGTTATAGGTATTTTGTCAGGAAGCTCGCTTTTTCTTGTGTTAGAATATTTCCCTTTTTTATTTAACATAAGGTTAGAAAATTTGGAGATTACAAAAAATTTATTTTTAGTCGCGGGAGTTTCCGCTTTTTTTATGTGGCCTGCAACAACTTTTCGAGGAACCATAGAAGGTTTAAATTTATGGGATATAGAAGCCAAAGTAAATATTTTTATTCAGGTTTTAAACGGATTATGTGCATTTATAATATTTAAAATTGGATACGGCATTGTCCATTTTTTTATATCATCTCAATTTCTTACAATAATAGGGAATATCTTTTTTTATATCATTGCAAAGAAAAAAACTGATTTAATTTTTATATTCCCATACATCAAACGGGATACATTTAAACACATATTTAACTTCAGCGTGTTTGTTTTTTTGAGTGCCCTCTTAAATCTTTTTCTTTTTCAAATCCATAATATTATCATAGGTTATTTCATATCCATGTCAGCTGTCACCATTTATGCTGTAGCACACAACATTCAGAATTATTTCAGGTATATAAATTCCACATTGGGCGGTCCGCCCTGGACTGTGGCATCGGAGATGGAAGGTAAAGGTGATCTGGAGGGTCAAAGAAAGCTGCTTTTTAAAGGCACAAAATATATGAGTGCGATTTTTATTCCGATGGTTTTGATTTTCTTCTTTTTTGTCGAGCCTTTTATAAAGTATTGGATGGGCCCAGGTTTTGAAGAGAGTGTATCACCAGCAAGAATTGTTATTTTATTCTGGCTTTTTAATGGAACGCTTGAGATAGCATCGGGTATGCTTTCTGCCAAAGGGATTGTTAGAAAACCCCTTTTAATTCATTTTTTTATTGCCTTTATAAATATCATTATGTCTATTTTATTTATAAAAAAAATTGGTTTAATCGCCGTTGCCCTTGGGTTAACAGTGTCGATGATCTTTGGGTTTCCATTGATATTAAGGTTATCGTTAAATCATCTTCAGGTGACCTTTTATGAATATTTTAAGAACACAATAAAAGATAATTTAAAAATATATATCTTTGTTTCGGTATGTTCATTTTTTGTTTCCAGAATATTATACCCTCAAAATATATACATAACTCTTGCTGAAATGGGATTGGTTTATGTGGCTACTATGTTTTTATATTATTTTTTGCTGCTCAATGATGAAGGAAAGGCTGAAATTAAAATAATGTCAGGATTAAGCGGGTTTTTGAAGAAGGCAATTTAAATTATGAGGTTAGACAATGGCAAATGAAATGAAGAAAAAGATAAAAATTCTCGACTGTACAATTAGAGATGGTGGTTATTTAAATAACTGGAAATTTGAAAAAAAGATGGTAAAAGAATTGTACAGAGCATTATCACGGGCAGGGGTTGACTATATTGAGATCGGTTTTAGGGGAACAGAAAAATATTTTAATAGAAAAGAGTTCGGCACCTGGAGGTTCACCGACATAGAAGACATAAGAGATGTGGTAGGTGATAAAACAGGTGCAAAAATAGCAATAATGGGAGATTTCGAAAAGTTTGATACAGAAGACATATCGGATGAATATATTGGTTATGTTGATCTTGTACGTATTGCAGCACATAAGGATGGAATGTTAGGCGCTATTAAACAACTTGAATCTATAAAAGAAAAGGGTTTTACGGTTTCTCTGAATGCTATGGGAATAACAAGCTATAACGCAAAAGAGATAAAAGAATTAGTAAATACTCTTAAGGATTCAAACATAGATTATCTTTATATAGCAGATAGTTATGGTTCTCTCCTTCCTGATATGATGAAAGGGCTCATAGAACCGTTTAAGAAGCTTAATCATGTAAAGATAGGTTTTCATCCCCACAACAGTCTTCAAATGGCATTTGCCAATACCCTTGAAGCCATAAAGCTCGAGGTGGATATGGTAGATTGTACCATATACGGTATGGGAAGAGGGGCTGGTAATTTACCTACAGAAGTATTACTTTCTTACCTACAGATGATAACATCTGATAAATATAATGTTGTGCCGGTTTTACATCTTATTGATAGATACTTCCTTAATATAGAAACAGATGAACCATGGGGTTATCAATTGCCATATATGCTTTCCGGTATATTTCAATGTCACCCATATTATCCAAAAACATTAGTTGACTATAGAGAATATACCATGGAGGATATATGGAATGCCCTTGAGATGGTAAAAAAAGCAAACCCAATAGGTTTTTCCAAGGATCTAATAAATAAGATCATAAGGAGTGGTTTAATAGGTACCATAAAAAAAACTAATGAATTTCCTAGTGAAAAGAAAGGTGGTTTCCAAGAAATTACAAATAAAACCACAAAAAAACATATCCCTTATATGGAGAGACACAAAAATAGGGATTTCCTCATTCTTGCTAATGGACCTACTTTAAAAGAATATAAGGAAAAAATTAATATATTTATTAAAAAATTTGACCCGGTTGTCCTTGGTGCAAACTTCCTAGACAATCTTTTTATCCCTCATTATCACGCATTTACCAACAAAAAGCGCTTTATGGATTATGTTGACACGGTCCATAAAGATTCGTTGCTTTTAATTGGCGAAAACATTTCAGAAAATCTAATTAAAGAATACACTCAACGAGATTATGAAAGGTTGTATTTTGTTGATGAATTAAATGACTTTGATATAAAAAATGGTGTTATACAAAGTAATTGCAGAACGGTAGCAGTTCTTTTAATCGCAGTTGCGATTGTTATGGGTGCAAAAAGGATTTTCGCGGCTGGCCTTGATGGATATACTGGCATGACATCCATTAACGAATTTCATTTTTATAAAGAGAAAGTAGAGCCTGAGGAAAGAGAGTTGATAATCGAAAGGCATCGTTACAATCAACATTATCTTGAGCAGATAGATAGTTATCTTAATAAGATGGATAGAGAAGGAATCCATATAATTACGCCTACAACCTATAAAGCCTTCTATAAAGGAATAGAAAACTATTTATAGATATGAACAGATTTATTTTATTGAAGAATTTGTTTGAAAAACGAAAGGTTTTTAAACTCGTATGCGGGGCAGGCAACGAAGATCCCAAAGAGGTAAGAAGACTCTCTATGATTTACACATTGGCAGGAGCAGTTATCCATGATGTATCGGCAAATCCGAACATCGTAAGGGCTGCTGCAGAAGGTATAGATGATGCCTATCTTTTGGGAATCGAGATGAAAAAAAATATACCTGTAAGGCCTTATATAAATGTCAGTATTGGTATAAAAGGAGACCCACACATAAGGAAGGCTTACATTATATCTGAAAAATGTAGCAATTGTGGAACATGTGTTGACAAATGTAGACAAGAAGCAATTATAAAAAAGGATAATAAATGGTTTGTAGAAGAATACCGTTGTATAGGTTGCGGGGAGTGTGAAAGGGTATGTCATAAAGAAGCCATTGGTTTTAATTTTAGGAGGGCAGATTTAAAAAAAATACTTCCAGATTGTATAGATGCAGGATGTGAGATGATGGAGCTACACGCCGTTTCAGAAAATGAAGAGGAAGTCATGGATGACTGGAGGCTCTTAAATAGTATCTTAAGAGATAATTATATAAGTGTCTGTTTAGACAGATCTCTCCTCTCAAATAAACATCTAATCGAACGCATAAAAAATATGTATGCAATAACAGGAGAGAGGATGATTGTTCAGGCCGATGGTGTACCTATGAGCGGTGAGGGTGACGATTTCAATACAACCCTCCAGGCTATCGCTTGTGCCGATATAGTCATAAAAAGTGGTATACCTGTTGTTGTTTTAATTTCTGGCGGGACTAATAGTAAAAGTGGAATCCTTGCAAAACAATGCGAGGTAAATGCCCATGGGGTTTCGGTTGGAAGTTACGCCAGAAAAATTGTACGTCCTTTTATAAAAGATGATAATTTTGCTAATGATAAAAAACTTATAAAAAAAGCGTTGGATATAGCTGAGAGTCTCGTAAAGTCCAATTTAGAGGCCTTCAATGGTTAATATCCAGGTAGGTGACCATACCATTGAAAATATAGAGCTTGCAATTTTTGACAAGGATGGAACCATTATCGAGCTATATCATTACTGGTCAAAGATGGTTTATTTCCGTGCGCTCTTTATCTGTAAGCGACTTGGATTAGATAATTCTCATATAAAAGGCCTTTCTTATGCAATGGGTGTAGATTTCGATGAAAAAAAACTGAAACCTGAAGGGCCTGTAGGGTTAAAAAAAAGAGAAATAGTGATGAAGGAGGCAATAAACTATCTTAAAGATTTGGGTTTTAATGATACGGAGAATCTGTGTATAGAAGTTTTTAATGAAGTTGATGCTTATTCCCAAAATCATCTTGGAGATTTTATCAAACCGATAGATGGTGCCGTAGAACTTTTGAGAAATCTTGCATACTATGGATGTAAGGTTGTCATTGCTACAACAGACATTTCGATTAGGGCAAAAATTGCTATGGAATTTCTTGGATTAGAAAACTGTGTACATCTAATTGTAGGAGCTGAAATGGTAAAAAGACAAAAACCTTATTCTGATCAAATTGAATTTGCCCTTAATGTTTTTAATTGTAAAAAAGATAATGCGATTATGGTAGGGGATGCTTTAATAGATGTAGAAATGGGTATAAATGCAGGACTAAAAGGCTCTATCGGCCTTTTAACGGGATTTGGCACATACGATGAGTTTATTCGCATTACGCCTTATGTAGTGAACGATATATCGCAGATTAAAGTAAAAAAGGTATCTTATGAGAAATAAATTGAAAACAAAATTAAGAAATAAAAAAATCATATACGGGCCTTGGTGTACTATACCATCTCCTTCGGTGATAGAGATTATAGCTTCAACAGGAGTCGATTTTGTGATTATCGATATGGAACACGGTTGTCACAATTTTGAAACATTGGAGAACATGATAAGGGCTGCAGAGGTCAATGATTGCGGTAGTCTTGTAAGAGTACCTGCAAACGAAGAGACTTCAATCCTAAAAGCTCTTGATCTTGGGGCTTCTGGTGTTATTATCCCGCACATTGAATCAAAAAGAGATGCTGAACTTGCCATTCAATATTCAAAGTATAGTCCAATTGGTTCTAGGGGTTTTTCGCCTTTTACAAGAGCGGGTAATTATTCTCTCTATGGAATTAAAGAGCATGCGAAAAAGGAAAATGAAAGAACTTTACTGATACTTCTTTTGGAAGGAAGAGGGGGTGTCAATAATATTGACGATATCCTCTCGATAAAAAAAATTGATAAAAAGATAGACGGTATATATATAGGTGCCTATGATTTATCCCAATCACTTGGTCTACCAGGTCAGGTAGATCATGTAGATGTAATTAACACGATGAAAGAATTGATTGAAAAGATAAAGAGAAAGGGTATCGCAGCAGGTGGTTATGTTGCAAAAGATAAAAAGGACGTAGGATGGATGAAAGAAATGGGGATGCAGATAATTACCCTTTTACCTGACTGCACTATTTTATACCATGCCTTTGAAGACCGTTATTTTAATTTTCATGATAAGGAGAAAATGCCATGAAGGTAGTCGGTATGATTCCTGCGAGACTTCAATCAAGCAGGCTCCCGGAAAAAGCCTTAGTAGACATATGTGGTTTACCTATGGTTGTTCATACATGTAAAAGAGCACAGTTAGCAAAAAGCTTAAAAGAGGTTTATCTCGTTACTGATAGTGAACTGATTAAAAAGGTAGGTGAGTCCCATGGCATTAAAGTGATCATGACAGGAACACATCATAAGACCGGTTCTGACCGTCTCGCAGAAGCCTGCCGTTACATAGATTGTGATATAGTAGTGAATGTTCAGGGAGACGAACCTCTTGTAAATCCGGATCATATAGATGCGATTGTTAAGCCTCTTATTGAAAATTCTGACGTAAAAATTTCTGTGGGGATAACACCATACACAAAAAAAAATAGCCCATCAGATATAAAAGCGGTTCTGGATCTTGAAGGTAATATTCTTTATTGCTCGAGAAATGATTTACCAAGTGATGCAAGAACCCCTGTAGATATAATGTGGAAAATGTGTTTTATCGTACCTTTTAGAAAAAATTTTTTATTAGAATACGCATCATGGCTTCCTACTCCTCTTGAAACTATAGAGTTTAACGAATATTTGAGGGTACTTGAACATGGGGTGAAGATAAGGGCGGTTAGAATAGAAGATGCAAAGATTAGTGTTGATACCCCTGAGGACTTAGAAACGGTTAGGAGCTTAATGAAAGACGATAAAATTAGATACTTATATCAAAAAATATAATAAAGACTATCCGATTATGATTCTTGTTTACAATAAATCCTTTACGCCAAAAAAATTAAAAAAAAGATACAAAGGCAATTATACTTTTTTGTGTTTTATAGATGATTATTTTGAGAGAAGAAAATGGGAGGATGGCCTTTCTGAAATATATGTAAAAATAGACATCAAGCACTTGTTAGAGGATAAGAAAACGGAGATAAGGGAGAGTTATATCGATTTTTTAGATGGAATTGGAAAAGATTATGATGAGCTCTGGAGTTTATCGCCTATATCAGAACAAAATACTTATGTTTCAAACTTATTTTTGGATTGTTGCAGACTCAAAATAATAGATGATTTTCTTGGAAAAGAAAAAGAGCAAGAATTAATAGTGATTGTTGATGATGTCTATCTTTTTGATGCAATCATTCTTTTGTTAAACAGAAAAAGAAAAGACGTAAAGAGTATAAAAAAATTTATATTTTATATAGAAAAAATCAAACATCACTTTATTCCTTTATATCACACACTCAAATTTATATTAATTTTTTTTCACAACAAGTATCTACAGTTTTTTTCCGGTGTTTCAAAATCCCCTGAAAGTGGTCAGGCCGATGAGAAATTAAATAACATAGTGCTCCACACATGGATAGATGATGGAGCTTTTTCAAATGACGGTACATACAGAGACAGGTACTTTGGAAGGTTGATAGAATGGTTTGAAAAAAATAAATATAGGATATTTATTGTTCCATATATATATAACATGAATAAACCTTTAAAGGATGTCTTAAAACTATTAAAAAATTCAAAAATAAAATTTCTCATTCCTTTTGAATATTACAGTATATTTGATCTGTTTAAGGGTTTTTTTTGTATGATCAAAGTTTTATCTATTCCCAAAGGCCCTGTTTCTTTTTTACATATGGATATAGAAAAAATTATCAAAAGAGAAAAGCTGAGAAGAACAGGAGGTTTTCTCCCATTTTTTTTGTATTTAGATTTATTCATGCAATTTAAAAGAAAAGGTTTAACTTTTGACATAGCAATCGATGTATTTGAAGGAATGATACCTGAAAGGGCCTGGATTTTAGGCATAAAAAGGGCTTACAACAAAACATATACCATAGGGTACCAGCATACTATTTTTTCAAAAGACCTGCTCTGTTATTTTGTATATAAGGGCAATTCTTTAAAGGAAGTTTTGCCAGATAAGATTATCTGTACCGGGCCTATGTTGAAAAATCTTTTGATAAGAGAGGGTTTACCGGAAAACCATATTGATGTTGGTTGTGCGTTAAGATATGAATATTTATGGAATAAATTAAAACAACAATATGTTGATACACGGTTAACACCAGAAAACAGTAAAAAAAAGATATTAATAAGCCTTCCATTACAACATTCGGGGGCCATTGAATTGATATATAAAACGGTAAACATAGCAAAAAAGAAGAAAGATATAAAATTTTTTATAAAACCTCACCCAATGATGAACAAAGATATCATCAAAGAAATGCTGAAAAATATAAATTGGCCGGATTATGATAATTCTATTGCAGATGGGCCTATGGACAACTGGATCTGGAATATTGACCTTCTTATTTCAACAGCTTCTGCAGCCATTATGGATGCGTTGGTTGTGGGAAAGCCAATTTTAATTATTGGGAGAGAAGGTGTTTTAGATTTAAACCCCCTTGACTGGATTGAATCGGAATATACTATGGTCTATTCTGAACAAAGTGAGATAGAGAAGCGGATAGATAAGCTTCTTTATCTTGATCAAACTGAACTTGAAAAATTAAAACAGTTTGGAATAGAAATCATGAAAGGTTGTTTTAATGAAATAACAGATGACAATCTAAAGGTGTTTGTTTCACAAACTTAATGTAAATAATTCGATCAAATATGCTGATTTTTAACACTATAAAACAAAAATTATTTGGATTGACCATCCGGATTCTAAATTTTTTTTCACCAGAATTTGCCAGAAAAAGCGCTATAAAACGGGTGACAAAAAATTATGATATGATGTCTGACCCAGATGAAGAATTTTTCTCAAAAATTTATTTATACTATATCAGGAAAAGAATAAAAGACGTCTTCAATGAAAAAAAAATAAACATTTTAGACGCTGGGTGTGGACAGGGGAGATTATCCATTCCATTAGCTAAAGATGGAAATAAAATAACAGGGGTTGACTTTACCAGGGAAGCATTAAAAAAGGCAAAAGAATATGCCTCAGAAAACAATTTAGATATTGAATTCATTTTAGGGGATATTGGAAAAGACATTAATAAGACTATCAATTCTAAATTCGATTGTGTAATTTGTACAGAAGTTCTATATATGATAAAAGATTACAAAAAAGTTATAGATGATCTTATAAAAATTCTTCATCCAGGAGGGCTTATATTTATTTCTATAAGGCCCAGATTATATTATGTAAAACATAAGTTAATAAATGGAAAAATTAATGAATCATATGATATTCTTTTAAACAAAAGGGTTTTCATCAATAATGGTTTTTTAAATTGCAATTCGAAGGAAGAAATAGAAGAGATATTAAAAGAAAAGGGAGTTTTTGATATCGTTTTTAATGGAATAGGCGTTGTAACAGGTATAAAAGGCGATCCTCAGGCATACTATTCAAATCCTTCAATATTCAATTTAAAAGAACAACAATTATTGTTTGAAATGGAACTATTGCTTGGATCAGAATTAATTGAACATGGAAGGTATATGCTTTTGAGCGGGATTAAAAAAAACGAGTAAGTTAAAAATTATGATACCTATATCAAGACCATATACAGATCAAGAGGAATTGCAGGAAATAGAGAAAGTTCTTAAATCAGGATGGCTGGGGCTGGGATCGGTTGTGCAAGAATTTGAAAAGGAAATAGAAAAATATCTTGGTTCCGGATATGTGATTGCTGTAAACACAGGAACGTCTGCCTTACACATTGCCCTTGATGCGGCAGGAATCGGGAAGGGAGATGAGGTAATCGTACCTTCCCTTACATTCTGTGCAGGCATTGAAGCCATACTCGCTACAGGGGCAACCCCTGTATTCTGTGATATTGAGGTGGATACTTTAAATATAGATATAGATGATGTTGAAACAAAGATAACTTCTAAAACAAAGGCCATAATGCCGGTACATTACTGTGGTAATCCCTGTGAGATGGACAGGCTCCTTAAACTGGGTAGACAAAAAAACATCCTTATTGTAGAAGATGCAGCCCATGCCTTTGGCTCTATATACAAAGGGAAGAAGATAGGTAGCTTCGGGGATATAACCTGTTTCAGTTTTGACCCCATAAAAAATATAACCTGTGGTGAAGGAGGAGCCGTTGTTGTTCATAACGATGATCTCGCAGACGTAATAAGAAAAAAAAGAAATCTTGGTATAGATAGAGAGGCATGGAGTAGATATCATGGAAAAAAACCTTGGTACTATGAAGTCACAGTCATGGGTTACAGATACCATATGAGTAACATAAATGCTGCAATAGGGCTTGTACAGTTAAAGAGGTTAGAGCAATTTATAAAAAGGAAAAGGGAGATAGTGAAAAGATATAACGAGGCTTTTTCAGGCATAAAAGGGATAGCCCTATTAAAATGGAATCTCAATGAAATTGCCCCTTTTTCTTATATGATGCGCATAACAAATGGCAAAAGGGACGAATTGATAGATTATCTTGGTGAACATGGAATAGGAAGTGGCGTCCATTATATCCCTAACCACTTGCAGCCGTTATTTAAATCAGACGCACAATCCCTTCCGATAACTGAATATGTTTGGAAAGAAATCATTACCCTACCACTATTCTTCGAGATGAAGGATGAAGAAGCAGATTTTGTTATAGATACAATCTTAAATTTCTTAAAATAATAGACAATACAGATGCCAGAAGTAAGCGTAATTATTAACTGTTATAATGGAGAAAAGTACTTAAAAGAAACAATAGAAAGCGTGTATAAACAAACATTTAATGATTGGGAGATTATACTATGGGATGATGCATCTACTGATAATACTGAACAGATTGCAAAAAGTTTTGACAATAAATTGAAATATTATAAAGGAGAAAAAGGCAGTTCCCTTGGGCAGGTCAGGAATTGGGCACTAGAAAAAGCCTCTGGAGATTATATTGCTATATTAGATCAAGACGACATATGGATGCCGGAAAAATTAGAACTCCAATTACCGTTATTCTATAGAAACCCTTCAGTTGGTTTGGTTTTCAGCGATGCCATAGATTTCTACGAGGAAAAAAACTACTCTGTTAACCATTTTGCGAATCTGGGGTTAAATCCTCCAAGGGGTTATATATTCAGGTATCTTTTTAGAATTGATAGATATCCTATATCTATGCCTACTGCTGTTTTTCGGAGGAAAGCTTTAGATGGGTTGTCCGAGTGGTTCGATACTCGTTATAACTATGCGGAAGAGTATGATTTGTTTTTGAGGATAGCATATAGTTGGGAATGCGATTATATAGATAAACCGATGGCTATCCACAGAATTCATGAATCAAGCAGCACGTTCTTATTTTATAAAAAAATACCCATGGAACTTGAATCTATTTTAGAAAAAATACAAAAAAATTATCCATCGGTTATATATAATTACAAAAAAGAAATCAGAATAAATAAAAGAATCATTAATTTTCAATATGGAAAGGCGTTTTTGAAAGAAGGGAAAATAAATGAAGCGCGGAGAAGATTTTTTAAAAGTATGCCATATTACAAGTCATTTTATATGCTTATTGCATCTTTTTTGATAAATAAGAATAAGCAAAAAAAGTAAAAATATAAAATGCCAATCGTAAGTATCATTGTTGGTGCATATAACTGCCAGGATTCTATAAAGAGTTCTTTAGAATCCATAAAAGATCAAACATATAACGACTGGGAATGTATAATTTGTGATGATGGCTCAAAAGACGGAACATGGAATGCTCTGGAAGAAATTGCAGATAATGATGGAAGGTTTATATTATTAAAAAATAAAAATAATCTTGGTCTTGCCGCAACTTTAAATAGGTGTATTGAACACGCAAAAGGTGAATATTTAGCTAGACACGATGCGGATGATGTTTCATTGCCGGAAAGGATAGAGAAACAGGTTGCCTTTCTCGATAAGCATCCCGATGTTTCCGTTTTGGGAACGTATGCAGAACTTTACAGCGAGAAAGATGGGGTATGGGGGGTACTTAAGAGACCTTTACAACCTAGTATAAAAGACTGGATTATAGGTTCAAGCGTTATCCATGCATCAGTTCTTATGAGAAAAGACGATGTATTGTCTATGGGGGGATATGATCCGACCGCTATCAGGGTGGAAGACTATGATTTATGGCTGAGGATGGTCGCAAAGGGATATAAAATTATAACAATGCCTGATGTTTTATACAGGATTTATGCAGATAAACAAAGTTATAAAAGAAAACAATTCAGATACAGATTAAATGAGGCAAAGGTTAAATTTAATGCTTTAAAAAGATTGAATGCACCGTTGTATTTTTATTTTTTTGTATTAAAGCCCATTCTGGTTGGACTTATTCCTTCAAATTTGCTCTTTAAATATCATTCTCTAAAATTCAAAAATAATATATATTCTACAAAAAAAACAGAATGCACATGATGTTATAAAATTAAATTATAGCAGGGAACATATTATATTGAAAAAAATATGTTTTGTAACCGCCATACCCATGACGGTTGAGGCATTTCTTGTTGATTATATATATGAATTATCTAAAGTTTATGATGTTACGGTAGTTACAAACACATATGATAGGGGTTTTTTAGAGTGTTACCGCCTTAACTGCAAAGTGATACCAGTCCCTATTGAAAGGAAGATATCTCTTGTAAAAGATATGACCGCTTTTTTAAAACTTTTTTCGATCTTCAGGACCGAAAGGTTTAATTCAGTCCACTCCGTGACTCCAAAGGCAGGGCTTCTTTCCATGGGGGCATCATTTCTTGCGAGGATACCCATAAGGATTCATACATTTACAGGACAGGTCTGGGCGACAAAAAAAGGTATAAAGAGATTACTCCTCAAAAATATAGACAGGGTTACGGCTTTTTTTGCGACCCATATCCTTGTGGACAGTTATTCTCAGAGGGAATTCATTATAAAAGAAAAGATAGTGGCCTCTGAAAAGGCAGACATTATAGGTTCTGGTTCCATATGCGGCGTTGATATGAGACGGTACTCCTTTGACAGTAATATAAGAGAAGAAATGAGAGAAAAACTGGGGATAAAAAGGCATGACTTTGTTTTTATCTTTATCGGAAGATTAAACAGGGAAAAAGGGGTTTTAGACTTAATAAAGGCTTTTTCTATAATTTCTCAAAAATGTAAAGATGTACATTTAGTCATTGTTGGACCCGATGAAGAGCGAATAAAGGATAAAATTGTGAAAATGGGACAACATACCGGGAAAAGAATCCATTTCGAAGGCCCAACAAGAGAGCCCGAGAAATATTTATGTGCCTCCGACTGTCTATGCCTTCCAAGCTACAGGGAAGGATTTGGGCTTGTAATCATTGAGGCGGCCTCAATTGGAATTCCTGCTATAGGAAGTAGAATATATGGAATAACAGATGCAATAGAGGAAGGCGTAACAGGACTACTTCACACTCCTGGAAACGTAGAAGAACTTGCCATACAGATGGAATGGATGATAGAAAACAAAAGCGAAAGAAAACTCATGGGAGAAAGGGCAAGAAAAAGGGCATATGAACTTTTTTCAAAGCAAAGGATGGTAGAGGGCTTTACACGTTTTTATTCTGAGGTGATTGGGGTATAGACGAATTGGCGAAAAGGATTTTTGACCTATCCTTGGCTATCGTACTTTTTGTTATCCTTTCCCCGGTTATAATTGTCATTGCCATCGTGGTATACATCTCGATGGGAGCCCCGGTGATATTTAAACAATTAAGACCGGGGTTATATGGAAAACCTTTTGAAATTTTTAAGTTCCGCACGATGACCGATGATAGGGATGAAAAGGGAAATCTATTATCAGATGGTAAAAGGCTTACCCCCGTTGGTAGGTTTTTAAGAAAAACAAGCCTCGATGAACTGCCTCAATTATTAAATGTGATAAAGGGAGATCTGAGTTTTGTGGGACCCAGACCCCTTCTAATGGAGTACCTGCCCCGATATACGCCAGAGCAGGCAAGACGCCATGAAGTAAAACCCGGCATCACAGGCTGGGCGCAGATAAAAGGGAGGAATGCGATCACCTGGGAGGAAAGGTTCAAACTCGATGTTTGGTATGTTGACAATAGATCTTTTTGGCTTGATATAAAGATTATTTTTTGTACTATAGTGGAAGTTTTTAAAAAACGGGGAATCAACGCGCCTGGGTATGATACCATGCCTGAGTTTATGGGTTCAGAAAATAAAACAGGTGTTTAATTATGGACGATGGAATAGTGGTTGTTGGTGCCGGGGGACATGCGAAGGTTGTAATCGGTACAGCGATAGAATGTGGCTTGAAGGTCTCTTTTATATTGGATGATAACCCCACGAAATGGGGCAAAGAGATTTTTAGTACAGAAATAAAAGGACCTATATCTAAATTCAGTAAAGAAAAATATCCTGCAATTATGGCAATAGGCGATAACAGAACGAGAAAGAGGATTGTGGAAACCCTGGAGCAATTTCAGTGGATTACAATAATTCACCCAAGCTCTTATGTCCATCCTTCATCTAAAATAGGCGTAGGGACAGTTGTTTTTGCCGGTTCTATAATACAACCTGATGTTAGGATAGGGGAACACTGTATAATAAACACAGGTGCAACGGTAGATCATGATTGTGTGATAGGAAATTTTGTCCATATCGCCCCAGGGGTGAATATAGCAGGAGGTGTTACTATTGAGGATGGCGTTTTCATGGGCATAGGATCTAAAGTGGTAATCGGTAAGAAAATCGGGGAGTGGAGTATAGTTGGCGCTGGAGGTGTTGTAGTGGAAGACATACCCCCTGAAGTGATAGCTAAAGGTTTACCGGCAAAGCCAACAAAAAAAACAAAGGAAAAAAGATGAAGATACCCCTTTCGCGACCGGAGCTTAACGAAAAAGATATTGAGGCTGTACTGTCTGTCCTTAAAACGCCCAATCTGAGTCTTGGTCCAAAAATAGGGGAATTTGAGGAAAAGGTGGCTCAATATGTTGGTTCGAAATATGCAGTGGCGGTGAATAGTGGAACTTCCGGACTCCATTTATCTATGATTGTTGCAGGGATTAAAAAAGGGGACGAGGTAATAACTACCCCTTTTAGTTTTGTGGCTTCGGCCAATTGTATCCTATATGTTGGGGCAAGGCCGGTATTTGTTGATATAGACCCCTTTACACTCAACATGAATCCTGACATGATTGAAGAAAGGATAAATAGAAAAACAAAGGCTATTCTGCCTGTACATGTATTCGGTGTACCCTGTGAAATGGATAGGATAACCCATATAACCTCTAAACATAAACTCATATTGATCGAAGATGCCTGCGAAGCCATAGGGGCAGAATATAAAGGGAAAAAATTGGGCACTTTTGGTCTGACAGGGGTATTTGCCTTCTATCCTAATAAACAACTTACAACGGGTGAAGGCGGTATTGTTGTGACGAACAGAAAAAAGGTAGCTGAGCTATTGAAAAGCTTAAGAAACCAAGGAAGAAGAGGAAGCGGTCGATGGCTATCCCACGAGATACTCGGTTATAATTACCGCCTAAGTGACATCCATGCAGCTCTTGGCATATCCCAGATAGAGCGGATCGAAGAAATATTGAAAAGAAGAGAAAAGGTCGCAGGATATTATCTTAAATACTTAAAAGATATAGATGAGATTGAACTACCTTATATACCTAAAGATTCAAGAGTTTCATGGTTTGTGTTTGTAATAAGACTAAGAGAAGGTTATAAAAAGAAGCATAGAGACAGACTGATGAAAATTTTGATGGAAGAAGGTATAGAGTGTGGTAATTATTTTCCCCCCATACATCTTCAACCTTTTTACAGAAAACTATTTGAATATAGAAAGGGTGATTTCCCGATTTGCGAATCCATATCTGAAAGAACCATAGCCCTACCTTTTTACAACTATTTGAAAAAAGATGATATAGAAAGAATTTCTGATATGTTGAGGGTGTCGATAAAAAAGATTTAATAGATTATGTTTGAAAAAAGGCAAAATATTTTATTGATATTGGTTTTTTCCATCGCCCTTATCCTAAGGCTTTATCCGGTTTTTGCACCAAACGTCATTACAAACGATGGTGTAAGGTATATCGATACCGCAAAAATGATACTTTCAGGTGATTTCAAAAAGGTCAAAGATGAGAGCTTTTTTAACCTTTACCCATTTATGGTGCTCATATTTCAAAAGATTTTTAATAATTGGGAATTATCGGGAAGGATGGTTTCTGTTGTCTTTGGTTCCATAGGGGTTATTCCACTATTTTTTATCACAAAAAGACTTATAGATGTTAAAATTGCGTTTGTTATTACTTTTTTTTATGCGATCAACCCTCACTTAGTAGAATATTCTTCAGATGTTTTGAGGGACCCACTGTTCTGGTCTTTATTTCTTTTTGCCCTATGGATGGGGATTGAAGGCCTGCATAATAATGGTAACAGATGGTTTTTCCTTTTTCTATCATCATTTTTTACCGGCCTATCGATGTCTACGAGAATTGAGGGGGTTATTATAATCTTTATAATCATTTCCTGGGGGTTATGGTTATACTTAAAGGGCATCATAGGCGGTAAAAAACTACTTTACAGTACAACTATCTATTTAGTTCTGATCCCTTTAATATTTTTTCCCATTCTCTTATATATCAAAGGGAAACTTGGCTGGTGGGAGTTTGGCCTTGTCTGGGATAAAATTTCGTATATGATTAAAGCCAAACAAGGCTTAGAAGAGACGATAAAGATGGATTCGCCTTTTATAGAAAAGACGTCTGCACCGTTTAAAGGGTTTATCGATATTTCCTTTAGACATAGATATATATCATACCTCTTTGAGGTGGTTTATAAATTTATAAAATCGTTAAATGTTGTTTTCGTAGGCCTTTTTTTTCTCGGCATTATAAAAAGAAAAAAATATAGGTTCACCTATGGAGAAGTTTTTTATATCATCTGGTTTTTGATGGCGTTTTTATCATCGTACCTATATGTGGCAAAAATACAGTATATTAGCACTAGGCATGGACTTTTAATGGGCATTCCTGCTTTATTATGGGCAGGTATTGGTTATTTTGAAATAGTTGAGAGGATTAAAGGATTTTCTGATAAATGGAAATTGAGCCCCCCGTTGCTCTTTCTAATGCCCTATTTCATTATTTTTTTTATTATGGCCATCAATGTTCCTGCAATCCTTGCTTCAGCCCGGGATGATAAAATAGAACTTAAAAAGGCAGGTATATACCTTAAAGATCTGGGTTTCAGTAATAAAGTAATAGCTACAACCCCATCTCTTTCAAGGGTCCTTTTCTATGCCGATGCAGATCCAGTTTATATTTCCGATGCAACGACCCATGAGGAATTCAATTATAAGGTATTGGGTGATAAAAGGGTCAAATATGTTCTTCTGGACGAAAGGAGAGTAGGGCATATTTTTGAAGAAAAGGATGAGGGTGATAGACCATTTATCATGAAAAAAATCGATATCCCCCTTTTTAAAGGGTTTAAAAGATATCCGATGGCTTTATTCGAAATAATTGAAAAGAAAGGCTATTAAAGTGGCATCCAAAGGGGCTTGGAAGTTTTATGTTGTTGTAATAAGCGATATTATTTTTACCGTTATATCATACTGGTTATCATACCTGCTTCGTTTTAATTTTGACGTCCCAAAAATATATGTTTCCACATATTTAGAGTCCCTTTTATTCATTGTGGTAATCAGGATTATATGTTTCCATATATTCGGTCTTTACAAAGGTGTTTGGCGTTATGCCTCCATGAACGACCTGATAAGGATATTAAAGGCCATCACCCTGGGAACAATAGCTTTCAGCGCATTTGTTGCGTTTTATTTCAGAACAGGAAGTTTCCCCAGATCAACGATAATTATCGACTGGTTTATTATCATTACTTTTCTCGGAGGTTCTCGCTTTTTTTATCGTTTCTTTAGGGAATTTAAAGGGGCATCCCCTTCGGAAGGCAAAAAAGTGCTTATTATCGGTGCTTCAGATGAGGGAGAGATGTTATTAAGAGGGATAAAAAAGAATCCTAAAATCACTTATAATCCCGTTGGATTTCTTGACAGAACAAAAGAAAGGAAGGGTAAAAGGATACACGATGTACCGGTTCTTGGAAGTATCGGGGATTTAAAGAGGGTCATTAATAAAAGAAAGATAGAGGAAGTTATTGTTGCCGATTCAACGATTACAGGCAAAGAACTCCGCGGCATAACAGCGATTTGTGATGAAATGAACGTGAAATGCAAAACAATCCCCGCTTTAGGAGATATACTGAATGACAGAATAAGTGTGACACAGATTAGAGAGATAAACATAGAGGATTTGCTAGGCAGGGAGCATATAAAGCTCGATATAGAGCGAATAAAGGCCTATTTGTCAGGGAAAAGGGTGATGGTTACTGGAGCGGGAGGTTCTATAGGGAGTGAACTCTGTAGACAGATAATGAAGATAGGCCCTGAAAAATTAATCCTTTTTGAAAGGGTGGAAAACGAACTTTATAACATTGATATAGAGTTTTCAGGAAAATACAGAAATGGCCTATATGTACCACTCCTCGGAGACATCTTGGACAAAAGGAGACTCGAAGAGGTAATGGTGAGATATAGACCGCAAGTAATATTCCATGCTGCCGCTTACAAACATGTTCCGATCACAGAGATACATCCATATGAGGCGATTAAGAATAATATAGAGGGTACCTTGCGTGTCGTTGAGGCTTCCTTAAAACATAGGGTAGAAAAATTTGTTCTAATATCAACCGACAAGGCTGTCGATCCTGTAAATGTAATGGGGGCGACGAAGAGGGTTGCAGAGCTCATATGTCAGGGGATGAACGGTAAAGGCCCAACCAAATTCATTGCCGTTCGTTTTGGAAATGTCCTAAACAGTGCAGGGAGTGTTATTCCATTGTTTAAAAAACAGATAGAGGCTGGAGGCCCTTTAACTGTTACCCACCCTGAAATGACCCGTTATTTTATGAGCATCCCCGAGGCGGTACAACTTGTTATGCAGGCAGGAGCCATAGGAAAAGGGGGGGAAATCTTTGTCCTCGATATGGGGGAACCGGTAAAGATCGTTGACCTTGCAAGAGACATGATAAGACTCATGGGCATGAAGCCTGAAGATATCGATATTGTATTTACAGGCCTAAGACCAGGAGAAAGGATTTACGAGACACTTGTGGGAAGAGGGGAGACGGTTGACCCAACAATCCATGAGAAGATCATGTTACTTAAATCACCCCCCTTTGACTGGAATATTTTTAAGGATAAAATAGAAGAGTTGATATTGAATATTTCAGATATTGATGAAACCGAGATAAAGAAAAGGCTTTTCTTGATTTTGAAAGGCTAATCAGCATGCCAAAAATAAGTGTAAATATCCCTTGTTATAATTCCTCTAAATTTATTCGAGATACAATAGAAAGTGTGCTTACCCAGACTTATGGCGATTTTGAAATTATCATAATTGATGACGGTTCAACGGATAATACAGGTGATATTATTCAAGGCTATAATGATAGAAGGATCAGGTATTATTTTCAAGAAAACAAAGGATTATCGAAAGCTCGTAATAGAGGACTATCCCTATCAGGTGGAGAATTTATTGCCTTTATTGATCATGATGACTTATGGATTGGGAATAAACTTGAAAAACAGATTGCTCTGTTTGAATCTAAAAAAGATATAAATTTTATCTATACCAATTATTATAAAAAAATAGAAGAAAAAAAAAGAATGTTTTTGGGTTACAGATATAAACAGCCCGAGGGGAATGTCTTCGGTAATTTTCTTGGTTATTACCCTGTGGTTATGAGTACCTCCATGGTGAGGAGATCCGCAATAGACAATCTAAATGAATATTTTGATGAAAACTTAAATTTGACAGAGGAATACGACCTTTTTATGCGGCTACTTTATACTTCTAAAGCTGCATATATAGTTGAGCCTCTTGTGATTTATCGTGTTCATTCGCAGATGAGTAGTTTAAAGTTTATAGAAAAATATCCGATTGAACATGAATATATTCTCCATAAATTAAAACAAATAGAACCAAAACTTGAAGAAAAATATAGGAAGGAGATTTCGTTTTTAAAGGCGAAGATAAACTACTGGTATGCAAGGGCTTACGTTACAAAAGGACAGATGAAAAAAGCAAAAGAGTACTTAGCGCCTTATAGATTTGTTAATTATAAATTTTTTATTTTTTATCTCTCCACCTTTTTTTCTCCATCTATATGGAAGATGATTGATTATCTTGGGAATAAAGCAAGCATAAGATTTGATTGACGGGAAAATGAAGATTCTATTTGTGGCAAATACATCTTTTTTTGTGCACAACTTCTATATAAATCTCATAAGAAAGTTAAAAAATTATGGATATGAGGTAAAAATTGTTTCCCCCGAGGATGATTATACGGTAAAGCTCAAAGAAGAAGGCCTTGAACACATACCGATTAAGAATTTAAACAGAAAAGGTTCAAACCCCGTGGAGGACATTAGACTATTTTTTGAACTCTATAGGGTATTTAGAACAGAAAGGCCTGACCTCGCCCTACTATTTACCATCAAGATTAACACATACGGAGGAATTGCCGCTGGTCTCGTGAGGGTGAAAACGATATGTACGGTAACAGGTCTTGGCTGGCTTTTCACAGAGAAGAGTTTAAAGACGTTTATAGGCGGGTTTGGTTATAAGATCCTGTATAAAATCTCTTTTGCTCATACCACTAAGGTTATTTTTCAAAATCGAGACGACAGGGAGTTCTTTATTCGCAATAGGTTACTCAAAGAAGAGAAGGCCCTCATAACACCTGGAGTAGGTGTAGATACAAACCATTTTAATCCTGAATTCTGTAAGAACATTAATAAAAACAAGGATAGTTTAGTTTTCCTTTTGATGTCGCGGATGCTCTGGGATAAGGGTATAGGTGAATTTGTAGAGGCTGCAAAAATTGTGAAGGATAAATATCCATCAACAGAGTTTTGGCTGCTTGGCCCTATGGATTATGAGAACCGCTCAGCCATACCTGAGAGTTTAATCCATCAATGGGAGCATGAAGGATGGATTAAATATAAAGGGGAGACATCAGAAGTTAGGCCCTTTATATGTCAATGTGACGTTATGGTTCTTCCTTCTTACAGAGAGGCTATAGGTAAAAGTTTGCTTGAAGCTATGTCTATGGGGAAACCAATAATTGCAACCGATACTGCAGGTTGTAGAGATACGATAGAGCAAGGGAAAAACGGTTTTCTTGTTAAGGTTAAAGACAATGGCTCGCTTGCTGTGGCAATGTTAAGTTATATTGAACTTACCTCTGAAGAAAAAATAAAAATGGGTGAGTATAGTCGGAAAAAGGTAATTAATGAATTTAACGAAAAGCTTGTTCATGATACGTATATTGGTCTAATAAAGGATGTGAGAGGGTATAATATATAAGATGAGAACCGCAAAAAGACTTTTCGATATTGTGGTCTCAACAATGGGTCTTATATTCTCTATTCCTATATGGTTTATGATTGCTATTGGAATAAAACTCGAAGATGGGGGACCGATCTTTTATTTTCAAGATAGGGTTGGGAAAAACGGAAGGATTTTTAAGGTGATAAAATTCCGTTCTATGATTGTAGATGCTGAAAAGGAAGGTGTACCTCTACAGGCAGTCGAAAACGATCCAAGGGTAACAAAAATTGGGAGAATATTGAGAAAAATGGCCATGGACGAACTGCCCCAGTTGATAAACATTCTAAAGGGGGATATGAGTTTTGTAGGTCCAAGGGCCCTCCGTCCTGAGGAGAAGGAGGTAAGGGGAGGAAATATATCCGTCCCCATGAAGGAGATACCAGGGTATAGAAAAAGACTTACCGTAACCCCTGGTCTTACCGGTCTTGCCCAGGTATATCTGCCTGCGGATGCACCAAGACGTAAAAAATTTAGATACGATAACCTGTATATAAAAAAACAGTCCTTTTTTCTTGATATGAAACTTATAGTCCTTTCTTTTTGGATTACATTTAGAGGTAAATGGGAAGTGCAGGGTAAGAAATTATAATTAAACTACAGAAAAAAAGGAGAAAAAGAGCGCAGGGAGATGGATATATATGATGTGATAGTAGTTGGTGCAGGCCCTGCAGGGCTTTACGCCTCCCGTCTTTTGGCAGAAAAGGGTTATTCTGTGATCCTCCTTGATGCAAAAGAAGAGGTGGGAAAAAATGTAATATGTACAGGCATTGTGGGAAGAGATATCTTCCAGAGATTTGATATACCTGATAAATCCCTCATTCGCTTTATTCAGAATATAAAGGTTCTCTCTTCAGGGGGTAAAACAATAACATACAATCATCCTTTCCCATTTGCCTGTGTTGTAGATAGGGAGGGTTTTGATAAATCTCTTTTTGAATCCGCTATAAAAAAGGGGGTGGTAGGGAAATTCTCTTTTAAGGTGATCGATGTAAAAGTTGAAAGAGACGGTGTAAGGGTTTTTGGAGCTGGATCATCTCTAAAGGGAAAAACGTTGCTTATAGCGACGGGGGTTGAGTATGACCTCAATAAACGTGTTGGTTTGGGGTATCCTATTCGTTTTGTAAATGCTGCACAGGCCTATGTGCCCTACGAAGGGATAGAAGATGTAACTATTGTTATAGGCAACAACATTGCCAAAAAAGGATTTGGATGGATTGTTCCTTTAGAAGGTTGTACGGCCAAGGTCGGAGTTATAACTGAAGGAAGACCAAAGGAATACTTTTTAAAGGTTATCGAGCTCTGTCTTCAACATGATCCTGTAGTTGTTCCCATGATAAAACCCATCGCCCAGGGCATAGTTTCAAAAACATTTTGTGAAAGGGTACTTGTTGTGGGGGAAGCGGCGGGTCAGGTCAAAACCACAACAGGAGGGGGTGTTTTTTTTGGACTACTGTGCGCTGAAATTGCCGCTCGTGTTCTTATAGGGTGTTTAAATGACAATGACTTTTCAGAAGAGAGGATGTCTGTCTATGAGAAAGAGTGGAAATCATTGATCGGCAGAGAGATCTCCTTAGGTATTAAGGTTAGGGATTTATGTGGTAGATTAAGCGATAGACAGATTGAAAAGATATTTAATGCGATCAACATGGATGGTTTTTTAGACTTCATAGAAAAAAACGCCAATTTTGATTGGCATGGAAAATTTATTATTGCAATATTAAATAGATTGCTAAACTTTATAAAGTAAAATATAAATGAAGCTGGCTAACAATATAAAAATAATAGCCTGTCAGCATATTAAAAGCATCGTTAAACCCGATGAAAGAAGTGACATGAGTCTTCCGGAGATCTCTTTTATAGGGAGATCAAATGTTGGCAAATCCTCTTTAATAAACAGATTGTTGATGAAAAGGATTGCGAGGACAGGTTCAACGCCTGGGGTAACTAAAGTAATAAATTTATATAAAGTCCAATATCAGTACGACAACACCAAAAACTCGGTAGTATTTTCAGATTTCCCTGGATTTGGTTATGCGAGGGTTTCCAAAAAGACATACGATGAATGGAAAGGGTTGGTAGAAACATATTTCGATTCAAATAGATACATAAAATTGATAGCATGGGTTTTTGATATAAGAAGGGAGATGGACCACCTCGATGCAATGTTGCATAACTGGCTTAAAGATAAAGACTACGAACATATCTTTGTATTGACCAAGATAGATAAGATGAGTAAAAACGATATTACAATAAGAAAGAGAGGTTTTTTAAGCATTTTCAATGAAGAGAGATTATTCTTATTCTCATCGAAAGACGGCACCGGCAGGGAAGAGATCTTGTCTTATATTGTCAATACAATGGCATCATGTTAAGGTAGATTTTTACAGATTGCCCTCAAAACATCCTTGCATATCTTCATATCGTTAGGATCAATACCCTTTTCTGCCCGTTCCAGAACATCAAGAACCATCTTTATGACTCCTGACATCAATTTCTTACCTTTTTCTGTTAAAAATATCCTTTTTTCCCTGGCATCATCCTGCCCCGCAACCCTTTTAACAAGACCCATATTTTCAATACCTGTTATAAGTCTTGTAACTGTAGTCTTGTCTCTATATAGCTTCTCCGACAGGGCACGGTGGGTCTGGCCATCCTCATCCCAGATATAGATAAGGGCGGCAAACTCTTCTGTCTTTATCCCAAAATTTCTCTCCTGGAGTTCCTTTGCGATCTCCTTCCTGATGGCCCCTGACGCCTGGTATGTAAGATAACCTATGGACTCATGGAGGGAATATTTGTTAGATTTTTTTTGCATATAGTTGTAATATACAACCATAGAATTATTCACCTGTCAATAGAGAAGGAGGAAAAATATGAGCAAATCTGTATTGAATGGGAAAAGGATACTGGCGGTCGACGATGAGCCCGATGTTTTAAATATACTGAAAGAAGAGATCTCCTCCGTGGCTCCGGGATGTATATTTGAGACTGCCAGGTCCTATGAAGAGGCAAGGGAATTGATTATATCGTGGACATATGACCTTTTGATCCTCGATATCATGGGGGTTAGAGGGTTTGATCTTCTAAGGATGGCAACGGCCAGGGAAATACCCATCCCGGTCGTTATGCTTACCGGTCATGCCCTATCCCCTGAAGCCCTAAAAAAATCAATCGAACTGGGGGCAAGGGCATATCTACCAAAGGAGCACTTAGGTGCGTTAGTCCCTTTTCTTGAGGATGTTCTGACGTATGAATACGGTGTTGCATGGAAGAGGGTTTTGAAACAGGTGGAAGGATATTTTAATAAAAGCTGGGGTCCTTACTGGCGTAAACCTGACGAGGCATTCTGGAAAGAGTTTGAAGAAAAAATTAGTCAGAAAAAGGACTCAAGGTGATCGGGGTAAGAAATTGAAAAGGTCATTTTCCTATACAGAATCTGTTGAATATCTCCTCGAGGATATCATTAGGACATCCTTCCCCTGTAATCTCTGACAGCCGTGAGAGTCCTTCCTGTATTTCAAAAGCTGTAAATTCAAGAGGTTCTCTATTTTCTATAGAGATTAGGGCCCTGTCAAGGGCCTTTTTTGTTTCATCGAGACCCTTTTTGTGTCTTAAATTTGTAATGAGAGCCCCTTCTCTTTTAGCCTTTTTACCTATCATCGCTTCATAGATGGATTTTTTTAAGCCATCGAGTCCTTCTCCCTTTAAGGCTGATACCTCTATTCTATTTTTGCATCTTTTTTCAATCCATTCTTCCGGGAGCCTTCTTTGTAAATCGATCTTGTTTATCACCATAATGTATAGATAATTCTTTATCTCTTCGTATATTTCATCATCTTCGAATGTGGGTCTTTCGGAACTATCCACAACCCAAAGGATGATGTCTACATAGGGAATCTTCTCCTTTACACGTTCGATCCCCTTCTGTTCTATTTCATCTTTTGGTCTTCTAATACCAGCCGAATCAATGATCTTTACCTTTATACCTCTTATGATTATGGTATCTTCAATGATATCCCTTGTGGTACCTGGAATCGGTGTAACGATAGCCCTTTCTCGGGAAAGAAGTGCATTTAAAAGGCTTGACTTTCCAACATTTGGCTTACCGATTATGAGGGCTTCAATACCCTGTTTAATGGCCCTGCCTTCAAAATATGTATCTATAAGTGCCCCAATCTCATTTCTGGATGTATTTAAATTATCCAATATCCCCTTTAATTCAACCTCAATATCCTCCTCGGGAAAGTCTAATAAAGCCTCTATGTTTACAAGGCTATCCCTTAACCTATCTTTTATATTGTTTATCGTATTTGAAAGTGTACCCTTAAGCTGACAGGTGGCGTTTTTCAACTCTTCTTCGGTTTCGCTCTGTACAATATCGAGAACCGATTCTGCCTGAAGTAAATCTATCCTTCCGTTAAGATAGGCCCTTTTAGTAAATTCCCCCGGTTCGGCGAGCCTTGCCCCATGCTTAAGCATGAGTTTTAAGATCGTCGCCTGTGAGGCATAACCACCGTGGCAGTATACCTCTGCCATCTTTTCTCTTGTATAAGTTTTTGGACTATCAAAAAATACTGCATAGACTTCATCTATATATGCCCCATTCTCCGGGTCTACTATATGCCCTAAATGGAGAAGGCGAGACTGGTATCTCGCCCGCATTTTTTTTGGTCTGAATATGTTTTTTAATATGTGGTGGGACTTTTCACCACTTAATCTTATGATGCCAATCCCACCTTCGCCATAGGGCGTTGAGATGGCACATATGGTATCATCTCTTTCCATTCATCGACATCTTTTGCGAAATCACTACCCTTTTTGTGTGACCCTGCCCCTCGCTCTTTGTGGTTATGAATTTGTTGTGTTTAAAAAAAGTATGTATGATCCTTCTCTCATAGGGGTTCAAAAAGTCCGTCTTCTGTGGTTTTCCCGTTCTCCTCACCTTATTTGCGAGTTGTTTTGCCATCGCCGCAAGGGCTTTTTTTCTTTTTTCTCTGTAGCCGTTGATCTCGATCAAGAGTTTCAGGCCCTGTTTGAATCTTTTGGCTATGGCAAGCCTTAGGATAAATTGAAGGGCCTCGAGGGTCTCCCCATTTTTCCCTATCATTACGTCCCCGTGGTCACACTGGATCATATAGACTATTCGACCCGAGGTGTTTTCCACCTTGATATTGAAATCAAGGTCTATGAATTTGCCCACATCCTGTAAGAATTTTTTTCCATAATCTTCAGGGTTTTCGTTTAGGTTTTCTCTTTGTTCCCCATTTTCAATATAGTCAAGGGTGCTTGGATTATAATTCTCATTTTTCTTTATTCTTGCTGTAATCCTTACTTTTTTGCTGCCTAAGAGACCGAGTATTCCTTTTGTGTCAACCTCTTTAACATCGATCTCCAGATCTTTTTCGTCAACCTTTAATTCTAAAGAAGCCTTTTTTACCGCTTCTTCGTATGTTTTTCCTTCAACCTCAATAAAATCCATTTTACCACCTCACGAAGCTTTTTTGTTGATATAATACTGTTGTCCAATTGAAATCACATTGTTTACAAGCCAGTACAAGACAAGGCCCGAGGGAAATCCCCAGAACAGGAAAGTAAATACGATGGGCATAAGGAGCATCATCTTTTCCTGCATAGGATCCATACTCGTTGGTGTCATCTTCTGCTGTATAACCTGGGTTATACCCATTATAAGGGGGAGGATCCTGATAGGAAAAGAGTAGCCCATAACAGTGATGGAAAACAGGTCCTCTGGTGATGATAGATCATCGATCCATAGAAAGAAATGGGCATGGCGAAGCTCTATGGCTCCGGATAAGGCTTTATAAAGGGCAAAGAAGACCGGAATCTGAATGATCATGGGGAGACATCCCCCCATAGGGTTTACCCCCTGCCTTCTGTAAAGGTCCATCATCTCCTGGTTCAATTTCTGTCTATCGTCTTTATACTTCTCCCTTAGTTTTTGAATCTGGGGCTGGAGCTTCTGCATCTTTTTCATGGATTGCGAACTCTTAACCGTTAGAGGATAGAATATGATTTTTATGAGGATAGTCAGGAGGATGATGTCGATACCATAGTTTTTGGTTACCTTGTTCGAGTAGTTAAGACCCATGACAAGAGGCTTTGCTATTATGTCAAACCAGCCAAAATCTATAATCCTTTCGGCCTTAATATTCAGACTTTTCAGTACATCCGTCTGTTTTGGACCGAAAAACAGTTTTGCCTTTACAGAAGATGATGACTCGATGTTTATTCTTAAGAGGGGAGCGCCTGTTTCAGACTTAAGAAAGGTTGCGGGAAATTTTGAATCCTCAGAAGGTATGTATATGAAGGCAAAATACCCCTCATCCATACCCAAGTAAGCCAAATCTTTACCAACCTCGACGGGCTTATCTATATTTTCAATCTGCTCCAATTTTTTACCGTTAAAATAGAATGGGCCTTTGAAGTTATAGCCCGAATCTTTTTTGTTCGATAACGTTGTAAAATATAGATACCCCTTTCCAGAATCGATAGCCTCCATCTCTACCTTCATTTCAACTACATAGGTGTCCGGGAAAAAAGTATAGGTCTTTACCAATCTTTTTCCATCAGACATATGACCTGTAAATGTGATGGTCTCCGGTTTATCCTTAACGATCAAACTTTCCCTGTCTGCCTTTAGGGTTATTCTGTCTTCTACCGTTCCCTCTCCTGATTTGACAACCAGTTTAGGCAAATATCCATAAGGTGCCGTATCTTCTATGACCTCTTTCCCTTTATCCTCCTTTACAGTTTCTTTATATTTTTTTAGCTTAACACTTTTTATACCCCCGCCTAAATCACTCAAAACAGTCTTAAATAGGGGTGTTTCAACGACGATATCCTTAGGGGGTTTGATCTCAACCTGTTTTTTTGTTCCTCCTTTGTCAGTTCCAAGGGGTTTTGTAACCTTTGTTATATCTTTTCTACCCTGAACATCTTGTCCCTTAGGCTCATCCTTTGGTTTTTGTTGTTCTATTTGGGTCTGCCCATTCTGCTTTTGGGGTTGGGGGGCAAAATATGTCTGAAATATGAACAGTATAATGAATGTTAGTATTAAGGCAATTATTGTCCTTTTGTCCATCAAAATCCTCCGTTATCTGACCGGATCATAGCCTCCGGGGAAAAATGGGTTACATTTTAATATCCGCTTCAAGCCGTATAACATACCTATAAGGATACCCTTCTTTTCTATCGCCTCTTTCATATAACAGGAGCAGGTTGGGTGGAATCTACATTCCCCCGGGATATAAGGGGATAAGAGTAACCTGTAAGCATCTATAAGAAGGATTATACAGGTTTTTAAAGCGTTCCTGACTAAATCAGCAAATTTTCTAATTCTGTTTTTATATCTTTCCATGTCTTTTTTTGGGGTAGCCTCTTAACCTTAACCAGATGGTCATGGGATTCATAAAAAAGCTGTCTGTTTAAACGGAAGAACTCTTTCACCATTCTCCTGATCCTGTTTCTATCAACCGCTCCCCCAATCTTCTTTCGGGTAGTTACAGCTATTCTCTTTCTATCGGTATCTGTTCGGTTACACAGCAGAATAAAGTGTTCTGTTTCCCTTACCTTTCTCCACCTTATAGACCTGAAATCGCCTTTTTTTAACCTTTCACTTTTTGTGAACGAAAATCTCCTGTTACAGGTTTCCATTTAATTATCGTCTGCTGTCTATCCCCAAAAACACCCATTATTTTTTATTTTATACGGCAAGTTGTTTTCTTCCCTTAGCCCTTCTTCTCCTTATAACTTCTCTTCCCGATGCTGTCCTCATTCTCACAAGAAAGCCGTGTGTTCTTTTACGTCTTTTGTTGTGAGGTTGGTACGTTCTCTTCATCTTCTGTCACCTCGTTTCGTTATGAAGTAATTACTTAAACACAAAATAATGGGGGTTGTCAATAACTGGAAAACACCGTGGGAGAGGGAAGTCTAAAAAATAACAAGACTTTTATCTTCTTCGCCATTTAGATTTGAAAAATATTGAAAAAGAGTTTAAAAATATAAGAAAAGAAGGGGAGGATCGATGCCTACGTATGAATATATTTGTGAAAAATGTGGCAAGGAGTTTTCTGTCATCTTAAGTATCAGGGAATACGAAAAAGAGAAAGAGAGGATGAGGTGTCCTGGCTGTAAGAGCAGAAAGGTTAAGCAGTTACTCTCTTCTTTTATCGCAAAGACCAGTAAAAAGACCTGAAAATATTATAGGTATTCCCCTTTGTCTTTTTTCAAGATAGCAGAGATAACAGCATCTCTATTTTATATTGGATTTATCCCGGGGGCCCCAGGTACATACGCCTCGGTAGCTGGTTGTATCATATTATATTTTTTATCATTTTCATCCATCCCTTCCCAGATCTGTCTTGGAGGATTCTCAATCTTAGTCTCTATGTTTTCTATTAAAAAACTAAAAGTGGGAGAAAAGGATCCCCCTTTTGTTGTAATAGACGAAGTCGCCGGTATGTTTGTGACCATGATAGGTCATAGGACAGACGTCTTAAGGCTATTTATAGGTTTCATACTCTTTAGGTTTTTTGATATAATAAAACCCTGGCCGATTAAACGCATTGAAAAAATAGGGGGTCCATTCGGGGTAGTAGCAGATGATGTACTCGCAGGGATATATGCAAATTTGATTTTGTCCCTAATGTTTATGATAGTAAGTTTTTGAATATAAAAAAAATAAATAGAATTGAGTATGTTATGGTAGCAGAAGAAAGATTGGGAAATATCCTAAAAGAAAAGGGGCTTAAAATATCTATCGCTGAATCCTGTACCGGAGGATTGATCTCAAGCAGGATTACAGATATAAGCGGCTCGTCAGAATATTTTGAGGCAGGGTTTGTCACATACAGCAATCGGTCAAAGACAGCCTTTATCGGGGTTCCTGAACATATAATAGACACAAAAGGTGCGGTCAGTGAGGATACGGCCCGTTTTATGGCGGAAGGGGTAAGGAGTGTAACAGGTGTTGATATAGGTCTCTCTGTAACGGGTATCGCAGGGCCTTCGGGTGGTTCTGTTGAAAAACCGGTGGGAACAGTTTTTATGGCGTTGTCGGCGGATGAGGGAACCTTTGTCCGTCGTTTTAGATTCGATGGGGAAAGAAAAGAGATAAAAAGACAATCCTCCGATGCGGCTATTCAATTTTTAATAGATTATTTAGAGGGAAGAGTTTCATGAGGGCCTTTCTCGCAATAGGGTTACCCGATGAGATAAAGGTTTATCTTGGGAAGATCTCGGGCCATATAGGGAAATATGTAGAAGGAGTAAAATGGGTGAACAGAGAGGGGCAACATATTACCCTTAAATTTCTGGGGGAGATCGAGGAGAAAGCCGTATGGGGTATAAAAGAGGCCCTCTCTTTTATCGGGATGAAGTATAGACCTTTTAAAGCTTCCCTCGGGTCAATAGACGGTTTCCCCGATAAGAAGAGGACAAGGGTAATAGTCATTCGTCTTGAAAATGGGGTTGACAAAATCTGTGACATATACAATGATATTGAAAATAGTGTCGGTACTTTAGGTTTTGAAAAAGAGGATAGGCCTTTTACACCCCATATAACGCTCGGAAGAAGAAAGACACCCGCTCCTTTACTTGAAAAGGCCTGTATAGAAACGGAGAGATTGTTCTTTGATGTCGATTCCATTGTGCTTTTTAAAAGCACATTAAGGCCTGATGGGGCGGTATATACCCCTTTATGGAAGATGGAGTTTAAGGGGGGATTATAAGTTATTTGAAATTAGAAACATAAGAGGAGGGGCAGAAGTGAAAGAAGAGGATAATAGAGCAAAGGCCGTAGATATGGCGGTAACTCAGATAGAGAAGCTCTTTGGAAAGGGCTCGATCATGAGGCTTGGAGAGAAGCCTATCGAATCGGTTCCTGTTGTATCAACAGGCTCCCTTGCCCTCGATGTTGCCCTTGGAATAGGGGGGTTACCCAGGGGTAGGGTAGTGGAGATCTTTGGTCCTGAGGCATCGGGAAAGACCACCCTTGCCTTACAGGTCGTGAGCGAGATACAGAAGAAGGGGGGTACTGCGGCTTTTATCGACGCAGAGCATGCCCTTGATGTTGCCTATGCGAAAAAGATCGGGGTCAAAACGGATGAGCTTCTCATATCACAGCCCGACACAGGTGAGCAGGCCTTAGAGATTGCAGAGATCCTTGTCAGAAGCGGAGGGGTCGATGTGGTTGTGGTCGACTCTGTGGCTGCCCTTGTTCCTAAAGCAGAGATAGAAGGGGATATGGGGGATGCCCATATGGGTCTTCAGGCAAGGCTCATGTCACAGGCCTTGAGAAAATTGACCGCCACGATCAGTAAATCGATGACAACGGTGATATTTATAAACCAGATCAGACAGAAGATAGGGGTAATGTTCGGCAATCCCGAAACCACAACAGGGGGTAATGCCCTTAAATTCTATTCTTCCGTTAGGCTTGATATAAGGCGTATCGCCTCCATCAAAGAAGGACAGGATGTGATTGGGAGCAGAACAAGGGTAAAGGTGGTGAAGAACAAACTTGCCCCACCCTTTAAAGAAGTAGAATTCGATATCATCTTTGGAGAGGGCATCTCGAAAGAGGGCGACCTCGTCGACCTCGGGGTTGAGACAGGCATCATAGAAAAAACGGGAACATGGTATTCCTATGGTGACATAAGGATCGGTCAGGGAAGGGAAAACGCAAAAGACTATTTCAAAAAGCACCCTGAGGTGGCCTCTGAGGTTGAGGGCAAGATTTTATCTTATTATGGACTTCAAAAGGGTGGAACGTGACTTCAAAGGAGATAAGAAAAAAATTTTTGGATTTTTTTTCATCAAAGGGGCACACAATAGTACCCAGTTCTTCCCTTGTACCCGATAAGGATCCATCCCTTTTATTTGTAAATGCCGGTATGGTCCAGTTTAAGAATGTCTTTCTCGGTATTGAGAAAAGACCTTATGAGAGGGCTACATCTTCACAGAAATGTGTGAGGGCAGGGGGTAAGCATAACGACCTCGAGAATGTAGGTAAGACCCTGAGGCATCATACTTTTTTTGAGATGCTCGGAAACTTTTCTTTCGGTAACTATTTTAAAAAAGAGGCTATAGGGTATGCGTGGGAGTTTTTAAGAGATGTCCTGAATTTAGATCCAGGGCGTCTATGGGTTACGGTATATAAAGACGATGATGATGCGGTAGAATTCTGGAAGAAGGTGGGTTTCAAGGGGGAGAGGATAGTAAGACTCGGGGAAAAGGACAATTTCTGGTCTATGGGTGATGAGGGTCCCTGTGGACCCTGCTCCGAAATCATATACGATTTAGGGGATGAAATAGGATGTAGAAGACCGGAATGCAAAGTTGGGTGTGATTGCGACAGGTTTCTTGAAATTTGGAACCTCGTTTTCATGGAATACGAAAGGTCAAGAGATGGGGAGATGAAGAGACTCCCGAGGCCTTCCATAGATACAGGGATGGGTCTCGAAAGGATTACCTCTGTCCTACAGGGAAAGATTGGTAATTACGAGACAGACCTTTTCCAGCCGATTATTTCAAAGATAGGCGAGATTTCCGGTTGTGCCTATGGAGAGAACGAGAGATTCGATATAGCGATAAGGGTCATAGCGGATCATATAAGAGGGGCCGTTTTTATCATAAACGATGGGGTATTGCCCTCGAAAGAGGGTAGGGGATATGTGTTGAGGAGGATTATAAGGAGGGCCCTCCGTTATGGAAAAAAGATAGGTATAGAAAAGGAATTTCTATACAACCTATCCTCGGTCCTCGTGGACATCATGGAAGATGTATATCCCGAGATAAAACACAACCATCCCTATATAGTACGCGTCCTCAAAGGGGAGGAAGAAAGATTTGTCGAGACCTTGAGTATGGGTATGAAGATTTATGAGGATATATCCGATGAGGTAAGGTCAAAAGGTATGAAGATCCTTCCCGGGGAACTCGTCTATAAACTATACGATACCTATGGCTTTCCCGTTGATATAACACGGGAGATGGCCGAAGAGGACGGCCTCACCATAGACATGGAAGGGTTTCAAACTTTCCTGGAAGAACAGAAAGAGAGATCGAGGGTAATGTCGAGAATCGCAGGGGAGACGTTAAATGAAGGTCACGCCATTGCCCTTAAAAAAGGGTTAAGAAACGATTTTGTTGGGTACGACACCCCAACCTCCTCGGGGATTATCCTTATGATTTTAAAAGAGGGGGAACCTGTTGATATGATAGGAGAAGGGGAAACCGGCGAGTTTATTTTTGATAATACCCCTTTCTATGCGGAGAGTGGGGGTCAGGTTGCCGATGGAGGAGCAGTGTACGGAACCGAGGGCGGTGAAGGTGAGGTCAAAGGGGTAACAAAGATAAAGGAAGACCTTTTTGCCCATTCCATTTATGTCAAAAAATCCCGCTTTCGTGTTCATGAGAATTGCGTATTGAAGATAGATGAGAAAAAAAGGAGATCTATCGCAAGAAACCATACTGCCACCCATCTCCTCCAGTATGCCTTAAGAGAGGTTTTGGGTCCCCATGTAAGACAATCGGGTTCCCTTGTAGAATCGGACAGGTTGAGGTTTGATTTTACCCATTTTCAGGCCATGGATGAAAGGGAGATAGCCTCTGTGGAGGATATCGTGAACAGGAAGATTATGGAGTGTCTTGATGTTGTTACTGTGGTAAAATCGAGGGAAGAGGCCATAAGAGAAGGGGCCACCGCCCTTTTTGAAGAGAAGTACGGGGATTTTGTGAGGGTAGTTAAGATTTCCGATATTAGCTCGGAGTTGTGCGGGGGCACCCACGTGGGAAGAACCGGGGAAATTGGGAGTTTTTCAATAATATCAGAATCTTCCCTTGCCTCAGGCGTGAGAAGGATAGAGGCCGTTACAGGAGAGGCAGCGGTATTATACAACAGGACTCGAAGGAACATATTGAACCGTATCGCTCGCATAACGAATACGGAGCCGGGAAAGGTTTTGGAGCGTATAGAGTCTATACTTGAGCAACTGAAGGAAAAGGAAAAAGAGATCGAGAAGCTAAAGGGTGAGGCCCTTACTTTCAGAATTGATGAGGCGATAAGTAAGGCGCAGAAGAAGAATGGTATTTCCGTTGTAAAAGTTTTTACCCCCGATGCAAGGGTGGAGGACTTAAGGAAAGTCGCTGACATTATCAGAAGCAAAGTGAAAAGTTTTATCGCATTGGTCGGAACCACGGACGAAGAGAAGGGTACCCTCATTGTAGCTACAAGTAAAGACATCCAGAATATATATAAGGCAGGGGATATTGTTAGGAGGTTGACAGAAAAATACGGAGGTAAGGGAGGGGGTAGTCCCCATATTGCCCAGGGGGGTATCCCTGCCCATATGTTAATGGATGCGATGAACGATATTGAGACTGTTTTAGGGGAGAAGATATGAATAGATACATCGATTGTATAAAAACGGTAGGCCTTTTTTCCTCTCTAAAGGATAGTGAGATAGAATCTATAGCCGAGATTGCCGCTTTAAAGAGTTATCCAAAGGGGGCGACGGTTTTCCAGGAGGGGGAAAGCGGGGACGCCCTCTTCATTATTTTAAAAGGTAAGGTTAAGGTGTCCCTCCTCGATGAAGATGGGAGGGAATATATCCTCGATACCCTCGGCAAGGAGGGCTTTTTTGGGGAGCTTTCCCTTATCGATGAACTACCTCGGTCTGCCAATGTATTCACCCTTGAGGATTCAGAGTTTCTCATAATAAGAAGGGCAAACTTTATCAAGTTACTCCTTGAAAAACCTTCTATCACAATTAAAATCATGCAGACCCTTTCCAAAAGATTGAGATCTGCCGATGAGCGGATAAAGGGACTCGCCTTTTTAAGTGTGGAAAACAGGGTCCTAAAATATCTTATGGAAGTGGGAGAAAAAATAGGGGTCAAGATGAAAAACTATCTGATTATCGAAAACGGCCCCACCCAGATAGAGATTGCAAACTCATGTGGTTGTTCAAGGGAGACGGTCTCGAGGGTGATAAAAAACCTTGTTGAAAAGGGCATGATCAAGGCAAGAAAGAGACAGTATGCGATCCCCCTTACATTTACGGCCGTTTAATGAGTTAATAATAAAGGTAGAGGATAATGATGGTTAATGAAATCGATGAATTGAAGGCAAAACTTTTAGAAAAAGAGGAGGAACTGAAAATACTCCATGAGGTTGCAGACTATATAAGTAGTAATGTAGAACTCGACGAGCTTCTCCAGCATATCGTTGATATGATTATGGAGTTTGTAGTTGCAGATTCTTGCCTTATTTATCTGTACAACGTAGGAACCGATGAACTTATACTCAAGGCATCGAATGAAAAAAAGTACCTTGAGACCGGCAGGGTCAAAATAAAAATGGGAGAGGGGGTCACGGGATGGGTTGCAAAGGAGAAGAAGCCTGTTGCATTGGCGGAGAAGGCGTATAAAGACCCCCGTTTCAAGACGTTTGCTTTTCTTGACGATGAGAAGTATGAAGCCTTTCTCTCCGTGCCCATTCTATCCAAAGAAGAGATAATCGGTGTGATGAATATTAGAAACAAAAAGGCCCATGTATATCCGGAACCCCAGATAAAACTGCTCTTTACAATCTCAAGATATTTAGGAAGTGCGATAAAGCATGCGATTGTAAACGAAGAGATAGTAAAAAAAGCGAAAAGGTTGAACCTCCTTTCAGAGGTATCCCGGACGATAGTTTCCGATTATTACTTAAAAGAGATACTTCAACTGATAGTAACGATGACAGCAAAGGTGATGGATTCCCAGATATGCTCTATTATGCTCCTCGATGGGAAGAAAGAGGAGCTTGTTATCTCCGCAACACAGAGCTTAAGTGAGGCTTATAGAAATAAACCCAACCTGAAAATTGGACAGTCGATTAGCGGAAGGGCTGTAAAGGAGAAGAGGCCGATCGTTGTCCTTGACGTCACAAAGGAACCGGGTTATATGTTTCCCGATGTAGCAAAAAAGGAAGGCCTTGTCTCTTTACTCTCCGTACCCATGATGATCAAGGACAGGGTAATAGGGGTGATAAATAGCTACACGAGAACAGAACACCGATTTACAGAGGAAGAGGTAGACATATTACAGACCGTTGCAAACCAAGCCGCGGTAGCTATTGAAAATACCCGCCTTGACCAGGAAATCCTTGCCGCTAAAGAAGCCCTTGAGGCACGGAAGATGATTGAAAAGGCTAAAGGTATTTTGATGAAAGAACTGGGAATTTCAGAGGATGAGGCGTATAAAAAGATAAACAGAAAGAGTATGGACTTAAGAAAATCCATGAAGGATGTGGCGGAGGCTATTATCCTCGCCTCGGAATTACGGAAAATAACTTGACAGTGTCTAATTTTATGGATATAATCATATTATAAATGACCTTGGCAAAGATTGCTAAAGGTTTAAAAAGAGGACTTGGGCGTCCAAATCACGATGATGGTTTGGACGCCTTTTTTTGTTTAAAGGAGAGATCATGGAGGGAGTAATAAGGATAGCGATAGGTCAGATCAACTGTACCGTTGGCGATCTTGAAGGAAATGGGAAAAAAATAGTGGAGTATATAGAGATCGCTAAAGAGAAGGGCGCCGATATCGTAACATTCCCCGAGCTTACCATAACAGGTTATCCCCCGGAGGACCTGATCTTTAAACAGAGATTCGTTGAGGAAAATATAGATATTCTGAATAGACTTTCTCGCCACACAGAAGGAATAACGGCGGTAATAGGTTTTGTCGATCGAAGAGGGGGTGATCTCTTCAACGCCGCATCGGTTATACAGAACGGAAAAATAGTGGGGATACACCATAAACATCTCTTACCCAACTATAGTGTATTCGATGAGGAAAGATATTTTAAAAGGGGTAAAGACTCCCCTATATTCGAGATAAAAGGGGTTCCTTTTGGGGTGAACATCTGTGAGGACATATGGCAGATAGAAGGACCAACCAGGATACAGGTGGGTCAGGGCGCACGCTTTATATGCAATATAAGCGCATCACCCTTTTATGCGGGGAAGAGAAAATTAAGGGAAGAGACAATCCAGGACCAGGCAAAAAGATATGGAGTGCCAATCATATATACAAATCTCGTCGGGGGGCAGGATGAACTTGTCTTTGATGGACAGAGTGTGGCCGTTGATAGAAACGGGAATATAGTTACAAGGGCCAACGCTTTCAGAGAGGATCTTCTGTTTGTCGACCTTTCAGTAGAGAAGACCGTTGAGTTACAAGGTGTCACTGGAGTTACAAGGGAGCTTGATGGCATTGAAGAGGTCTATGAGGCATTGAAATTGGGTCTTTCTGATTATGTGAGAAAAAATGGTTTCAATAAGGTGATTCTCGGTTTAAGTGGAGGGATCGACTCCTCTCTCGTTGCCACAATAGCTGCCGATGCCCTGGGCAGGGAGAATGTGATAGGGGTATCCATGCCATCGATGTATACCTCCCAGACATCGATAGATGATGGGAGGGAACTTGCCGAGCGACTCGGTATTACTATCTTTGAGATACCGATAGAACCTGTGTATCACGCCTATCTAAGCATCCTCAGACCTTTTTTTGCAGGCAGAGAGGAAGATATAACAGAGGAGAACATCCAGGCGAGGATAAGAGGAAACATCCTTATGGCCATCTCAAATAAGTTTGGCTATCTTGTTTTGATTACAGGCAACAAATCGGAGATGAGTGTTGGATATGCAACACTGTACGGTGATATGGCAGGGGGTTTGGGGGTTATAAAAGATGTACCCAAAACGATGGTTTACGAACTTGCAAGATATAGAAATAGAATTGGATATGTGATACCGGAGAGGGTTCTCGTTAAAGCACCAACGGCAGAGTTGAGATACAACCAGAAGGATAGCGATTCATTACCACCATATGAGATACTCGACCCCATTCTCAAGGCCTACATAGAAGAAGACAAGGACAAAAACGAGATCATCTCCTCTGGTTTTGAAGAGGCAACTGTGGAGAAGACCATACACCTTGTAGACAGAAGCGAATATAAGAGGAGACAATCTCCTCCGGGGATAAAGATAACGCCAAAATCCTTCGGAAAGGATAGGAGGATGCCCATAACAAACAAATATAGGGGATAGAAAGGAGCTGATATAGTTATGTCTTTTGAGACAATTGTCAAGAGAATCTCACCGAAACTGAAACTCATAGCCCACAGATTAAACGGGCACCACACCTTCTTCAACGATGAAGACTTGTATCAGGAGGCCCTGTTACAGTTATGGGTGAATTTTAAAGAGGGTAATTTGGATGATAAGAACGATAGCTATATCTTGAAGGGATGCTATTTTCATCTTAAAAACTACCTGAGAAAGAATTTGGATGAAGTGGGTTATGTTAGCATAGAGAACCCCATTGGTAACGATGAATATAAGATAGAGGATATGTTATGTAGCGAAGAGGTGGATATTTACAGGTGTTTGGAAGAAAAGATCGATTTTGATAGGATAGAGGAGGCCTACCTTGACGAAAGGGAAAGAAACGTACTCTCCATGCTCATAGAAGGTAATAGCATGAGAGAGATAGGGAAGAGACTCAACATATCCCACGTAATGGTAATAAAGATAAAAAACAGGATAAAGGAAAAGTGTAAGCCATTATTTTTAACTTACGCAGCGAATTGACCATACAAGATTTAAGGGTTCATCCCGGAAGGGGCAGAGTTTTAAACCTTTTTCAGTATCTCCTTTAACCTTTTCTTTTCTTCACCGGTAAAGGGTTTATCCTGATAGAATATTTTTTCAAATTCTTTAACGAAAAGAAGGGCATTATCGTTTAATTTGTCCTCCCCAATGGATAGAACAAATTCTTCGAGGCCTTGTGATTTTTCCTTTTTGTAACCCTTTTTTTCCATTTTCTGAAGGAATTGGGTAAGGAGGCTTTTTTCCACGTAATCATTTTTAGATGCCCTTATTAAAAAAAATGCCAAAATTGATAATACCACCCCTCCGAGGATTAACATAACCCCGTAAGTGACGCCTTTTTTCATACCTTTTAGAGATTTTATCCCCGGTATTTTAAGGTTCATCTTAAGGGTGTGTATAATATTCAACTGTTTTTCGAGGTTATAGTTTATTACAGAGACAAGCCAGTAATAGTTAAGGGTATCTAAAAAAAGGCCCATCCTGAATAGATACCCTGCCTTAATCGGTGATGAGAATGCCTCTATGCTGCCCGGAGTAGGGTCTACTCTTACCCATCCCTTCCCTCTTACATATGCCTCAACCCATACATGGGCGTTTTTTTGAGGAACAAGGTAGTACCGACCTACCTCGTTATAGTATCCTCCTTTATAGCCGCCGATTAGACGGGTTGGTATGCCCGCTACCCTCAACATGATGGCACAGGCAGAGGCAAAATATTCACAGTTTCCGTACTTGAATTTGAAGAGGAAGTCCTCGATGGGTGTCTTTGTAATAGGGAGGTTTTCGAGGGAGTACCTGTAACTCCCACTATTTAAAAAACCTATTATAGCATGGATCCCTTCTTCTATACCCTTACCCTTTATGAGTTGTCCGACGAGGTCTTTTATCTTCGGGGATAGGCCTTCAGGCAACTTGAGGTATCTCTCCTCGTCGATTCTCTCTTCCATTATCGTATCTGAAAGGATCGAGATGGCCTCATATCTTATCCTTTTCTCGATGAAACCGAAGGAGGTGAAAGTAAGATTTGTGTATCTCCTCGCTCGGTTTAAGGAGACATAGATTGGCTTATCGAGGGCAAAAAGATAAATGTTTTCGTACGGTTCAAGATATATTGTCTGGTGTACCCTTATCCCTTTCACAGGGATGGGTTTTGTCGTTGAAATCGGTTCTTTAGTACCACTTTTCCAGGAGATGCCATCGAAATGGTCAAGGGCAACCCCCCTCCAGTAGAGATGTTCCGGGTCTATTCTATCCATATTGACTCTTAAAATCGCGCTCGAATCCTCCTGTATCCCCGAAACACCACCGAGTCTAACATTATCTGTAAAGCCTATCTTTGCCTTCTCTGCCCTGTTTAAAAAACTGAAGATGGGGTATTGTGTCCTGGGTAGTATCACAAACATTAAAACGGTCAAAGGTATGGCAAGCATCGGGATGTACATCGACTTTAAAATGATTTTTAAGGCGATGTCCCTTTTGATCACAAGCTCCGGACTCTCAGAGTAGTATGTGAGTAAGACTGTGGCAACGGTTAGTAGTGTCACAAGAACGAGGAGATACACGGAGAAGATGATGTCAAGGGAAAGGAGGCCCAGGCCGGTTAGGAGTAATAGATTAATAGCATATATCTGCATGTAATCCCTGAACTTTTTTTCTTCGAGGAGTTTAATCCCCAGCAGAATGAGGAGGGTTTCTATGATCTGTACCACAAGTTCCGATAGCTCGAGTCTGTATACCGTAAATCCAATGACGGAAAGAGATAGCCCGTTCAAGACCCATCGGGGAAGATAGAACCTCCTTTTATACTCGAAAAAAAGGGATAAAAGAAACAGGCATAAAAAAGAGAGGGAGTAGGAGAGGCCTATCTCACCGGAAATCGATGAGAAACCTATCAGACTCACCGTATATGTTATAGCCTTTACCCCTTGTTCGATATTTATAGAAGAGGGCAGGTTAACTCTAATCATGGGTATAATCTTATGGTATCGATTTTTTCATCCAAGCCCTATCGTTCAACGTTATTGTATAAGGCCAACTCTCTCATCATGTTTATTTTGTGTTTCTGGGAACAATCCGGTTCATAAAAGCGATCCTTTAGTTTAAGTCCTACGGGTAAATTTTTCTTTATACACTGTAGAATTGTATAGGCGATGCAGGATATCTTTGTCTCTACATCCTTAATCGATATGCTATCGAAATCGATTATACGGGGCTTATCCATAAGGGATGAGAACTCCTTCGTCTTTAATTTTCCTGTCTTTGCTGTAGCCTTCCAGTTTATATACTTTATGGGGTCGCCGATCGTGTATTCCCGGATGGAGACGATATCCGAATCGAACCCTATTCTGTTATCCGCTTGTTCCCCCTTCGTCCTTCTTTCCCTTCTTTGGATGGTAAATACATCGGATTTGATCAATTGGGGAAAGACGACCACCGTAAAACCCTTTTTTACCTTTTTAAATCTCGTAAAAAAATTAAAGGGAAAAACAGAACTTATATAGATGTCCTCTATCTTATATTCTCCCCTTTTTTTCCAGAGGGTTGTTATATATTGGGTTAATCCCCCTTTTGTCTCAACATAAGGAAAGAGTATCTTCTTTTCTCCGATGTGTAGATTTATGAGAAAGGCAGGGAGGAGTTTTTTTTCATTTTTTAGTGTCACTTTAATCAATGACGGGGCGTTTGCGTAGATTTCCCCTGGGAATTCGATATCGATTGAGATTTTTGACAGGTTATTTTTACCGAAAAAACCGGATATGCCCATAAAGCTCAACAGGGCAGCAACTATGAGATACATGAGGTTATTGCCGGTATTAACGGCAGATACACCGAGGAAGATGGTAAGACCTATATAGAGAAAACCGGCCTTTGTGATCTTTATCACGCCGGGGTAGGTATCTTTTCTATCAAAGATCTTATAACCTCCTTTCTATCTAAGGATTCATACTCTTCCTTGAATATTACCCTATGAGGTATCACATACTCAAACAGTTCTTTGATGTCTTCAGGTATCACAAAGTTTCGTCCATTGAAGTAGGCATTGGTCTTTGCCGTACTGACGATGGTGAGGGCGCCCCTTGTAGATAGGCCTGCGGTGAGAAAACCATTGGCCCTTGTCGCCTCTATGATGGCGAGTATATAATTGAGTATTTTATCGGAGACATAGATGTTCTTCTCTATGTCTTTCTGGATTGCGATTGCCTCTTCGTGGTCCATGACAGGTTCTATGGAATAAAGCTCCTCCCTTTTACTGCCCACCTTTAATATCTCCTTCTCTGCGTCGTGAGAGGGATAACCGATACTTATCTTCATCATGAATCTGTCGAGCTGGGATTCCGGTAAAGGGAAAGTGCCAAACTGTTCCACAGGATTTTGTGTTGCAATTACAAAGAAGAGTCTCGGGAGCTTGTAGGTCTTTCCTTCGATAGTGACCTGCTTTTCCCCCATGGCCTCAAGGAGGGCACTCTGAGTTTTTGGGGTCGCCCTATTGATCTCGTCGCAGAGCACAATGTTATTAAAGATAGGGCCGGGGTGAAATTCAAACTCCCCTGATGTCTTGTTGTATATGGAGAGACCTGTAATATCCGTGGGGAGTAAATCGCTCGTACATTGAACCCTGCCGAATGTTAACCCTAAGGTCTTTGCAATGCCTATTGCGAGGGTTGTCTTACCGGTCCCCGGGAGATCCTCTATTAAAAGATGCCCCCTTGAGAAAAAGCAGATTAAAGCAAGGCGTAAGGGTCTATCCTTTCCCTGGAGGTATTTCGATAGTGATTCTGTGATTTCTTCAATTTTTTTGTAGCTTTTCTCCATATTAACCATCAAATCTAACCAAGACCGAGATGTTCCCCAACGATGATTACTTTCATATCGGTCCGTGAGGGTTTTTTGACCATTACCGTATATATGTTGCATATCCTCTGGGGAGATGAACAATCGGCACATTCCCCTGTCTCCACACATGGCGTTTTCGTCTCAAGCCTCTTTGCGTTCATGGGCGCTATCTCTTCCTTCACCTTTTTTTGAGCATCGTCCAAGTCTTTCACGATCTTGTTGATCCCGCATACAATAATCACCTTTTTCGGACCAAAGGCCATGGCGCCCACCCTGTTTCCAGTTCCATCTATGTTATACAGCATCCCATCCTCTGTAATCGCATTTGTGCTACATACAAACACATCGGAGAGCAGGGCCTCTTTCCTTGCCCTCAAAGCCTCTTCGGGGGGCAAATCAGGAGGGTTTATGATAGTGAGAGATCTTTTCTTTATCTCTTCAAAAAAACCAAGCTGTCTTAATGTCACCGAACCTCCGACCCCGATCCTCGAACCTTCTTCTATCATAGCGAAGATCGCATCCACCGCTTCCTTTGCCGTAGGGGCGTATATTGCATCAAAGTTGTTCTTTTTTAGTGCTTTTATCGTCCTTTCTATCTGTTTCTCCTTGTACCATCTCTCAAATTCCGTCATCTTAAGTCCCTCCTTTTTTTGTATGCACATTAAATTATCATGAATCGGGGAGTATAAAAAGGTTTTTTTAAAGACGAAAACCGATTGCATATGGGCAATTCTACTGGTAAAATGGATTTAAGAAAAAAGGAGGGAAGGGCTATGAAAGAGGTAAGGCGTTCATACTGCGGTTTGTGTCATCCCCGATGTGGTCTACTCCTTGAGATAGAAGGAGGAAAAATCGAAAGCGTTAAAGGAGATCCCGAACACCCCATCACCAGAGGAAGGATATGTCAGAGGGGAGCATTAATTGCAGACCATGTCCATCACCCAGGAAGGATCAATTTTCCTATGAGAAGAAAAGGGGAGAGGGGTTCCGGTCAGTGGGAGAGGATCTCATGGGATAAGGCCCTCGATGAAGTGGCGGAGAAACTTTCAGATTTGAAAGAGAGATATGGGGCGGAGACCCTTGCCTTCACACACGGCACAAAGAGGACATACCACTGGGATGAGAGGAGATTTTTTAACCTCTTCGGTTCACCAAATGTTTGCGGTGCAAACAACATCTGTATGTGTCCGAGTCAGGCGGTGGAGTATGCGACATTCGGGGGGTTTACCTTTGGGGATGTGATGCGCACTAAGTGTATCGTCCTCTGGGGACACGGGCCATCAAAGTCTGACCCTATCGGGCTTTATCAGATGATAAAGAAGGCAAAAAACGATGGGGCTAAACTCATCGTTATTGATCCGAGACGCATCGATGAGGTAGAAATCGCCGATATGTGGCTTCAGATCAGACCTGGTACCGATGTAGCCCTCATGCTCGGATGGATAAGGATTATTATCAACGAAGGGCTATACGACAGGGAATTTGTGGAAAACTGGACGGTAGGCTTTGAAGACTTGAAGGCTGCGGCAGAGCCATATAGTCCCGAGAGGGTTTCCGAGATCACATGGCTTAAAAAGGATGAGATAGTCAATTCCGCCCGTCTCTATGCAAAAACAAAACCTGCAACAATTTCGTGGGGCTTTGGGATCGACAAACAGGGGATAAATGCAACCCAGGCGGCGAGGGCCCGATGTTGTTTAAAGGCCTTGACGGGAAATATAGATGTACCAGGGGGTGAAACCCTTGGCATGTATGAGCCTATCGGTATGATCATAGGTGATACGGAAATGCAGTTAAACGATGCGATCCCGGATGCCCAGAGGGCAAAGCAACTCGGGGCAGACCTGTACCCTTTTTTTGGTTTTCCCGGATGGTCGAGAAATGAAAAGGCAAACAGGCGTCTTCCAAAGGGATACATCCATCCCCCAAATGCCGATATGATGTGTGTAGCCCATATAAGAAGCGTCTTCGATGCGATGATCACAGGTAAACCCTATCCCGTAAGGGCAGCGATATCCGTTGCGAGTAACCCTATGCTTTCCCTACCCAATGTCTACCATACGTATAACGCATTGAAAAGTTTAGACCTTTATGTGGTCGGGGAGTTTTACATGACACCTTCCGCAGCCCTTGCCGATTATGTATTCCCCATATGCTCAACCGTTGAGACGACTGAACTTTGGCTTACAGGTAGTTTCTGTGTTGCCTGTCCGAGGGGTATTGAACCCCTTTTTGAGAGGAGGAATACATACGATTTTTGGAGAGGTCTTGGGATCAGGCTCGGTCAGAAGGATTACTGGCCCTGGGAGACGGTGGATGAGGTATGGGATTATAGGCTTCAACCTGTAGGGTTGACATTCAATAAACTCATTGAAATGAACGGTCTTTTCGGAAAGCCCGAGTTTGAACGTTATAAAAAATACGGCTTTGGAACACCTTCAGGGAAGGTGGAACTCCGTTCAAGCATTTTTGAAGAATTCGGATATGAACCTCTGCCTGTCTATAGAGAGATGGTGTATAGCCCTGTAAGTGAAATGAAGGTTGCCGAAGAGTTTCCCCTCATCCTTATAACAGGAAGCAGATTCATGCCCATGTACCATTCAGAGCAGAGGCAGATTGAAAAGGCAAGGAAGTTAAGACCGGACCCTGTGGTCACCATACATCCTGAAACCGCAGACAGACTCGATTTAAAGCAAGGGGAATGGGTATGGGTTGAAGGCCCAACAGGTAGGGTCCGCATGAGATTAAATGTCTCTGACGCAATCCATCCGGATATGGCAGATGCAGAGCATGGATGGTGGTTTCCCGAAAGAAATGGGGCAGAACCGGATTTATTCGGTGTATTTGAATCGAATGTAAATATCCTATGTCCCGATGGACAGGAGTTTGTAAGCCCCGAGATAGGGAGTTGGCCCCATTCGGCACTGCTATGCAGGATTAGAAAGT
>JAOAGQ010000007.1 GCA_026415675.1 Syntrophorhabdaceae bacterium
AAGTTATCACCCCTTGCGCTTTTCTTGAGTCAATTCAAAAATCTCTTAACGATCATACTTATCATCGCTACCATACTCTCTTTTGCCGTAGGGGAACCCGTTGATGCTATTTTCATTCTTATAATCGTCTTTTTCTGTGCGGTCCTCGGTTTTATCCAGGAATACAGGGCGGAGCGTGCCCTTGAAGCACTAAAGAGCATGCTCTCTCCTACAATAACGATTTTAAGGGATGGAAAAGAGGTCGAGGTCGTATCGAAGGAGATAGTCCCCGGGGATATACTTCTCCTCGAAGCGGGGGATAAAATTCCTGCAGATGGAAGAATTGTAGAAGCTCATGCAATGAGATGTGACGAAGCACCTCTCACCGGGGAATCGATGCCTGTCTCAAAGACATCGGAGCCGCTGCCCGAGAAAACCCTTGTGGCAGATAGAAAAAATATGATCTTTGCCGGAACCACGGTACTTTATGGAAGGGGAAAGGCAATCGTTACATCCACAGGGATGAACACGGAATTTGGAAATATTGCCAGCGAGATGATGTCCGTAAAATCCGAGAAGACACCTCTTGAAAAGAGAACCGAAGAAATAGGCAAATGGCTTGGGATCATTTCCCTTGCTATATGCGTGTTGGTTGCGGTTGTGAGTATAGTCAGAGAGATTTTTTCCGGAGGCAGGGTTGATTTTCCGTTTATAGTCACCATTATCATGTTTGCCGTTGCCCTTGCAGTTGCCGCTGTACCGGAAGCCCTTGCGGCGATAGTAACAGGGGCCCTTGCGATCGGTATGAGGCAGATGGCCAAGAATAATGCCCTTGTAAGAAAAATGCCTGCCGTTGAAACCCTTGGATGTACAACCGTTATATGTTCCGACAAGACAGGAACGCTGACGAAAGGGGAGATGACGGTAAGAAGACTGTTTTTCAACGGAAAAAAGATAGAGGTTTCAGGTTCAGGTTATGAACCAAAGGGAGAATTAAAAGGTCCAGAAGGTCTTGATTTAAAAAAGGACGAAGGCTTCAAACTCTTTCTCAAAGGTGGAGTCCTCTGTAACGACTCAGATTTATATATGGCAGAGGGAAAATGGTCTATAAAAGGGGATCCTACAGAGGCCGCACTCCTTGTTGTTGCGTATAAAGCCGGGATAAATATCCATGATATGAAGATAAAAAATCCAAGGGTTGAAGAACTCCCTTTCAGTTCTGAAAGAAAGAGGATGACGACGATCAATGAGATGGAAAAAAAGGAAAGACTCGCCTTTATGAAGGGTGCCCCGGAGACGGTACTCGACAGATGTACCCATATATTAAAAGATGGGGTGATCAAACCTTTAACGGACAAGGATAGAGAGGAAATTCTAAAGGTAAATGAGGAAATGGCAAATGACGCACTGAGGGTACTCGGGGTTGCGTACAGAGAGGTTGTTGAAACATGCGAATGTTCAGAAGAATCCACAGAGCACAGTATGGTCTTTCTCGGTCTATATGGGATGATGGATCCTCCAAGGGAGGAGGCGGTGGAGGCAATAAAGGTATGTAAGAGCGTTGGTATAAAACCCATCATGATAACAGGGGACCATAAACTGACCGCTGTGGCAATCGCAAAGGAGATGGGCATAGCGAAGGAAGGGGATATATTCTTGACCGGAGAAGAACTGGAGAGAATGCCCGATGAGGAATTTGAAAAGATCGTGGACAAGGTGACCGTATACGCAAGGGTATCTCCTTCGGACAAACTGAAGATAGTCAAGGCATGGAAAAACAGGGGTGAGGTCGTTGCGATGACAGGGGACGGTGTAAACGATGCACCTGCTCTAAAACATGCCGATATCGGTGTGGCTATGGGTATTGCAGGAACAGAGGTAACCAAAGAGGCGGCGGATATGGTATTGACGGACGATAACTTCGCTACCATCGTAAAAGCGATTGAGCTCGGTAGGTGGATTTATGACAATATAAAGAAATACCTCACCTATCTACTGAGATGCAATATAACGGAAGTGGCGGTCATAGGAGGCGTCGTTATGATACTCGGTCCAGAGTACCTCCCATTGATGCCAGCGGCTATACTCTACATCAACCTTGCAACAGATGGACTCCCTGCCCTTGCCCTTGGTGTGGCACCCCCTGACCCGGACATAATGAAGAGGCCCCCGCGAGACCCTAAAGAAGGGGTATTCACCTGGGATGTGAAGAGTTTCATACTCCTTGCCCTCTTTATAGAGATACCATTCTTCTACTATCTGTTTTTCCATGATCTAAAAGACATAACGTATGCAAGGACAGAGATGTTCTTTCTTTTTATAGGCCTTGAGATGATAATAGCCCTTAACTTCCGCTCCATGAGATATAGCATATTTGAGGCGCCTCCCCATAAGTGGCTGTTACTGGCTATTGCATGGGAACTTATCCTTATAAGCGTCCTTATCCATTTCCCTGTAGTAAGAGATGCCTTCGGTATAACGATGCCCCCGTTTTCGATGCTTGCCCTGATCTTTGTATTTGGGATAATCGTCTTTATCTCCATGGAGATTGTGAAAAAGATATTAAGGAAGAAGATGTCCGCCGTCACATGGAGAGAGATATAGGGGTTTTTAAAGAAA
>JAOAGQ010000030.1 GCA_026415675.1 Syntrophorhabdaceae bacterium
TGTTGGTGCACAGTATAGGCCGAGTTTCGTTGTGATCGCCCTCTGGGTGATCCCCGGGGTATGAAAGTCAACGAAGAAGGCAGACATACCTTTGTGTTTTGCCGCCTTGTCCGTCATCGCATAAACAACCCCACAGTCACAGTAAGGGACACCTGAAATCCATGTTTTAGTTCCATTTAAGATAAATCCATCGTCTACCTCTGTTGCCGTTGTTCTCATGCTCGCAACATCGGAACCTGAGTTCGGCTCTGTAATAGCGAAACATCCACCACTGGTACCGGCGATGAGTCCTGGGAGATACCTTTCCTTTAATTCCTCACTTCCGAATTTCAAAAGCACGTTCTGGGGACCGTTCATCTGAAGGTTGAAGGGAAGACCCCAGGAAGGGCTGATCCTTGCCACCTCAATAGCCATCAATGTTGCCGCCATGTGACCCTCTTCTAAGGCCAATCCGCCGTATTTTTCCGGGGCTATACAGGCGAACATACCCTGATCTCCCATCTTCTTCAGAATCTCAGGACGGAACTTATGCTCTTTTTCATCTTCTTCCATAGTCGGCTTGATATGTTTTACTGCGAAATCATAAGCCATTTTACGCATTGATTCGAGTTCATCAGAAAACTTAAAATCCATTTTAATTCTCCTTTCGAAAAGAATGTGAAACTATTAACAAACTTATATTGCCTAATATTATCAAAGCATTTTTGGCATGTCAAGTTTAATTTTTGAAAAAACATAGGTGTTTACCAAACACAAAATATAGTTGACTTGTGGAATGTGTCGACGTTATTAATGATAATCGTGTATCGAGGGAAAGGATGATCTTTCAGGAGAAAGGACATATTGTCGACAATCTATACGTAACCGGTATACCCTGGTCCCCTGTTTATCTTTTGGGTTCGGAAACTCCGGTACTCTTTGAGGCAGGGTTTTATTGCATGGGAAGATACTATGAGCGGGATATAAAAAATATTATAAAAGACAAGAAGCCTCCCATACTTTTTTTAACCCACGTCCACTGGGATCACTGCGGGGCCGTATCGTATCTGAAAAATGTTTTTCCTGGACTTAAAATCGCCGCATCGAAGAGGGCAGCGGAGATAATAGAAAGGCCAAACGCCCAGAGATTGATAGATGAATTTTCAAGAAGGATAGTCCCTTTGATCGAAAACATCCCAGGTATCGAAAAGGATGTGCTTCTGACGGACGGTTTTAAACCATTTGTTATAGATGTCATCCTTGAAGATAATGATAGGGTGAGCATAGAAGAGGGGCTTTCTGTAGAGGTACTTAATACGCCAGGGCATACAAGGGATATGTTAAGCTACTATATCCCCGAAAAAAAGATACTCTTTGCAACGGAAGCCGCAGGCTGTATGGGCCGGTCAGGAAAAATGGTGGCGGAGTTTATCGTCGATTTTGATTTGTATATTCGTTCATTAAAAAGACTTGCCGAACTTGATGTCGCTGTACTCTGTCAGGGACACCATTTTGTTTTTACAGATGAGAGTGTAAAGGAGCATTTTAAACTCTCCTTTGAGGCTGCGGAGACGTTTAAAAAGAATGTAGAAGAATTGATCGCTTCAGGTGTTTCTGAAGATGATGTGGTTACGATAATAAAATCAAAAGAATACGACCCCAACCCTGCACCTAAACAACTTGAGATGGCATATCTAATGAGCCTTAAGGCGAGGGTTTCCCACATCGCTTCTCGCTATAAAGAAAAGCATAAAATTATTGACATAAAGGCCGATTAAATAGTTAGATATAAAAAATGTGAATTTTTTAATTATTATCAAAACAGGAGGAGAGTTATGGAGATAAAGACGATAGGAGTATTGGGTGCCGGTGTTATGGGAAATGGTATCGCTCAGGTCGCCGCTCAGGCAGGATATGATGTGGTTTTGAGGGATATCGAGGACAGGTTTGTAGAGGGTGGTATAAAAAATATAGATAAGTTCCTCACAAAATCCGTTGAAAAAGGCAAGATGACGGAAGAACAGAAGAAGGGTGTCTTAAGCAAAATCAAAGGCACAACCAAGATGGAAGACCTAAAGGACGTGGATTTTGTTATAGAGGTTGTCGTAGAGGTAATGGATGTAAAAAAGAAGGTGTTCGCAGAACTCGATGAACTTACAAGGAAAGAGGTGATCCTTGCAACGAACACCTCTTCCATGTCGATAACGGAGATCGCCACCGCCACAAAGAGACAGGACAAGGTCGTGGGTATGCACTTTTTTAACCCTGTACCGCTTATGAGGCTTGTAGAAATAGTGAGGGGATACAACACAAGCGATGAAACGGTGGAGATCACAAAGGATCTGACCAAGAAATTCGGGAAAGAATATGTTGAGGTCAAGGTGGATGTACCTGCATTCATCGTAAATAGGCTCATGATCCCCCATTTTATAGAGGCTATGAAACTCCTCGAGCAGGGAGTTGCAACAAAAGAGGATATCGATAAGGCGGCTAAACTCGGGCTTAACTACCCGATGGGTCCCTTTGAGCTTATGGATCTAACCGGTCTTGACATTAACCTCCATGTCAATGAGTATTTAAGAAAAGAGTTGCCCCAGGAATTGAAATGGCAGTCATCCCTTGAACTTAAAAATCTCGTTAAGGCAGGAAGGCTGGGAAGGAAGACAGGGGCAGGATGGTACGATTATAACAAATAAAGATTCTGGATTGGTCATGGAAACAAAGCAGAAGGGCGGATTTTTCCGCCCTTTTTTATATAAAGAACCTGTAACGTTTTGCTTTCCCATAAGCATAAAAATAGAGTAAAATCTCTATCTATGAAAAAGGTATCAACCCTTATTATTCTCTTTCTTTTATTGATTTCTCCCCATCTTTTCGCCAAAGAAAAAGAATACATAGTGAAAAAGGTGATCGACGGTGACACGATACAGCTCGACAACAACGAGATCGTGAGATACATCGGTATCGATGCCCCCGAGATGGCAACAAAAGACAAAGGGCCTGAATTTTTTGCGAGAGAGGCTATGAGGTACAACAAGAAGTTGGTCTTCATGAAGAACGTAAGACTTGAGTTCGATATCGAGAAGAGGGATCAACATGGAAGGCTCTTGGCGTATGTCTATGTGAAAAATCTTTTTGTAAACGGAGAGCTCGTTCGGCTTGGGTATGCAAAGGCGATGATCAAACCCCCGAATGTAAAGTATAAAGACCTTCTTTTAAATTACCAGAAAAAGGCCATGGAGGAAGAAAGGGGGCTTTGGCAGGAAAAGAAAAAGGAAACGGAATCTACATACATAGGCAATAAAAGAACATACATCATACACAGACCTTCCTGCAAACTCGCAGAGAAGGTCTCTGAAAAGAATAGAATTATATTCAGAAGTCGTATGGACGCAATAAAAATAGGGTACACACCATGCAGGACATGCAAACCGTAAAAGAGGATTATTTAGAATACTGGGGGCTTATACGCCACCCTTTTCTTCTTGCCCCTGATAGCAGGATGATGCACATGGCCGGGCAGTACTATGAGTGCCTCGAGAGATTGAAATACGCCATAAAGACAGGAAAAGGGGGTGTGCTTATAGTATCGGAGGATGCAGGCCTGGGAAAGACAACGACCATTTTTAAACTCATAGACGATATGAAGGATCAATACGGGGAGGCCTTTAAATTCGCCTTTATTGACCATCCTACCCTGACGGTCCCCCAGATGATTGCCCAGATCACAAGGTCTTTCACAGGAACGGAACCCGATGATGACAAATTGAAGAACCTCCTCCTTCTTAAAGAGGCTTTGATAGAGGTAAAAAAGAATAAAGGTAATAGTATCATTGTGATAGATGAAGGACAGATGCTCTGTGAAACCCCCGAAATACTGCAAGAACTAAGGGTTCTCATCAATTTAACCCATGAAAACGAATACCTCCATACCTTTATCCTTTCAGGACAGAGACCCCTATGGGATAAACTGAAAAGTATGCCTGAATTCTGGCAGAGACTCCCTATAAGATACTATTTTGTGCCCCTTAGGTTTCATGAGACAAAAGAACTCATAAAGCATAGGCTTATGAAGGCAGGCCTTGAAGGGAATAGAGATATATTCACCGAAGATGCCTTTGAAATCATCCACAGATATTCGAGGGGTTCGCCGAGGACAATAATTGCGATGTCTGACCTTGCTCTTTTGATAGGCTATACGAACAAGGCAGGGAAGGTCACGTATAAAGAGGTCTCAAAGGCGATAAACGCAATGATGGGTAAAGGCGATACCATCCAGTACATGAGGGAGGAGGAGAAGAGAAACAAGGGCCTATCCGTGGAGAGTTACGAAGAGATAGAGAGGGGGAGAGGTAGTACGGGAAAAAAGGAGATAAAGATTAATGATATACTCACCTCAAAAGGAGCTACAAGGGATGAGGGTCTCTTAACCACGCAGACAAAGTCATTTATCATAGTTCTTGCGTTTATGTTATTTCTTGTAATAGGCGCAATTGCGGGGTATTTCTTTGCCTCTATGGGAAAAAGAGAGGCTCCCCAAGGCTTAAAGGATGAACATATTAAAAAGACACAAGAAGTGGTTGAGGCAAAAACCGTAAGGGATACAACGAAAGAAGAGACAAAAAAAGAAGAAGGGAGCCCCCCTCCTATCCAGACAGAAACAAAAATTCCCAGGAGGATGGCCGTTGTAAATAAAAGTGCTGCCAATATAAGGAACGCCCCGGACATAAACGCCCCGAGAATAGGGTTGATATTCGAAAACGAGACGATTCAGGTTATGGATAGAAAGGTTGATGTGAAGGGGGAGGGATGGTACAGGGTCTATCTTTACGGTAATCGGGAGGGATGGATTTCTGAAAAGGTGGTTTCCATAAGATAGGGCTAACCCCTTAGAATCCTTTTATCCCCGACCCTGATCGTGATTTTTGCATCATCGAGATACTCAAGGATGGGTATCAGATACTTCCTCGATATGTCAAACACCGATTTCAGATCTGTGGGGGCCATCTCTTTCTTTTCTTTTAAATATTCTATAATCTTTTCCTTCACCCAATCTATCGTCTCCTTGCTGTAATACAGATCTCCTTTTACCTTTACGACTTTTCCTGTGTAAATAAGTCTTTCCATCATATCTTTTAATCTATCCTCACCGATACCTATCATCGAAGCGATATCCTTCAAAGAAGGCGGGGTCAGACCGTTATTTTTTAAAATATCCAGAATCTTCATCCCGAGGGTTTCGCTCTCTTTCTCTATTTCTTCTGATCTTCCTTTAAGGCGCACTTTATCTTTCTCTATCTCGATAGAGCCTTCTTCTGTACATTCCTCTATCGCGGCCTGGAAAATCTGTATGTCAACAGAGGGTAACCTCGTTCTCAGTTCTTCCTTTGAAATACCGAGTTTAAGGGGGTATTTTTTGTGAAAATCTTCGAGAATCTCTTTTACGAGCCTTTTATAATCGCTAAAAAAATCTATATGGACTAAATTTTTAACGATGGACTTTATCCTGTTTTTCTTAAGGAGTGCATCTATTATGTGCTCTGTAAAAGAGGCATCCATACCCATGTGTAAGGGGAGCATGTGCCTCTCAATGCCTTTGTATGCCCATTTCCTGATGTGGTATTCCCCCTTGTCCTCGTATGACCCTTTGAGGAGGAGGTTGTACGTTACATTAAGACCAGTTTCCCTTCTTTTATGTTTTCTGGGGATCACATCAAGGATCGTTCCTCCCCCTATGGTTTGAATCGAGTATGGCCCTCTCAAAATAAATCTATCCCCGGGAAGGGCAACGATCGGGTTTTGAAAAACAAACTGGGCAAAGAGTTCTTCCCCAGGTTCTATGGTATCCTTATTCAGAATAACAAGTCGGGCCTCCTCCTGGGTGGTGGCTATATGGAACCTGAGGGTTGAATCCGTTTTTATAGGTTTTAAGGGAAGGTTCAGGTATTTTAGGGTTACATCGATTCTGTTTGTGGTTGTTAGGGTCTTTGGCCGTCCTATTATTACCCCTCTATCGATCTCGTTTTTGTCTATACCCTGGAGGTTTAACGCTACCCTCTCACCTGCCACCGCCCTTTCCCTGTCTTCGTGATAGGCCTGTATATTTCTTATCTTAGCTTTTTTACCTACAGGGTAAACCTCTATCTCCTCTCCGAGGTTGATGGATCCTGAGATGCAGGTCCCCGTTACAATCGTGCCCATGCCTTTTATAGTGAATACCCTGTCAACGGGTAGTCTGAAGATCCCCTCTTTGGATCTCTCGTTAATCTCTGAGGCCATCTTCATTATCGTCTCTTTCAATAGCTCTAGGTTTTCCCCTGTTGTAGATGATACAGGGATTAAAACAGAACCATCGAGGGTCCTTCCTTTTAAAAGATCCTTTATATCTTCTCTGACGAGTTCCAGCATCTCTTCATCAACGAGATCCTTTTTTGTGATTACCACGATACCTCTTGAAAGACCCAGAAGTTCGCATATGTCCACATGTTCTTTTGTCTGGGGCATAACCCCTTCATCGGCAGCTACAACGAGGAGCACCATATCGATGCCCCAAGCGCCGGCAACCATATGGCGGACAAACTTTTCATGACCGGGGACATCAACGATACCTACCTCCAGTTCATCCCCAAACCTGTAATGGGCAAAACCAAGTTCGGTGGTGATACCCCTGTCCTTCTCCTCTTTTAACCTATCACAATCTATACCTGTTAATGCCTTTATAAGGGTTGTCTTTCCGTGGTCTATATGGCCTGCTGTTCCTATAACGATTTTCTTCATAAGAGTCTAAGGCTCAAGAAGTAAGGTTGTGTATCTCTTCCTTGAGGACATCAAGGGCCAGTTCCTTTGGGATACCTGTCTTTACCACCCGCCCTTTCGAGAAGAGTACCGCCTTTCCGGCCCCGAAAGCGATCCCAATATCAGCCTCCTTTGCCTCTCCCGGTCCGTTTACCTCACAACCCATTATTGCCACATTTATACTATCGGTGAAGTAATCCATCTCTTTCTCAAAGGCGTTCACAATATCTACAAGTTTTGTCGTGCACCTTCCGCAGGTAGGACACGATATGATATTGATGCCTCTCTTTCTCAGGTTTAAACCCCTTAAGATATGGTATGCCGCTAAAACCTCAAGGACAGGATTCCCTGTCAACGATACCCGTAAAGTATCCCCGATACCATCGTATAACAGAATACCTATGCCGATTGCCGACTTTATTACTCCAGAAAATACCGGTCCTGCCTCGGTGATACCAACGTGGAGGGGATAGTCTGATTTTTCTGAAAATTTTCTGTATGCCTCCACTGTCTGCAATATATCAGAGGCCTTGAGGGAGACCTTTATCTCCTGCCAGCCCAGATCCTCAAAATATTTAGTATAGTATATCGCAGACTCGACCATGGCATCCGCATTGGGCTTTATATACCTTTTCAATATCTTTTTCTCCAGAGAGCCGATATTTATACCTATCCTTATGGGGGTTGACGTCTCTTTTGCTAAATTCACAACCTCCCTTACTTTCCTTAGATTGTTTATAGTGCCGGGGTTTATCCTGATAGCATCGATACCCATATCCATCGCCTTGAGGGCAATTTTATGATTGAAGTGGATATCCCCTATTATAGGCACATCCACCTCTTTCCTCAATATAGGTATAATTTTACACGTATCCTCCTGGGGTAAGGCGATCCTTATCAACTCACAGCCTGCCCTTTTCAACTCCTTAGCCTGGTCAATCGTTTCCTTTATGTTGTATGGGTCTGTTTTAAGCATAGATTGAACAACGATGGGGCTTCCACCCCCTACTGCAACATTGCCGATAACTATTTTTCTTGTGATCCTTCTTTCCATAGTCTTATCTATTTATCCATAAATAGTGGACTTTTAAACGTTTATAATGGCCGTTGGATTTCATGATTGTATACCCTCTTTTCTTCTTTTGTCAATGGCAGAATAAATGAAAAATTGTGAAAATATTCTCTTGACAATGGCATGGGTAAGTTATATGAATAGTGAAAATAATAACATTAACATTATAGGAGGTTTAACTGTTATGGATAAGTGGACTTTCGGTATCACCATGCTTGTTGCAGGTATGGGAGGCACAATAGCAACACTGGCCCTTTTCAGTATTATCATGTCATTGTTGAAAAAGATTTTCCCATATAAGCAGGAAGAGGAATAGGGGGTATATCATGTTAGATGCTATTATTAATGGACTTTCCGGACTCATCGCAGGAACCTTGAATCTTCACTGGTCAAACCCTATTATGATGTTGATAGGGGGTATACTCCTCTATCTGGGCATCAAGAAGGATTTTGAACCCCTTTTGCTTGTTCCGATCGGTTTCGGTTGTATCATTGTAAATATCCCCCTTGCTGATCTAATGGAAAAAGATGGTTTTTTAAGGGTTATATACGATATGGGTATTATGACCGAACTCTTCCCCCTGTTGATATTCGTTGGGATAGGGGCTATGACAGATTTCAGGCCTGTCCTTGAAAACCCATACACTTTTCTTCTCGGTGCCGCAGGCCAGTTTGGTATCTTTTTAACTTTACTTCTCGCCCTCGCCATAGGGTTCCCTTATAAAGATGCAGTAACGATAGGAATAATAGGTGCCTGTGATGGGCCCACCGTAATTTATGTAGCATCCCAGTATGCACCACATCTCTTGGGGGCATGTTCGGTTGCTGCATATTCGTATATGTCTTTGGTGCCCATGTTGCAACCCCCTATAATGAAGATCCTCACCACGAAGAAGGAGAGGGAAACCATCATGAAGACCCACAAAAAAACGGTCTCAAAGACTACGGCACTTCTGTTTCCTATTGTGATTACGATTGTAGGTGGTCTTATTGCCCCCAAAGGACTTCCCCTCCTCGCCACGATTATGCTCGGTAATCTCATGAAAGAATCAGGGGTGGTCAGCAGGCTGACAAAGGCCGCAGAAAATGAGATATCGAACATAGTAACCCTCCTCCTTGGGATATCGATAGGTGCCACCATGAGTGGGCCTGTCTTCTTTAAACCCCAGACCTTGATCATCTTATGTCTCGGTCTCCTTGCCATCTGTCTCGATACGGTATGCGGTGTACTCTTCGGCAAAATCCTCTATTATATAACAGGGGGTAAGATCAATCCTTTAATTGGCGCTGCAGGGATTTCTGCTTTTCCGATGTCTGCCAGGGTTGTGCAGAAGGAAGGGCAGAAGTACAACAAAAAGAATTATCTTTTGATGCATGCGATGGGAGCAAATGCAGGGGGTCAGGTGGGTTCTGTAATGGCCGCTGCCGTTATGCTTTCCGTACTAAAAGGTATGGGCGTTATATAATCAACATACCGATCAAAAAAGGGGGCGCCTTTCGCCCCCTTTTTTTATATCCAAGATCAATAAATCAAAAAAATGTTGATTTTTTATGAAGTTGTGGGATAATGTAAAAATAATGCTTATTTTATAAGGATTTGCAGGGCAGGCATCTGTAGGTGCCTGATATTAAACCATAAAGGAGGGTTTGATGACAAAGTCAGAAATCGTAGAGGCCGTTGCAAAAGAGTTGAATGTTACAAAAAGTCTCGCAGGTAAAGCATTTGATGCATTTGTTGATACGATCAAGGGCGCACTTCAGAAAGGGGAAAAGGTCTCAATAATTGGGTTTGGTACTTTTTCCGTCGTTGATAAAAAGGCAAGGAAAGGGAGAAACCCCCAGACCGGTAAAGAGATAAAGATACCTGCAAAGAAAGCACCAAAGTTTACAGCAGGAAAAATTTTAAAAGATGCTGTTAATGTGAAGCCTGCTGGGAAGGGAAAGAAAAAATAGCCTTTTAAAAAGACCTGGAGGTTGTTTTTCTTTTGCTTCTAATTATCTCTATCCTTCAGGTCTTTTTATAGCCTTTTCGACTGCTTCAATGAGCCTCTCTCTATGGGGGTTATCGTATCTCTTTTTTATCAGAATCCCTTCGGGGGTTGCATCCGATTTATTATAGTAAGCCCCATTCAGATCTTCCCGCACTTTAATGAATGCGCCATCTAAGGATAAGCCCCCGTATAACCCTTTTGAACGGACGAAACTTATTATATCAACGCTTAGGTTTGCCGTAGAGAGGGCCGCCCCCATACCAACAGGTCCTGCGGCAACACCGATATCGGCCCCAAGTTTCACGCTATTTTTAAGTAGTGCCGATATTCCTCTCTCCGTCATAACAAGAAGGACTAATTCGGACGACTGCCCCCCGGCTTGAAAGCCAAAGCTCGCAGAGCCTATAGTATAGAATGCAGGCCCTGACCATTTCCCTGTCGATACATCTTTTACCACAAGGACACCACTTCCCCCTGAGGCACCTATTATAAATGCTCCTTTTAACACCTGGGGGGCTATGAAAACGCCTCTCGCCTTTTTTATAAGACCCCTGAAGCCTTCCATTTCAGGGGCATTGATAAAATTTTCAATGGTCATTGCCGATTTTTCTACAATATGTCTACTATCTATCGAGTCATCACCATATAGGGCATGAATGCCTGGGGTTAAAAGAACGGAGAGGGTAAAAATCACACATAAAAAATGGCTCTTTTTTATCATTCGTTTACTTTTTGTCGTCCCCATCGATCATCGCCTCCTTTTTGTTTCCAACCATAACAATCAGTAGTTGTTCTGGTTTTATATACTTTTTTGCCACCCTTAATATATCCTCTCTCGTTACGGATTTAATCAGTTCGGGATACCTCTCGGGATAGTCTAACCCGAGGCCGTGATATTCTATCCGGAGGAGAAAGGACGCGAGTTTCGCCTGGGTATCAAGCCTTAAAGGAAAACTCCCTATCAGATATCTCTTAGCCCTTTCGAGTTCTACCTCTGTAACGAAAGTTTCCCTGATCCTGTTCATTTCCTCTATTAAGATGGATATCGCTTTTTTAGCGGATTCGTTTTTCGTCTGCATCACGATTTGAAAAGAACCGGTATGTTTATCTGCATCGAAGTAGCCGTAAACAGAATATGCAAGCCCCCTTTTGTTCCTAATCTCCTCCATCAAACGGGAGGCGAATCC
>JAOAGQ010000069.1 GCA_026415675.1 Syntrophorhabdaceae bacterium
ACCTATCGAAGGTGGACAGAATCATAGACAGCCACGAAAAAAAGGAGGCATCTCTGATACCGATCCTCCAGGAGGTACAGGGGGAGTTCGGTTATCTCCCTGAAGAGGCCCTGGTGAGGATTGGTGAGGGATTGAGGATACCTCTTAGCAAAATTTACGGTGTTGTGACCTTCTATGCCCAGTTCTATCTAACGAGGAGGGGAAGACATACGATTAAGTCCTGCCAGGGCACCGCATGCCACGTAAAAGGGGCAAAGATAGTCCTCGATGCCATAATAAAGAACCTTGAAATAAACCCGGGGGAAACAACAGAAGACCTTAACTTTTCCCTTGAAACTGTGGCTTGCCTGGGAACCTGTTTTCTTGCTCCGGTAATAATGATAGATCACGACTACTACGGAAAGCTCACTCCGGGTTCTGCGACAAAGGTTCTAAAGAAATATTATGCGAAAGAAATTGTGGAAGGGGATTGATATGGAGAGATTGAGTTCTGTAGGTGACTTAGAAAGGCTCAAGGAAAGCCTCATCTCATCAAAAGACCCATCTATCGTCAGGGTAAGGATATGTATGACAGGCTGCAGAGCCTTTGGCGCTGCAGAGGTTAGAGATGCGTTTAAAAAAGCGATCGAGGAAGAAGGGTTGATCGATAGGGTGGTTATTGTAGAGACAGGATGTCATGGTTTCTGTGCAAAGGCCCCTGTTGTTGCAATAGACCCCTTCGGTTTCTTCTATCAGCAGGTATCCCCAAAGGACGTAAACGCCATAGTAAACACAACACTGAAAGAGGGGAGGCCCTATGAAAAGTGTCTGTACCGAGACATAGAAACGGACAGACCAATCGTGAATGAAAAGGATGTACCTTTTTACAGAGACCAGATGAAGGTTGTGTTACGAAATTGCGGATATATCGATCCGACCAACATTAATGAATACATAGAAAGGGATGGATATATGGCCCTGGCAAAGGTACTCACCTCTATGAGCCCTGAGGAAGTGATCGAGGAGATAACAGAATCGGGATTGAGAGGTCGTGGTGGTGCCGGTTTTTCTACAGGGAAGAAGTGGCAATTCACAAAGGATGCCCCAGGGGAGACAAAATATATCATCTGCAATGCCGATGAAGGTGATCCAGGGGCATTTATGGACAGGGCCATCCTTGAAGGAGACCCCCATTCTATAATAGAGGGTATGCTAATTGCCGCCTACGCCATAGGTGCCCAGGAGGGGTATCTCTATGTGAGGGCCGAATACCCCATTGCGGTAGTGCATATAAAAAAGGCGGTGGTCGATGCAATGGCCCTGGGTCTTCTCGGTGATAGGATACTGGGCACCGATTTTAGTTTTCATATAAAGATAAAAGAAGGGGCCGGGGCCTTTGTGTGTGGCGAAGAGACGGCATTGATTGCATCCATCGAAGGAAGAAGGGGGATGCCGAGACCGAGACCCCCCTTTCCTGCGGTCTCGGGCCTCTGGGGCAAACCGACAAACATAAATAATGTAGAGACCTATGCCAATGTCCCAAATATCATCCTTAAAGGCTCCGAATGGTTTTCAGGACTGGGGACAGAGAAGAGTAAGGGCACAAAAATATTTGCCCTTGCAGGGAAGATCAATAACACAGGTCTTGTAGAGGTTCCCATGGGGGTAACCTTGAAGCAGATCATCTTCGACATAGGCGGGGGGATCCCGAACAATAAAAGATTCAAGGCCGCCCAGACAGGAGGGCCTTCAGGGGGCTGTATCCCAGAATCCATGATAGACCTCCCGATAGACTATGATTCATTGACCGCTGCAGGGGCCATCATGGGCTCAGGGGGCCTTGTGATTATGGACGAAAACACGTGTATGGTGGATCTGGCGAGATACTTTCTCACATTTACACAGAACGAATCCTGTGGGAAGTGTGTCCCCTGCAGAGTGGGCACGAAGAGGATGTTGGAGACCTTGGAGAATATCACAAACGGGAACGGTAGATTGGAGGATATAGATACCCTTAAAGAGCTCGCTAAAACCATAAAAGATGCCTCCCTCTGTGGGCTGGGGCAGACTGCCCCCAATCCTGTGCTCACCACGGTGAATTATTTTTTAGATGAATATAAGGCCCACATAGAGGAAAAAAGGTGTCCTGCAGGGGTTTGTAAGGCCTTGATAAAGTATACCATCGATCCTTCGGTATGTACGGGTTGCGGTTTATGTAAAAAGTCATGTCCCCAGAAGGCCATATCCGGGGAAACAAAACTGCCTCACGCCATAGAACCTACCTTATGCATTAAATGCGGCATATGCTACAACGAGTGTAAATTTAAAGCGATAAATATCGTGTAAAGGGTGGAAAGATGGAAAAGATAAGGGTTAAAATCGATGGGATTGAGACATATGTTGAAAGGGGGACAAGCATCTTAAATGCGGCAAAGGGGGCAGGGGTCCATATCCCCCATCTATGTTATAGCGAAAACCTTTCGGTTACCGCTGCCTGTCGTCTATGCATAGTCGAGGTAGAGGGGAACAGGAGTCTTGTCGCATCCTGCAGTACCCCTGTTTTTGACGGAATGATAGTTAGGACATCGACAGAACGGGTAATAACCGCAAGGAGGCATATCATAGAACTCCTCCTCTCCGACCACCCGAAGGACTGTATGGTATGTGAGAAGAGTGGAGACTGCCTCCTCGAAAGATACGCCTATGAATACGGTTTAAGGGAGGTAAGGTTCAGGGGAGAGCAGCACAACTATCCCGTAAGGTCATCGAACCCCTTCTATGAGCGGGACTATAATAAGTGCATCCTCTGCGGCAGGTGTGTCACCGTCTGCCACGAGGTGCAGTTCTGTGAGGCCGTGGACTTCTCCGGCAGGGGATTTAATACGAAGGTTGCCACCTTCTTCGACCGCTCCATGGCCGAATCTCCATGCGTCTTCTGCGGAAACTGTGTAAGCG
>JAOAGQ010000020.1 GCA_026415675.1 Syntrophorhabdaceae bacterium
AGATGTGTATAAGAGACAGGTATATGGTATGCCCTTTTCAGACCGGTACCTGTTTTTCTCTCTTCGCCCCTGTATACATAAACAGGCCCTTTTTCATGGCAGGCTGAACAGGGCGAAACCTTCTTTCCTGTATTATAATGGTGGCATTCATCACAACTATCGGATATCTCAATATGTTTTTTGTGGGGGAATTTAACAGGATTATAGATTCTCGCTATGGTTTTTATGTATATAGTTTCCAACCCTTTTTTCATGTCTTTGTGGCATCCCCCGCATGATACAGGACCACTTATTTTTTTGTGACATCCAATACACATACCGTGGTATGCCTCTTTCAAAGGGGTACCCTTTTTTTGATCTACCCCATGGCATTTGATGCAAGGATGGGGCTCTTTATCCTTGCTTCTGTGGTGGCATTCGCTGCAATTCGATTCTATTTCCATATGCTTTTCATGATCAAAGAGAACAGGGCCGTATACCTCTGCAAGCCTGCCGAGCTTCATCGTATCGGACATGCCCTTCCCTTCTAAAAGGCCGAATATGACCGTTGAAATTATCAAAATGGGGATTAACTTAAAGTGAGGTTTCATCCTTTACCCCTTTTTCTTTACAGATCAATCGGTGAGAAAAATCTTTTTTAACTCCTCGTTCCATCTTTCACCGAAGAGCATCTTTCCCATTCCCGTGACAGGGGTACCCCCATCTGCATAGAGAATCCCCAGACCATTCTCCATTTTTCTTTTAATTAAACCTATGGAGAGATCAAGCCAGCTCCTTGCGAGTCTTCCCGTAAGAAGGTGTTTGAAATCCGTCCTTATATCGTAAGGCTTTACAAGAAAGAGCCATCCTCTGCCGTAGGGGTCATCGTTTACAACCTTTGGGTTATCAAGGGCCTCCCTGTTCACTTCTATTACCTCACCCCTAACAGGGGATAACATATCGACCGTCGCCGAATCTATTTTGAACCTAAAGGCAGGCTTACCCTGTTCTACTTTTGAGCCGATAGAAGGGGTCTCCACTTTCTCTATATGACCCATCATCTTTTGGGCAAAATCATCTATCCCTACCTTTATGAATCCACCCTGTTCTGCTGCCCAACTGTGCCCCTGATGGTAATAAAGAGAGTCGGGTAGATTAAACCAATCATCTATCATCGTTGATGTGTCTTCTGTCTCTGCCTCAGAAGTATTTACAGCAGGTCTATGGAGCATACGCCAGAAAAGCATCAACATAAGAAGAAAGGCGATCACCAAAAGATACTCTAAGTGTTTCGTTGCAAATATGTCTTCATACCTGAATCCTGACATGTTAACCTCCGTTTATTTTAGCCCGATAGATATTCTCTATGTGGCCACCTATTAGGTACTTTCTCTCAAAACAGGCATTCTGTTCACAATCCATCGGAATACCCATATCTCGGCAAAAACTATAGCAAGGGTTATTACAATTTCCGATATGCTTGGGAAATACCTTTCCGATAGCGGCAGGTACCACTTGTATGCGATAAATACATAGTTGAAGCGGTTTATTATGATTCCCACCATACTTAGAACCGCAGCAACCCGTACTACCTTCAAATTTCTGTATCTCCCCCCATTTAGAAAGAGAAAGCAGGGGAATAGGACAAAACCTATCACCTCAACCATATACCATAGCCCCATTCCGGAAAAAATATAAACCCAGTGTTTTCCGTGGATGAAAACAAGGAGCTTCAAGAAAAAATAGCCGAAGAGGGCTCCTGCACAGGCCCTGGAAAGGCTTAAGATAATATCGTCCACCTCTTTTTTGTGTTCTTCGTTTAATTGTTCACTAAACACCTTATGACTTATAGAACTCTCCACAATAACCATTGAAAGACCGGCAAAAATACTGGACACAAAAAATAGAATGGGTATAAATTCCGTATACCATAAGGGATGGATGTTCGGTTTCGCCATCATGACCAGGGCCCCTAAACCCGATTGATGGAGGGTAGAGAGGGTGATACCAAAAATTACGGTTCCCACCGTTAAAGCTGAGAGTACCTTTTTTGCCTTCTGTAAATTAAGCCACTCAGCAATGACAGGGGAAAATTCTATAAATTCGGCGATCATGTAAAGGAGGAAGTGCCAAGCCACAAGAAACAGCACAGAATTTACACCGAAATGGTTTCCTATCAAGGGGTTTAATATGTTCCACCATCTACCGAGATCAAGAAAGATCGCCCCTGCATAGAACACATAGGCGAGAAATCCATTTAAAACGGTCGCCCTTATGATTAAGTGGTATTTCTTTGCATTGAGTATATATACGACAAAGGTTAATACATAGGCCCCCCCAGCAAAGGCAACCCCTGTCATTACATCAAACCCTATCCATATGCCCCAGGGGAAACTCTGGGAAAGGTTTGTCGTTGCCCCAAGACCATAAAATATCCTGTAAAAAATGAGAAAGGCCCCGGCTATTATTATTGGTAGGGTAACTACATTAAACACTGTGAATATTTTTCCTTTTGGTTTAAGTTCATTCAGAAGAAATCTTTTTAAATTTATCTCTGCTTCCATCATTTTCAATCTTCTCTCTTTGTTATCCTATTGACGGCTAATAGAAATAAAGGCCACAATACAAGCACAAAAGGCACAGAATAGAGAAAACCTGTTGTATATTCAGGCAAAGGGGTGTTTCCCATATCAGTTCTAAAACCTATCTCCTCAAAAGGGACACTAGATAGATATAGCCAGCATGTTCCTCCTACCTCATGCTCCCCGAATATGTAGTGGTAATATTTTGATGGATGTTTATATATTCTCGTCCTTGCCTCTTCTATCAAATCCCTTTTCGTACCGAACAACAGCGCCTCTTGAGGACAGGCCATAACACATGCCGGATACCCCCCGACCTTTATCCTGTCCCAGCACATACTGCATTTTTCTATAGTTGGATAGGCACTTTCATACTCAAATTTGGGGATATCGAAAGGACAAGAAAACATACAGAGGCGGCATCCCATACAGTTTTTATCCCATGTAACAGGGCCTTCCTCTCTCTTTCTCATCGCTTTTACGAGACAAGCCGATACACATGCCGGAAGGGCACAGTGCATGCATTGTCTTTTTACGAATACATCCCCTGCCCTTGTCTTATACCTGTTCACTACCGTCCACTGTTTTACGGTGGTATCCCTTTTTTTATCGAAAATATTTTTATCTTCTGTATCGGGGGAAGGATGATTGTTCGCCTCTGCACAGGCAAATTCACAGGCCCTGCACCCTATACAACGGGTCGTATCACAGAGAACCCCGTAAAATTCTTTTTCAGCCCCTTGGGATTTCTTAGGGCCAAACAGGTTGCATAGCATAAAGCCGAAAACACCACTTCCGGTTAGTCTAAAGAAATCCCTTCGACCAATCTTTATGTCGGTACTTTTCTTTATCCCCTTCCTTTTTTTTATAACCCTATCCATTGAATGCATAAAAACACCTATATCAGAATCATCTCTTCTTTTCATCCCTTCTCTCACCACCATCCGCCATTGTAAGGCCAAGGTCGGGATCTACCATAACCGTTGCCCCTTCCCTATATTCCTTCTCCAGCTTTTTTCTTTTGAATGCATAAGACCAGAGAATTTGAAATCCACCGCCGATAGTCCTCCCAAGAGGGAAGAAGACAAGATAGAACATATAAATCAGTATTAAAAAGGCCAGTATCGAACCGGCTATAAGCAAAAAAGTTGAACCCATGGTTTCCTCCTTTCTATGAAAAAAACATTTTAATCAGTAGGTTGCCCTTTATGCCCAGGGCATCCCTTAAGCCCCTCCATATCTCCCCACCATCGGCTACGGTAACGCCTATCTCACTTTCGATAAAGTGTCTCAATTTGAAGGCTTCCTGCTCTAACCATGCCTTTGCCTTTTCGCCGTAAAAGATAGATTCATTGTTCTCAATAGATTTAAAACCGGAATAAGGGACCATCTCCACAAGCCATCCATCACCATAAGGGTCGAGGTTAATGAGTGTTCCATTTGAAGAAACGGCATCGTTAACATTGTTTATGTAACCTTTTACAGGAAAATCCAGTATCACCACACCGTCATCGGTTTTTAATGTTACGAAGACATTTTTTGGGTGGTTCCACCTTCCCTTTTCCGGTAACAACACCTCTTTTATCGGGCCCATTATAAACTGTCCAAAATCATCGATACCAATCTTTATCCCATCAAAACTTCTCTTTATCCACAGATGGTTACTGCAATAATAGGCTTCCCTTTCCATTATAAATCCCTGAACTTTTTCCGTATCGGTATCCGCTTCTTTAAACTCCTTGTAATACCTGCAGTCTCTATATGCATTGCTGCTGCATGGATTTAATAATTTGAGGCTGTAGACAGGGACATACTTTTTTACAGGGGATAAATCACAGTAAAGCATGTTCTCGGTACCCAAAAAATAGCATATACTCATCTCTGTCATGGTCTCAGGGGCGTGCTTCTGATAAATCGGGCATGTTCTGTACGATTTATTGAAACAAAGGTTCTCATCCTCAAAAAGCCTATCGAGGGGAAGCATCTTTTTAAGAGGGTACGCCTTGCAGTAAACGACCTTTTTTTCTTTCAAAAAAGGACAATCCTCAAACCTTTTTTTATCGTCCATTGTTCATCACCCTATGGTTTTTAAGCAAAATCCATGCCGCCTTCTTAAAAACGTTAATCTGCTAATTATTTCAAGCTATTATGCTTCTGTTGTCTAAGTCATTTTAGTTAAACTGAAAAATTAAGGCCCCTTTAGTGATGATATTTTCAACAGTAGAATTGAATTTTTCATCACATATTGAGCCTATTTGGCGCTATTCTTTTTGATTTTATCGATCATACTATGAAGAAGATTTAAACATGCGGTGCAGAAGTTCAGGCTCTTTTTATCAACGTCTATTATATTATTAGCTAAGGCCATTACGCATGCCCTATCCTTACAGTGGAGTAAACCAAAGGTATGGCCAAGCTCGTGTTTTATCTCCTTTATTAACCTTCTATGTAGTAATAGGTGATTCTGGGGTAAACCATAATAGCCCTGTTCGAGACGGGCCGTTGACACAACGGCAACTTTCCCGTTTAACTGGGCCTCCCCAAATACAAAAGTTAAAATGGGTATGAAAAGGTCGAAAGGTACTATGCCCACCATTTTTAACGTATTTTCCGGTGTATTGTTTAATATTTCTTTTAAAATACTCGTGGAATGGTATTGTCTTCTATTTTTGTCGTAAAAAGATTCGGGAGAGATGGGGAGATCAAGTTTTCTAATAGGGAAACCGAAATCCCTTACGAGACTCTCTTCAATTTCCTTTACCCACAATCGTTTTTCCAATTCGGCTGTAAGGGCTATATAAATTATCAATTCACATTCCCGGGGTCATGTCTCTCGATATGATTATAGCAGATAAATGTTAAAGGGGTCATGTATATTTTTTCAACATTTATTCTATTTTTACTTGACAAGATTGGGCATAAATATTTTAATTTCAAAATCACATAGTTGGGGAAGGAAGGGAATGGTATTAAGGATACTACTTCTGCTTATTATTTTTTTATCGGGCCAACCTCTACTCGGGATAGAGAACAAAGAATGTTTTGATTGTCACGGGAATAAAGACATCCTAAAGATGTCCGAAGAAGAGAGAGATGCCATGGTGGTAACACCGAAACAGAAACATAAACCCCGGGAGAGGAAGTACAACCTTTACATAGCGGAAGGTACTTTCAACAGATCGTCCCACAGCACCCTGTACTGCACGGATTGTCACATAAGCATAAGAGATATACCCCATAATAAATGGACAGAACCGGTAAGCTGCCAAAGATGCCATCCAGCAACAACAAAGCAATATGCCCTAAGCAACCATTATAAAATAAGTAATGCCAAATGCTACGATTGCCATAATCCCCACGAATCAAGAACATACAGAGAACTATCTGTGAAAGAAAGGTCGAATATCTGCCTTGGTTGTCATAAAAAAGGGGGTCACCAATGGCTCCCTGAAAGAGAGCTCCACTTCAGCAGTCTCGAATGCTCCATCTGCCACTCCCCGTCCGCGGAAAAAGAGATGGTCCTCTTTATCTCTCCCTCAAAAAACAGAAGACCCTTAACCTACGATGAAATAAAAAAGGCCCTCCCTGGACTTAAAGGTTCCATCGAAAATATCTTAGATACACATTCGAATAAAAACATCGATACAGAAGAGATAAAAGCGTTTCTTTCCAATCTGGAGAAGGGGGGAATAAAATCACCGAGGCTTGCCGGAGACGGGCTCGTAACAAAAACATCCCATGATTTCACGAGGATTATACCGGAAGCAAGAGACTGCACCATGTGCCATAAACCTTTCGTTTATTTTTACTCAAAGGTCTCAATGAAAATACCGACCAAAGAAGGTTGGAAGACTTTTTCCGCAGACAAAGAAATAATCAACAAGCTCCCTGTGATTCCTGCGAAAGACGCATATTTCGGGACCGTTCATAGAAAAAATGGTGTTGAATGTATCGAATGTCATGCCTATCAAAGTGTCATAAGAGAAGCGGAGAAGTTTAAACTCAAAGAAATGAAAGAGCTTGTATGTGGTACGAGATGTCATAAAGAGATCATGGATGAGTATAAAGGGAGTATCCACTACAAGGTCCACGAAAATTTCTGTCTCGACTGTCATGAACCCCATCCAAGTGTCCCTTATGTAAGACTCAACACCGAACAGAGAAGGGCAATTTGTATAAAATGTCATAAGGAAACGGAGAAACAACATAGATGGCAGGCGCAGCAGACGCTCCACTGTAGATATGTAGAATGTACCATGTGCCACTCCCCGAAAGCGAAAAAGGGGATTGTTTTGTATCTGAGAGGGATTGACCACAAAGGATCGGAAAGGCAGCTTGAAAGCAATGATATACTCGAACTTATCGGTTCAAAGCATCGTGATCTGCAAAAGGTAATAGATAGAGATGGCAATAAAATCCTCGATGAGCATGAAGTCGCATATTTCATCAAATTACTGAATAGACCCGAAATATTAAAAAGAAAGGGTCTCGATAGGGTAGAGATGGGTATCAATCTATCTGTTATAAGACCCTACCATAATTTTACCGAAAAATTATCAAAGGCAAAGGACTGCTCCCTCTGCCACTCCGCAAGTGGTGAAGGTCTCGAGAGTCTCGTCCTCCAGATACCGGATACAGATAAAAAGAGTTTGACCATTCCAATAGAAAAAGATGCGATTGTGGCCTTTCTCGCTATGCCGGGTTTGAGTAACTTCTATCTTTTGGGAGGTAAAAAAATCACAAAACAGGATATACTCCTTTTCTGGGAGAAAGAGCCCAGAGAAGCCCTTATAAATTTGGGATTCAAGATGATAGATATCCTTGGGATGTTCTTTTTAGCGTCTGCCTTCCTCTTTGTTGGCATTCATGGAACGATAAGGATACTAACAAGACCTATGAGAAAAAATAAAAAGGATTAGAGACGTGTCAGAAAAACAGATCAAAAAGGATAAGCTCGTTTCATTGACAATAAGAATATGGCATGTGATTCACGGAATTTCAATCTTTATACTGATTTTAACAGGTATCCACCTCAGATATCCCGATCTCTTCGTTATCTTTGGTACTGTGAGAAAGGCGGTCCAGATTCACAATATAGTTGGTATTATTGTGACCCTCGACTATTTTCTCTGGTTTATCTATTATATCGTCAAAAAAGAGATGGTTCTCCATTATGTGCCCACCATATACGATTTTGGTAAGGGGACGATAAGGCAGGCTCAATATTATTTCTACCGTATATTCTTCGGTGACCCCCCTCCTTTTCTCCCAACCCAAAAGAACAAATTCAACTCTCTACAGAAGATCACATACGCAGGTATAATGTTTATTTTTTTACCGATCCAGATTTTAACGGGGATACTCCTATGGGATATCGAACAGTTTTTGCCTGTGGTGGCGATCATGGGAGGTCTTAAGATCATAGATGCGGTCCATGTGATAATCGGATATGTATTTGCCGCCTTTCTGATACTCCATATTTATCTTGCCACCTTAGGACATACCGTTCTTTCCCACTTTAAACTGATCATTTTCGGGTACGAGGAATAGATGTCAATAAAGGCAAAAAAAGAATGGTTCAACGTTTCTTTTTACAATTTTTCTTTATCGTTTAAGTATTGTTTGGAATTCATTTTGACATTGATATGCCCTTGTTATAGAATTCATATTCATTTCAGATTTATATGATAACAAAAAGGTAATATTTATCCGCTATGATGATAGAAAAGATAAAGATACTAAATAGAATGGGATTTAACTTTACCATTTTGATTTCATTTTTCATCTTTTTCTCCCCTTACCCCATGCTGGCCGTAAATGACGAGGTCTGTATATCCTGTCATGAAAAGAGACATACCGGGGAAGACAAAAAAGAGATGAGGTGGGGTACAGAATTTATAAAAAGGGACCTGAAAGGTTCTGTTCACAGACAACTCAAATGCATCCAGTGCCACAGCGATGCCACCAGCATCCCCCATAAAAGGGGGCTATCAAAAGTCGATTGCACAAAATGCCACATGGATACAGGTAGATCCTTTTCAGAGAGTGTCCATGGAAGCTCTCTTTCTAAGGGGGAAAGGAACGCCCCCTCCTGTGTTACCTGTCACGGGGACCATAAGATACTAAAAATCACGGATCCGAGAGCCCCTGTCTTCAGGAACAACCAGTTGACACTATGCAGTGTATGCCATACGGACAAAGAGATACAGAAAAAATATAACCTTCCAGGCACTAAAGTGATAAAGGCCTATGAAAGAAGTGTCCATGGCCGTATCATAAAAGAAGGTAAATCCATAAAGGCGGCGGTTTGTACGGACTGTCATGGGGCACATCTAATCCTTAAATCGAATGATACGAACTCAAAGACGAACAAGATGAATATACCCAATGTTTGCGGTAGATGCCATGTGGAGATATACAATGAATACAAATTGAGTATCCATAGCAAGGCCTTAAAAGAGGGAAAGCTCGATAGCCCCAGTTGCACCGACTGCCACGGCGAACACACATTGACATTGGTCAGGGATCCCAATGCCACGGTCTATCTAAAAAATATACCTACCACCTGTGCAAAATGCCATGAGAATCAAGAATTGATAAAAAAATACCGTTTGCCTTCCGACCGTTATTCAAGTTATATAGGGAGTTTTCACGGTGTTGCTTTAAAATATGGCAATGTAACAACCGCTAACTGTACAAGCTGTCATGAGGTTCACAGGATTCTCCCTGCTTCAGATCCTGAGTCGAGTATACATCCAAAAAACCTTTCCCTTACCTGTGGCAGATGCCATCCAGCAATGAAAAATGCAGCCAATATAGGAAAGATACACGTTGAGGCAAAAAAGGAGAGTTCCCTGGGTATGTACATCGTACGAAATTTCTACACATGGTTCATTGGGATAATGATGACACTCTTTGTGGCATACATTATACTCGATGTATACGGGATATTAAGGAGAAGGAGAAATGACAAAAAATAGGGAATATATAGAGCGCTTTACAGTTTCTGAGAGGATTATCCATATACTTCTATTCACTTCTCTGATCATCCTTAGCATAACAGGGCTCACCCTCAAATTCCACGAGACCTCCCTCGCCCAGTGGATCATAAAACTTGAAGGGGGTGTCCTTTTCAGGGGAAAAATTCACCGTTTTTTTGCATTAATTCTCATTGGGGTCTTCTTCTATCATATCCTAACAATAATGGTTACAAGAAGGGGTCATGAGTTTTTTCAAGACATGCTCTTTAAGAGAAAGGACCTGATAGACTGTAAGGGCCTGATTATGTACAATCTCGGATTGGTAAAAAATATGCCAAGATTTGGAAGATTTACCCCTATACAGAAAATACAGTATTTCGCGGCAGGTGTCTCCGTTGTTATCCTTGGTTTATCAGGGTTTATGCTCTGGTTTGAGACGATTTTTATGATGATATTCCCGAAATGGGTTATCGATTTAAGCAGGATAGTCCATTCTTTTGAGGCAACCTTAGGTTTTATCATCCTCATAGTCTGGCATCTATACAACGTTCACCTAAACCCCCAGGTCTTTCCAATGGATAAATCATGGCTCAATGGACTGATATCTAAAGAGGACCTAAGAGAGAGGCACCCCCTTGAATATGAGAGGATATACGGTAAAGATGAAGGCGCATAGAATAGTTCTCCTTTTAATTTTCCTTGTAGTATTTCCTTCAATCCTTTCAGCACAGGAAAGGAGATGCTCTATCTGCCACGGAAAAAAAGATTTTAGTGTTAAAGATCCATCGGGGAAAACCCGCTCCCTATATGTTAATGAGAGTGTCTTATCGAATTCCTCTCACGGTAAACTGGCATGTATGGATTGCCATACGGACGCCTTTGAGATCCCCCATGCAAAAAAACTGAAGAAGGTGGATTGCTCCGCCTGTCATGATAAGAGGCGTATCCTTGAAAAAGGACCAGGCATTGACTATTTTCAATACCGGGAAAGCGTCCACGCAAAAGAACTAAAAAAGGGAAACAAGAAGGCCCCTGACTGTGCCTTATGCCATGGGAGTCACGACATACTGAGTAAAAATGATATCAAATCAAGGGGCTACAGGCTAAACATTCCGGATAAAATATGCGGTAAATGCCACGAAAAGGCCCTATCAGAGTATAGAAAGAGCGTTCATGGTTCATATACCACAAAAGGGGATATAACACCCCCTGTCTGTACAGACTGCCACACCGAACACGGTATAAAAAGGACCGCTGATCCAACCTCGACGATATACGCCACAAACATAGTGGAGATGTGCGTGAAATGTCACGGGGATTACAGTATCATGCAAAAATACGGAAAGAAGACAGAGGAGGTTCAAACATACTATGAGAGCTTTCATGGTGTTGCAACAAAGTTTGGCGAAAAGAATATAGCCCACTGCGCGAGCTGTCATGGTTACCATGAGATTAGGTCAAAGGAGGATCCTCTATCCACCATTAATGTCAAAAACTTACCCGTTACGTGTGGACAGCCCAAATGCCACCCCGGAGCCACTGCAAACTTTGCCAAAGGAAAGGTTCATGTCAATCCAAAAAGTAGGGAGTCAGGTATCATTTTCTGGGTGGCCTTCGGGTTTAAATGGCTTACCATAACGGTTCTCATTGTACTCTTTGCCCATATTTTTTTAGATTTCCTAAGGAAGATGCAAGAGAAGAGAAAGAAGGGGATATAACTACAGGATATGGAAGAAAACGAAAAAAAGAAGTGGCGCATTGAGGCGATAGAAAGACTCCACAGGGAACTTGAAGAAGAGATAAAAGACGAAACAGGGTTTACCCTATCGGAAAAAGATTCAGAATGGATAAGGGATATTATAAGAAGAGAGATCGGGGATAAGATAAAGACGAGATTCGAAGAGGTAAAAAGGGAGATATACGAAGAACTTACAAGAGATAGGAAGAGAGATATTTCAAAGGCCATAGAGGAAGGGGAGGTATTCTACAGGTTCGGCAAAAACATAAGGGCTCAACACTTTGTTTTGGCCGTAAGCACAACCCTTCTAATTATCACAGGCCTTCCTTTGAGGTTCCACGACTCTATAGTATTTAAATTTATCGTGTATCTTTTGGGGGGTATCCAAAATTCAACTTTTCTCCATAGGGTAGGGGCGGCAGGACTTATGTTCGTGTGCGTATGGCATATTTCATGGCTTGCCTTCACAAAGGAGGGGAGAAGAGAGTTTTTTGCCTTACTCCCAACACCGAAAGACCTGTTCGACATTATAAAAAACATTAAATATTTCCTTCGACTAAGCAACGAAAAGGCCAAATTCGACCGCTTCAGCTATATAGAGAAGTTCGATTACTGGGCCGTTTACTGGGGTGTTGTAATCATGGTGGGCTCCGGTCTTCTCCTTTGGTTTCAGGATGAGGCCCTCCTCTTTCTTCCAAAGTTCGTACTCGATGTGGCAAAAGAGATGCACAGGGATGAGGCCTTGCTCGCAACACTTGCCATCGTTATATGGCATATGTATAATGCCCATCTGAATCCTCACAAATTCCCAGGTACCCTTGTGATATGGAACGGCTTGATAACAAAAGAAGAGATGATGGAAGAGCATCCTCTCGAATACGAAAAAATCATCAAGAGACAGGAAGAAAAAGTTGGGGATAATTAAAACCTATAAGAGACACAAGAAGAAAATCCTGTATATTGGACTTACCATCGTCTTTGGTTATCTTGGGATCAATATCTTTTCCTACGGGGTTACCTACAAACCGGAATCTTGCCTTGTGTGTCACATCATGCAACCCTATTATGAACAATGGAAGACATCGACTCATAACAAGGTGGGCTGTATAGAATGCCATCCTTATCGTCCAGGAACCATATTCCTATCAACCATCCGCTATATCACAGGGGCTTATCGCCTCCCCTTAAGGTCACACGTTGAGGATACGACCTGCACTACCTGCCACAGACTCGAATCGATCAAAGTTACAAATTATAAAGGCGTTCCCTTCAACCATACGGAACACATAAAAAAGTCAAAAAGGGGTAAGGCATTACACTGCACAAGCTGCCATTACTCCATCGTCCAGAGCAGTACCCATATAGATGTGGATAAGGACGTATGTATGCTCTGCCATTTTTATAATACCCCTATGGAATATAACCAGAACTGTACTATATGCCACGGAGACAGAAGAAAAGAGGTAAAAATAGGGGAGGTCTCCTTTTCCCATGAGTTGTTTTTAAAAACAGGGGCCCGATGCATAGAATGTCATAGTCAGACCTTAAAGGGTACAGGGGAAATCCCCGATGAAAGATGTCGGGGGTGTCATGTACAGAGAAAGGTGGAGGGAAGGGATGTAACAAGCCTTCACAAAACACATATATCGAAAAAGTACATAGACTGCTTTGAGTGTCATGGCAGGATGGAACATGGAAAAGAAACGACACATTTATCCAAAGCAATGGAACTCTCCTGTGGGGATTGCCATACAAACTCCCATAGTCCTGCCCAGGACATATATATGGGGATAGGGGCGAGGACCACAAAAAACCTGCCCTCCTCTATGTATCTATCAAAAGTCCGTTGTACAGGATGCCACACCCTTGATAAATCTATCCAGGAAAAGGAATCCCTTACCAAGACATGGGAGTCGAAAAAGAGGGCCTGCGTTTTCTGCCATCGGGAAGGCTTCGACAATATGGCTGAAGATTGGAAGAAGTCGATGGGTATATTAAACGATAACCTTACAAAATTAGTTCAAGAATACGGTGCAATGATAGAGCAGAAAAAAACCTCCCTTCCCGCAATCCTCGACTCATACAAAAAAGTTGAACATGACCTAAAACTAATAAAGACAGGAAGGGGTGAACACAACGTAAGGTATACATACGAGATCGGAAAAAATATCGTATCCACAATACAGGAAGGTTACAAAAAGATGGGTATTTCAAAGAAACTAAATATAACAAATTATTTATCAAAACCTGACGGCTACTGCTTGTTCTGCCATAATACTTTTAGACCCGAAAAAGATATCACCATAAAATCCATGTCCAATCTTTCGTTTAACCATCAGATGCATGTAGAGATGGACATAGAATGTATAAAGTGTCACAATCCCAATTTACACAGGGCAGGTAGTTTAAATAAAACTGCGTGCAAAGAGTGCCATAAAGAGAATATATTGAGGGGAAAATAAAAAGACCCGAGGGAAACCTCGGGTCTTTAATCCTTACTGCCTTTCTATTTTAATCTTACTGTCTTCCCTTTACGATTTCATCCACCACAGACGGATCCGCGAGGGTTGTTGTATCCCCTAACTGGTCGATTTCTCCGGAGGCGACCTTTCTCAGGATCCTTCTCATAATCTTTCCTGATCTTGTCTTCGGTAGACCTGGCACAAACTGGAGCTTTCCAGGAGATGCGATAGGTCCGATCTCTTTTCTAACATGTGCTACAAGGTCTTTTTTGAGCTGATCACTGCCTTCATACCCTGTCTTCAAGATCACAAAGGCGTATAGGTCTTCCCCTTTTATATCATGGGGGAAACCAACAACGGCTGCTTCAGCCACTGCAGGATGGGAGACGAGGGCCGATTCCACCTCTGCGGTACCTATCCTGTGACCGGAAACGTTAACAACATCGTCTATACGGCCCATGAGCCAGAAATAACCATCTTCGTCTTTTCTTGCACCATCCCCTGAGAAATAAAAACCAGGCTGCTGTACAAAATAGGTGTTATAGAATCTCTCGGGATCACCGAAGACTCCCCTCATCATACCCGGCCATGACCTTCTAATACAGAGTTCACCACCTTCGTTTACACCGGCCTCTTCTGCAGGCGCATCTGCCGATGCCCTTGGTTTCAAGACGACAGGGTCAACACCGAAGAAAGGAAGGGTAGCTGAACCGGGTTTTGTAAACCAGGCTCCTGGAAGGGGTGTAATAAGGATACCTCCTGTCTCTGTCTGCCACCAGGTATCCACTATGGGGCATCTCTCTTTTCCTATATACGTATGGTACCACATCCATGCTTCAGGATTAATGGGCTCACCCACTGAACCTAAAAGCCTAAGGGATGAGAGATCCCTACCATTGGGCCACTTTTCCCCTTCTTTCATCAATGCCCTGATAGCGGTAGGGGCCGTGTAGAATATACTAACCTTAAACTTTTCTACAATCTGCCAGAATCTATCCGGATTGGGGAAGGTTGGAACCGATTCGAAGACGATTGATGTGGCGCCATTCGCAAGAGGCCCGTATACAATATAGGAATGGCCTGTTACCCAGCCTATATCTGCTGTCCAGAAGTATATGTTTTTGGCTTTATAATCAAATATGTATTTAAAGGTCAAATATGTATAGAGCATGTATCCCCCAGTGGTATGGAGGACCCCCTTGGGCTTTCCTGTTGATCCTGAAGTATAGAGGATAAAGAGTGGATCTTCCGCATCCATCTCTTCCGCAGGGCATACATCGCTTATATCGGATGCAGCCATCTCCTCGTGCCACCAGGTATCCCTACCTTCCTTCATGGGTACTTCAAAGTTATCAAGTCTTTTAACCACAATGACCTTGTCAACGGTCTGTCCCTGTTTTGCACAGAGTTCACATGCAAGATCAGCGTTGGCCTTTGAGCTCACGTGCTTTCCCGATCTCCAGTAGCCGTTTGCGGTGATCAATATTTTTGCACCGGCATCGAGTATCCTGTCCCTCAAGGCCTCTGCAGAGAATCCACCGAATACTATAGTATGGATTGCACCTATCCTTGCGCAGGCAAGCATCGCTATGGGCAACTCTGCGATCATGGGGAGATAGATCGCAACCCTATCACCCTTCTTTACCCCTTTCTTCTTAAGCACGTTCGCAAACTTAGAGACTTCCTTTAGTAGCTGTGAATATGTATATTTTTTCACATCATCTTCTGGCTCACCCTGGAATATGATGGCTACCTTATCCCCTTTTCCTTTTGAGATCTGATAATCAAGGCAATTATAAGATATATTGGTCTTTCCTCCTATAAACCACTCGATCTTTGCCTTAGCAAACTCTTCCCTATTCACCTTAAGCCATGGCCTGAACCAGTATAGTTCTTTAGCCACATTGCCCCAGAAGGTATCAGGATCATCCAGGGATTGTTTCCACATCTTCTCGTACTCTTCCCTGCTTTTAATATAGGCCTGTTCAACAAACTCTTTTGGTGGTGGGAACTTACGAGTCTCCTCCATCATAGATTTTATTTCTGCCATATTAAACCTCCTCCTCTGTTATTTTTTGATATTTTTGACGTGCCTAAACCTCATGTAAAGTTTGTTTATTCTAAACATATAAATATTTATTGTCAACAAAAATTGTTAATATTTTCACAATTATAATTTTAATTTTTATCTAAATCAAGATTTAACTTGTACGATTTTATCTATTCGTAATCATTATTATTTTATTACATTATCAGCCTCTCCCATGTATACAAGAATTATCTAAAAAGTTGAAGTTTTTCCCTGTACGCCATTATTGATCTTTATGTCAAAAACATCTTGACAGAGGATAAAAATATCAGGAAAATTGAGATATGCCCTCTGAATGGCGATAAAGAAAGATTTTGAGGGAGATGGATTTAAATATACAGAAGATGGGAGGGGTAAAATGGAATTAAAAGAAGTCAGGCTCAAATCACTATTTAAGACCTACGGCAGGACATTGATTCTCCCGTATGACCAGGGCTTAGAGCACGGTCCAAAAGATTTTTTCGATGCCCATTTTGCCCGGGATCCCATGTATATTATCGATATTGCAAAAAAAGCAAGATACGATGCCATAGCGATGCACATAGGAAACGCAAGACGTTACTTCAAGGATTACTATGGGGAAATACCCATCATTCTAAAAGTCAACGGAAAGACGGATATCCCCCCAGATAGCGAACCCCTCTCTCCTGTTACGGCAACGATAGAAGACGCCCTATCCTTATCCGCTATTGCCATCGGGTATACGTTATATGTGGGTTCACCGAGGCAGGATGAGGATATCTCTCAGTTTTCACAGATAAGAGAAAAGGCGCACAGGTTTGGTCTTCCGGTAATTGTATGGGCATACCCCAGGGGAAAGGCCATAGAAGAAAAGGGGGGAAAGGATAGCCTTTTTGCCATAGAATACGCAGGTAGAGTCGCCGCTGAGCTTGGGGCAGATATGGTAAAGCTGAACGTACCCAATGTCCTCACCAATGATAAGTTGCCAGAGCCTTACAGGAACTACAAAACAACCCTCGAAGATGCTATAAAAAGGATAATAGCCTCAACAGGAGGTGTCCCCGTAATATTTGCAGGGGGTGGGATGGCTTCAGATGAAGATGTGATTGAAAAGGCAGAAATCTGTATAAAATCAGGGGCTTCAGGCCTTATATTCGGAAGAAATATATGGCAGAGGCCTCAAGAAGAGGCAATAGAGATCACAAACAGGATTAGAGATATCATAAAGAAAGAAAAGATTAAGAAAAAATAGGATGGATATTAACGAACGATATAAAATCATTGACCATGAGGCCGATGTAGGCTTTGAGGTGTACGGCGAATCCCTTGAGGGGTTATACAAAAACGCAACAGAGGCCCTCTTTTCCCTTATCCTTGAGAGAGGTACTGATGTGCCCTCTGAAAAAGGTAAACGGATAGACCTAAAAGACGGGGAGACCCTTCTCGTATCATTCCTAAACGAGCTTCTATATATGTGGGAGACAGAGGGTTTCATACCAAGGGAACTCTCATTAAAAGTAAAGGAAAACCAGGTAACGGGGAGTATCATCGGTGCCATTTTCGATCCCACAAGGGATAATATCATAAGGGAAGTAAAAGCTGTTACATACCATACCTTCTCTCTTACTTGTGAAAACGGTATCTATAGGGCGAAAATCATCGTTGATATATGATATATCTTTAACATTCCAGATGAGACAAAAAATTCCTATAATAAAAGCATAAGGTGAAATATGGAAGACCCGAGGGAATATATAACAAAAATAGATGAGAACAGATATATGATAAAAAGGCACGGAAAGATGCTGACCGACGGTATCCTGTATCTCAATGATGAACTGTTCCATCTGATGGGGAAGGATGAAAGTATAAAACAGGTGGAAAACGTTGCCTGCCTCCCAGGTATCGTCGGCTATTCGATGGCAATGCCCGATATCCACTGGGGATACGGTTTTCCCATAGGAGGGGTGGCAGCATTCTCTGCGGAGGATGGGATAATTTCTCCAGGGGGAGTAGGTTATGACATAAACTGAGGGGTTAGGCTGATGCGCTCAAGTTTGAGCGTAAAGGATATAAAGGGGAAGTTAGAGCAACTTATAGACAGTATATTTCTCAATGTCCCGAGCGGGGTTGGTTCAAGGAGAAAGGATTTCAAGCTGTCGAAAGGGGATTTGAGAAAGGTTCTCGAAAAAGGGGCCTTATGGGCAGTTGAACACGGTTATGGCAGAAAAGAGGACTTAGAATTTATAGAAGATAACGGAAATATCCAATTTGCTTCCCCCGATGATGTGTCCGATAAGGCGTATGAAAGAGGAAAAGACCAGCTTGGCACCCTCGGCTCGGGGAATCATTTCATAGAGATAGGATATGTACAGGAAATCTATCATAATGAAATCGCCCAGACGTTTGGCCTTTATAAAGACCAGATTACAATCATGATACACACAGGCTCGAGGGGGCTTGGTTACCAGGTATGTGACGATTACATAAAGGAGATGATGAAGACTTCAGAGAAATATGGGATTTATCTCCCCGACAGGCAACTCTGCTGTGCTCCCCTATCGTCCCGTGAAGGGGATAGATACCTATCCGCCATGGCAGCTGCGGCAAACTACGCCTTTGCCAATAGACAGATGATAAGCCACTGGGTTAGAGAGAGCTTTGAAAGATTCTTCAATATGGGTTTGGAAAAACTGGGTCTTAATCTTGTCTACGATGTCTGTCATAATATCGCAAAAATAGAATGGCATAAAGGCAAGAAACTCTGCGTTCATAGAAAGGGTGCCACAAGGGCATATCCCCCAGGACATAAGCTACTGCCCGAGAAATATAGAAAATCAGGGCAGCCTGTATTGATCCCAGGGGATATGGGCAGGGCCTCTTATGTCCTTGCCGGTACAGAGAGGGCAATGGAGGAGACCTTCGGGAGCACATCCCACGGCGCAGGCAGGGTTATGAGCAGGAATGAGGCGATAAAGGCAACTAAAGGGCGTTCTGTGGCGCAGGAGATGGAATCAAGGGGTATAATCGTCAGGGCGGCCAGTAAAATGACCCTCGTTGAAGAGATACCTGAGGCATACAAAGATGTATCCAAGGTTGTTCAGGTTGTCCACAATGCCGGTATCTCCTGCCTTGTGGCAAAAATCATACCGCTCGGTGTGGTAAAGGGTTGATATTTATGCCCTCACAGGAAAATTAATGCTTTACTCTAAAGACAATCAGGAGGACTGATGAGCCAGAAAGAAAAAATCATCCTTGCCCTCGACGTAGAACATTTTGAAGAGGCCCAGAGGATCGTGATGGAGTTTAAAGACCACGTGGGTATGTTCAAAGTTGGCAAACAACTCTTCACCCACTGCGGACCTAAAATAGTCGATTTCATTAACATGAAAAACTCGAGGGTATTTTTAGACCTCAAATACCACGATATTCCCAATACTGTGTCTAAGGCTTTGATAGAGGCGGCAAAACTCGGCGTCGATATGGTAAATATACACGCCTTGGGGGGGTTCAGCATGATGAGGGAGGCAAAGATAAACCTCGTCAACACTATAAAAAAATTAAACTTACCAAGACCAAAGGTTATTGCTGTTACTGTTCTGACAAGCATAGATGACTCGGAACTCGAAAGGATGGGTATCGACGTACCCGTTTCAGTACTCACCAGGAACCTCACCTTGCTTGCAAAAGAGGCAGGTCTTGACGGTGTCGTTGCCGCCGGAAGCGATATAGAGATGATAAGGGGGTTATGCGGTAAGGATTTTATTATAGTCACCCCTGGGGTCAGGATAGATGATAAACAGGGAGACCAAAGAAGGGTGATTACTCCTTTTGAGGCGATAAAGAAAGGGGCCTCTTATATTGTCTTAGGGAGGACCATTATGGAGAATGAAAACCCGAAGGCAAAGCTCGAAGAGTTATGGAGAGAGCTAGAAAATGGCAATATTAACCAATAGGAACAGTATCTTAGAGGCTATCAGAAACAACCCTGCCTCTGTGAGAAGGCTCTGGATAGAATCGGGTTTTGAGAACGTCTCCGAGGAATTAATAGAAGAGGCGAAAAAATACGGTATCTCCTTTAGAATCTTGCCGAAAGAGGCGTTTATAAGACAGTTTAAGGATATAAAGTCCCATGTCTGTCTTGAAAGGGGGGAAATAGAATATAGCGATCCTGACGGTTTTCTGGGGGAAATAAGTGTTATGCGAACCCCTTTTGTATGTGTTTTAGATGCGATTTACGATCCCCAGAATTTTGGCAATATCATAAGAACCGCTGCCTGTTTTGACGTAACCGGCATTATCTTACCAAAAGACCGTTCCTGCAGTGTAACCCCCTCGGTTATATCGGTCTCGAGAGGTGGGATAGAACGTATAAAACTCATCAGGGTGGTCAACATATCAAGGTATATTGAGGAATTGAAAAGAATCGGCATCTTCTGTTATGCCCTCGATGAAAAGGGGGAAAAATCGATATGGATGACTGACCTTACAGGGCCTTTATGTCTCGTCTTCGGTGCGGAAAAGGGTATAAGGCAACTGACAAAGAAGAAGTGTGATGAAATTATAAAGATACCCACGGCAGTAAATTTTCCCTCTCTGAATGTGGCATCTTCATTTGCGATAGCGGTATCAGAGGCAAGAAGACAACAAATTGCAGGAAGGAGGACCCATGATAGAGAAATGGATCGATGAGATTAAGGCAAAGGTAAACAAAGATGAGCTTGGCATGATCCTTGTTCACAACGGTGTTGTAAGGGGCACATCAAAGGACGGCAGGCGTGTATCAGGAATGGAACTCTCCTATGATAGGGAGAAACTTTTAAAAACCGTAGAAAATATGAAGGGGGAGGAGGGCATAGTAGAAATAAAGACATGGATCAACGAGGGGCAGTTAAAAGTCGGGGATGACATAATGTATGTCTTGGTTGCAGGACGGTTCAGGACACAGGTCATATCCGTTCTCGAAAGGATCCTCAATATCATAAAAAAAGAGGTCGTCATTGAAAAGGAGATACCTCTATGAGAAATAAGAGCTATGCTCAATGTGGGAGCTGTCCCTATATAGCAAAAGAAAAACTCTGTATGAATAGAGAAGGCAAGGCAGGCAAATCGTGCCCGACGGTCACAAAAAAAGACCTCATCGAAAAAGCCCAGAGAAAATATAAAAGAGATACCCTTGAATTTGCACGACAGGCTTCCATTCAGGAAGCAGAATGTTATGCAGGTAGGGGAGAGAGGCCTTATGTGATGCGGGCAACAAAGCCAAGGATAGTTGAGATATACGAATTTGCCAAAAAAATGGGATACAAAAGGCTTGGCCTTATCTTCTGTGTAGGTCTATCGAAAGAGGCCTCTATCGTAAACCGCATTTTAATAAAGCAGGGCTTTGAGGTGGTGTCCGTTGCATGCAAGGTAGGTTGTATCCCAAAAGAAACTATAGGGATAAAAGAGGAGGAGAAGATTTTTATCGGGGAACAAGAAACCATGTGCAACCCCATACTTCAGGCAGAGATCGTAAACGATGCAGAAACGGACTTCAATATCCTCCTCGGCCTCTGTGTGGGCCATGATTCTCTCTTCTTTAAATACGGAAAGGCCCCCACAACGGTTCTCGCTGTAAAAGACAGACTCACAGGTCATAATCCCTTAGGCCCTTTATACCTCTCTGAAAACTACTATGCCTGGCTGAAATAAAGAATAGGTGGACTCTGTTAATCCTGTATGATATTAAAATTAAAAAAATGGTCGAGAAGGAGGGTCCCATGACAGCATCTATTTTCATTATCGTTTTTGTTTTTCTTTTCGGTGTTTTCTCCGTTTCTGCCCAGGATTCTTTAGAAAAAGATACCATCGATACCTCTTCCGGTCCCCTTGAGATCACCTTTATAGGCCACGGCTCGTTGATGATGAAGTTTAAAGGAAAGATCATACACATAGACCCTGTCACAAAAGAGACGGATTACACGAAGCTTCCAAAGGCGGACTTGATCCTTATCACCCACGAACATTACGACCATCTTGATCAGAAGGCCATCGATATACTGAAAACCAATAGTACTCAGATAGTAATCTCAAAGAGTTGCGCCGATAAGGTATCGGGAGGGTTGGTGATGGGAAATGGTGATGTAAAACAGTTGATGGATATCAAAATTGAGGCTGTCCCCGCATACAACTTAGTCCATAAAAGGGAAAACGGCATGCCCTTCCACACAAAGGGTCAAGGAAATGGATATGTTTTAACCTTTGGGGACAAAAGGGTATATATTGCCGGGGATACGGAGAATACCCCGGAGATGAAGGCTTTAAAAAATATAGATTATGCCTTCTTACCGATGAATCTTCCTTTTACCATGACACCGGAGATGGTAGCGGATGCGGCTAAAGCATTTAAGCCAAAAGTCCTTTATCCCTATCATTACGGGGAAACAGATACATCTAAGCTCATCTCCCTCTTAAAGGATACGCCCGATATAGAGATCCGCATCCGCAAAATGAAATGACCCATGCCACTCCCTTTTCAGGAATCCATCATTAAATTTTAAAGAATCGGATGGATTCCTGAAGGCTTGTGGCAAGCCTCGATAAGGATACTGCAGACTGGGCCGTCTCCTGGGAGCTCTGGGTAGTCTCTTTCCCGGCGTTTGCGATATCTACTATTTCTCTACTGATCTGCTCTGCAGAGGCGGACATCTGTTCTGTCGCGGAGGCGATCTGCTGTATCATAAGCTGGAGGTTATCTGACACTTTAACGATGTCCTTTAAGGCATCCCCTGCCTTTGATGTAAGATCAACCCCGATATTCACCTTTTCCGTTGCGTTCCCCATAATATCTACGGCCTTATTTACCTCTTCCTGAATGGCCTTTATCATACCTCCGATCTCCGCCGTTGCCTGGGCTGTCCTTTCTGCGAGTTTCCTCACCTCATCTGCAACAACGGCAAACCCCCTGCCCTGTTCCCCTGCCCTTGCCGCCTCAATGGCCGCATTTAAGGCAAGGAGGTTCGTCTGATCCGCTATGTCATTTATAGTATTCACAATATCCCCTATCTCCATAGACCTTCTCCCGAGGGACTTTACAAACCCCGCCGTCTCGTTCACGGTCTCCGCTATGTTTTTTACCTCGTTTACCGACTTTTCCACGATTTTATTTCCATCCTGGGCAGTCTCAAGGGCATTTTTTGCCGTATCCGCTATCCCTGCCGTGTTCTTAGCGATATCGATAACCGTCTGGGACATCTCTTCAGAGGCCGTTGCCACTGAGTTTGCCTTCTCCGATGAGTTCTCCGCAGTTCTCGACATCTCTTCTGCAATGGCGGATAGTTGGGTTGCAGAAGAGGTAAGGGAGTGGATGCCATCTACAATCCCGTTTACAATCTTCTTAAGATTGTTGTTCAATGTATCCATCGCCCTCGCTATATCTCCCAGTTCATCCTTCCTCGCGATGGCGTTTTTCGATATGGAAAACGAAAAGTCCCCCTCTGCCATCAGGCTCATCTGTTCCGCTGCCTTAGCAATAGGGGCTTTAATATTTTTTGTAATCTTGATGGATAGGAAAATAGCTGTGATCACCGATAGGGCCCCTATTATCATGGAGATGAGAAATAACCTGTTGTTAACATTGTATAGATTTTGGGCCCTGTCAAATAATGCCTTCTGCTCGTAATCCATAAGTTTATTCAGTTCATCCATCAACCTTTTTGTAGTCTCCGTCGTCTCTTTAGCGTAAAGGTACTGGGCTTCCTCCTTCTCCCCGCTCTCTACAAGACTCATTATCTTATTATTCACCTCGGCCCCTTTTGCAACGGCCTCTTTGAACTGCTGAATAATATTCTTTCCTGTTCCGCTTTCCTCCAACTTTTCAAGGGTACTTAAGGCCTCCTTATACTGTTGCCTGAGAGACATAATCTGGTTCTTTTCCTGCTCAAACTGTTCTTTTGTTAAAAACGGTGATCTTCCGATAGCCCTTGTTATCTCCTGGATCGCAACGGCTACCTTATAGGTGGAATCGATCTTTTTGAGATCCACGTTGTTTAATGTGTATGATAAATTTTTTACACTGAAAGAATTTATAGCGTTTAAAATGCCGACTATGATGATGAAAGCCACAACTATCCCAAAGCCGATTCCAAGCTTCTTCCCTATCTTAATATTATCGAAATTCATAAAACCTCCCTGAATAGATTAGATAGATAGAATTTCTTATTCGAAAAATTTATCGGAATAAAAAGGTAAAAACTTAAATAAAATTTTCACATTCTGGGGTGATTAACAATAAAATATCATTCGGCCTCAAAATGCTTGAGTCTTCTAAGTTTTACTATCACATGGACACTCTGTCCGAGTTTAAGCCCCATCTCATCCACCGTATCCGTCAGCATCTCGGCATAGAGTCTGTTTCCCCCTACTAAAACCCCAATTCTACTTATTGAGCCAATGGGGATGATCTCGAAAATCTCCCCTGTATAACGGTTGAGTGCAGGCCCTGGCGGTTTTTTGTCAGATATATAGATGTCGTGAGGGGGGATCGCTATCTTCTTTATTGAGGCCCCTTCATAGGGCAGGATTATCTTCATACCGTTACATACCGTTTCTACAAGACCTGATGTAAGGACCAAACAACTCTCGCAGTTAAGTATATTGGGGGTTCCGGTAAACTCCTTTACTGCCTGGGAGGCAGGGTTAAAAAAGATATCCTCTGGTCTGCCTATCTGTTCAACCCTGCCCTGATGGATGATCGCAATTCTGTCGGCAATTTCCTCTGCCCCCATTAAGTCATGGGTGACGAGTATAGCGGTTATTCCCAACTTTTTCAACAGAGACCTCAATTCGAATCTCAAGTATTTCCCTGTCTGGCCGTCGAGGCTTGCCGTTGGCTCATCGAGTAACACAATATTATAGAAGGGGGCAAGGGTCCTTGCTATGGCAACCCTCTGTTTTTCTCCCCCACTTAAGTTTGCGGGGTATCTATCCTTTAGCTTGCCTATACGTAGTGCGTCTATCATCTCGTTTACCCTTTTTTCCCTTATGGCCCCATCTACCCTTTTTATCTTTAAACCATAGGAGATGTTGTCAAACACATTGAGATGGGGAAATAGGGCGAGATCCTGAAAGAGATAGCCTACACCCCTTCTATGGGGAGGCGTGCGATTCATATTTACGCCATCGAAATAGACCTCTCCTTCATAATCTATTAGACCTGCTATTATATTGAGCAACGTGGACTTGCCTGCTCCGTTGGGACCTATAAGGGCAACGATCTCCCCTTCCTCTACAGTCAAATTTAGATTCTTTAACACGAATTTCGATATATTTCTCAGTTCAATCCGGGGCATATCTGTTTCTCTTTTTTGGTTTACTTCTACGTATAACCACGCCACAAACCGAATACCCTCACCCCGTAAAGGATGAGGATCCCTATCCCGATTAAAATAAGGACATGGACGGCAGCCCCCTCGATATCAGCGCCTGCAAGCCTCATAAAGATGGCTATGGGTAACGTCTCTGTCTTCATCGCCATAGAACCTGCTACCGTTATCGTGGCACCGAATTCCCCTAAGGCCTTTGCCCATGTAAGGATCCCCGAGGCGATTATGCCTTTTTTACTCAAAGGAAGGGTGATGGTAAAAAAGACCTTAAGAGGGGATGCCCCCAGGGTCTTTGCCGCCTCCTCGTATCTTACAGGTATTTCATCCATAACGGTCTTTATGAGTCTCGTTGTTATCCCTAAGGTTGTCACAAACTGGGCTACAAGGATACCGTAAAAAGTAAAAATGATCTCGATGCCCCTTTTTTGAATAAAAGTGCCGAAAGGGGTATTCAGGGAGATGAGGATCAAGGCTCCAAGGGCAACGGGGGAGATTATCATGGGGAGTTCGAGCATGGTATCTATTAGCTGCCTACCAAAAAATCTGTACCGGGAAAGGCCATACGCAGCAGGTATGGCAAAAAAAAGGGATACTATGGATACAATCGTTGCGGTGATTACGCTCAGCCTAAGGGAAAAGAGAAGTCTATCCGATGTGAGTATGCCAAGAAAAAGACCGCCGCTATAAAAATAGAAGAGAGAGGCGATTAGGCCTCCATATATGAAAAAGGTTAGGAGGCAGAAAAAGATCGTTAACCGTCGAAACATCCCATTGCCTTCCATCCAGGGGGCAAAATATATTCACCCCCTATCGGTTTTTTCCCTCCCACAAAAGCCCAAGCCTCTTCGGGGTTCACAAAATAATTAAAGGACTTGAATATCTCCTTCCCCTCCTTGGAAGATAGAAAATCGATGAACCTCTCCGCGTTTTTTCTGTTTTTTGTGAACGGGGACACGGCCAAAGGGATATAACCTATCCTCAATATCTCCTCCTTTTTCAGAGGAACCGTTTCGATCCTTTCTGGATCCCAGTATTGAAAGACGCTCCATCCTATAACCGCATCAACAGCCTTTAAAGATACGGCAGTTGCGGTCTTCTCACAGCTTTCCGTATAATTTATTAAATTCTTTTTCAGGGCATTCTTCTCTTCTTTATTCATGTTTTTCTCTATAATTTCTACTGCGTACAGACCAACACATACGCTTTCGGGGCTCGCAATGGCTATTCTAATACCTTTTTTTGTGAGATCCTTTAAGGATTTTATGTTCTTTGGATTACCCTTCTGCACGTTTATCGCAGGTACAAGGTAAACAACTCTCTTTTCTGTTTCGGGGAAAACAAGGTTCTTCTTTTTTGCGATCTCCATAAAGTCGGATGAACCGGGAAAGTATACGTCTCCTTTTTTTGCAATGGCCATCTGGGAGAGCACAAAACCCGATCCACCGAAACTCAGATTCACCTTTATACCTGTCTTTCTTTGAAAGATTTCCGCTACCTTTTCTGCAGGGGGTTTACTCGCCGCCCCTGCGAATACCAGCAATTCTTCGGAAGCGATACCGTTTTCTTCGGAGAGAAAAAACAAAAAAAGCACAAAGAGACAGAGTATACGAAAGGGCATTCAAATGACCTCCAGCCTTATATTTTCGTTGTATATTTATGTATATAACGAATTTTAAATAAAAATACCCTTTCGGTCAACATATTTTTATATCTTTTTGTTGACAAGTCTCTCCTATTGGATAGAATAATATACATATTAAATAAAGGGGGTTTTAAATGGCCAATAAAAAAGCAGAGGCAAAAACAGTAGCTTCAAAGGCAGAAAAGGCAACATCAAATCCCGGGGAAAATAAGACCAAAACATCCACCCGCCGTTGTGGAACAAGAAAAAAAGCGGCAAAGGAAGCCATAAAGGTTGGCAGCAAATTTGAATGCGCTGCTTGCGGTCTTATCGTAACAGTAGATACCCCTTGCAACTGCGCAGAGACCCAGTTGATATGCTGCGGCAGCCCAATGGACGTTAAAAAATAGATTTAGACTTTTATTCCTTCCATCCTTATTGACATCAATCGACTTTATAGGGGATAATTTATCCTCGTTATCCCTGTTTGTAACATTATGTTTATATTATGAAAAGATACACAATAAAAAAGGATTCCTTTGGAAAAGCCTCCTACATAGATTACGAAAAGGCATTGAACGAGGAACAGCGGAATGTTGTCTTTGCTGAGAATGGCCCTATTCTGGTCATCGCAGGGGCAGGAAGTGGAAAAACAAGGGTTGTCACCTACAGGGTGGCACGCCTTTTAGAGCTCGGGGTATCTCCTACGAACATACTCCTCCTTACCTTTACAAACAAGGCGGCAAGGGAAATGTTGAACCGTGTTCAACAGGCGATAAAGATGGATACCCGGTACATCTGGGGTGGCACGTTCCATCATATAGCCAATATGATCTTAAGAAACCATGGGGATTTAATCGGGTTTAAGAGGAATTTTACCATCCTTGACAACGAAGATGCCAAAGATTTCATTGAGCTTGTGGTGAAAGAACTGGGGCTCGACAGAAAGGAGAGGAGATTTCCAAAGGGCTCTGTCTTAAAAGATATTTTGAGCTACTCTATAAATACCATGCAACCTTTAGAAGACTGTATAAAAGAGAAATACCCCTTTTTCTACGATATAATCGATCCGATATACGCTGTAAATAAAGCCTACACCGAGAAAAAAAGGTTGTCCAATGCCATGGACTTCGATGACCTCCTGTTTTACTGGCATAAACTCTTTGTAGAGAATGAGGATATCCGTAAATATTATGCCATAGTCTTCTCCCACATACTTGTCGATGAGTATCAGGATACCAATAAGATCCAGGCTGAGATAGTTGATTCTATTGGGCTCATAAACAGAAATGTGATGGTTGTAGGGGATGATGCACAGAGTATTTACTCCTTCAGGGGGGCAAACTTTCAGAACATCATTGAATTTCCGAAAAGGTACAAAGATGCTAGGATCTTTAAACTGGAGACGAACTACAGAAGTACCGATGAAATCCTATTCCTTGCCAACGACTCCATTTCAAAAAACAAGAAACAGTTCTCCAAACGTCTAAAGAGCATCCGTGGTTCGGGGGCAATCCCCGTTATAGCAAATTTGAGGGATGTCCTCCAACAGGCGGAGTTTGTTGCCCAGAGGATTCTTGAACTGAGAAGGGAAGGGATCCCTTTAAACGAAATCGCTGTCCTCTACAGGGCCCATTACCACTCAATGGAGCTACAGATGGAACTTACAAGAAGGGACATCCCCTTTGAGGTCAGAAGTGGTCTTAAATTTTTCGAGCAGGCCCACATAAAGGATGTGATTTCGTTTTTAAGGGTGATGGTCAACAACCACGACGAGATATCCTGGAAAAGAATGTTGAAACTCTTTCCAAAGATCGGCTCAAAAACTGCAGGGCGTATGTATGAGTATATAAAAAGGCAGGAAAACCCCGTTGATCTCTTTATTACAAAGGCGATCTGGGACCATCTAAACATCGTCCCAAGAGAGAACGGTGAAATTCTATCGAGACTATTTAGAGAGCTTAAAGAACTCCTTGAAAAAGAAGCGATCTCCGAGATGATATCCGCGGTTTTAAAACACGGTTATACGGAGTATTTAAAGTTCAATTACCCAAACCCCGATTCTCGACTTGAAGACATAGGTCAATTGATCACCTTCTCCACAAGGTATCAATCCCTTGAATCTTTTTTAAGTGAACTCTCCCTCCTAAGCGGTATAAGCGGGGAAGAGATTTTCTCCACCGAAAAGGAGACAGAGGGGAGGCTTGTTTTAAGCACCATCCATCAGGCAAAGGGGCTTGAATGGAGGGTCGTCTTCTTAATATGGTGTGCCGAGGGAAGGTTTCCCAACCCAAAGGCCCTGGAGGATGGAAACTTAGAAGAGGAGAGAAGGCTTTTCTATGTCGCCATAACAAGGGCTATGGATGAGCTCTACCTTTGTTATCCTCTACTTATTTTCGATAAACAGATAGGCCATGTCATCCTTAAGCCGTCAAGGTTCATCTCCGAGCTTAAACGCTCGACCTATGAAGAATGGCATGTTTCTGAAAGTTAAATGGGAGTTAAATACTTTCAGTTTATATAGACCCTTCTGTACTTTCCCATATCCTCAAGGGTCATCCCTGCCCCCATTACAACGGAAAATAACGGTTCATCCGTTACCCTTACCCTTACCCCTGTTTCCGCCTCAATCCTCTGATCAAGACCTCTTAACAATGCCCCTCCCCCTGTCAATACCATGCCCGAATCATTCAAATCTGAAACGAATTCGGGAGGGAGCCTCTCAAGGGTTCTCCTGATCGCATCAACGATCGCTGCAACGGGCTCTTCTATCGCCTCCCTCACCTCTTCTTCAGAAATCCTGATGGTCTTCGGGATACCTGTTAACATATCCTTTCCCACCAATGTCACCGGGACGTTCTTAAAACTCGCAGGGGCAACAGAGGCCACCTCCATTTTTATCCTCTCCGCCGCTATAACACCTATGGCAATCTGGTGCTTTTTCTGAAGGTACCTTATGATCGCCTCATCGAGTTCATCCCCTGCCACCCTCAGAGATTCGCTATGGGCAATTGCGGAGAGGCTTATTATGGCAACTTCTGTCGTTCCCCCTCCGATATCTATCACCATGTTTGCCCTCGGAAGTTCAATAGGCATATTCGCCCCTATCGCCGCTGCCATCGGTTCTTCTATCAGAAAGACATTTCTTATACCGACCTGAAAACACGCATCTACCACCGCCTTTTTCTCAACCTGGGTGATCCCCGAGGGAACACCCACAACCATCTTGGGCTTTGAAACCTTTCTATCCTTCCTTATAACGGTAAGGAAATACTTTATCATTGCCTTTGTCACATCGAAATCGGCGATCACCCCGTCTTTCAAAGGTCTTATCGCATTGATGTTAGGGGGGGTTCGACCTATGTATTCCTTTGCCTCCCTCCCCACCGCAATAACCTTAGAGGTATTGTTGTCAATGGCAACAACGGATGGTTCATTTAGTATAACCCCCTCCCCTTTCAGGTAGATAAGGGTGTTTGCCGTACCAAGATCCATGGCCAAATGCGTTGAAAACAAACCGAACATCTTACTGAAAAAACCCATATACCCCCTCCTCATTCACCAGTACTTAAACTTTTTCCGTTCTTTTTATCGATAAATTCCCAGAGATCGCAGAAGCCATCATCCGGTAATATCCTCACCCAAGCCTCGACCCCTCTGTAACAATCCTCTATTTTCTGTTCCGCCATATATTTTTTGATAGTATAACCTATAATCTTCAGAATATTCTGCATTTTATTTCTATCCCGATTTTTAGATACCACGTAAAAATGGCCACCACCCCTCCTCGAGATCATACTATATCCATCTACACAAAACTTTATAATCTCTGAAACCCTCTTTAAAAGGTTGTTTGTAAATTCAAAACCGAGAAGCTCATTGAACCTTCTGACACCCTTTATCTTCACGGATAAAAGGGAAAACCTCTCACCCTTTTTTATAAAATCTGTAACCTTCTCGACAAAAATGGGAAACTGGGTTGAATCGGTGACTGTTTCAAAACTCTGTGCCTTTTTTACATATTCCTTCATCAAAATAAAGGAAAAATACAGAGAGAGGAGGTTTGCAACCATCCTGAGTGTAGGGATTGACTCCTCTTTCAGTCTCTTTTCGGTGAGGGATATGAAACCTACCACACCATAGGGGGTATCCTCTGCGGTCAACGGGAATCCAAAGAGTTGTCTCGGCCTTAACCCTTCGCCTGTGAAAAAAAGGGGTCTTTCTCTTAAAAGACCGCTGTTGAATGGAAGGAGTAGTTCTCTTCCCCCGTTTACCACCATTGCAGCGATACTCTCATTCCTTGAGCATCTCTTCTTTTCGTATAACGTAGGGTCAACACCTACAACATGGACAACCGACACTAAACCGTCTTCTTCAACCCCTATGAACGCCCCATCTCCCCCACAAAAGCCAAGACCCTCGAGCAACACATCCTTGACCGATATGTTTCCTCTCCAGAGTTCTCCAAAGAGATGAAACACCCTCCTTTCGTTATAAATCTCTGCAAGACCTTCGTTCTCCTTAAAAAAGACGCTTTCTCTGTCGAGCTCTTCGAGTATCATGGAGATAAAGAGGTGTAACATCTTCTTCTCTTTGTCTGTAAAACCCCACTTCTTTTTGCTGTCAACGACAAGCACGCCCCTGTCCTCGATGGGGTAACCCATAAAGGCCTTTATGCCTTCGGTGGATGTATAATAGCCGAGGGTTGACTCATCCTTATCGAAATTGGGGATAACCAGTTGGGTGTTATGTTTTACAACCCATCCTGGTAGGGTGTTTTCAATCTGTATCGTCTGTGTTTTGTTAAAATGGGTTGAAAAGGTCATTGAAGAGCGGCATTTTAAAGTGGTGTTCCCCTCTTTTAAAAAAACGGCAACGGTATATGCCTCGTATACATTAAAGATGAGATTTGAGATGGTGTCGATAAGGGCCATATAATTTCCATTATGTCATCAAAGATAAAGAACTGTCAAGCCTCTTCGGGGTTGTACTCTATAAAGGCGATCTGTTTTGACGTATCTGACTTCTCCATGAGTCTACACATCGCACACCTTAATCCCCGGGCAGGATAGCCGCAGACTTCACACACCCCCATCCCTTTTCCATCCCCCTCTTCCTCAAATGCCTTCCTTTTCTTCAACATTTTCAGATACCCCTTTACAAAGGCTATCTTTGTCCCTGGGGAGATCTCTTCAATCCTGTTTAACACCTCTTTATAGACTAACGATTTCGCATCAAAAGATAACGGGCACTCTTCGTATATATAATCGATCCTGGAAACTATCGCGTAGGCGGCGGTCTCCCTCTCGGAACATAAAAACAGGGGCTTTGCCTTTCTCGATAGACGGCCATCTTTTTCTTCAAGGGTAAGGTCCTTCTTCCATAGGTAACCCTCCCTCCAGTATAAAAGATTGCCAAATAAGGCGGATGCCTCATCGTCCAGGTTATGTCCTGTGAGAACAACATCGTATCCCATATCAAGACACACCCTATTCATCACATAACGTTTAACCATTCCACAGGCAGAACAGGGAACCCTCTTCATGATCCTTGCTATTCCTTCTATATTTTTTCCTACGATTTCGCACACGTCAAAGATGTAGACCTTTCTATTCAGTCTCTGGGCCATTTTCTTCACCTTTTCCAGGGAATTGAGGGAATATTCGCCAATGCCCAAGTTCACATAAATCCCGTCTGCCGCTACGCCCAATTTGTTTAGAATGTACCAAAGGGTTAGGCTGTCTTTTCCCCCCGATACGGCCACAATCGGCCTTCCGTTCTTTAAAAGGGAATACTTTCTTATTGTCTCCTCAACCCTTTTTTCGAAAAATGAGATGAAATCATCGGCACATAGTGAGGTATTATATGCCTTGAGTTTGATGACCGCTTCTCTGCCACAGACCTTGCATTTCATCCGCCTGACACTACCCTTATCAACCTCACATGGTCCCCCGGCAACAATCTATGGTCCTCGGTAACAAGTCTATCATTGACTACCACAAGGTAGGTCTCCCTGTTTAACGATAGCTTCTCCAGCAACTTGTATACGAGTATAGGCCTGTCCAATTCCATTACCTTTCCGTCGTATTCTATCTTCATCCATTATTTTAATATCACATCCTTAACTGTTCCGTCAAAAACAATCGGGGAAAACCGATAAATATCCTCTGTATGATCAGCAATTTTTCTCGCCATAACCTATAACAGATGGTATACTAAGGCCATGATAAACACGATCATATACTCTTATGAATTAAGCAATATGGAATTTAAGCCAAACCACCCCTTCAAACCCATCAGATCCAAGATACTTATGGAGCTCCTGAACAGGTATGACCTTTTGAACCATAAAAATCAGATGGTTGTTGAACCTCTCCCTTTGAAAGAAGAACTCCTGTATCTATTCCATGAGAGAAAGTACATAGAACTCTTAAGGAGGGCATCGAAAGGGGAATTCTCTATCGACATCTTTTATGCAGGCATAGGGACAGAGGATAATCCTATTTTCGAATCTATGTACGAATTTTCCATCCTCGCAGCAGGGGGAACATTTCAGGGGGCCGAGATCCTCCTAAGCGGTACAAGCAGGGTGGTTTTTAACCCCATAGGGGGCTTCCATCATGCAGGGAAAGGCCACGCAGAAGGCTTCTGTTATATAAACGACATAGCCATCACCATCACCGACCTCATACAGAAAGGTCACAGGGTTGCCTGTATAGACATAGATGCCCACCACGGTAACGGTGTCCAGGACGCATTCTACGACACGGACAAGGTCCTGACCATCTCCCTCCACGAATCGGGGGAAACCCTCTATCCCGGGGGAGGGTTTGAAACAGAATTGGGTAAAGGTAAGGGGGAGGGATATAACGTGAATATACCACTACTTAACGATACAGATGATGATGTCTATGTTTATGCGTTTGACTCCATCGTACCCCCCTTGATTGAGCGTTACAAACCTGATTTTGTGGTGGCGGTGATCGGCAGCGATACCCATAAGGATGATCCTTTAACCCATATGAAACTCACAACAAACGGATATAAAAAGGTCATAGCCACGATAAACGATATCTCCCCAAAGATACTTGCCCTCGGCGCAGGAGGCTACAATATATATAAAACAACGGCCATGTGGGCCCTTGCATGGGCCACCTTCTGTGGCCTTACACCAACAGACCTATTCGCCGGGGTCATCGGGGGGTTCATGTATGGTCCTGAAGCAGGGGCCGGGACCCTTGACGATCCCCCTTTCTCATCACCCCCGGAGGAGAAAAAGAGGTGTTTAGACCATGCAAACAGGGTCGTCTCCTTTCTGAAAGAGAGACTATCCCTTTGACAGGATTGGTAATCTTTATACTATTCTCTTTAATGTTTCATCGTCTATAGGGATAGAGATGAGTTTTTTTCTCTCCTTCTCCCCTTTTAGTATCTTTATCTCTGATCTTTTCACACCGAATGTCTCGGAGAGATAGTCTACCAGTTCACTGTTGGCCCTACCTTCTTGCGGCAAAGATAATACCTTTACCTTTAGTCCTTTTCCTTCCCTTTTTATCTCCCTTTTTTTAGCGTTTACCACAACCTTAACTTCTATATTCATCTCTCATCATCTGATCCTCATCCCTATATCGGCGATTGTGGCAATAAGAAACCTCTGGATAAATACAACTATAAGCATGAGTATAAAGGGGGCAAGGTCGATTGCCCCTATACGGGTGGGGATGATTCGGGAAATTCTATACGTTAAAGGGTCAACGAGCCTACATATCGTTCTGACGATAGGGTTGAAAGGGTCAGGCCTGACCCATGAGAGAACCGCCCTGGCAAAAATTACCCAGAAATATAAGTCAAGAATAAGATTCAAAATATAGGCAACACTCGAAAAAAGATTACCGACTACAAACATTAGACCTCCATCTTATCCAGAATAAACCTTATAACCGTCTCAAAAATAGTCTGTTTCAGGTTAAACGTCTAAAAACTGACAACTTCTCCCATGGGAAGATTCTCCACCATTTTCTTTATTTTAACCTTTATCAACTTATTTTCAAGGCCTTTTTCAAAGGGGACATAGATGGGGATGTAGTTGCTCGTATAGCCCCTTAAATATTTCTCCCTGTACGTTTTACCCTCACAGAGGACAACCTGCTCGGTATTTAAAAATCTTTTATAAAATTTGACCCTTTTTTCTGTATCGAGCTTTTTTAGCCTCCGTACCCTCTCCTTTTTTATGGACTCCGGTACTTTCCCATCCATCGAGTACGCCTCTGTCCCCTTTCTCGGGGAAAAAGGGAAGGCATGGAAATAGTAAATCTCTAGACCCTCCAAAAGTTCGTATGTTTCTCTAAAATCTTCTTCCTCTTCTCCGGGAAAACCTGCAATCACATCAATACCAATGCCTATCTCTCTACTTTTATCGGTGATGTTTAAAACGATTTCTTTTATCTGCTCTTTTGTGTAAGGCCTCTTCATTCTTTTGAGGATTTTGTCGGAGCCGCTCTGGATAGGGAGGTGGAGACTCTTCATGATTTTTTTAGATGAAGAGATCCTATCGATAAATGGATCATCTATATATAGAGGGTCGACAGAACTGATCCTTATCCTCTCCGGGGTCTTTTCATTCTCAAGGATCCCCAAAAGGCCTTTTAAATCTATCCCTTCATCCCTATCGTAATATGAAGCAATCTCAATACCTGTCAATACAACCTCTTTTATACCCTTATCCTTCAATAGCCCCATCGTCTCCACCACATCCCTTACAGGTCTACTCCTCGGATTCCCCCTTGCGTAAGGAACAATGCAATAGCTACAGAACCTTTTACAACCATCCTGAATCTTAAAGAAAAATCTCGTTTTCCCCGATGGCAGGTTTTTGATGGGGCCCTCCTCCAGAATAGGGGAACTCTCCGCTGAGATAATCTTCCCTTTTTCTTTTAGGTAGTTTTCCCCTATGAACTTATCCTTTTGACCCAGTACGAGTTCCACCCCAAAGTTATCGTCATGGTACACCTGGGCATAACACCCAACAAGGACAATCCTCGCCTTTTCGTTTTCCCTCTTACATCTATTTATAAAACGCCTTATCTCTCTCTCCGCACCTTCTGTTACCGTACAGGCATTTATTACGATAACGTCCGATTCCTTTAAGCTCTCGGGACGCATCCCTATGCTTTTGAGCCTTTCAGATATAACATAGGAATCCCACTGGTTTGCCTTACAACCTGTCGTGTATATAAAGAACCTCATCGAAGCAAGTCCTGATCTTTACTCTTCAATCTTTTTTAGACCCACCAGAAGGTACCTCTTAGCGAGATCCATGTAAAGCCTATTCGAGTATGACCAAAATTCCCTGTCTTTTTCGTCTATATCCCTTATTTTCCTCGCGGGATTTCCGGCAACCACCGTTTTTTCTTTTACCTTTTGTTTCTGTTTAACGACAGTTCCCTCGGCAACAACGGCCATATCCCCTACCTCGGATCTTATACTTAAGACCGCACCCATCCCTACCCCTGCATTTTTTCCCACCCTTTTTGCATGGATTATGGCGCCATGGCCTATAACCGCCCTTTCCTCTATGGTACATGCCTCATCGGGGGGCGCATGGATAATGACCCCCTCTTCAATTACCACCGAATCCCCTATCTCTATCCGCCCGTAGTCCCCCCTCAATATCGCTCCGTGGCCGATGTAACAGTTATCACCTATTTTAACATCGCCTATTAAGATGGCGGTTTCACTTACATAGCTCTTTTTACCTATAAAGGGCCTTTTCCCGTCGAATCCGTAAAGCATCCCTCCTCCTATGGCTCTTAATTTTTATCTACCGTTTAATCGGGGTCGATGATCCTTAATCATAACTATCGGTTCTTCGATAAAAAAGAATTGCCTACTATGTCCTCTTTCTGGCCTTTAACTAAAAGAAGATGGTCATATTCGGGAAGATATGTATATTTAAAGTATCCCCGGGGCCCATCGGGACTCTCCCCGGAACAACCTTCCGTACTTTCCCATACTATAAGCACAAAGACATCGGGGATACCGTTATCGTTCCCATCGGGGGCGATGAAATGACTTCTGTTACAGCCCCTTAAAAAATGGCATTTCCCTATCCTACGCCCTTTCTCTTCCGGGTCTTTTGGGTAAAAATAGAGTTCGTAACGGGGGAAAACCCCTGTCCACCATAACTCTATCCTCTCTCCTGATTCTGCCCTTATAGGTGCACCAACGATACCCCTTTTCGACAAAAACCCCTTTTCCATGGTCCGGATACCGTACTTAAACAGGTCAGTCCCTTCTATTCGTGTTAATTTTTCGTATAGAATCACATCATCGTAAAAGGCGGTAGATAGGGCCTTGCCTTCCCTCTCATCAGCGCCAAAGGCGCTCATATATCCTGTTGTAACGCACATCGTTGAAAGAACAAAAAATAGGGTAAACCTGAAAAAGAGAGTAACCATCCTGAAGGGTTGCCTAAACATTTAACCGCAGTTTTGGCAAAAAAGGATTCGGTTCATCCCCCGGAAAGAAAGACGAGAACAGCCATAGAATCGCCGTCCTGAACGGGATATTCAAGCTCAAGGGGTGTTGTCCCCTTCCCGTTTACCAGCACTTCAATAAAACCCTTTAGCTTTCCGTTTTTATCAAATAACTTCTTCTCCATATGGGGGTATTCTTTAATTACCGCCTTCAGGCATTCCCTCACGGTTTTTCCTTCGACATCCATTTTTACCTCAACCCCGTCATGAAGGTATGGATGAAGGGTAACGTTTATACTCATGATTTTCCTCCACTACAGATTTTACATTCGTTCTTTTTTTCTATTTTGATAATCGTAAACTCCATGGTCTCCCCACTGAAATAGAGCATCCTCCCCGCCAGGAGTTCTCCGAAGCCTGCCAGTAACTTTATCGCCTCCATAGACTGCAAAGAGGCGATAAAGGCCGGGGTGGCACCGAAAACAGGAAATGGTTTTTTTCCCTCTATGCCCCTTGGAAAAATGCACTCAAGACAGGGTGTCTTTCCCGGAATGATAGTTGTTATCTGCCCTTCAAGTCCCCTAATACCACCGAAGATAAAAGGTATACCCCTTTTCACACACGCCTCATTTATGATAAATCGCGTCGCCATGTTGTCCATACAATCGATAACCAAATCGCAGTCAGCTATGAGTCCATCTACATTCTCATCGGTAATACGTGTATGGAGAGGGATAACCTCAACGTTTGGGTTCATCCTCTTTAGCTTTTCTGCCCCGGAGTATACCTTTTCCTGGTTTATGTTCTCCTCCCAGTGGAGGGATTGTCTGTTGAGGTTTGACAGTTCCACAACATCACAATCCACAACTGTTATTTTTCCAATTCCAGCATACACAAGGTTTATTGCGTTTGGTGAGCCGAGCCCTCCTGTCCCCGCAATAAGTACATGGGAACCCTTTAGCTTTAACTGACCTTCTTCACCAAAATCACCGTATATAATCTGACGGTTATATCTGATCTTTTCCCTTTCGTTTAAAGACAGACCCTTTTCTCTATATGAAATCATCGCTTGCTTATTGTAATCCATAGACCCTTGCTTTTCAACATCCATTCCAAAAATTTTTTATTTTTTGCTGTTGACATGATTTTTATGATTATGTTATAAAAGCCAAAGTTTAATTTTTGATTTTAATTTCCGTTAATTATTTTTGATGGCTTATGGATGCAATCAACCTGACAGAGACGATTGACACAGATTTTATAAAGGAAGTTGCAAAGGAAAGCGGGGAGAATCCCTCCCTATGCTACCAGTGTGGTAACTGTACCGCAGGTTGTCCCTATACCCATTTTTTTGATTACCCCGTAAGTATGGTAATGAGGCTTCTCCAGACAGGACAGAAAGAAACGATCCTTACGTCAAAGGCGATTTGGCTCTGTGCCACATGCGAGACCTGTACAACAAGGTGTCCCTGTAATATAGATGTGGCCCATATAATGGATACACTGAGGATCATGGCAAGAAGGGAAGGGAAAGTCTCTGAAAAAGACATCAGGCTCTTCTATGATACGTTCTTGAGTTCGATGAGACAGTTTGGAAGGATATACGAGGTCGGCCTTCTCCTCTCCTACAATCTAAAGTCGGGGCACCTCATGGCAGATGCCGATTTAGGGCCCAAGGTTTTAAGTAGAGGGAAGATACATTTTCTGCCTAAAAAGATAAAAGGGGCCGGTGAAGTGGCAAAAATTTTCGAAAGATTTGAAGGAAAATCAGACAGGCATGGTTGAGAAAGAATACGGGTATTATGCAGGATGCTCCCTTGAAGGCACTGCGAGTGAATACGATACTTCCCTTAGAGTGGTCTTAAATACCCTCGGGGTAAAATTCAGAGAACCTGACGACTGGAGTTGCTGCGGTTCAACCCCTGCCCATACTGTAGACCATGTACTTGCTGCAGCCCTTGCGGCAAGAAACCTTTCAATCGTTGAAAAAAGCGGGCTCGATACGATTATAGCTCCATGTCCTTCCTGTATGACCGTATTGAAAAAGGCCCAGTACAATATGAAGGGAAGCGATGACTTTGCAGCAAAGGTAAACCAACTTCTCGACGAACCATATAACTTAGGGGTTGAGACAAAATCGGCCTTGCAGATTTTACTCGAAGATGTAGGCCTTGAGGCGATAGAAAAAAAGGTTACCCATATCTTCCCTGATCTAAAGGTTGCACCCTATTATGGTTGTATTCTCACAAGGCCCCCACAACTGGCACAGTTCGACGACCCGGAAAATCCCGTATCCATGGATAAGATTCTTTCTGCGGCAAAGATAAACGTATGTGACTTTGCCTTTAAACTCGAATGCTGCGGGGCAGCCTTTGGTGTACCAAAACGGGATATGGTAAACAGGCTTACATATAAGGTCCTTTCAATGGCTATCGATGCTGGGGCAAACTGTATAGCAGTTGCCTGCCCCCTATGCCAGCAGAACCTTGACCTCCGTCAGGAACAGGTCAATAGAACCATGGGTTCATCTTTTAACATCCCGGTACTCTATTTTTCTCAGATATTAGGCCTTGCCTTTGGCTTTTCCCCAAAAGAGGTGGCCCTGGATAAACTCGTTGTGGGCGCCGATAACCTACTGAAAAACAGGTTAACTGTTGAGGAATGGGAGAAGATGAGGGAGGCCGAAGCCCAGGCAAAAAAACAGAAAGGCAAAAAGGCGATTGAAAAAGACGAACAGTCCACAGAGGAGACAGAATAGATGCGTGTAGGGGTTTTTATCTGCCACTGCGGAAACAATATTGCAGGTACCGTTGATGTGGCAAAGGTAGCGGAAGAGACGAGGAAGATACCTGGAGTGGCATATGCAACCACATACATGTATACCTGTTCTGAGCCTGGTCAAGAAGAGATAAAAGAGGCAATAAAAAGGGAGAAGCTCGATAGAATAGTTGTTGCCGCATGTTCCCCGAGGATGCACGAACTGACCTTTAGAAGAACTATAGAAAAGGCAGGCCTCAACAGATATTTCTTCGAGATGGCAAACATAAGGGAACACGTTTCCTGGATCGGGGAAAACAGGGAACTGAACACAAAAAAGGCAATAGAAGCGGTCAGGATGGCCGTTGCTAAGGTTATGCAGAATAAGCCCCTTTACTCTTCTTCCTTTAAGATAAACAAAAGGGTACTTGTGATCGGAGGAGGGGTTGCAGGGATGCAGGCTGCCCTTGACTGTGCAGACGGAGGCCTTGAGGTTGTCCTTGTAGAAAAAAGTCCAAGTGTCGGCGGGATGATGGCCCGCCTCGACAAGACCTTCCCGACAGTAGACTGTTCTATATGTATCTTGGGCCCTAAAATGGTCGATGTGGCCCAGCATGAGAAGATAAAGCTCTATGCCTTCTCCGAGATAGAGGATATCAAAGGGTATGTAGGAAATTATCAGATCAAGATAAAGAAAAAGGCAACATATGTGGACTGGTCTAAATGTACAGGGTGCGGGGCCTGTATGGAGAAGTGTCCCTCAAAAAACGCATACGATGCATTCAACTTCGGGGTTGCCCCGACAAGGGCTATAAACATACCATTCCCCCAGGCGATACCTAAAAAGGCAAAGATAGACCCAAAATACTGCAGGCAGTTTACAAAAGGTAAATGCGGGGTATGTGCAAAGATATGCCCCACAAAGGCGATAAACTACGAAATGGTGGACGAGATAGTCACAGAGGAAGTAGGGGCTATCATTGTAGCAACGGGGTATAGCTTAATAGATATGGAAAAACTCCCCGAATATGGGGGTGGTAAGTACCCTGATGTGATATCCGGTATCCAGTATGAGAGGCTTTTAAATGCATCGGGACCTACGGCAGGCCATATTGTAAGGCCCTCTGACCATGAAGAACCTAAGACCATCGTCTTTGTCTCCTGTGCAGGTTCCCGAGACAAATCCATAGGCATTCCATACTGTTCCAACTTCTGCTGTATGTACATAGCAAAACAGGCGATACTCACTAAAGATCATATCCCCGATTCCCAGTCCTATGTCTTCTACATGGATATACGCTCCCCGGGAAAGGGATATGACGAGTTCACAAGAAGGGCACAGGAAGAATATGGTGTCCATTATATAAGGGGAAGGGTATCGAGGATATACCCAAAGGGTAAAAAAATGGTAGTGAGGGGAGCGGATACACTCCTTGGTACCCAAGTTGAGATTGAGGCTGATCTCGTAGTGCTCGGCACAGCGGTAGTAGCAAATAGTGACGCTGCCCATATGGCAGAGAAACTCCACATATCCTATGACACCTCAGGCTTCTATGTGGAGAGTCACCCAAAATTAAGACCCGTTGAGACAAATACTTCCGGGGTATTCCTTGCCGGTGCCTGTCAGGGCCCTAAAGACATACCTGCCTCCGTTGGCCAGGGCAGTGCCGCTGCAAGTAAAGTTCAGGCTCTATTCTCTAAGGATATGCTCGAATCGGATCCTGCGATTGCGAGGGTGAATATAAATACGTGTGTAGGATGTCTTAAGTGCGTTTCAACCTGTCCCTTCCAGGCGATAAAAGATAAGGAGCTAAAGGATGGCAGGGTCGTTGCGGATGTGATCGAGACGGTCTGCGCCGGATGCGGCGTCTGTACTTCTACCTGTCCCTGCGGTGCCATTCAGCTACAGCATTTTACAGATAACCAGCTATTAGCGGAGGTCAATGCCCTATGCCAGATGTAGCCCTTCAGCAGGAGTTGAGGATAATAGGTTTTTTGTGCAACTGGTGTTCATACGGAGGAGCTGACACAGCAGGGGTATCCCGTTTCAAACAGCCAACGGACTTAAGGATCATTAGGGTTCCGTGCTCAGGCAGGGTGGATCCTTTATTTGTGGTTAAAGCCCTTCTGAACGGTGCCGACGGTGTCCTTGTGTCCGGTTGTCATCCAAGGGATTGCCATTACTCCGATGGGAATTTCTATGCGAGGAGAAGGCTTGAGATGTTAAAAAGGCTCCTTCCTTTTTTAGGGATAGACGATAGGAGATTCCACTACACCTGGGTATCAGCCTCTGAAGGGGCAAGATGGCAGGAAACGGTAACAAATTTTACAAAAAGACTCCACGAATTGGGACCCCTCCAGCTTAAAAAGGAGGTTTCTTCTTGAGTATAGAGGCACTAAAAGAGACCATAGGTAAAGTATTAAAAGATGTGGATGTGGTGATCGCATACAAAGAGGGCTTTGATGCCCTCCATAGTACACCCCATTTTATAACATCCCCGGAACAGATAGATAAGATGATCTGGAATCCTCTATGTGTACACAACCTTACCACCTACCTCCCTTCAATGAAAAATAAGAAGGTCGGGGTCGTGGTGAAAGGGTGTGATAGCAGAACGATCATACAATTCATCCAGGAAGGTCTGATCGAGAGGGGCAAGGTAGTCGTAATAGGTATACCGTGCAAAGGGGTAATAAGCGTTGCCAAGGTATTAAAAGCGATTGACCATAAACCGATCGAAAATATCTCTTTCAGCGATAATGGGGACATAACCATCACATCAGAGGGAGAAAAAAAGGTCTTATCGTTGAATGATGTATCCCCTGATAAGTGTACCACCTGCCAGTACCCTACCCCTTTGATATACGACCATCTCATCGGAGAAGAGATAAAGACGGAAAAACCTGCTGAGAGCGTCTACGGAGACATCAGAGAGTTTGAAAAATTGAGTCTCGAAGAGAGGCTAAAATACTGGCAGGGAGAATTCGATCGTTGTATCCGGTGTTATGCCTGCCGTAACGCATGTCCCATGTGTGTATGCCAGGATAGCTGTATTGCGGAAACAAGGGATCCCCACTGGATAAGCCAGAGGTTAAACCTCACCGAGAAGTTCATGTTCCACATGATCCATGCGTTACATCTCGCAGGGAGGTGTGTAGAGTGTGGTGAATGTGAAAGGGTATGTCCTATGGGAATACCAGTAAATAAACTCAAGAGAAAGATAAACCTCGATATGAAGGAACTCTTTGACTACGAACCAGGTGTTAAACTGGATGAAAAGCCCCCCATGTTCGTCTTCAACGTGGAAGAGGCGAAGATAAAGGAGCATAAGATTTGATGGCCCCTGCTGGTTTTCTTTCAAAAAAAAGGATGGAAGATTTCTTAAAGGAGATTGGAAAGGACGCATTAGTCCATGTACCTGTCCTCGAGGGGAATGTTGTGGTATTTAGGCCCTATGGCCAGAACCAAACGATAAACCTTGAAAGACCCGCCAATGCCCCTCCGAAGGCCGTTATCTTCCCCCAGAGTGATACATTTTTTACCTTTCGCTTTATAAAAGACCCCCAAGACCCCAAAAAGGTATCCGTTGAGATAAATCCTCCTTCAGACTTTCCCGAGGCCATAATCTTCGGATGCCGTCCCTGTGACGCAAAAGGTTTTAAGATATACGATAAGGTATATATAGAGGCAAATGGCCCTGATCCATACTATATGGGAAGAAGGGAGAAAACAACGATCATCACCCTCGCCTGCCCTGCCCCATCTGCCGGATGCTTCTGTACCGCTTTAGGGGGCGGTCCTGCCGAAAAAGACGGGTCTGACATCCTGATGACCGACGTAGGGGAAGGTTTCTATCTGGAGCCTGTTACGGAAAAAGGGGATAAGCTTCTGAAGGCACAAGGGGTAGCTCAACTCATAGAGGACGGCGCCAAATACGGTCAAGAGGCGACAAAAAGACAGAAAGACACCCACGATTCGGTAAAAAAACCATTTGAATCGATAAATTACAGAGATTTATCGAGAGACCTCTTCGATGATGACAGGTTCTGGGAAGAGATGGTCAGCAAATGTATAAGTTGTGGGGCATGCACATACCTCTGTCCAACCTGTTATTGTTTCAATATAACGGACGAAAAGACCCTCGAACAGGGGGAGAGGCTTCGCAGCTGGGATTCGTGTATGTTCAAACATTTTACCCTTGAGGCGAGCGGGCACAACCCGAGACCAACGAAGTTTAAGAGATACAAAAACAGGATAGGCCATAAGTTTTTATGGTATCCTGAAAAATACGAGGAGATCATCGCATGCTGCGGCTGCGGTAGATGTATCAGATACTGCCCTGTTTCTGTAGACATAAGTGAAATCGTATCAAACCTTAGAAAGACGGAGTAGCTGAAGATGGATCAAATGAAGAACCCTTACCTCCCTGAACTCGCCACTGTTGTCAAAATCATAGATGAAACACCCAATATAAAATCCCTTCAGGTGGTCTTCAACGATCCTGAGAAGATGAAGAACTTCCGTTTTGAACCGGGTCAGGTGGGACAGTTATCCATATTCGGGGTTGGCGAATCTACCTTTGTTATCAATTCACCCCCCACAAGGATGGATTATCTACAGTTCAGTGTCATGAAGGCAGGAGAGGTAACGGCAGCGATCCACGAACTCCACGAAGGGGATGTCATAGGGGTCAGGGCACCACTCGGTAACTGGTTCCCCTATAATGAAATGAAGGGAAAGAAGATACTCTTCATCGGTGGTGGTATCGGTCTTGCCCCACTTAGGACTCTTATACTATATATGCTCGACAACAGGGCTGATTACGGGGATATTACGATTATATACGGTTCAAGAACACCCCCTGATCTCTGCTATAAATACGATTTAGAAGACTGGGCATCAAGGAAGGATGTGGAACTGATACTCACCGTTGATAATGAGTATCCAGGATGGGATAAGAGGACAGGTTTTGTCCCTACCGTGCTAAACGAAGTGGCCCCATCTCCGGAAAATACGATAGCGATCACATGTGGGCCCCCCATCATGATAAAATTCGTATTACAGAATCTGGCTAAACTCAACTTCAATGATGACCACATCATAACGACCCTGGAAGCAAGGATGAAATGCGGTATAGGTATTTGTGGAAGGTGCAACATAGGCACTAATTATATCTGCAAGGATGGACCGGTATTCTCTCTTGCCAAACTGAAGGCTCTTCGGGCAGAGATATAGAATTTTATCAAACCACAAAAAAATGGCAGATGACATCAAAAAACCGTTATTAAAGGTTTTTGTTGATAAGGATGTTATAAACCTGATGCCAGAATTTCTTGAGAACAGGGTCAAGGATATAAGTAGAATAAAAAGGGCCCTCGAAAGGGGAGACTTCAATTCCATAAGTTCAATAGGTCATAATATGAAAGGTAGTGGAGGTAGTTACGGCCTCACCATGATATCTGAACTGGGAAAGCAGATTGAAGTGGCGGCATCACAGAGAGATGTTGAGGCGATAAAATGGCTCACGGAAAAATTGAGTACCTATCTAAACACCATTGAAATCTTAGAAAAAAACGATAGTTGACCACCGTAGTAGGATAGGCGATAAAGACCTTCTCTTTGGCGTTTAAACCTTAAAAGATGGAGACAATAAATTTTTATGTTTTGTTGACAACCTCATATTAGTGTATTATTTTCATAAAACAGACAAAAATTATAAAAAAGGAGGATGGTTATGGCAGAGAGATTTGAAGTATACAAGTGTGATATATGCGGAAATATTGTTGAGGTTCTAAATGGTGGAAAGGGTCAGATGTCCTGTTGCAATCAGCCGATGACCCTCTTAAAGGAAAACACGGTGGATGCATCCCTTGAAAAACATGTACCGGTTATAGAAAAGACTTTAGATGGTATCAAGGTGAAGGTCGGCTCTGTACCCCATCCTATGGAGGAGAAACATTACATCCAGTGGATCGAGGTTATCGCTGATGGTAAGGCCTACCATAGATTTCTATCCCCAGGGGAGGTTCCGGAGGCATTCTTTTCGATAAAAGAAGAAAATGTTACTGCAAGAGAGTACTGCAATCTCCATGGCCTATGGAAGGCATAACAATTTTGGGAATCAAGTATTTTACGGAGGTAAGAAATGAAGAGTGTAAAGGGAACTGAGACGGAAAAAAATCTCCTCAAGGCATTCGCCGGCGAATCCCAGGCAAGAAACAGATACACCTACTTTGCCTCTCAGGCAAAGAAAGAGAATTTTGAACAGATCTCCTGGATATTCACCGATACGGCGGATAACGAAAAAGAACACGCTAAAAGGTTTTTCAAATTTCTCGAGGGTGGGGATGTGGAGATCACCGCCTCTTACCCCGCAGGGGTTATAGGGACAACCTTAGAAAATCTAAAGGCCGCTGCGGCAGGGGAAAATCTCGAATGGAGCACCCTCTACCCCGAATTTGCAAAGGTTGCCGATGAAGAGGGTTTCCCTGAGATAGCGCAAGTCTTCAGGGAAGTCGCAAAGGTGGAAGTGGAGCACGAGAAGAGATACCTGAAGCTACTTAAAAACGTAGAAACAGGTACTGTATTCAAAAAGGAGAGTGTGGTAAAATGGCACTGCCGTAACTGTGGATATATATACGAAGGAACGGAGGCCCCCATTGAGTGTCCTGCATGCGCCCATCCCCAATCCTATTATGAACTGATGGCGGAAAACTACTGAAAAGAGAAAAAATGGGATAACCTCATTTTCCTTGACATGGGGTTATCCCATCTGTTAGTTTTCAGTTTGCCGTGGAAAAAGAACAGATTAAAAAGATATACAGTCGATATTCATCGGTGTATGACTTCGTCTTTTCCCAGTTGTTTCTACCCCGAATAAAACTGGGCATAGAAAAGATAGGGATAAAAAAGGGGGACAGGATCATCGAAATAGGGATTGGGACAGGCATATCCCTATCCCTCTATCCCGATTTCTGTAATGTTGTAGGTATCGATATAACGAGAAAAATGCTTTCAAAGGCCAAGGCCAAAAAGGAAAAATTGAAACTCGGTAAGGTTCATCTCTTTGAGATGGATGCAGAAAATCTTACGTTTAATGATAACAGTTTTGACCATGCATTGATGCCCTTTGTAATAAGTGTTGTCCCTAACCTTGAGAAGGTTATGTCAGAGGTTAAAAGGGTAACGAAAAATAATGGCAAAATCGTTATTATAAACCACCTCTGCAGTCAGAATCCCCTCCTTTCCAGGTTTGAGAAATTCATCACGCCCTTATCCATGAGACTCGGGTGGAGGTCCGATATTTCCCTCAACGTTCTCTCTAACCATTGTAAGATCCATATTAAAGAGGTAACCAAAAAGACCCCTTTTGATCCTTGGTATATAATAAATGCGGTGAATATCAAGGAGTGAATAAAGCGGAAGGTTATCGATGAGGATCGCAGGGATTCAGTTTGCCTGTTCAAAGGAAAAAAATATCAATATAGAAAAATCCTTAAAACTCGCTGATGTGGCGATCAAGGAAGGGGCAAAAATCATCTCCTTTCAGGAAATCTTTAACCTCCAGTGGTTTCCAAGAGATCGGTATGGCGATGTCTCTTCCCTTGCCGATGAAGTAAAGGGCGAAACCATCGGTATATTCAAAAGCAAGGCAAAAGTTTCAGAGGTCGTCTTTATACTGCCTGTCTTCGAAAGATACAAATCTAATTTTTATAACAGTACCTTTGTTATAGATGCCGATGGCGTTATAAAAGGTATATACAGAAAGATGCACCTCCCCGATATCCCCTTTTTTGAGGAAAAATACTATTTTTCTCCTGGAAACACAGGATTTCCCGTATTCGAAACGAGATATGCCAAAATAGGGGTTCAACACTCCTGGGATAACCTCTTCCCCGAAGGCTCAAGGATACTCGCCTTGAAGGGGGCGGAGATCATCTTTGCCCCAACGGCCTGTGCATTTAAAACCCAACATATCTGGCAAACGGTGATTTCAGGGAATGCGATTGCAAACGGTCTCTTTATCATGAGGGTAAACAGGGTGGGGAGCGAGGAAGGGCTCGACTTCTACGGTATGAGTTTCTGTGTAAATCCCGAAGGGGAGATGGTAAGCGGGATTGCAGGGGCTTCGGATGGTATACTCCTCTCTGACATAAATTTCGATACGTTAAAGGACTTCAGACGGGAGTGGCCCCTATTCAAAGAGAGGAGACCTAAATCTTATAGAGAAATTATAAAGGAGACAAAATGGTAGACGAACCATCCCTTTGTATCGTATGTGCGTGGAGGGAAAATTGCCAGAAAAGGTTTTTAAAGGCAAAAGAGACAAACTTAAGATGCCCTGATTTTACCAGAGATTTGACGATTAAGAGCACGGAGAGTTCTGATGATAAAAAAAAGGATAGCGGAGCTAATAAATGAAGCCATTGAAGAATCTAAAAGAAAAGGGGATCTCCCCTCTGAACTGGAGATAACACCGATCATCGAGATCCCCCGAGAAGAGGGCTTCGGAGACTATTCAACAAACGTAGCTTTTCAGCTTGCCCCAAAGCTCAGAAAAAGTCCACAGGAAATAGCGACAAAGCTCAAAGATAGGCTTGAGGCTTACGGTATATGTAGCAGAATAGAGATAGCAGGAAAGGGTTTTATAAACTTTTACGTGAGAGAGGACATATGGCGTAATGCCTTAGAGGATGTATGCTTAAAAGGGGTGGACAGCTTCCTCCCCGATATCGGGGATAACAGAAAGGTGCTGATCGAGTTTGTAAGTTCAAACCCAACAGGCCCCCTTCATATAGGACATGGGAGGGGTGCTGCTGTTGGTGATGTCCTATCGAATATACTGAAAGTTACAGGACACAAGGTTTTTAAGGAATACTACGTAAACGATGCAGGGAAACAGATAGAGACCCTCGGGGCATCCACATACGCCCGTCTCCTTGAGATGAAGGGGATCGAAACCCCCTTTGAAGCACATTTCTATCAGGGTTCATATGTAAAGGATATAGCGGCAGTTACGATCAAACAGGGGATACCGGTTCCAACAGAAAAAAAGGAGGCGATAAAATTTCTTGCCCGGTTTGCAAGCGATCTTGTCCTGGAAGGTATAAAGGATGACCTAATGGACTTTGGGGTGGTCTTCGACAACTATTTTAGGGAGTCTTCCCTCTATACAAATGGTTCTGTCGACGATACCCTTGAACTGCTGAAAGATAAGGGGTACACATACGAGAAAGATGGGGCGTTATGGTTCAAAACAAGTCTCTTCGAGAACGATGAAGACAGGGTGCTTATCAAATCTGACGGTGAGAAGACCTATTTCGCCTCGGACATCTCCTATCACAGGGATAAATTCCTCCGCTCCTTCGACACATTAATAGATATATGGGGTTCAGACCATCATGGCTATATACCGAGGATGAAGGCGGCCGTACAGGCAATAGGGGGACGAAAAGAGGATTTAAAGATAGTCCTCATACAGTTTGTTACATTGATAAAGGATGGAAAACCCGTAGGGATGTCGACAAGATCAGGGCAGTTCACCACACTGAGAGAGGTGATTCAAGAGGTGGGGAAAGATGTGGCCCGTTTCTTCTTTCTCATGAGAAAGAGCGACGCCCACCTCGAATTTGACCTTGACCTCGCAAAGAAGACGACGAATGAAAACCCTGTCTACTATGTTCAGTATGCCCATGCGAGGATAGAGAGTATATTTAAGCATGCCGAAACCTATGGAATAGATATGGATTGGATAAGGGCTCAGGGGTCAAACCTCGATTCGTTAGGGACTGGAGAAAAGATAGACCTTACCCCCCTCACCCAAAAAGAGGAGCTGGACCTGATCAAAGGTATTCTCCATTTTTACGATGTCCTTGAGGGAAGTGCAAAAAGCCTTGAACCACACAGGTTGACCTTCTACCTTATTGATCTTGTTGGAAAATTCCACAGTTACTATAATAGAACCCGGATATTGAAAAACGAAACCAACATGACCCTGGCGAGACTTACCCTTTTATCGATACTCAAAAAGGTGATCAAAAAGGGGCTTGACATACTCGGTGTATCCGCGCCGGAAGTTATGTAGAACGAAAGAGAGGATGAGTAAAAGGGAGAAGAGATGGAGAAGAAAGAGAAGAGTAAAACGAGAGAATATGTAGAATCATTCATAATCGCTGCCCTGATCGCACTCTTTGTAAGGAGTTTCTTCGTTCAGGCATTTAAAATACCGTCGAGTTCGATGGAACCCACACTCCTTGTAGGGGACCACCTCCTGGTAAATAGACTCAGCTATGTGGTCAAGGTCCCCTTCGTAGATTCTATTATCTTCACGATAGATACCCCAAAAAAAGACGATGTGATAGTCTTCCGCTATCCCCAGGACCCCGATAAGGATTTTATAAAGAGGGTTATAGCCACAGAAGGGGATACGATAGAGATAAAAGACAAGGTGATTTACGTAAACGGTAAGAAGATCGAAGACAGATGGGGTTATTACTCTGATTACAGTATCATCCCAGGAGATGTACAGCCAAGGGACAATTTCGGTCCCTACAAGGTACCAAAAGATTCATATTTTGTGATGGGGGATAACAGAGACAGGAGTCTTGACAGCAGGTACTGGGGGGTTGTGAAGAAGGAACATCTCGTTGGCAAGGCCTTTATACTCTATTTTTCATGGAATAACAAGGCAGAGGACATACTCAACCATGTCCGGTGGAATAGGATCGGGAAGCTTATAAAATAAAAGGCAAATGGATTAAAGCCTTATAGTGTGGTATTATAAACGTATGAAAAGATGTATAATCGCATGTTTGATATTTATTATCCCCACCTTACTCTCGGCAGATGACTATTCCTCATCAATATTTTATTTTCTAAGGGGATATAGAAGCGATACACAGGGAAGAACCGACGAGGCGATGGGGTACTATAAGGAGGCCTTAAAACAGAACCCAAAGTCGGTGGAGATAAGGAACGAGATCGCCTTTTCATACATTAAAAAGGGGGACCTGGCAGAGGCGGAAAAGATACTGAAAGAGGCCCTGGAGTTAGACAGTAATAACAGAAATAGCCTTGTGATTTTAGGGGGTATTTACTCTGCGAAGGGTGAACTGGCAAAGGCAAGGGAAATCTACGAAAGATGTATCTCAAACAATCCTGAGGACACAGAAGCCTATCTCCTCCTCGGATCCGTGTATATAGGGGAGAAGGATCTAAAGAATGCCGTAAAGACCTATGAGAAGATCATATCCTACGAGAACGATAACATCATGGCCTTATATTATCTCGGAAAGCTTAAGACCGAACTGAAGGAATACGAAGACGCCAAAGGCTATTACTTGAGGGTCATTAAACTGAAACACAATTTTGAACCTGCCCTCATCGACCTTGCCCAGATATACGAGATTCAAGGGGATAACAAAAAAGCGGTTGAGTATTACCAGAAGGTGATCGCCATAAACCCCGGCAACCGGAAAGCGAGGAACAACCTTGCCAATCTGTTCATTAAGGAGAAGGAATACGAGAATGCGATAAAGGAATTGGAAGATACATACGAGATTAACAGGGAGGATATCTCAATAAGGTTCAAAATAGGCCTTTTGAAGCTCGAACAGGGTAAATACGACGAGGCTATAAGAGAATTCAACATTGTGCTCGCCCGTTCACCGAATAACGATTCTGTTAGGTTCTACCTTGCCTGGGCGTACAGGGAAAAACAGAATTATCATAAGGCTATAGAGGAATTGTTGAAGATAAAGGGAGATTCTGAGGAATTCGTCCCTTCAATCAAATCCCTTACCGCTATTTTCATAAAGGCAGGGATGATAGAGGAAGGGATTAAGACCCTGGAGAAGCTCCTCGCTGAAAAAAAACATACATTCCATATATACACGATGCTCTCCTCCCTCTATGAGGAGAAGTCGGACTACCAAAAAAGTATCGATGCCCTCGAGGAGGCAAGGAAAATAGAACCGAAGAATACGGATGTCCTCTACCAGATAGGGGTTTTATACGAGAAAAAGGGGAATGTTGAGAAGGCCATCTCTTGTATGGAGGAAATACTGAAAATAGACCCGGAAAACCCCAATGCCATGAATTTTATCGGATACACCTGGGCGGATAAGGGTATCAACCTCGATAAGGCGGAGGAGTTGATAAAAAAAGCCCTTTCGAAAAAACCAGAAGATGGATATATAATCGATAGCATGGGATGGGTATACTACAAAAAAGGGGATTTCAAAAATGCCCTCGAGAAACTCTTAAAGGCCCACGAGAAACTACCGGATGACCCTATTATAGCGGAACATCTGGGGGATACGTATATAGGCCTCGGGGAGTACGGTAAGGCAATCGAACTATTTGAGAGGTCATTAAAAAACGAAACAAAAGAGGAGAGGAAAAGGGTCTTAGAACAAAAGATTAGGGATGTGGAAAAAAAGATAAAGTGAAAAAGAATATACGTCTTATCTCCATTATTCTCCTTTTCTCATCGGTTTTTATTTCCTGTGCCCATCTTCAAAGAAAGAAGGGGATAGAATGGCCTAGTAGTGTTGATTATATGGAGGCCCTGGGCAATATCCATATGTCTTGGAGGGGCATGGAATATAATGGCACAATGGCCGTTAAAGTGAGATACCCCGATACATTCCGGATAGAGATTTATGGGCCCTTTGGAGAGACCCAGGTCATGATAGATAAAAAGGGTGATGATTTTCTCTTTACAAGCAGGGACGAGATTATAAGGGATGAAAAGATGTTCGAAAAGAGATTCGGTATAACCCTTGGGAATTTTATGGAGGATATAACTTTGAGACACTATAGAGATGAAAATAGTGACCAACCCTATGTATATGTGAAAAGAGAGGGCTATCTTCTCATGTATGAACTGAAAGGCCTAAAAGACAGGATATGCTGGAAGGGTGGGGACGGAAGTATCTGTCTTTCTTTCATTGAGGCGAATTTCCATCCTTCCAGGGGGGACTAATAGACCAAAAGATGGGCAAAAAGGACTCTATATACCGTGTTGAAAGGGATCTCCTCGGAAGTCTTGAGATACCTGCCGATAAATATTACGGTATCCACACCCAGAGGGCGATAGAGAACTTCTCCGTATCCGGGATGAAGGTCCATCCCGAATTGATTACCGCCTTTGCCATTGTCAAAAAGGCTGCCGCCCTTGCGAATAAAGAAATAGGTCTACTCGAGAAGAAGATAGCGGAGGCTATCATTTTGGCATCGGAAGATATTATAGGGGGCCATCTCCATGAGGATATCGTTGTAGATGCCTTTCAGGGAGGGGCAGGTACATCCCTGAACATGAATATAAATGAGGTTATAGCCAACAGGGCCATAGAGCTAATGGGCGGGCAAAAAGGTGATTACTCTCTGGTCGACCCTATAGACCATGTGAATTTAGGCCAGTCTACAAACGACACCTACCCTACCGCATTGAGGATAGCGGCAATAAAATTGATAAGGGAGGCAGCCTCCTCGATGGCCCATCTTCAGGGTGAACTCCAGGTCAAGGAAAAGGCTTATGCTTCTATCCTCAAGGTGGGAAGGACGGAGATGCAGGATGCCGTCCCTGTGACTGTAGGACAGGAATTCGGGGCATGGGCAGAAGGGGTCGCCCGGGACTGGTGGAGATTATACAAGGCAGAAGAGAGGTTAAGGCAGGTAAATATAGGTGGTACCGCCGTTGGCACAGGCCTAAATGCCGGAAAAACATATATCTACAGGGTAATAGAGATCTTAAGGGATTTGACAGGTTTCGGTCTCGCCAGGGCGGAGAACCCCTTTGAGGCCACACAGAATGCCGATATATATGGTGAGGTCTCGGGTTTTTTGAAGGCCGCTGCGATCAATCTTGCAAAAATAGCATCCGATATTAGACTACTATCCTCAGGACCTAAGGCAGGGATAGGTGAATTAAAGCTCCCGGAGGTCCAGGCAGGCTCATCCATCATGCCGGGTAAGGTAAATCCTGTGATAACAGAGATGGTAACAGAGTTGTCATACCAGATAATCGCCAATGATGTAGCGATAAGCATCGCCTCCGCATCGGGTCAGCTTGAGCTTAATCCCTTCATGCCTTTAATCGCCCACTGTCTACTTGGATCTCTAACCCTTTTAAAGAACGGGGCAAGACTCTTTGCCGATAGATGTATAAAGGGCATCGTAGTCGATGAGGAAAAATGTAGTAGCCATTTCAAGGCAAGTCAGGGTATAGTAACCGCCTTCGCTCCATATATAGGCTATAAGAAGGCAACGGATATTGCTTTAAAGTCCTATGAAAGAAATATCCCCGTAACTGAAATACTCATCGAAGAGGGACTGTTCACAGAAGATGAGATAGAAGCGATTTTAAAACCGGAAGAACTGACAACCCCTGGTATTGCAGGGGCAAAATATTTAAGGGAAAAGAGAAAAAAACATGAGTCTTGATTCAACTCCAAAGGGACAGCGTCTCCATATAGCGATCTTCGGAAGGAGAAACGCAGGCAAATCGAGTCTGATAAATGCCCTTACAGGGCAGGATATCGCCATAGTCTCCGATTTACCGGGGACGACCACAGACCCTGTGGCAAAGGCTATGGAGATCCTCCCGATAGGGCCTGTGATGCTCATCGATACCGCAGGTCTCGATGACACAGGATACCTTGGAAACTTAAGGGTAAAAAAGACCATTGAGGTATTCTCAAAGACGGATTTGGTTCTTCTCGTGATCGACCCCGAAAAGGGTTTTGACAGACTGGAAGAAGAGATCATAGAGAGGGCCCGCTCCTCTCAGATACCTGTGATATCCGTTATAAACAAGATAGATCTCTACCCGGATATAAAAGAGAAAGAAAAACTTACCGAACCCTGGGTTGCGGTCAGTGCAAAGACAGGTCAGGGTATCGATACCTTAAAGGGGATGATAGTCCGTAATGCCCCAAAGGACTGGTCTCTCCCTACGGTTGTGGGGGATCTGATCAGTCCTGGTGATACGGCCATCCTCGTAATCCCCATAGATAAGGCAGCGCCAAAGGGGAGACTCATCCTCCCCCAGCAACAGGTGATAAGGGATATCCTCGAACATGACGGCATATCCGTGATGGTGAAGGAGAGGGAACTACGTCTTGTCATCGATAGAATGGTCACCAAGCCCAGGATAGTGATAACCGATGCCTCCGCATACCTAAAGGCCGTAGCGGATACACCTCCGGATGTCCTCTTTACCTCCTTCTCCATCCTTTTTGCCCGCTACAAAGGGGACCTGAACACCCTTGCAGCAGGGGTGGCTGCCACAAAGGGATTAAAAGCCGGCGATAAGGTACTTATAGCAGAGGCATGTACCCATCACCCTGTAGCGGATGATATAGGAAGGGTTAAGATACCGAGATGGCTCAGGCAGAACGTAGGGGGGGAGCTTGACTTCCACGTAGTTTCCGGAGGGGGAAAACTTCCTGATAACATCACCGATTACAACCTGATCGTACACTGCGGTGCCTGTATGTTAAATAGAAGGGAGATGATGTCAAGGATTATCCAGGCAAAAGAGGCTGGGGTCCCGATTGTAAACTACGGTGTTTTGATGGCCCATATCCACGGGGTATTAAAAAGGGCCCTCTCTCCATTTCCCCACACCTTAAGTCTGTTAAAGAGACTCCTCCAAGAAGAGGAGGATGATCTCTTCCCCGGATTATTCAAGGAGGTCCCGTCGGAACCTTAAAAATTTGGATTATCCGTCGGTACTGCCCTTACCTTTTTTCTCTTGTTAGCCTTATGGTAACAAGGTTATCCTTATCGGGACAGCCAATCTCCAGTTCGTCTTTGTCCCACCACGGGGTGTTACCTCCGAACTGAAACATCATCAATACAGGAAACATATCATGATAGAAAAAGCCGCATAACCCCGCAGGGTTATGACAACTTATTTCAAAGGTGTCTCCTTTACGATGGCCTGCGTTGCAATTCCCTTTAACGCTGGTTATCGTGCCTATAACCTTGTAACCTATCTTTGGATCCTCCGCCATAGGCTCTATTATAACCCATGTTCAGGCCCATCACAATGGGAATAACCGTAGGGATTTTTATATCGCCTTATCAACGCAAAACCGATTAAAAATTATTGACAAATAAGATGTTTTTAGATTAAATGTTTGTGAAATTTTTTTCAAATGCATGGAAAGGAGTTTATTATGAGAGAGGCCGTTATTGTTTCATGTGCAAGGACAGCAATAGGTCAGTTTGGTCAATCCTTAAAAGATGTCCCTGTAGTACAGTTGGGGGGGATCGTGATCAAAGAGGCGATAAAGAGGGCTGGGATTAGACCATCGAGAAACAAGGATAAAGATGTGGCCCCCGATATCTTCGGTGGAAATACCGACACCGAGCTTGAGGCAAAATACTACGACTATGACAGCAGCCTGAAGGAAGTGATCATCGATGAGGTCATAATGGGGAACGTTCTCCAGGCAGGGCTCGGCCAGAATTCAGCAAGACAGGCGAGTATATACGGCGGAGTACCAAAGGAGACAGCCGCTTATACGGTGAATAAGGTCTGTTCATCGGGGCTCAGGGCCATTATCAACGGGATTCAGACTATAGCCGTAGGGGATGGAGATGTGATCGTTGCCGGAGGGATGGAGAATATGAGCCTCGCCCCCTTTGCCCTACCCTCCTTGAGGTTCGGGGCAAGGATGTTTGATACAAAGGCGATAGACCTTATGGTACTCGATGGGGTCTGGGAGATATTCTATGGTTACCATATGGGCAACACCGCGGAAAATATAGCAGCAAAATACGGTATTTCGAGGGAAGAGCAGGATAAATTCGGCCTCTTGAGTCATCAGAGGGCAAGAAAGGCGATAGCCGAAGGGATATTAAAACCAGAGATAGTCCCTGTTGTTATACCCCAGAAGAAAGGGGACCCAATAGTCTTCGATACCGATGAGAGACCCATGGAAACAACCCTTGAGAAGATGTTAAAACTCGCTCCTGCCTTCAAAAAGGATGGTACCGTAACCGCTGGAAACGCCTCAGGCTTAAACGATGCGGCCTCTGCAGTTGTTATAATGTCAAGGGAAAAGGCAAAAGAACTGGGTATTAAACCACTGGCAAGGATGCTCTCTTGGGCGAATGGAGGGGTTGATCCCCAGTATATGGGCTTAGGACCAATCCCTGCAATAAGGAAAGCACTGAAGAAGGCGGGTCTTACCCTAGATCAGATAGACCTTATTGAGCTCAACGAGGCCTTTGCCTCTCAAGCGATAGCGTGTATCAGAGAACTGAAGATCGATATGGAGAGATGCAATATGTTCGGCGGCGGTATATCTCTCGGCCATCCCATCGGTTGCACAGGGGCAAGACTCGTAACCACTGCCTTAACCCAGATGAAAAGGCTCAATTTGAGATACGGCCTTGTCTCCATGTGTATAGGGGGAGGAATGGGGCTTGCCGCTGTCTTTGAAATGGAGAGGTAAAGATGGAATATAAAAACCTTATCCTTGAAATAAAGGATGGCATCGCCATACTCAAAATCAATAGACCCAAGGCATTAAACGCCCTCAACACAGAGACCGTTCTTGAGATTATGGAGGCAGCGGAGTTTCTCGAGAACAACAATGAGGTGGCTGTGGTTGTCGTTACAGGAGAAGGGGATAAGGCCTTTGTGGCAGGGGCAGACATCCTCGAGATGAAACCCATGAACGCCATCGAGGGCATGGAGTTTTCAAAAAAGGGGCACGATGCCCTCCTCAAAATTGAAAACATGAAAAAACCTGTTATAGCAGCGGTCAATGGGTTTGCCCTCGGAGGGGGTTTTGAGGTTGCCCTGGCATGCGATTTTATCTATGCCTCCGAGAAGGCAAAGCTCGGATTTCCCGAGACCACCCTCGGGATCATCCCCGGTTTTGGAGGAACCCAGAGAACGGCAAAGATCGTGGGTCTGGCAAAGGCAAAGGAGCTTATTCTCACAGGCAAGACAATCACCGCACAAGAGGCATACGAGATGGGCCTCGTCAACAAGGTTGTTCCCCATGAAGAACTGATGAAAGAAGTAATGGCTGTTGCCGAAAAGATAAAGGCAAACGGACCTGTTGCGGTTAGACTTGCGAAAGAATGTGTGAATAAGAGCCTCTCCCTTGATATGGATACAGGTTTGAGTTTTGAGGCGAAAAGCTTTGGCATATGTTTTTCCACAAAGGATCAAAAGGAAGGCATGACAGCGTTTACCGAGAAAAGAAAACCCACATACACGGGTGAATAAAAATATACAAGGAGGATACTGTGAAGATAGCTGTATGTATAAAACAGGTTCCAGACACTGAAGCGGAAATCAAATGGGACACTCAAAAAGGTGTGTTGAAAAGGGACAGCATAGACCCTATTACAAACCCATTTGATGAATTTGCCCTTGAAGAAGCTCTATTAACAAGGGAGAACTACGATGGAGAGATTGTAGCGATCACGATGGGTCCTGAGAGGTCAAGCGATGTCTTAAGAAATGCCCTTGCCCTTACAGTGAATGAGGTACACCGCTTGACGGATGATGCCTTTGCGGGTTCAGACACCTATGCTACTGCCTCTGTCCTTGCCGCTGCCATCAAAAAGATAGGCGATGTGGATATCGTCTTCTGTGGGAAGCAGTCCACGGATGGGAACACCGGTGTTGTAGGGGCGGAGCTTGCGGCAATCCTCGGATTCAGCCCCCTCACATATGTTTCAAAAATCAGAACTATCGACGCAGCAAACAAAAAGATCGTTGTGGAAAGGGCTATTGAAGGGGGTACAGAGGTTATAGAGGCAAAACTCCCCGCGGTTGTTTCTGTCATAAAGGGTATAAATGAGCCGAGGCTCCCTAACCTCATGGGTATCAGAAAGGCAGCAAAGATGGAGATCCCTCAGTGGAATGCCGATGACTTAGGGGTAGATAAATCAAAGGTGGGTTCCGCAGGGTCATCGACAAAGGTCGTTGAGATAGCGGTTCCTCCACCAAGAGGGGCAGGAGAGATTTTAAAGGGTGAGATCGCAGATGTCGTCAACACCTTAACAGATAAATTGATAGACTTGAAAGTCATAAAATAATTGGAGGAGGACGAAAGATGGCTAACGATGTATGGGTATATATTGAACATAAAGAAGGGGAAGTCTCCCCTATGTCTTATGAGTTGCTCGGTATCGGAAAGACTTTGGCAAACGACTTCGGTTCATCCGTATGCGCCTTCGCCATAGGGGAAAACCTCGACAATATCTCAAAAGAGGCCTTCCAGTACGGTGCTTCAAAGGTCTATGGGATAGAAGGTGGGGTATACAAACATTTCAGGGCCGAGGCCTATTCAAAGGCTGCAAGTTTTCTTCTCGATAAGTACAAACCGGAAGTCGTCCTCTTCAGGGCAACAACCCAGGGTACCGATATTGCCGCAGCCTCCGCTGCCCGACTCGGCTTCGGACTGTGTACGGACTCCATAGGTTTAAAGGTGGAGGGCGGACAGTTAAAGATGACAAGGGCAGCCTTCGGCGGAAACTATACGGTAACCGTTGTCAACGAAAAGGCAAAACCTCAGATTGTTACCGTAAGACCGAAGGCATTTGCGATGCCGGAGAAGAATGCATCCGCTTCAGGGGAGGTTGTGAAGGAATCCTTCGCCTTGTCCGAAGACGAACTCGCCACAAAGTTTGTAGAGTTCATCAAATCCCAGGTCACCGTAAACCTCGTTGAGGCGGACATTATCGTTTCCGGAGGAAGGGGTGTAGGTGGCGAGGAAGGCTTCAAGATACTCAAGGAACTCGCAGATACCTTAGGTGGTGCCGTCGGTGCCTCCCGTGCCGCTGTCGATTCGGGCTGGATACCCTATGAACATCAGGTCGGACAGACAGGTAAGACGGTAAAGCCTAAAATTTATATCGCCTGCGGCATCTCAGGGGCGATACAGCATCTCGCCGGCATGAGGACATCGGACTGCATTGTCGCCATTAACAAGGACCCAGATGCCCCAATTTTTAAGAATGCCTCCTTCGGCATAGTCGGTGATTACAAACAGGTTGTTCCTCTGCTTGTAGAAAAATTCAAGGCCAAACTGAACAAATAGAGCAGTTCATTTAACATCAAAGGGAGCCCCGAAGGCTCCCTTTTTTTGTCTTTTTGTTTTTAAGGTAACACATTTTGTGTTATTATCAAGGCGATTTTAAAATAATGGCGGTGGTATGAGAAGTTTTTATATCAAAGGGCTTTCTCTTCTTGTAATCCTTTTTTTTGCCATCTTCTACCCTTCTTATCTCATCTCTTTTTTTACGTATGGGTTTTCCCCTGTGAAGGTATACCACCTACTGTGGTTTATAACCGTCCTTATCCTCTTAAAACGCTTTATCCCTAAATTCAATAAGAAAATCAACCTCGGGAAGATCTACGGGAGAAACTTTGTCATGGCCGGGGAAGACAACCCTTCAAAAAAGAGGAGACTTATAGACTATGTGAAGAAGGTGAACGCCGGGGCAATAAGAACCGCCGTATACTGGATCGCCCTTCTGTTAACCATAGGATTCTGGAAGCTGGCAGGGCTTCTCGATACCATGTGGCTTTTGATAATCGTCTTCTTCTTCATATTCATGGATCAGTTTTGTATAACCGTCTGGTGTCCGTTCCAGGCCATAATAGGCAACAAATGCTGTAACACCTGCAGGATCAACAACTGGGGTTATCTTATGGCATTCTCCCCGATGGTGTACATCCCATCCTTTTGGACTTACTCCATCCTCGCCCTATCGGTTTTGGCGATCATCCAGTGGGAATATATATTCTATAGACATCCCGAGAGGTTCTATGAACTCTACAATGCGAACCTTATGTGCCGGAACTGCTCAAAAAGGTGCAAGAGGAGAGAAAAGAAGAGGAGCAATGAACCAGGTTTAGATTGACAAAGAAATAAAATGGTTTAAAATGTATAGTGTTATGGACAGAAGGGATTTTATAAAATTTATCGGCTTAAATTTAATGCTTATAACACAGGGCAAAAGGGCATCGGCAAAAGAGATGCCTGTTGTAGCCATATCGGAGGGAAAGGATTACGCCGCGATTACAAAAAATGCGATATCCGGTATTGGTGGTATAGGGGCATATGTAAAGAAAGGGGATGTCGTTGTCATAAAACCAAATATAGGCTGGGATAGAAAACCGGAATATGCCGCCAATACCCACCCCCTCGTTGTGAAATCCATAGCGGAAGAATGTTTGAAGGCCGGGGCAAAGAGGGTAAAGGTCTTTGACAATACGTGCAACGACCCGAGGAGATGCTATGAAAATAGCGGTATCCAGCCTGCCTTAAAAGGTATGAAAGATGTGGAGATGAAGCACGTGGAGGACGAACGTTTTGTCAAAACAAGGCTAAACGGCCGTTTTTTAAAGGAATGGGAAATATACGACGAGGCGTTAAAGGCGGATGTATTCATAAACGTCCCCATAGCAAAACACCATAGCTTAACCCGCCTCACCCTCGCCTTGAAGAATATGCTTGGCATCATGGGGGGAAACAGGGGTTATCTCCATAGGGGTATGGAAGATGCCCTATCAGATATAAATTCTGTTGTGAAGAGCCATCTTGTCGTTATTGACGCCACAAGGATACTTTTAGACCACGGCCCCCAGGGAGGGAGCCTCGGAGATGTTAAGGTTTTGAACAGAGTTATAGCATCTACGGATATTGTCGCCGCCGATGCCTATGCCACAACCCTCTTCAACCTAAAACCCCAGGATATCTCCACCACTGTGGTTGCATATAAAAGGGGCTTGGGGGAGATGGATTTGGGTAAGATAAAGCTGATAAAGACATAAAACTTAAAAAAAGAGAACCTTTCTAATCATCCCTGAAGGCATATCTGAAATTAATCAGTACGACCAAGGTAAGGAGGCTGATCAAAAGGAAGAGGGTATCCTGACCGAAGAGGGCGTATGTTGAAGTGGCAATTACAGGCCCTACCGCGCTTCCTCCAAACCTCGAGGAGTTTATAATCCCTATGACTGCCCCCCTTTTCTGACCTGCAAATATGGAAAATACAAGGGGTATAACGGCAGCGGTAAAATACGTCTGTCCCATCCTAATTATCGTAAAGCTGAAGAGTCCCTCCGGGAAGACGAGAAGTATCTGAAAAATAGTGGATAAAAACACCAAAAGTGTTATGAGTTTTATGAGTTCCATCTTTTTTGCTAATCTTGTAAGGATAAAGCTGCCTATTGCGGCTGCTGCAGTGTATACCATGATCACGATACCTGCAAGCCTCAAAGCGTGGGAACTATAGAATTTAAACCCTTCGAGGATTTTAGGTAGGATACTCGGGAGAAAGACGAGTTGTATCTGCGCCACAACACATATCAACCACCCTGCGATCACCTTTCTGTCGATAAGGTGTCTTTCTTCTTTCTTCACCTGTCTTGGAAGTTTCGGTACATCGGTAACCTTAAATAAACAGAGTAGAACTGCCCCTGTAATTAAAAGAAAGCCGCAGATAAAGGCAGTCCTGTAGCCGAGGGTTGCTGCCATAAAAGAACCCAGGGGAGGGCCTGCAAGCTGACCCAGGGTAAGGCAGGACTGGAAAAAACCTATATTCAAGGGGAGCTTCTCTTTCGTCGATGAGGAGGAGACGAGGACAAGCCCTACCGTCGATACACCTCCGAAAACTCCCTGGAGGAGCTTCAGGACAAAAAGGAGGTGCAGGTTCGTTGTAAAACCTGTCAGGAGAAAGACAAGTCCATTGGCCATCTGAGCCCTCATATAGAGTATCTTTGGATTGAACCTGTGGGTCAATACCCCCCAAAGGGGTGCTGTGACCATGAGAAAAAAACCTACAACCCCCATGATGGCCCCAACCCAGAATAGCGTCTCCCTCTGTCCGTATGGACTCACCTTGAAGATATAAAAGGGCATGATGGTATCTATAAAGGTAAATGAAATCGCTGAGGCGCACTGACATAACGATACAAACAGTACATTCCTCTGGCCTTCATCCTTCAGATAATCCCTATAAAGATATGACCAAGCCTTCATCGAGTCCTATCAAACATTTATCTTAAGGCAAAACTCATCCCCTTGCCCGGAAAAGTCTATATATCATACCATAGGGTCGCCCCTTCTTCATCTTATTTAACATGGAAAATATGTTTTCTATTGCATTGCCTTCATAATATGGTTAAATTTTGTAAACATACCCATCGAGGAATATATTGAAGGTCAATACATCGAAAGTATCCCAGTTTTTCTTTCTGGTTGTCTTTTTCATCCTCTTTATTATGACGGAATACAGGGGTAAAGACGATATCTTCTTTGCCATAAACGGTTTCTTCAGGGCAAACCCCCTTGTCGCAACAACCTACATATTATCCATGAAATCCATCACACCATTGATCCTCCCCGGTTTACTCCTCATCGTCTTCGCCTTTTTACTGGGGAGATTTTTCTGTGGATGGATATGCCCCCTCGGTACGATTATTGACCTCTTCACAGACAGGATAAAAAAGAAAGATACACCACCTTTTTTTAAGACGAGGTTTAAATATTATCTCCTACTCACACTCCTCTCCGCTTCTTTTTTCGGGGTCAATATATCGGGTCTACTGGACCCTATAGGCATACTTGTAAGGGCGATGACCTTTTTCATCTATCCCCTCTTTGGCTTTACGATTAGGTCCGGCTGGACGGGGCTTTATTCCCTATTCGGGGATAGTAGGGACTATATCGAACCTTTATACGGTTTTATAAGGGATCACATAATGCCCTTCAGGGAGACCTTTTACCCCCTTGCGTTTCTCTCAACCCTCATGATTTTTACGATTATCCTCTTGGAAAGGTACGGGAGGAGAAACTGGTGTAGAAATATATGTCCCCTTGGAACCCTTCTTGGTCTATTTGGAAGATTATCCATAGTAAAAAGGATACCGGTAAAGCTCTGTGGGGATTGCAGACAATGTAAAGATACCTGTCCAACAGGTTTTGATCAGGATATCCTCCAGAGACAAGACTGTATTCTCTGCATGGAGTGTAAAATAAAATGCAGTTTGAAAAGGGTGCACTTCCCTATAAGACTTCCCTCTTTCAAGAAAGATACGGTAAACCCCTCTGAAAGACGTATTTTTTTGACAGGTATTGTATCCGGTTTCGCCCTGTCAAAAATATTTACCTTTCGTGAACCCAGTAGTTTTGAGCATCTTTTGAGGCCCCCCGGGGTGAGAAAAGAGGATGAGTTTTTAAGGGCATGTGTCCGCTGCGGTGAGTGTATAAAGGTCTGCCTCAAAAATGCCCTTTACCCTTCCTCCTTACAGGCGGGGTTATACGGTTTATATACCCCTATCCTCATCCCTCGCCTCGGGTACTGTGAGTACAACTGTAATCTCTGTGGCCAGGTCTGTCCTACAGGCGCCATTCCCCACCTTCCCATCGAGGAGAAAAGGAAATTTGTCATAGGTACAGCGGTGATAGATAGAAACCGATGCCTTCCCTATGAGAAGAGGATAAACTGCATTGTATGTGAAGAACACTGCCCCATTCCGGATAAGGCTATAAGGTTTGAGGTCTCGGAGGAAATCGACTATTCGGGGAGAAAGGTGCTCCTTAAGAAGCCTTACGTAAAGGAAGAATTGTGTAATGGATGTGGAATCTGTGAGAATAAATGCCCCTTAGAAGGCAAATCAGCGATTGTGGTCTTTTCCACAGGAAAGGTGTTAAAGAAAAGGGTTTAATCGTACTAAACGTTGAATCTTATGTGGAGTATATCGCCGTCTTTCACGGGGTAGTCCCTTCCTTCGATTCTCACCAAGCCCTTCTCCCTGGCAATATGTTCATTTCCCCATTTGATAAAATCTTCGTAGTTTATCACCTCGGCCTTTATGAAACCCCTCTCCATATCGGAATGGATCTTTGCTGCGGCCTTGATACAGGGTGTTTTATCCTTTATCGTCCATGCCCTCATCACTTTTCCTACAATGGTATAGAAGGTGATAAGACCGAGTATACTGTAGCCGATCTTTATCACATCGAAAATCGCCATCTTTTTTAGCCCGTATAGCTCCATATATGCCTTCCTCTCATCCTCAGGAAGAGATGAGAGCTCCCCCTCCAGTTTACCGCACACACTGATAAACCTTTTGCCTTTCCCCGATGCATAACTTTCTAATTCTTTTGTCTGGGGATTGTAAAGCCCTTCTTCGTCTATATTTGCAATATAGAACAAAGGTTTTGTTGTGATAAGGTTAAAAGACCTTAGCCTTTCCCTTTTACCCTCTTCCATGCCCTCCATATCTATGAAAGAACCCTTCTCAAGGGTGTCTCTCAAATGATGGAGGAGTTCAACCTCTTCCTCCCCCTTCTCTTTCGATACCTTTGCCATCCTCTCTATCTTTTTCAGTCTCTCCTCAATGATCTCGAGGTCGGATATGATGATCTCCGTCTCTACAATCTCTACATCTCTTATGGGGTCAATATCCTTATAGACGTGCGGGACGTCTCCTGCCTTAAAGCACCTCACCACATGGGCTATGGCATCCACGTTCCTTATATGGGAGAGAAACCTATTACCCAGACCCTCCCCCTTATGGGCATCCTTTACAAGACCGGCGATATCTATGAATTCGATCGTAGCAGGGACCACCTTTTCAGGTTTGAGTATCCTCGCCAGGTTGGTCAATCTCTCATCCGGCACGGCAACCACTCCCACATTCGGTTCAATCGTGCAGAATGGATAAGGTTGACAGGGAACGGAAAGGGATGTCAGGGCATTGAAGATCGTGGACTTACCTGAGTTAGGAAGACCGATGATGCCGCAGGAAAAACCCATATTCCACCTCAGAAAGTATCTCTATGGGCGATTGTATATACTCATCGCCTTTTCCTTGCCCTCGTATATGAACATATGGAGGGCATCTGCTGCCCTGTCGAGGGATTCCTTTAAGCCCTCCATCTCCTCGATCTTGAATCGGGAGAGGACGTATTTTTCCGGTTCGATCGAAGGGTCTCTCCCTATGCCTATCTTTAACCTGTAAAACTCCTTTGAATTCAATGCCTCGGCTATTGACCTCACACCCCTATGGCCGCCATCCCCTCCATTGAACTTTATCCTTATCTTTCCAAACTCCATATCGAGGTCATCGTGGATCACAACAAGCCCGTCCAGTTTGATCCCCATCTTCTCTATGAGTTTGGACACAGGAAGACCCGAAATGTTCATATACGTCTCAGGCTTTGCGACAAAGAATATATCCCCCCGACCTATCCTGCAACCACAGATACTCTTATCCAATTTAATTCTATATTTTTCAGCAAACCTGTCGATTGTGAGATAGCCCATGTTATGTCTCGTAAGGGCGTATTCCGAACCTTTGTTCCCCAGACCGCAGAGCAAAAACAAATAGAGTTAACCCTCTTTCTTCTCTTCCACCAATGTCTCTTCTGTTACCGCCTTCTCCTCTCCTGTAGGAGGGATCACCGTCACAATGGCAACATCGGGATGTTCCAGGAGCTTTACCCCGGGGATCTGTATTTCATGAACATGGATGGAATCGCCTATATCGAGGTTTGTCACATCTATATCGACCTTATCGGGGATCTGGGAAGGGAGGCACTCAACCATTATTGTCCTTAGATGGAGCTCAACTATCCCGTTATTAATCGTACCTTTTGCCGTACCTATGAGGTTTATAGGTATCTCCACCTCCATCTTCCTCTCCATGGACACATGGAGGAAGTCTATGTGTTTTATCTTATCCCCTATCACGCTTTTCTGAATATCTTTCACCATTACAGGCTCTCTTTTTACACCGCCGTTATCGGGGAGTTCCATGTTTATAATGGTATTTCTCTTGAGCCTCTTTCTTAGCTTCTCCCAGTCATTGACAGAGATCGATATCGGAAGGGAGGGCATGCTTTTACCGTACAGAACTGCAGGGATAAAACCCTCTTTTCTTAGCTTTCTTGCAACAATTTTGCCCGACCCTTTTCTGATTTCCGCTTTTATTACAAACTCTTCCATTTTCTATTCTCCTCCTTTGATTGTTTTCCTAAATAAACAGTGAACTTACAGACTCATCCCTGTGGATTCTTCTGATCGCCTCACCAAGTATATGTGACACATCGAGGATCTTGATCCTATCAAGTTTCTTTGCCTCTTCTGAAAGGGGTATCGTGTTTGTGGCTATCATCTCTTTTATGCAGGAATTTTTAATCTTTTCGACGGCATTTCCCGACAGAACAGGATGGGTACAGCAGGCATAGACCTCAATTGCCCCATCTTCCATAATAGCCTCCGCTGCCTGTACGATAGTCCCCCCTGTGTCTATCATGTCATCGAGGATGATAGCGGTCTTACCCTTTACATTACCTACGATGTGCATCACCTTTGAGACATTTGCCTTCTCTCTCCTTTTATCTATAATGGCAATGGATGCGTTCATTCGCTTTGCAAGCTCTCTCGCCCTCTCCACACCCCCTGCATCGGGAGAAACGATCACGATATCTCCCTCTATCTTCTTCAGGTATTCAAACTGGGCCGGCAATGCGTATAAATGGTCAACGGGGATGTCAAAAAAACCCTGTATCTGCCCTGCGTGGAGATCCATGGCGAGAACCCTTGATGCCCCGGCCACGGTGATAAGATTTGCCACAAGCCTTGCGGAAATGGATGTTCTCGGCACGACCTTTCTGTCCTGCCTTGCATAACCGTAATAAGGCATTACCACCGTGATCCTTGAAGCAGAGGCCCTTTTTAAGGCATCGAGCATGATGAGGAGCTCCATAAGGTTATCGCTTACCGGCGGGCATGTCGGCTGGACGAGGAATGTGTCCATTCCCCTCACACTCTCGTTTATCTCAACCTGTATCTCTCCGTCACTGAACTTTCCAACCTTAGCCCTGCCGAGATCAACATCGAGAAAACTGCAGATCTTTTTCGCGAGCTCCACGTTTGCATTGCCTGAAAAAATCCTTAGCTTGTTCACCTGATATCCTCCATAAAAACTGGGGCGGGAGGATTCGAACCTCCGAATGCAGGCTCCAAAGGCCTGTGTCTTACCGCTTGACGACACCCCAAATATTAGACCTAATAGAATCTATATTCGTTGCAAGAAAAGTTTTGTAGCTACCCTCGAAAAAGGCCGCTGCCTTCCTCGCCGTATCCTCCCTTTCAAATATCCCAAATACTGAAGAACCACTTCCACTCATCAGAGCACCTGCCGCACCCTGTTTCACCATCTGCCCTTTTAGGACCTCTATTGTTGGACATATTTTTGTGGCGACCTTTTCGAGATCATTGTCCAAAATCTTTGCAACGTCTTGAACAGATTCAATTTTTGCAGACAATGTAATATCATTTTCATCTTTTGTCAACACGATTTTTATCCCGTTGTAGACATCTTTTGTCTTTATCGCGATCCCGGGGTAGACAATCACAAACCACATCTTAGGGAGTTCAATAGGTGTAACCCTCTCACCGATACCTTTTATGATACAGGAAGAGCCGTAGAGAAAAAGGGGTACATCCGCCCCTATCTTTCTCCCCATCTCCATCATCTCTTCCATCCCTATACGGAGCCCCCAGAAATTAGAAAGAAAGATAAGTGTGGTCGCCGCATTACTGCTTGGACCCCCAAGGCCACTTCCAATGGGGATCCTCTTTTTTACATGGACTTTAATCCCCTCCTTTATCCCGTATCTCTCCTTCACCATGAGAATCGCCCTGTAGATCGTATTCTCGAGACCATCGGGGAGGATATGTTCCTCATCTTCTAAAGATATAGAGCCGTCTTCTGTTGCCTTAAAATATATCTCGTCGTATAAGGAAACAGGGACTACTATACTTACGATGTTGTGGTATCCATCAGGCCTTTTTGATAGCACCTTCAAAAACAGGTTCACCTTTGCCGGTGATAAAAAGGGGGTCCCCTTTTCTACCATGCCAAACCCCGTAAAATCATCCCCGTACCCATAGATCAAGCCACCTGCTCCACCCTGTAATGGTCAACGCTAAATTCCGGCTCCGCTATGATGTTTATTTTCGTCATGAATCTGTTCTCTATGTATTCGATCGAGCTTTTCTCCTCCTCGTATATAAAACTCGCCACCTCAGGGGAAAGATGGACGTTCAGTTTCTTTACGCCCTCCTTTCTGCAAAGGCTCCTTATCTCCCTTAATACCTCATAACATACCGTATTTCTCGATTTTATATAACCCGCCCCTTCGCAGACCGGACAACTCTCTGTGAGCATACTCACTATATTGTGCCTTGTTCTCTTCCTCGTAATCTGGACAAGGCCTATCTCGCTTATGGGATAGACGAACGTCTTAATCCTGTCTTTTTTCAAGGCATCTATCAATGCCTGGAAGACCATCTCCCTCGACTCTTTCCTCTCCATATCTATAAAGTCTACCACAATAATGCCGCCTATATTCCTTAAACGTATCTGGTAAGCGATCTCCTTTACCGCTTCAAGGTTTGTCCTCAAGATGGTGTCCTCAAGCCCCTTTTTGCCCAGATATCTCCCTGTGTTCACATCTATTACTGTCAAGGCCTCTGTGTAATCAAAGACTATGTATCCCCCCGATTTAAGCCATATCTTCTTCTGGGTGAGTTTTGCAATATCTATTTCAATACCGTAGGCTTCGAAGATCGAATCCTTTTCACCAAAGTATATGGCCTCGCATTCATTCTCCGGGAGATACTCCTTTAAAAACTCACCTATCATCCTGTAGAGATGCTCATCGTCTATCACGATCCTCTTTAGGTTATGGGAATGGAGGTCTCTTATGACCCTCAAAATCATACCCAAGTCCTGATGAAGAATAGAAGGGGCCTTAACGGTCTTTGCCTTCTCCTGGATGCTCTCCCAGATCCTCATGAGAAAACCCAGGTCCCCTTCGAGTTCCCTCAAGGTCTTCCCTTCGGATGCGGTTCTCGCAATGAGACCGAAACCCTTAGGACAGATCTCTTTCAACATCCCTGCAAGTCTCTTCTTCTCATCCTCCTGGTCTATCCTCCTCGACACACCTATGTGCTGGGTAGAGGGCATTAGCACAAGAAGCCTTCCTGGTAATGTAATCTTCGATGTAACCTTCGTCCCTTTCTGACCCAAAGGCTCCCTCGTCACCTGGACGATCAATTCTTGGCCTTCTTCAAGAACCCCCTCAATCCTCTCCGTCGTCTCTATGGGGATATCCAGCTCGGCATCTTCATATTCTTCGTACATGCTCTTATCTATCATGATATCCCCCACATACAGAAAGGCCGCCTTTTCTAACCCTATGTCCACAAAGGCTGCATCCATCCCGGGGACGATCCTTATGACCTTTCCCTTGTAAATATTGCCGAGTATGCTCTTCTCGTTTTTCCTCTCCACAAAGAACTCTACAAGGCTTCCATTTTCAAGAAAGGCCATCCTGATCTCATTGAAAGTGACATTTATTATAAGTTCAGAGGTCATTACACCTTACCTTCCATAACCTTGACGATTCTCGTAAAACTACCCTGCCCCTTAATCTCTTTTATCGACCGGCCCCTCCACAGATAGAAAGAGCGGTCTTTCCTTCTCTTCCAAAGGGTTAATCCTGTCCCTGTCTCTATACCATTCTCTATACCATCGTCAATCAGGATAAAGAGATAATCTTTTACCACATCCTTTATCCTCCCCTCAATAACATCTAGAAATTTCACACCCTTCGGTAAAAAAACGTTTAGATTTTTGAGTAACCCCTTTTTCTCACCCAAATCCATATCCGTCTCTATCTCTATGTATTCACAAGTGCTTTCCACACCTACTGGGATTGCCTCACTTAAGGTGATCTTAGGGAGAGGGTGATACTTGCCGTGCATCTTTATATCCACCCCGCATGCCTTAAATGCCCTCAAAAGTATGTTCATCGTATCGATATGCCCCAGATAACGGGCATCGGCAAATTTTCCATAACGGAAGGTGTATCTGTTTGGTCTCAATCCCTTAACATTCTCCGTTTCCGTAATTCGTATTTCCTCTATTTTGCCAAAATCCGCCTTTTTTTCCTCTCTTCTTTTCCCACCGCATGTAAGTCCGCAGAGGGCGCAGGAGTTGTAACAGTCATCTGTAAATTCGTAAGTAAATGCCCTCTTTAACTCTTCCTTTAGAAAATCCTCATCTATCCCCGTATCTACAAAATCCCACGGGAGTTTCTCATCAAGCCCCCTCTCCCCGAGGTACTCTCCCATATCATAACCGTTCTCCTCAAACCACCGGGAGTACATTTCATATTTAAAAAACTCCCGCCATGCCTCGAGCTTCACCCCTTTACAGGAAAGGGACTCAAAAAGGGCGCTCAACCTCCAATCCCCCCTTGATATAACCGCCTCTATCATGCTCGTCTGTATATCCCTATATTTTACCTTCGCCCCCTTCTTCTTCAGGAGAGACTTCAAAAACCCAATTTTCTCCGTTAACACCCCGGCATCCTCCATGGGAAGCCACTGAAAAGGTGTATGCGGTTTTGGGATAAAGGGTGAAATAGAGATCGTCAACTCGATTCCGGCCCGTTCAAAGGGAAAGACCACTTCCCTTATAAAAGCGAGATCCCCCTCCGACTCTTCAGGAAATCCTATCATGAAATATCCTTTAAGCCCCCGCCAGCCGTATCTTTTAAGGGTTGGTATCTGGTTAACAAGGGTCTCCACATCTATATTTTTATTGATCATGGCCCTTAGTTCTTTAGAGGCGGATTCGAGGGCAAAGGTAAATCCTGTCCTGGCGATACTCCCCAGGGCACCTATCCCATCTTCCGTTAAACTCCCTATCTTCAAGGATGGAAGGGAGACAGATACCCCCTTATGTTTCTCCTTTATGTAATATAAAGTCTCCAGGAGGTGGGTATAATCCCCTGAACTCAAAGAGAGAAGGGAGACCTCTTCGTAGCCTGTCTTTTTCAACGATTCGTCTATAATCTCCTTAACCCTCTCAAAGGATCTCTCCCTGTAAGGCCTGTACCCAAAACCGGCCATGCAGAACCTGCAGCCGTTTCCGCAACCCCTCGATATCTCTATATTCATCCTGTTGTGTACGCTACCTGAAACAGGGATGGGGGGGCAGGTCGGATGATAGGCCCTGTCCAGAACATCGATATAAAGCCTTTTTACCGTCTTCTTGGGGTATAAGGGAGAGTACACCCCTTCGATAGTGGAGAGATTTTTTATCACCTCATCCCTTACCATACCTTTCATACCCTTATAACGCTCGATGAGCTCTATGATCACATCCTCTGCCTCTCCTATCACGATCAAATCGAAGAAACCCTCAAAAGGTCTGGGGTTTAACATCAGAGGTCCACCCCCAACGATTAGGGGACCAGATTCCCTCTCCTCACACCTTACATTTATTGAGGCGAGCCTTAACATATTTAAGACGTTTGTCACGTTTAGTTCATAGGAGAGGGAAAAACCGACCATATCCATTTCAAAAAGGGGGGTTCTCGACTCAAGGGTGGTTAAGGGTCTTTTTGTCTCCCGCAAATAGCTATCCATATCATACCACGGGGCAAAACACCTCTCGCACCATACCCCTTCCAATGAGTTGATAAGTCCGTACAGAAGGGAAAGGCCGTGATAAGACATCCCTATCTCGTATACATCGGGATAGCAGAGGGCAAAACGGACTTTTATGTCTTTTAGGTCTTTTATGACCCTGTTCGTCTCAATACCCGTATACCGGGCAGGTTTTATGATATGCTTTGGTAAATCGAGCATCACGGAACATATCTCTTCATGATCTTTTCCAGGTCTTCCCTCACCATTGATTCTATCCTCTTCAATGCCTCCTCTGTCTCCGCCTCGAACCTAAGGACCAAGACGGGCTGGGTGTTTGAGGCCCTCACGAGGCCCCATCCATCCTTTAGCATCACCCTCACCCCATCGATATCTATTATGTTGAAGCGGTCTCTATACAGGGATACAAGTTCGTTCACTACGTTGAACTTTACTTCATCGGGACATTCTACCCTTATCTCCGGCGTTGAATAGAGCTTTGGCAGGTCTTTTAAAAACTCAGAGACCGGCCTTTCTTCCTTATCCATAATCTCGAGAAAACGTAAAGAGGCGTATATCGCATCGTCATAACCGAAAAACCTGTCTGCAAAGAACATATGGCCGCTCATCTCCCCGCCAAGTACCGCGTTTATCTCTTTCATCTTCTTTTTTATCAGAGAATGGCCGGCCTTCCACATGATAGGCTTTCCCCCATGTTTCTCTATGTCTTCGTAGAGGTTTCTCGAGCACTTCACCTCTGAGACAAAGTATCCTCCAGGTCTACTCTTAAAGATGTCCCTTGCAAAGATGATCATCAGATAGTCTCCCCATATCACATTTCCCTCGTTGTCTATTATGCCGATTCTGTCGCCATCACCGTCAAACCCAATCCCCACGTCGGCATGTTCTTTAAGAACCGTCTCCTTCAGTGTAACGATATTTTTTTCAACGGTGGGGTCCGGAAAATGGTTGGGAAAACGGCCGTCCACATCGCAGAAAAGCTCTATCACCTCCTGGTTTATCTCCTTCATAAAAGGAACGGCAACCATTCCTGCAACTCCGTTTCCAGCATCGATCACGACCTTGAATCTTCTTTTTATGTGTATGTCCTGCCGTAAGAATTGATAGTAGTCCTCTATCACATCTTTGTATTCAGTAAAAGAGCCCTGCCCTTTGACAAACCTTCCATCCTCTATAATTCTTCTTAGGTCCTGTATCTCCTCTCCATATAAGGTCGTATTTCCACAGGCGACCTTAAAACCATTAAATTCCGGGGGGTTGTGGCTCCCCGTAACCATTACACCGCCCTCTGAACCGAGCTTAAAAAGGGAGAAATAGAAGAGGGGTGTGGGGACAAGTCCAAGGTCCATCACATCGAGACCCCCCTCTACCATACCCTCAAGGATGAGGTTTTTAAAATGGAGGGAACTCAACCTACCATCCCTGCCGATGGAGGCCCTTCCCTTCCCCCTTTCCTTCATATAGGTTGCCACCGCCCTTCCTATGTTCCTTACCACATCATCGGTCAGGTCCCGATCCACGGTACCCCTTATGTCGTATTCCCTGAATATGCCCCGATTCATCAAAGTCTCCTCCTTTTAAGCGAATATATAACCATCCTACATCAGTTTAATCCGTATATCAAGTGAGGTTTTATCGATTTCTGTTTAGAAATGTACCATTTGTTTCCTTTTTCCACAATACAACAGGAAGTTTCAAAAAAGTAAGATAGGGGATGTCGCCGTTATCCTTCTCTTCCAAAGAACCACCTTTCATGGTATACAAATTGCAAACTGATAATAAAAAACTGATAAGGTGTACCATGTACGGAGAAAATATAAAGAGGGTTATGACCTGTATCCAGTGTGGTAAGTGTACGGGGAGCTGTCCTGAATCGGGCAAGACCCCTTTCAACATACGGATGATCATAAGGAAGAACCAGTTTCAGTCTGATATCGAAGAATATATACCCTGGTACTGTACCTCCTGCGGGGCCTGTACGATAAGATGTCCAAGGGATGTAAAACCATCGGAGGTGGTCATAGGGATCAGGTCCATGTTTGTGGAGGAGGGGCAGATACCCACCCAGATACAGAAGGCACTGGAGAATACCTTTGTCCAGAAGAACCCCTGGGGTAGAGCGAGGACAAAGAGGGGAGACTGGTCTGAAAAGCTCGACTTTTCCGTGCCCCATGTAAGTGAGACCTTGTCGAAGAGGCTTCTTTTTACCTGTTGCATCCAGGCCTATGACCCGAGATGTATGGTCATCCCGCAAAATATTGCAAAAATAATGAATAGCTGCGACATAGAGTTCGGTATCTTAGGAGAGGAGGAGGCATGCTGTGGAAATGAGATAAGGAGGATAGGCGAGGGTGGTCTCTTCGAGGAGCTACTCGAGGAGAACAAGGCCATGTTCAAGGAATACGGCGTACAGGAGATCGTCACTCTGTCCCCCCATTGCATGAATGCCCTGAAAAAGGAGTATGAAGGAAGTGATATAAAGGTTGTCCATTATACCGAGGTTATTGCAGGACTTATAAATGAAGGGAGACTAAAATACAAAAAGCCCTATCCCCGTAAGGTTATATACCATGACCCCTGTTTTCTTGGGAAACAAAACGGTATATTCGACGAACCGAGGGAAATCCTCGGGGCCATCGATGGCCTTACCCTTCTCGAATTCACAAGGTCAAGGGAGGTCTCCTTATGTTGTGAAGGTGGAGGGGGGAGGATGTTCTTCGAGGTGGAGACCCAGTACAGAAGAAACAGCGAGGTACGTGTAGAAGAAGCCCTCTCAAAGGGTGCGGAGGTGATAGCCACTGCCTGTCCTTTCTGTGTCATGACCCTCGAGGAAAAGGCGGTGGAGAAGGGCCTTCAAGTAAAGGAACTCTCAGAGATTTTGATGGAGGTGATATAAGATGAATATAGTCGTATTCGCAAAGAGGGTTGCAGCAACCCAGGAGGAGGAATTAAGGATAACAGGCGACGGAAAGGCTGTAGATCTTTCCAAGATCCCCTTCAAAATGAACGACTGGGATAACTATGCGGTGGAAGAGGCGGTGAAGATCGTTGAGGCAAAAGGCGGGACCGTCACTGCCATCACTATAGGCAATCAGGATTCGGATGAAATACTCAGAAGGGCAATCGCCATGGGTGCAAAGGACGGTTTTCTAATGGAAACCGTTGAGGTAAGCGATGATCCTGCGGTCAGGGTAGAGGCCATATCCAATCTTTTGAACAAAGAAAACATTCCTTTCGATGCGGTATTTACCGGTGTCCAGGCTGAGGATGATCAGTTTGCAGCCACAGGGGGTATCCTCGCAGGAAAACTCGGTATCCCCTATGCCTCCATGGTGATCGGCATCGATGCCGTTGAAGAAGGCCACTTTATAGTCAGACGGGAGCTGGAAGGAGGATTACAGGAGCGGATAAAGGTGAAAATCCCCTGTGTACTCTCCATACAGAGCGGGATCAACGAACCGAGGTATGTATCCATCATGGGCATAAGAAAGGCCTCAAAGGTGGAGAGGAAGACCTTTAAATTCAACGATTACAGGGCCGGCCAAGAGGCCATGATAGAGCTTGTAAGATGGTCCTATCCGGAGAAGAAAGGCGGGGCAAAGATCCTAACAGGTGAGATGGATGGCATATGCAGAGAACTCCTCGGGATACTGAAAGAGAAGGGGGTGTATCAATGAGCTATGCACTTATCGTTTCAGAGGTAAGAAGGGGACAGTTCGACGAGAGGAACCTCGATTCCATTGGGTTTGCGAACCTTGCGGGAAAGGCCGCCTATCTGCTTGTCCCTCAGGGGGATTACGCTATTGATAAAGGGTCCGTGGATCTCATAATCGATACCGGACTGACAGAATCTGCCTTCCTTAATCCCCTTGTCATGGTCGATGCAATAACAAAGGTGATAGATACTGCAGGGATGCCGGATCTGATAGTCTTTACCCACTCCTCATCAGGGGTGGAGCTTGCAACGTATACTGCCGGAAGAAAAGCCCTTCCAATCATTACAGATGTAAGCGGTTACGATAAGAATGAGGCGATTTTCTACAAGAGCTACTATTCTGACAAGGTCTTCGGCCAGTTCAGAAAGGCAAAGGAAGGCCCTGTGATAGTAACGGTCAGAAGCGGAAGTTTCAGGGAATTCGTAAGCGATAGGGGTAAGGCGGCAGATACAAAGGCCTTGGAAGGCATCTCGGGGTCTGTTGAAGGCAGGGAATTTATTGAGTATGTGGAGGAGGCAAAGACAGGGGTTGATATTACAAAGGCAGAGTTTCTCCTCTCCCTCGGAAGGGGCATAGGCAATAAGGACGAGATCCCTGTGTACGAGGAGCTGGCCGGTATCTTAAAGGCCACGATTTCAGGTTCAAGACCTGTCATAGATAAGCAGTGGTTGCCCAAGGAGAGGCAGGTGGGTACTTCTGGGAAGACCGTAAAACCGAAGGTCTATCTTGCGATGGGCATATCCGGGGCATTCCAGCATATAGCTGGCATGAAGGATTCGGACTGTATAATAGCGGTGAACAAAGACCCTGACGCACCTATCTTCCAGTATGCCCACTACGGGATCATAGGCGATGCGAACAAGGTAAGGGATAAGTTGAAGGATATCCTTAAGGGTTGATAAGGTACGGTTTTCATGAGTGATGAGATGCGGGATACCGATAGAAAGGTCCTTGTTGTAGGCGGCGGGATCGGTGGTATAACAGCTGCCCTTGAGCTTGCAAGCTGCGGCATTAAGGTCACCATGCTCGAGGAAGGGCCTTCCATAGGGGGAAGGATGATACAGCTCGACAAGACCTTCCCCACCCTCGATTGCTCCACCTGCACCCTCTCACCAAAGATGGTGGAGGTGGCGTTGAACAGAAATATAGAGCTTTTATCCCTGGCAAAGCCCTTAAAGGTGGAAAGGACGGGCGATAGCTTCAGGGTTACCGTTCTTAAAAAGGCAAGATTTGTCGATGTAAAGAAATGTACTGCCTGCGGTACTTGCTTTGAGGGATGTCCTGTTGTCATGAAGAGCGAATTCAACATGGAGATAGGGGAGAGAAAGGCCATATACATACCCTTCCCCCAGGCCATACCGAATAAGGCAAGGATAGACAAAAGAGAGGAGAGGCCCTGTAAGGCTGCCTGTATGGATAGATGCCCCATCCACACAAACGTCCCGGGATACATAAGGCATATAAGGGACGGCAGGTTCAAGGAGGCCTACCTCCTTATAAGGGCGACGAATCCCCTGCCTTCCGTATGTGGCAGGGTCTGTTATGCACCCTGTGAGGGTGTATGCAACAGGGGCCAGCTCGATGCATCCCTTGCCATAAGGGAGTTGAAGAGGTTTGCGGTAGATAATTTCAGGGTAGAAGACCTACCCGTACCCCAGGTACAGAAGACGGATAAAAAGGTGGCCGTAATAGGCGCAGGTCCTGCAGGGCTTGCCTGCGCCCATGATCTTGCCCTGGAGGGGCACAATGTAACCATATTCGAGGCCATGCCAGAGCCAGGAGGTATGCTCAGGTATGCCATACCTGAATACAGACTGCCCAAAGGGGAACTAAAAAGGGAGATCGATTATATAGAGAGGCTCGGGGTAGAGATAAGATGCAATATGGCAGTGGGCAAGGATATAGATTTCGATTCCATAAGAAAAGGATATGATGCCGTATTCATAGGAGCAGGAGCTCCGATGGGGGTTTCTCTCGGCATAGATGGTGAGGGATTGAAAGGTGTCATGGATGGGCTTGAATTCCTGAAATCCATAAACTCCGGGCAAAGGCCGGAGCCTGGTGGTAGACTTGCGGTTATAGGCGGGGGCAACACGGCGATAGACTGTGCGAGATCCGCATTGAGGCTTGGATGGAAAGAGGTCATGGTGGTATACAGACGAACCAGGGCAGAGATGCCTGCAAGCCCCGAAGAGGTGGAGGCCCTGCTCAAGGAAGGGGTAAATATAGAGTTTCTTACCACCCCCGTCAGGTTCACAGGTGAGGCAGGGAGACTCAGGGCTATGGAGTGTATACGAATGGAACTCGGTGAGCCGGATAGCTCGGGCAGGCGGAGGCCCATCGAGGTACCTGGTTCTAACTTCTTAATCGAGGTGGACGGGGTAATCAAGGCCTTAGGTCAGAGGCCCGATATATCCTTTCTCGAAGCTGCCGGCATCTTAAGGGATAAGGGCACGACCATAAAGATAGATGAAACCACGGGCATGACAAACGTTGATGGGGTCTTTGCAGGGGGTGATGTGGTTACGGGCCCTGCCTATGTGATAGATGCCATAGCAAGTGGCAAAAGGGCAGCTACTAATATATCGAGGTACCTAAAAGGTGAGGCATTGATCCATTTCGAACACCCTCGAATTCAGGAACCTTTAAAGGATGATGAGGTCTCAAGGCTTAAAGGAAGGCTCGGTCAGGATAGTCGTTTGTTCCCCCGGGAGCGAGATGTTAAGGAAAGGATCACCGATTTCCACGAGGTGACACAGGGTTATAAAGCGGATGAGGCAATAAAAGAGGCCTCGAGGTGCATAGCCAGCACCATCGAGGGATGCATCGAATGCGGGGAGTGCGAGAGACGATGCGAGGTAGGTGCCATTGACTACAGGATGAAGGATGAGATAGTGGAGATGGATTTTGATGGTATAGTCCTTGCCCCTGGGTTTGACCTATATGACCCGACAGAGAAGGGCGAATACGGTTACGGCAGATTAAAAGGGGTGATGACGGGCATCGAGTTCGAGAGGCTCTGCTCTGTGACAGGCCCGACGGGGGGTGAGATCGTCATCGACGGGAAGGTGCCAAAAAGCTTCTTCTTTATACAGTGTGTGGGTTCAAGGGACAGGCAGACCGGTGCCAGATTCTGTTCAAGGGTATGCTGCATGTACACGGCAAAACATGCAAGCATTATAAAGGACAGGATCAAGGATGCCACGGTCTATATATCCTATATCGATGTGAGGGCCTACGGAAAGGGCTATGAGGAGTTCTACAGGAACACCCAGGAGGCAGGGGTGATCTATATAAGGGGGATACCCGGGGAGGTAGCTAAGACAGATCAAGGTCTTCTCGTAAGGGTTGAAGACATGTTAAGCGGTGAGATAAGGGAGGTAGAGGTAGACCTTGTGGTCCTTGCAACAGGGGTGAGACCGAAAAGGGGTATAGAGGAGCTCTCCCGTATCATGTCCCTGGAAAGGGATGAGTATGGTTTTATAAGGGTAGATCCTGTCAGCCCTTCCAGGACCAGCAATGAGGGCATATTCACATGTGGAATGGCCTCAGGTCCCAAGGATATACCCGATACAGTGGCATCTGCTGGAGAGGCTGCTGCAAGGTGCATGGAGTATATAAGGCGGATGATATGAGGGCCGGTATCTTTATCTGCCATTGCGGACACAACATAAAACATACAGTGGATGTAAGAAGGGTGAGTGAGTATTTCAGGAAGATACCCGGGGTTATAGTCTCAACGGACTATGCCTTTGTCTGCTCCGAGCCAGGACAGGATATAATAGTGGAAAGCATCAAGAGATACAACCTCGACCGGGTGGTCATAGCATCCTGTACCCCCTCCCTCCACGGCGATCTCTTCAAGGATCTCCTCAAGAAGTCAGGGGTGAATCCTTTTCTCTTGAGGCGTGTGAGTATCAGGGAACACTGCTCCTGGGTGGGAGATGATGTGGAGTTGAATACAGAGAAGGCAAAAAGGCTGATCCTCGCAGGGCTCTATTCTGCCAGCCACTATATACCCCTCGAGGAGAAGATGGTGGAGGTGGAGAAGAGCGCCCTCGTAATAGGAGGCGGGGTCTCAGGACTCAGCGCTGCCCTGTTTCTCGCAAGGATGGGCATAAAGGTATACCTTGTGGAAAAAGAGGCAGAGCTTGGCGGCCATGTAAGGTTTTTAGGGAATATCTGGCCTTCGGGAAGAAAGGGTAGAGATATAGTAGGTGAGATGATAGAGGAACTCAAAGGGTTGACCAACGTTGAGATCTTCACAGAGGCTGAGGTTACAGGCTTTGAGGGTTTCTTCGGCAACTACGGGGTGACGATTAGGCAGTCAGACAGGGAAAGAAAGGTTATCGCAGGCGGGGTGGTGGTGGCATCGGGTTTTGTGCCCTTCGACCCTGCTATAAAACCGGAGTTGAATTACGGAAAGGATCAGAGGATAGTGACGACCTTCGATCTGGAGAGAGGGATCGAGCCCCCTGACCTTCCAGATAGACCAAGGGTGGCTATCCTCCACTGCGTGGGTTCAAGGGACGAGGCCATAGGAAAGTCCTACTGTTCGAGGGTCTGCTGTGTAAATGCACTGAAAGTGGCCGAGACAATAAAGGGAAGATATCCCGATTCCTATGTGGAATCCTTCTATATGGATGTCAGGGCCCACCCGAGGGGTGGGGAAGAGTACTTCGAGGCCGTTCAGGAGAGAGGGGTGCTCTTTACAAGGGGTAATGTGGGAGAGATTGTGCCTTCAGAAAGTGGTGTAATTTTGAGGGGAGAGGATACCCTCTTCGGTGAAGTGTATGAGAGGGAATTCGACCTTGTGATCCTATCCATCGGCATGGCCTCTTCCCCCGGGAATAGAACCCTCGCCCAGCTTCTCAAGATCACCCTCGACAAGGACGGGTTCTTTCTTGAAGCCCATATAAAGTTGAGACCCTACGATACAGCGGTCAAGGGCATCTTCATCGCAGGTTCCTGTTCAGGGCCCAAGGATACGGAGGAGTCCATAAACCACGGCAGGGCATCGGCGCTCAAGCTCTTCGGCATGCTCAACCTCGGTTATGCCTTTGTCGACCCCTTTATCTCATGGGTTGATCCAAAGAGGTGCAGTGGATGCAGGCAGTGCGAGGAGGCCTGTATCGCAAAGGCCATAAAGTTCGACGAAGCGAAGAGGGTGGTAAAGGTAGAGGAGGCGGCATGTATGGGGTGCGGCCTCTGTAATGCCACATGTCCCTCTTCTGCAATAACGCTTAAAGGATATATGGACAGCTTCATAGGCGACGAGATAAGCGGTCTTCTCGAGGTGGTATGAAACATAGACAGAGGCTTGGATAGGGAGGAGTACATGGAAGAAAATAGGGATAAGGGCCCGGAGATAGTAGGGTTTGCCTGTTCGTACTGCACATTCAAGGCATCGGAGATGGCAGGCAGCTTAAGGATGAAATATCCCGAAGGCATAAGGGTCATCCAGGTGCCCTGTTCGAGCAGGGTCGATCCTGCCTTTGTGATAAAGGCTATACTCGAAGGTGCAGACGGTGTGTTCGTTGCAGGTTGCCATCCTGGAGACTGCCATTTCATAAAGGGGAATTTCTTTACAAGGAGAAAGATAGCGGCCCTAAAGGAGATGTTTAAGGCCTTTTCTATGGATGGAAGGTTAAAGCTCTTCTGGGTAAGCGCGGCAGAGGCGAGGAGATTCGTCGATAAGGTAACGACCATGTATAAAGAGTTAAAGGAAGAGAGAGATGCAGGGAAAAAGAATTGACAGGGAGAAACTGGAAGGGGCATTGAAGGGGTTTCTTAAAGAACCGGGGCAACTTATCTTTGGCTTCGGGAGAAAAGGAGGGCTTGTAACCCATAGAATGTACAGGGATGACCTTCACGGTTTTTCTATGTTTAACCCCTATTTCAGTATAAACGGAGCGACCCTTTTCAGGAGGGTCTTTTCGAAGGATGTGAAGGTATTGCTCATGCTCAGGCCCTGCGAGATAAGGTCTATCGTTGAGCTCATCAAACTCAACCAGATAGAGCCGGAAGGGATAACCACCCTTTCCATAGACTGCCCCGGTACAGTCTCTTTAGGGGCCGAAAGAGATGGGCTGCCGGATGATCCGTTCGAGGCAAAAGACTATATGGTAGAGCACAGGGATGGGATGAGATGGGCATGCACGGTATGCAGGGAGAGAAGAGGGGTTGTAGGCGATTTAGGGATAAGGATGGCCGGGGACAAAAGCCTCTGGGCCTTCCCCTATACGGAAAAAGGTAAGGCCTTTCTCGCAACCATCGAAGTACCTGAAGAGGAGTTCAAGGGGGGTTTCCTTTTAGGAGAAGATAAAAAAGATGCCGAACCCTTTGCAACCGATATGGGTACATTCTCTTCAGAGCTTTCGAGGTGCATTCTCTGTAAGAATTGCAGGGATATGTGCCCCATCTGTTACTGTATAGATTGCCTCTTTAACGGAGATGAATATCTGCCGAAAGGGGATGCGCTCCTCAATAAGATCATAAGAAAAGGTACGGACGACCTGCCCGAAGGGAGGGAACTCTTTCACATGGTGAGGCTCTACCACGTATCCCAGACCTGTGTGGGATGCGGTGCATGTGAGGAGGCCTGTCCGCAGAAAATCCCCCTCACGAAGTATTTCAAGGGTATATCGGAGAGGCTCCAGGGGATGTTCTCCTATATGTCCGGTAGAGACGTAAAGGAGATCATACCCTATCTCACTTTCAAAGAGGATGAACTGAAAGATGCAGAAGATTGATACAGACAGGATACTCACCCTGACAGGCTATGAAAGGGCCGATTTTGCCTCCTGCATAGGTTGCAGGATATGTGCATCGGTATGTACGGTGAACGACTTTTTTATCGATGCAAACCCCCAAGGGATACTTCTAAAACTCTTTCTCGGCATGGAGATAGATCCTGCCGACCCCCTGATCCATCACTGCGTTAGCTGTTACAGATGTACCGATGCCTGTCCATGGAGGATAAGGATCCCCGAGGTGATAAGGGCCATAAGGGAGGAGATAGGGCATGGATCACCCTTTGAAAAGGCCTTCAGGGGTTCCATTTCCATCTGGGGCAGGGTATACGAACCCTATATCTTTATGAATGCCATGGGCTTTCTGATAAAGGAGGGATATTTGAAACATATAATGAAGCTCATCGAATATTTGAGCTTCCATCTGCCCCATAAGGCAAAGAGGTCTTGATATATGAAATTCGCATACTACCCTGGATGTTCCCTTATAGGATCTGCAAAAAGGCTCGACAAGGCGACAAGGAGTATATTGAATCAGCTCGGACATACGATAGAGGAGATACCCGAATGGAACTGCTGTGGTGCCCTCGAATACGGGGATAAGGGGGAACTTATAAAGCTCTCCGGGGAAAACCTGAAGAAGGCAGGCTCCCAATCAAAGGATATCATCGCACCCTGCCCTGCCTGTTACAGGAACCTCAAGGAGGCGGACAGAAAAGGGGAGTACAATGTGGTGAACCCCCTCGAACTCTTCGATGTGGAGAGGCTTTCCGGTCTTAACATAAAGAGGGACTTAAAAAACATGGTCTTTACACCCTATTACGGATGCGTGCTCTTAAGACCGAAGGAGACCGCAATAAAGAACATTTACATCATGGAGGAGATCATAACCGCCTTTGGCGGAGAAATAGACGGCGAAAAGATAAGGGACAGGTGCTGTGGCGGTAACCTCTTCTTCTCGAACAAAGGGATGACAGAGAAGTGTGCCGGCTACATCGCATCGAGATCAAAGGGGATCTTCGTGGTCTACTGCCCCTTATGCCATATGAGTATAAACACGTTTTCGGGCAGGAAGGTCCTCTATCTTACAGACCTCATACTATACCTCATAGGAGAGAGAAGGAGTATATGAACGTCCTTATTGTAGGCGGCGGTATAAGCGGTATCTCTGCAGCGAAGGTACTCTTAAAGGAAGGCCACAGGGTTACGATCCTTGAATCGTCCCCTGATGTGGGGGGGCTTATGGCGAGGATCGCAAACTGCAGGATCGGTTTCAAGACCTTCATGGACGAGATAAAGGATGCAGAAGGTTTTAATATCATAAAAGGGTCAAAGATAGTTCATGGGGAGAGAAAAAACGGACTTTTTTCGGTTAAGCTTGATGATGGAAGAAGCCTCGAGATGGACAGGGTGATCCTCGCAACAGGGCTTAGCCCTCATGACCCCGTTGAGTATAAGGGTAGAAGGATTTTGACGAGCCTCGAATACGACGCCATGATCGACCAGAAGAACGCCTCCCTGCCCGATGATTTCAAAAGGATCGCCTTTGTCCTGTGTGTAGGGTCCCGGTCAAAGGAGTACCCTTTGTGCTCATCAGTCTGCTGCTCCTACACCATAAGGGAGATAAAATGGACATTACAGAGGGCAAACCCAGAGATAAAGGTTTTCTACAACGACTTAAGGCTCTTCGGCCAGGAGTTCTACATGGAGAGGCTCTTCAGGGATAAGGGTGTGGAATTTATTCGCACCAACACCAGGAACTTCGACGAGGATGGGGATGGGGTGACAATCCGCTATTTTTATGGCGGAGGGATAAAAGAAGAGAGGGTCGACTATGCGGTTCTGACCATGGCGTTGAGGCCCAATCCTGAACTTATTGGGCTCGGAGAGATCTTTGGCTTCTCCCTCACCGAATACGGGTTCGTGAAGGAGAAGGAACCCCTGACCACCGATGCTGAAGGGGTATACGCCTGTGGAGGTACCATCGAACCCATGAACATAAAGGATTCTATCCTCACGGGGTTTGGTGCAGGCATACTCGCATCCAGGGGAAGGGAACATGTCTCCCAGATGCTGAAAGAAAACAAAGGGATTTACCGTGTGGAAGGTCTTAAACCAGATCTAAGAAGGGATGCTAAATCTTACCTTTTCTATCTCGGGACAGAAGAACCCCTAAACGCCATGCTATACGAATATGTGTCGGAGAGGTTCATAGAAACTGCCAGTTCCCTCGCAGGTGCGGAAATAAAGGTCTATGTGGTAACTAAAAATCTCGTCATGCCTTCTGTAAGCGAAATCGAGTACGAAAGGGCAAGGCGGAAAGGCGTGATCTTCATACACCTCGAGGAAGGCGAAAGTCTGATAATTGAAGGGGCATATGCAACCATTTCAGGGGGGTCAAGGAGGCTTACCATACCTGTGGAAGAGGTGGTTCTTATGGATGATGTTGCCTCTAAAATCAAAGATGGGGAGTTTCTCTCATTCTATCGTTCAGAACCCCAATTACGCTGGTCACCGACCAGATGGGACAGGGGAAGATACCATGCGGGCTTTATCAGACACCCAAGGGCAATAAGGTGGGAGGAGAGGGAGGTAATCGGTGCCCTGGCAGAGATGCTCCTCGATAGAGAAGAGGTAAGGGAGATACCCAGTGTGGATGAGGAGCGCTGCAGCGGATGCGCCTCCTGCAAGAACGCCTGTCCCCATGATGCCATCGAGATAAGGCTCGATCCAAAGGATGTGGCGATCTTCGGCCCTTTAAGTTCTACCATAAACCCCGTGGCCAGTATCAACAAGGATCTATGTATGGGCTGCGGCCTCTGTGCATCCACATGCCCCTCCGATGTGATAGGTCAGGGCATTAAGAAGGTTGTCGAATGATGTTTGAATATAATATAGGTAGCATCAGGCCATCATCTTTCTTTCGCCTCGATTTCAAAAAGTTTGGGCGCATTTAAGACAAAAGAGAATTCCCTGATACGCCTTGTTGCCAGGTTTACATACTCCTCATTTATATCGTAACCTATGTAATGGCGTCTTGCCTTCAGAGCGGCAATAGCAGACTGTCCGCTTCCCATAAAAGGATCAAGTACATTTTCTCCTTCGAAGGTGTAGAGCTGTATCAATCTATAGGGCAGTTCTACAGGGAAAGGGGCAGGATGTCCTACCTTTGTTGCGGGCTCCGCAGGAAATGTCCATACACTCTTTGTGAATTCAAGAAATTCTTCTCTTGAAATTGTAGTTTTTTTCCCCTTTGGATTTCCCCTTGTGAATGTCCCTTTTGAAAAAACTAGAATGTACTCGTGAATATCCCTTAAGGTCGGATTTTTTGCTGAAAGCCAGCTACCCCATGCTGTTGAAGGACTGCCACTTGAGGCCTTATTCCATATTATCTCCCCTCTCATCAGGAATCCCAAATCAAGCATATCTTCAACAATAAAGGCATGGAGGGGAATGTATGGTTTTCTGCCCAGATTTGCAACATTTATACATACTCTACCTCCAGGGACAAGCACCCTTTTTACCTCTTTCCATACCCTTTTTAAAAACCCTCTATATTCATTTAATGTTAGGTCTTCATCGTACTCCTTACCAACATTATACGGCGGAGAGGTAACCATGATATGGATGCTATTGTCGGGTAGTTCACCCATCTCCTCACTCGTTTTGCAAAAGATTTTATCTATATAATCTTGGGAGACAGAATTCTCAACATACTCTACTATCTCTTCTTTCGGTAATTCTTCATATAGTTTGCTTGTATAGAAAGGGGTAGAATCATGATTTATCCTACCAGGGGAACCAAAGGTGCTCGTTCTTGTACCTGTCTTCTTTCTTATAGCACCCATCTTAATCCTCCCTCCACATATCAACCCATCTTCTGTAAACATTGTACTCTATCTTTTCTCTATGCCAATTAATTGAGATACCCCTTGAATCACTATCCCGAACCAGCTGTGATAATGCCTCCTTTGAGATTTCAACCCCTCTCGGATTTGTTCCTGGCTTTGGAAGTCTGATATAATTATACCTACCTAACCTGTCAAAAAGTCTCCTCTGTACACTCAAAGGAATATAATAAAACCCTCCCTTATCGTTCCAGTTTATTTGGATAAGGAGAATGTCATGATGGGGGCTATAATTTTCAAGAAATTCTTTTGCTTTCATTGAATCGACCGTCCATATGAGTTTTACACCACCAAGCCCCTTTCCCGTAATTGTTTTGATAGATAACGGTTCGCCAAACAATTTTGCATCAACTTCTGACTCTGTAATAGGAATCTCCGTTTCTACATTTTCCTCCCCGAATTTATAAATAAGAAGGGCAACTATAATTTTCTCACGCAAAGAACCAACTTCCATGCCGGTTGTGCCGGCTCTTGAGCTTTCCAGTTCAGCAAGATAAAATAAATAGGGCAATCTTTTTTTGATTTTTTCTATCAGTTTTTCGTCTTCAAAGATCTCTATCAATCGACTATACATTTTTTATATAGAAGAATCTTATAGAAGGGACGATGGCTTGTCAATGGGATTTTGCGATAACAAGGCATTTTTACAGGAGAATACTCTCCATTCAAGGTGGATGTAATATACAAAGATTTAGAGGGATCATTTAAAACTCCCACCTCATACCGGCAAAGATTGAGTGAACCGTAGGTATACCCTGGCTCACCTCTGCGTTATAGTTAATCCCCATCTGGAAACTCTTACCCGTCAGGATATCCACCCTTGCACCCACAACCGCAAAGTCTTGTTTGGCATTATCGGTACGCCATGTAAAGGTATCACCTTGAGTTATACTGGCGTTTATGCTACGGCTTCTATTAGCAAATTCGTGCTGGTAGCTGGCATATGCCTGGGGTACCACATTTACGGAACCGCGCCTAAACGGTGTTGATACTTTCAGCCCTACCCCACTCTGCAGGGAGTCTACCTTTTGTGACCTTATACCCAAGTTCAAGGCGCCGGCACCATCTTCCCCATAGCCGTCCACCCAGAGACCGGAATATGCGAGAGATGCCATAGGGGTAATGACCATACATCCTGTTTTTAAATCGTAACCTCCCTCTGTATAGGCGTTTAGCTGGTGCCCTACGGTGTTACCCTTTGCTTTGCGATGCAGAGCACCAAAGTTGATGTTTCTTTCAATATCAAAGAGGTTGAGGGTATATCCGAGAGAGCCGAAGGCATACCAGGAACGATCAAGGTATGCAGCGTAGAACGTTACAGGCCAGGTCTTGGCCTGAATACTACCGCCGTAGCTATAAAAATCTGCGTCGGTGTGTCTATAACCGGTGGCAAACCCAACAACAAGTTTCTCCTCCATCCAATAATCAACTCCGGCTGTCAAATCGGAAGAGGTGAACTTGAAACCGGTCTGATTCTCCGAGGACTGTTTATCTCCAAAAACGAGAGAAGGATAAATGTAAAAACCCCAAGGCTTCACTGATTTAGCCGAAGTCTCGGGCAGTGGGTCCTGAAGTCCCGAGAGGCTTGCGCTATTATATGCGAGCATCATACCCAGTTGACTGGAATAGCTGAGGTTAAAAGAGGTAAGAGCACTACCCTTGGCAAGGCTACCGAGTCGTAGATTACTTACCCTTTGGGCCTGCTGGCGCATCTGGAAGGAGGTGCCTGTAAAGGCGAGGGTTGAGAGGGCCCCGGCCTTCTCAGGGGATATCTTTTTATAGGCATCTTTTACTTCTGCTGAAGAAGATAAATTATCTATGGTGTTAAGTACAGTATTTATGTCCCCTGATGTTACCCCTGCAAGCCTGTCAAGCATCATACCTACTGACTGCTGGTTGCCATTGAGCCCCAGGGTGGAATTGCTATACTGCCTCTGCACCAACAAATCAACACTTGTGGGGTTATAGCGGGTCTGCCAGAAAAGCGTGGGGGTAATCTGCCGGTTGGCAATGGTGTCAAAAGTCCCAGTTACACCACCTGTTGCAGTTATAATACTTGTATATACCTGATTACCCTGGGGTCTGTAGCCACCAAGGAGTGTGGGTGTCACAGAACCGGCGAGGGATGCGGTGCCGGGGGCACCGGTCACCACAAGATTGTCATAACTTGTGGCTGATGCCACATCTATAATCATATTGCCCGTTGGGGCCTGGGTATAGCTACCTACAATAGTCAATGTTCCAGGGGAATTACCCGGGTTGACTGTACCATTGTTGGTGACGCTTCCGGTCACCGTCCCGGAACCGGAGAGTGTACCCTGGTTTGTTATATTCCCTTGGAAGTTTCCGCTTACGTTCAAAGTAGAGCCCGTTTGATTCGTATGGATGTCATTTTTGAAAACCCCACCATTTAAATGAAGGGTCGTGTATGAGGCTGTGCCACCTTCTAAACTCATTATCCCGCCAGTCATTATGCTTAGGGTGTTCACCTGGAGGGTGCCGTTATTTAATGTATAGCTGGCATAATATGAAGGAGACGTGGAAGAAGGTGGAGAAGCATTTGGCCCAACAGTCATGGTGTCGCTCACCTGGAGGGCACCGCCGCCCTGGTTAAATGTCCCGTAGAGGAGAGAGAGGGTTTTTGTATTGAGGGTGCCGCCATTTAGGTTGTAAGTACTACTTGTTCCACCACCTGATCCAAGATTCATGGTCAGGCTGCCGCTGGTGAGGTTCCCTGTCTGGTTGAATGTGCTATACATGCCTTGTACCGGCTCCCCTGCCGCGGTAATGTTTCCCTGATTGTTGATGACGTTGTTTGTGCCTCCGGTCAAGTTAATGGGTGGGGTGCCGTCTGGGGCGCCTATGATGGATGCGCC
>JAOAGQ010000003.1 GCA_026415675.1 Syntrophorhabdaceae bacterium
AGATGTGTATAAGAGACAGGGTGATGAGTCTTGGTTTGTTCAGGTTAGAACAATAGAGGGTAAGCCCGATGAAACGGTTTTAACGAGTGAAGAACTTGAAGCATTATTAAAAGAGGCATCCCAGCAGACAAAAACACCAGCTACTGTATCTGGGGAACAGTTCCTACTTTTCATAGAATCACAGAGGATTCGCCTCGCTTACTCTTACGACCCTTTTTTCGCGGTCAGTCTTTCTGGTATCCAATCCCTGCCCCATCAGATTGAAGCAGTTTATGGAAAGATGCTTCCCCAGCCAAGGTTGAGGTTTCTCCTTGCAGATGACCCTGGGGCTGGAAAGACCATCATGGCAGGGCTTTTGATTAAAGAGCTCAAATTAAGAAATGCTATTGAGCGTATTTTAATTATTGTTCCTGCTGCACTAACTATACAGTGGCAGGACGAACTCTTGCGCTTCTTCAATGAAATCTTTACCATCATTAATGCAGACAACGATAAACAACAATTGATAAATCTATGGCAGCGTGAGTCTCAAGTCATCACATCTCTCGATTATGCAAAAAGACCCGAGGTTCGTGAACGGGTATGGGCTTCAAACTGGGACCTCATAATTCTCGATGAGGCACATAAATGCTCTGCCTACACAAAACGCTCCACTCAGCGGGCACCAGAGGCAGAAAAGACAAAAAGATATCAGCTTATAGAGTATTTTTCAGAAAAACCTGGCCTATCCATTCTTTTTCTCACCGCAACCCCTCATCAGGGTGACGAAGACAGATTTTCCCATTTTCTCCACCTCCTTGACCCTGACCTTTTTGTAGAACCCCATAAGATTTTAGAAAGAGAGAAAGAAATACGAAAAGGTGTACTCTCCCTCGGTAGAGACTGTCCGTGGATGATACGGAGGCTGAAGGAGGACTTACGGGATTTCGATGGAAAACGCCTATTTCCCAATCGTCACAGTCAAACAGTAACATTTACCTTAGGGAACGAAGAATATAGCCTGTATAATAAGGTAAGCGAATATCTGAATAGATTTCTTGTGGGTGGCACGGGACGGGCAAAACAGAGCATTGCCCTGACAAGGACAGTCTTACAGAGGCGTCTGGCAAGCTCCACATATGCCATATATGAATCACTAAAGAGGCGTCTGAAAAGACAGGAAGACCTTCTTGAGGAACTAAAGAAATTGCCTTATGATAAACAATTAAGGCGTTTATCCGAATTAAGGGGCACAATCATCGATGATGAACGGGATGAAGATGACCTCGATGAACAGGAAAGAGACGAATTAGTGGATGAAATAACCGCTGCAGAACAATTAAGCGAACTGCAGGAAGAGGTTACATACTTAAAAGACTTAATTCAATTTGCCAAAAGTGTTTATGAACATGCCCCTGATAGCAAACTCAATACCCTTAAGCAGGTCCTTGAGAAAGCAGAATTTACGGAGCTTCGTGATGGACGGGGCAAACTCCTTATATTCACAGAGCACAGGGATACAATGAATTATATAAATGGTCATCTTAATCACTGGGGCTATACGACATGTGTTATCCATGGTGGTATGAATCCCCATGAGAGAAAAAAGGCCCAGGAGACCTTTAGGACAACTGCACAGGTTTGTGTTGCAACTGAGGCAGCAGGAGAGGGTATTAACCTACAATTCTGCCATTTGATGATTAACTATGACCTCCCATGGAATCCTGCCCGCCTTGAACAGAGGATGGGTCGCATTCATAGAATAGGACAGGAAAGAGATGTATATGTCTTTAATTTTGTCGCCGATAGCTCATTTGATGGAAAGCCCATCATTGAAGGAAGGATTTTGAGACGACTCCTTGAAAAGATAGAACAGATGCGCGAGGCCCTCGGTTCAGACCGTGTCTATGATGTAATAGGTCAGATCCTCTCCCTAAATGAAGTGAATCTCCCCGACATCTTAAGGGATGCAGCATTATATCCTGCCCGACTTACAGATTATGAAGACCAGATCATGAACCTTACACCGGATAAACTCCGGCAGTATGAAGAACAAACAGGCATAGCACTGGCAAGGGCCTTTGTTGATATTCCCACTGTCCGCGAAAAGACATATCTATCGGAAGAAAAGAGGCTCATGCCTGAATACATTGCAAAACAATTTTTTAAAGCCTGTGAGCAGATTGGCCTAAAGGTTGAACAGAGGGCCGACGGACTATGGCGGATCCCATATGTTCCTTATGACTTGCGATTAGAAGACCTTGACTCGGTCAAACGGTTTGGCAAACCAGAGGATAGGTACAACAAGATCACTTTTTATAAAGAACATCTATTACAGGACAAACATTTGGATGCTGTGCTTGTATCACCGGGACACCCTATATATGCCGTAGTAGATGAGAAGTTGAACAAGAAACTGGATTCTCTTTCAGGTAAATGCGCTCTCTTTATAGATTCAGACACTAAAGACCCTTACTTTCTACATTTTTTTGAAATGCAACTTAACTGTGACTATCCTAAAAGTAACACAACTGTCTATGCCGAACTTGTTTCAATTAAACAAGAGGCCGGCAGTGACTTCAGCATTGTCCCTCCCGACATCATCCATGACTTAAAACCCATAGAGGACAGAGATATCTCCATACCTCCCTTTGATATTAAAAAGGCAGAATCAGTGGTAAGGGGTAAAATCCAGCTGGATAAAAGAAAGGAGATGCTGACCGAACGGGAACACCAGGAAAAAGTGATCCGGGAGTACCTGAAAAAGTCTTTTGACGAGCGTTTATGGGTTGCCCAGAAAAAGTGTATGGACTTGAAAGCCCGTTATGAAAGCGGTGAGAGAGAGGTTGACCTTGCATTGAGAGAGGCGGAAAGGGAGGTTGAAAATATAGAAAGGCTAAGAAGAGAGAGGCTTGAAAGCATAAATGCCATAAGGATTATTCGTCCAGGCCCTGTTCGATACATCGGTTCTATCTATGTGCTCCCCCCTGGTGAATTTGTAGATACAAAGGCATACATTGAAGATACCGAGGCAAAAAGAAAAAGCGAAGAAGCAGCGATGAGGATAGTCATGGAGTATGAGATACAAAGGGGCTGGACACCGTATGATGTCTCCCAAGAGAAGATAGGTTTTGACATAAGGTCTCTGAGCCCCTCTGACCCGTTAACGGGAAAACGTGAGGTGAGAAGGATTGAAGTGAAGGGCCGTAAATACGGAGAGCCTATCCGCCTGACAGAAAATGAGTGGCGTAAGGCAAAGCAATTAAAGGATACATACTGGCTCTATATTGTGTGGAACCCTACTGAGCCAGATGGTCAGCTTCTACTATCTATACAAAACCCTGCAGAAAAATTTGAAAACCATATTAAAGAGGTGAAGGTTATCAATCATTACGAGATTTCAGCGGAGACGATTGAGAGGGCGATAAAGAGTGCTTAAAAGAGCTTGTGCTGTAACGAAAAACTAAATGACAAATATAAAAGGGACAATTTTCAGTAAAGAAGGAGGGGGTTAGGGGATAATGGATAAAGATGACAGGCGTTTGATAGAAGATTTTCTACCGATAAAGGATATCAGTGCCGAGGCCTCAAGGGAAAAATCCCTCCGTCACGGTCATATTTCAACCTTACATCTATGGTGGGCAAGACGTCCCCTTGTGGCCTGCCGGGCTGCTGTATACGCATCCCTTGTGCCTTATGATTTTCATGCCCCTAAAAATGGCCCTGAAAATAAAAGGTCAAGCCTTGCAAGGGCAAACGCAGCAAAATTCTTAAGAGAATTATGCAGATACCCGGGGAATCCACAAAAGATTAAAGAGGCAAGGGAGAATATCTTAAAAGCCCATAGAGAACGAACTGGAGAGGATGTACCGCCTAAGGTGCTCGACTGCTTTGCAGGAGGTGGCTCAATCCCCCTTGAGGCACTGAGATTGGGTTGTGAGGCCTATGCCCTTGATTTAAACCCTGTGGCCTATCTTATAGAACTATGTACCCTTGTCTATCCTCAGAAGTACGGAAAGCCTGACCTAAATGCTACAGGCTGCGATAAAGGAAAATGGGCAGGCCTTGCAAAGGAAGTGGAATACTGGGGTAAGTGGGTACTTGAGAAAGTAAAATCAGAAATAGGGGACCTCTATCCACCTATACCTGACCTTAATAAAAAACCAAAAAGAATAGATGGTAAGACCTGTTTTCCACAGATGGACCCAGAAAATGCCTTGACTACTCCATCTGGATATCTAACCCCTGTTGCCTATCTCTGGACTCGGACTGTGCCATGCAAAAACCCTGCGTGTGGTGCAGTGGTGCCCCTTGTCAGGCAGACATGGCTCTGTAAAAAGAAAGGCCGTTATATTGCCTTGAAGGTCACACAGAATTTAGAAGAAAAGGCCCCAAAATTTACT
>JAOAGQ010000075.1 GCA_026415675.1 Syntrophorhabdaceae bacterium
CTGATTAAATCATAATTGGAGGTATGGAAATGAGAAACGAGCAGGATCCGGCACGGGCTTCCAATAGAACCCGTGAGGAAATTCGCACAAGGGGTGCGATCTTCAACATCAACGAAGGTATCGATATCGAAAGTGGTAAAAATTGTATAACAAGGCTTATAGGGTGGCCCGGGGTTGGTACAAGGATGGTTGCATTCCATCTGTTGATCCATAAACCTGGGGGAGGTTTTGATATGCACAGCCACCCCATATCAGAGGAGAGTGTGACGTGCATAAAGGGTAGAGGGGAGGTGAATTTTGGCTCGGGCTGGGTAAAGGTTGAAGCGGGGAATGTCCTCTTTTTTCCCATAGGGTGTGTGCATGCAACGAGAAACGACCCATCTTCCGATGAAGATTTCATTGCCCTCTCCTATGTGTGCCCTTCCCCCCTTGAGTATTATCAGGAGATCGGGCTTATGAGTGGGGGAGAGTTCAATATAACGGAGATAGATAAGCTGATTTTGAATTCAACAAGGGACAACATACCGAGGGAATGCGTGATGAAGGCGAATGAACTTGGTGGCCATGAGAGGGCAGAGGTTAAGGGTTATGAAAACGTTGCAAAAACCGGTGGCGTCTTCAACATATACAGAGGGGCCCCTTTTACCGCATACGGCGGCTATATGAAGTTTATCGTATGGCCTGGGGTAGGGGCCAAAAACTGTGGGCTCCATAATGCCCATCATGAGCCGGGGCTTGCCTTTAAACCCCATGTACATCCCATATCGGAGGATGCGATTCTGTTCTGGAAAGGGGAAGGAATGGCATATCTTGAGAGCCGGTGGATTGAATGCTGGGAGGGAGATATCCTCTATGCCCCGGCCCTTGTAAGGCACGGCACGGGCTGTAGAAAAGACCAGGGCCCAATGGATTCAAGCGGCTGTGCCACACCCCCACAGTTTGACCTGTATGAACGGGCAGGTTATCTTAAACAGGGTAGATTCGTTGATTTTCCTGTGGAATAGATAGGGTGTAATGGAGATTTTTTTAGGGGCCGAAGGGAATACTTTCGGCCCCTGTTTTTTTACTTCTGGTTTGCCTTCAGATAATCCTGGACGAATTTCAGGGCCTCTTCCCCGGGGAGGTTCTTCGATTTCATGTCCTTTACATAGTCATTTATGATCGGTGCAACGGCCTTTGCAAACCTCTGGTTTTCCTCAGGGGAAAGGCTTATGATCTTCTTCCCTTTCATCGCGGTATAATAGTCCCTTCCCTCTTTGTCGAGTTCATCCCAGAGCCTGCCCTGTTTCTCTATGTACTCTTCATTGATCTTCTCTATAATGCCCTGGATATCCTTTGGAAGGGCGTTCCACTTATTCTTGTTCATCACAATATAGAAGCCTGCAGACTGGGAGCTCCCGTAGGCCTCTGTGGTGTAGTTGACGACTTCACCGAGTTTCCATCCCTTCATCGCCTCGATGGGGCATATCACGCCCTCGGCGACCCCTCTCGATATGGCGTCGTAGGTTTCGTTCATGGGCATACCGACCGGGGTTCCCCCCAATGCCTGCACCACTTTTGCGGTGAGTCCATGACACCTTATCTTTAAACCCTTTATATCTTCGAGTTTGTGGATCTCTTTTTTACTCGTATGGATGATGGATGGACCATAGCAGTGGAGGTACATGACTTTAACCTCGTCAAATTCCTTTGGTTTGAACTTATTATAATAGGCATTTATCATTTTTGTGGCGATATACCCCGTCTTTGCCCCGAGGGGGAGGTCTATCACCTCTGTTAGAGGGAACTTACCCCTGTTGAAACCCATAAGGGAGTAACCGATATCGGCAATCCCCTTTACAACACTGTCATAAGTCTGGGTCGGAGGGGTAAGGGTTGCCGCAGGGAAGTAATTTATCTTCACCCTGCCGTTTGTCCTCTTTTCAACCTCTTTACACCACTGTTCGGCTATAATGCTGTTCTTATGCATCACAGGGAAATAGTTGGAATAGGTTAATGTGATCACCTTATCCTGGGCATGGGTTGACATGGGAGCGACAAAGAGAGTTACTACCATACCGATGAAGAGGAAAAGGTAAAACCATTTTTTGTCCATACATGGCCTCCTTATATATTTTTTTTTGGAACGCAAACACCCGGTCTTTATTCTTCCTCTATAGCAACGAGTCTTACTATTGAACCATCCCCTTTTGTCCACCTTATGGGCCAGCCGGCGATCGTCACCCTCTTGCCGGTTACAAGGTCTATGTCTCCCCCTACATTCTCCCATCCCATGATACCATTACTTAATAGGAGCCTGTGGCATGGTTCCCATTCCGGGAAGTCTTCGAGCACATCCCTCCCTGTCTCTTTCTTGTATTCTTTACATACATCAGGACGGAGGGGGCCAGGGCCATGGGGGGCTATGGCAGTGGCCAGAGGGTGGTCAAGGGCCTGCTGGTCAACGCCAACGGCCTTTACCCCTTTTTCAACGAGCCACTCCCCTGCCTCTCTGTAAAGACCTGGAGAGTAACAGAAATATGTCACATTATCACCCCAGTATTTATGCCACCCTGTGTTGATAATGACGATGTCCCCCTTCTCGATCTTAGGTGTTGCCTTTTCTAAGTCTTCGGGCATGATCTTCTCCCATTTTCCCTTTGGGATGCTGACGACCACCCCGGTGCCGTAGTACTTATCAAGGGGAATCTCATCGGTGTACATCGCCCCTTCGATAACATGGGCCGGGGAGTCCGCATGGGTTGTACAGTGCATAACCGTTGTAACCCTCTGGGAAAGAACCCCTGATTTTGCATGGTAATGAACCCTTTCGATCTTTACATCTTCAAAGTAGGGCCACAGAGGGCACTTATCCCCGAAGGGCTGACTCAAATCGTAGAGCTTCACTTTTTTCATAATCCATCTCTCCTTTTCTGTTAGATATTTAAAATAGTATCAGCAGCAGCCGGTGCCGCAACAACCGCAATCAGGGGAAGTACCCTTTAATTTCCCGTTGATCATAGCGGCTGCACAGCCTACCCCTGCCGATACCCGTATAGCCTCGAAGGGACAGTTTCTCATACATGCCCCGCACTCCATGCAGGCATCTTTGTCCACTACCACCGCCTTATTTCTACTAAGGGCAAAGACCCCGTGGGGACATACCTCGACACACATACCACAGCCCCTGCATGAGGAGGCATTTAGCTCAAGGGTTGAAACATTTTTTATGTATTTAAGGAACATGTTATATCCCTCTCCAAAGGTTATATATGCTCAAAAATATACCCGAGACTGATAAAATTATAATTAATGGGATAGAAAATTTCATCTCTTTTTTTACCCCCGAGGGGGATGTAAAGGGGGTAGCCCCTGTAAAATTAAGGGCCAGATATGATGATATAGATGGGGCAAGAAAAAGATGGGTAAGTAGAACCGCACCTTTTAAATCTAAGAGAAGGCAGAAGAAGAGGGTGGTAAAAAATCCTGTGAGCCCGCCTTTAAACGCAAAGGACCTACCTGGTATAAAGGGGAGAAAAAGGGGGGTTAAGACCGCCCCCGAGAGTGCTGCATTAATATAGGGTAAGGTATTCTTAACTAAAGACAGAAAGGTTGTATCAGGAGACGGAAAGGAAAGGAGGACCTGGAAGAGAAGGGCAAAAAGCACTATCTTCCACGATTGAATTAACTCTATAGGGATCAATACGAGCCTCTCCATAAACGTAAAGGTCACCCTTCTCATCTCTTTTGTTGCTTTGCAGCCATTCTTCAGAAAATAAGGGATATCGGAAGCCCTGATAGGGCCATATATTACGTTGAAGCCTGTAGATCGTTTTACCTCGTGGGCGGCGATGCCTGAGGCTGAGAGCTGGGGTAGTATGAGATGTCTGTGACGGACGAGAAAGGGTATATTGAAGGCCCTTAATTTATTTATGAGTTCCTCCGTACCGAAAGTACCTTTACCGGCAGCGCACCAAACATTGATACCCTTTGTATCAAGTACAAGAATCCATGCGTCAAGGGCGCCTAAATGTTTTCTTAAACTATCAAAGGAGAGTTTATAGTTCGCCGTAACGAGTATAGGTGAATCACCCCCTGGCTTTCCCACCGCATAAACCCCGGGGTTTACCATGTACCCCATCCTTTTGATACCCAGGCGGACAAGAAAACTAAAAAGTTTATCCCTTAAGGTGAGTTTGGTATCTACAACAGGAAAGACCCCTGATAGGGTTTTGTGCCAACCCACTATATAATGTGGAGGCGAAGGATTTTTATCGTTTTCTCCCATTCTATTTTGTCCTTATATACTTTATGCCCATCCAGATGGCGACTGTGGCAAAGACAAAGCGGAGGTATAACTCCGGTAACTGGTTTGCAACGGTTGCCCCTAAAAAACCGCCGAAGATACATCCTATTGCAAGCCCCAAGCCGATATTTATATCCAGGGTTTTGAGTTTATAATGGGTTATTACACCATTTATGCTCGAGGGAAACATAGCAAAAAGGGATGTGCCCTGGGCCAAATGTTGCTCCGAGTCTGTTAAGAGTACCATGAGACCTATCATTACCGCCCCACCCCCTATACCGAGCATACCGGAGAGGAAACCGGTGATACCTCCTATTACAAGAAAGACGGCAATATTGATTAATACGGGCAGGCTATACCCCGATTTTGGGAGATAACCCTTTGACATGAGCATAATCGATACGAAGATAAAAAAGCATCCAAAGAGCCTTTTTAAGGTCTTTTCAGGTAGGGAATGGGCGAAGATGGCACCGTATCTTACCGTGATCGTTGCAGAAAAGGCCATTATAAGCCCTGCCTTGAAGTCCACATTTCCATGGTATAGATATGTCCCTGCCCCTACGAGGGATGTAAAGATTATGGCGATTAAGCTTGTGCCATGGGCCTGATGCTGGGTGAGCTTCATGATCCATGTGAGAAGAGGGACAATTACAACCCCACCCCCTAACCCGACGAGGCCACCGAAGAAACTCCCTATGAGGCCGATTGCAATACCTTTAATCCATCTCATGAGGAAAAACCTAAGAAAAAGAATAAGGTTTTTTCCCCTGCTTTAAAAGGGAAAAGGTGTTTGTCATATTCGTAAGCATGGCGTACCTAATTTATAGCACGAAAGTAGACCTTAATGTATTGGTAAATTGAAAGACCGAATTATTTGAGATCTTCCCTTATCATACGGCGGGGTCCCCCGTCCCTTGATTTAGACCAGTCTGCGGGCTCTACTATCGTTGCATACGTGTGGAGACAACCTATCGCTTTAAGTCTGTCCACTATCAGCTGCCAGCCGCAGGGGGTTTTTGGGTCTACCTCGCAGAAGCCCTCGTGGGAACCTCCGCAGGGCCCATTTAAAAGGCTCTTGGAACACCGGGTGACAGGACATATCCCCCCTGTGAGGTAGAGCTTACAGTCCCCGCACGCCTGACACCTCTCCGCCCATTCCCCTTTTGTCTCCACTACACCGATAAAGGTTGTGTTTAGGGCGGGGAAGACCTTTATAGGTCCGACCCTCTCCGCCACAAGCTGGACACCGGCGCCACAGGCCATGGAAATGATCGCATCGTAATCTTTTGCCATTTCGATGAGTTCTTCTAAAAATTCAGGGTCACACTGACGCTGAAGGGTAATCTTTTTGATCTCATATTCTTTTCCCTGCTTTTTCCCTGCTATCTCTATGAGACTCGCGAGGATATCCACCTCTTTCTGCCCCCCTGTGCTGCATACGGTGACACAGCCGTGGCAGCCTGCAATAATAATACGCTTTGAATCATCGATGTATGAGAGTATATCCTTTAAGGGTTTTTGTTCAGCGACTACCATATTTCTCCTCCACATAGGGAATAGTCAGACTTCCATCCATTAGGAATAGTACCTTTGCATCCTTTCCCTTCTCCTTTAAGGCATTATCTACGGCGTCCTGTAGAGACGAGAAGGGACGGATAAATATCTTTTTCATCAACTCAGGGTCAAGGTCAGATATGGCCCATATCTCCCCTTTCATGCTTACTTCGGCCATCTTTGCGGCCTTGTGATACCCAAGGTGGTATCCCCTATCTATTCTATTTAGGGCATCCTCTGGGGATGAGGCTGAGCTTAAAAGTTTTACAAAAGACTCCTCCCCGATCCCTTTTCTACATTTTGCGACGAGGATTATTATGCCCCCTTCTTTTAATGCGTGTTTGCCGTTATCTATGCCCTTCTGCGCCTGGTAAAGGTCTATATCCGCTGGAAATTTCACAACGGAGACGACTATATCCGCCTTCTCCTCAATCTTTACGGCAAATACCTCATTTGCCTTCAAAACCGCCTCATGTAAGGATTCATGGATGTCCCCTGCCGATACGGCATAGATCCTGTGTTTTTTATCGAGAACCGCATTGATCGCAAAGACCTCTTTTTTTACGGTCTTTAAGGCATCTATCATGTCCTCGTGGACTGGATTACCTTCGAGTCTTAATGCCTGTGCCTCGGGTTTCAAGGCGAGTTTATGGTTCTGTTCTATCGTTTCGTAAGAGGCGATACCTGGAAGAAAAGACTTCCTTCCTCCGGTATAACCGGCAAAATAATGGGGTTCAACGGAGCTTATTATAACGATCCTGTCTGCCTCTACCCCTCTTCTATTTATCCGCATCTCCGTTCCGTTTTTTGAGGTCCCGAGAAAGACCATTTCATCTTTCTTTCTTGAATCATGGGCAAAGATGCGGTCTCTGTATTTTTTATAGTATTTTTCGGAGAAAATCTGGATGTACTCATCTTCAGTGGGGGCCCTGTGGACCCCTGTCGCCACAAGAAAGCTTATGTTGTTGTCCTCTATATCCTTTTCTATGAACTCGATTATGGTAGCTGTAGGCGTTGGTCTTGTGGCGTCATTGACTATGATGAGGACATCTTTTGCGTTCTTTAGAAACTCCTTTAATGTTTTTGCACCGAGGGGGTTTGCTAGGGCCTTCCTGATCGTCTCCCTCTCGTCCCCTATCGTGACCTCGTTGGGTTCGATGAGGCCAAGGATGTTTTTATCGTCTATCGTTACCTCAAAGGTTCCATCTTTTCCGTATGGTACAGAAATCAGCATTTGCCGACCCTCTCAAAGGCAGGCCCTAAACTGCCTATCTCTTTTATGAACTTCGTTGCTGTATCCGTGAATAGCTTTGGGTTGCCCTGGGGTATCTCTGCAATCTGAATCCTGTTTTTTTCTATATCCATTTTTTCAAAGAAATCGGTCAGATACTTCATCCGAGCCTTTACCCTTGCACTGCCCCCGTGGTCACATTCGTTTTCGGGGCAGCAACATATGAGAACCCCCCAGGCCCCTTCCTCAAAAGATTCAAGGACTGTTTGGGATTTAAGGCGGCCACTGCAGGCGGTAACAAGTATCTCGTATTCCCTGCTGATCTCGAATTTGTCGTAGACAGAGGCCTGAAAACCGGGGTAACTCGACCAACCGCACATAAAGACGATCGCCTTCGCATCGGGGTTCTCGGGGTTGTTTAAGAATTTCTTTATCTTTGAGGAGAGTTCATCGGGGTTTGTGCCATAACCGGTCCCGATTGTGATACCCTTTTCGGAGCAGATATCGAGGCAACTACCGCAACTTCTGCACTTAAGTCTGTCGGTTATGATTTTACCATCTACGAAACTCCTCGCCTCGTGTTTACACATGCGCACGCAGTTTAAACAGCGGGCACAAATGTCGTGGTTCGTCTGCGAAGTGGTCCCCACCACATTAAAACCGGCATCTATGAGATCCGCCCTTGCCGCATCAAAGACCTCGAGGGTCGGTACACCGGAGGCGCAGGCCTTCTGGCATCTACCGCAGTGGAAACACTCGAATATCTTATTCGCTATATAGTCCGATGGTTCTAACTCCCCGCTTAAAAGACCGTATAGGAGTATCAGTTTGCCCCTCGGGCTGTCTATCTCCCATTTTGTGGACTTAAATACAGGACAGTGTTCGTAACAGTATCCGCAGCGGATACAGCTATTCAAAGCATTTTTCCATTTTGCTAATCTTTTGAATTCCACTTTATGACCCTTTCTATTCAACGATTTGGTATCGTAATGGGGTGGCTACGAGCCATCTGTCAGGGGCATCCATGAGCTTGCCCGGATTGAGGATGTTGTTTGGATCGAACACCCTCTTTATACCCCTCATCAACTCCAGGGCAGCCTCCTTCTCTTTTTTGAAGGCTGGTGCCTTTGACAGTCCTATGCCATGCTCTGCGGATGTGGTGCCTCCCACAGAGCATACGTAATCGTAAATCTCTGCCACCGCCTTTTCTGCCGCTTCCCACTGAAAGTTCTTGTCCGTATCCATGAGTATCTTTGTATGTATACACCCTGCACCGCAATGACCGTAGGCGGTCATCACAATACCGTATTTAGCCGCTATTTCGTGGATCTTCCCTGCCGCCTCTGCCATTTTCGAGAAAGGCACCGCCATATCGTCTGCCAGGGATGTTGATGCGAGGCGATCATCGAACTTCGAAAGGGAAGGGAAGAGCTTCGACCTTCCCGCGAAGATCCTCGCCCGCTCCTTTTCATCGTAGCTGTATTCCACACCGAACCCGCCGTGTTTCTCGCATATGCTCTTTATCTTCTCTATCTCGGGGTCTATGGATTCTTTAGCCATTCCGTCCGCCTCAAAGAGGAGTATTGCCTCCACATCGGGAAGTCCCAGTTTCTCCGCCTTATTTACCGCTGTAATCGCTACCTTGTCTACAAGTTCCAGCATGGAAGGCTGGCAGCCACTGGCCATGATGTCCGATATCGCATCCCCTGCGTCGGAGAGCCTGTTGAAGTTAGAGATACCAAGACACCTGTATTTGGGGATGGGTACAAATCGGAGGGTTGCCTCGACTATCACCGCAAGGGTTCCTTCTGACCCTACAATGAGGCGCTCAAGGGGGTATCCCGATGCGGCAACCCTGGTGGTTGCCCCAAGAGATAGACACTCACCGTTCGCGAGCACCACTTTGAGGGCAAGGAGGGCATCCCTTGCCGCCCCGTATTTTACAGACCTCGTCCCCGATGCGTTGTTCGCTATTTCGCCCCCTATGGTTGCGATAAGACTCGAAGCAGGGGTAGGGGGGTAGAATACACCGTAGGGCTTTAACGCCCTGTTTAAGTCGTCATCTACAACACCGGGCTCCACCCTGCAGTAACCGTCCTTCACGTTTATCTCGAGTATCCTGTTCATCCCTTTCATATCGAGGACTATGCCCCCCATGATGGGTGTCACCTGACCACACATGCCGGAGCCTGCGCCCCTCGGTACAACAGGTATCTTTTCCCGGTTTGCATACCTCATGACTTCCTGGACCTGCTCGGTATTTGTCGGTCTTACAATAACATGGGGAGTAGCCTCGTGAACAGATGCATCTGCCCCGTAAACATACCGATCCGCAATGTTGTCCCTAACATTCTCTGGCCCTACTATTTTTTTCAATAATTCAATGTCAATTGGCCCCATTTTTGTCACCCTCTCTAAGTAAAATAAGCAACGTATATCTAATCACAAAAAGGGGAATCAGTGCAAGTTTTATATAACCTCCCCTGCCTATTTCTGAAAAAATAAATTTTAATTGATTTTTAAAGACCGCCATGTTACGAATAACATTTATTTTCAGGAGGTTAATGATGGCAGAGAGAAAGACTTTGAAGATTACGGATCTTACATTGAGGGATGGGCATCAGTCCCTATTTGCAACGAGGATGACAACAGAGGACATGATCCCCATAGCGGAGAAGCTCGACGGCATAGGCTTCTATTCCCTCGAGGTATGGGGTGGTGCAACCTTCGATGTGATGACCCGATTTCTAAACGAAGACCCTTGGGATAGGGTGAGGATCTTAAAATCGAAGATGACAAAGACAAAATTCCAGATGCTTTTGAGGGGACAAAACCTCGTCGGATACAGAAACTATGCGGATGATGTTGTAGATGCATTTGTGGAGAAGGCGGCGGAGGTGGGTATCGATATCTTCAGGATATTCGATGCATTAAACGACGAGAGGAATTTCATCACCCCTTTTAAGGCGGTCAAGAAGGCAGGAAAAGAGATCCAGGGGGCGATCTCCTATTCCCTTACAGAAAAAAGGATGGGAGGCCCCATATTTAACATCGGTTATTTTCTCGATAAGGCTAAACGGATCGAGGATATGGGGGCAGACTCCCTCTGCATAAAGGATATGGCCGGTCTCATCTCCCCCTACGATGCCTACGAACTTGTAAGTGCCCTTAAGGGGACATTGAAGATACCGGTACACCTCCATACCCATTACACGAGTGGTATGGCCTCGATGGCATGTCTCAAGGCGATTGAGGCCGGTGTGGATGGGATAGACACATGCCTTGCACCGTTTGCCCTTCGCTCCTCCCATCCGGCGATCGAACCCTTTGTCGTTACTCTATACGGAACACCCTGGGAACTCGACTTTGACCTTAAGGTCCTCTCTGAGATCGATGAGTATCTCGAATCTATCATACCCAAATATATGGCTTACGCAGATACAACGAAATTTTCGGTGATAGATACAGGGGTAATCATGCACCAGATACCAGGGGGCATGATCAGTAACCTTGTAAGCCAGTTAAGACAGGCAAAGGCATTGCACAGGCTAAACGAGGTCTTCAACGAGATTCCCCAGACCCGCAAAGATATGGGTTTCCCTCCCCTTGTTACCCCTACGAGTCAGATAGTCGGTGTTCAGGCGGTTTTTAATGTAGTTGCCGGGAAGTACAAGATGATCTCGAAAGAGGTGAAGGATTATTTTTATGGTCTCTACGGCAGACCGCCTGCCCCTGTAAATGAGGAGATCAGGAAAAAGGCGTTAAAAGGTTATGAGAAAGGGGACACCCCTGTTGATATAAGGCCCGGGGATGCCCTTGAGCCTGAACTACCGAAGGCAAAGGAGGCACTAAAAGGGATCAGTGAGAGGATGGAGGATATCCTTATATACACCCTCTATCCTGTAACAGGTCTCGAATTTCTTAAGAAGAAGTACAACATAGGGTGATATAAAAAAGCATTTACAATGAATTACAACGAAAAGGGGGTTACGGTGGATAAGAAGATCACAAAAGAAGAACTTCTCGCAAGGGCGATAAAACCTGCCCAGGATTCGCTGAAGATGCACCCTTTTTACAGGGGTAAGATAGAGGTGGTCCCTAAATGCGCGATAAGGGGCATAGAAGATTTTGCAATATGGTACACCCCGGGGGTGGCTGCAGCATGTAGGGCGATAAAGGAGAAACCCGATAAGGCATACTCATATACGAACAAGGGCAATACGATAGCCATAGTGACCGATGGCACAAGGGTCCTGGGGTTAGGGGATATAGGCCCTGTCGCTGCGATGCCGGTAATGGAGGGAAAGTCCCTTTTGTTTAAATACTTAGGCGGGGTCGATGCATTCCCCATATGCCTTGACACAAAAGACCCTGAAGAATTTATAAAGACGGTAAAGTACATCACCCCTTCCTTCGGTGGTATAAACTTAGAAGACATAGAGAGTCCCAAATGTTTCTATATACTCGAGAGGTTAAGGGGAGAGATGACAATTCCTGTGTGGCATGATGACCAGCAGGGTACGGCCGCCGTAACCCTTGCGGGTTTGATAAACGCCCTTAAGGTCGTGGGGAAAAAGATAGAAGATGTGAAGATCACCATGGTGGGTATCGGTGCGGCAAACGTAAGGATCACCAAACTTATTATCAAGGCAGGGGCAGACCCTGAGAAGATCATCATTGTGGATAGTAAGGGTATCCTTAACAGGAAAAGGGATGATATTGACAAGCGACAGATGGAAAAGTATGAACTGTGCCAGATCACGAATAAAGAGAACAGGGAAGGTGGTATTGAAGAGGCCATGGTAGGTCAGGATGTGGTGATCGCCCTATCAAAGTCAGGGCCCGATACGATCCAGAAATCGTGGGTTTCGAAAATGGCGGATGATGCGATCGTCTTTGCCTGCGCCAACCCTGTGCCCGAGATATGGCCCTGGGATGCAAAGGAGGCAGGGGCAAGGGTGGTCGTTACCGGGAGGAGCGACTTTCCAAACCAGGTGAATAATTCACTGGTATTTCCCGCTGTCTTCAGAGGCACCCTCGATGTTATGGCCAGAACCATCACAGACGAGATGTGTATCGCCGCTGCGTACGAAGTGGCGAGATTTGCTGAGGATAAGGGGATCCACGAAGATTATATACTCCCGACGATGGATGAATGGGAGGTATTTCCGAGAGAGGCCATCGCCGTTGCAAAGAAGGCGATGGAGCAGAAGGTCGCCCGACTCTCCTTTTCGGAGAAAGTACTTTTCGATATGGCCCGGGAAAAGATATTAAGGGCAAGAGAAGAGCTCGCCATACTGATGGAGAAGGGTATCATACCCCCTTACAAAGAAGGGTAGGCCTTTTGAGAAATCGAGTTTTCCTGGTTATTACATTACGCCACAGCCCATCCTAAAAGGTTGGCAAGCAAAAAGCCTTGACATAGGCGATGCTGTGGATTACCATTTCTAACCATCAATGAGAAAACGGAGCATATACGTCTGTGTAGACCCAGGGCTATACCGTTACATTTGTAAGATAACATAAGGACTATGAAAAAAATTCTCTCGTTTATCTCAAATGTAAGCCATTTTTTAAACGCCATCTCAGCCTTTATCCTCGCCTTCATGGTGCTTTTAACGGTTGCCGATGTGGTCTTAAGGTCGATGAGATCCCCGATACTGGGTACATATGAGATGGTCGGTCTCTTGGGGGCGATCATAATAAGCTTTTCCATACCTGTCACATCGTGGCAGAGGGGCCATATCAAGGTAGACTTCCTCGTTTTAAAACTCCCCTCCGGGGCCAGGAAAATCTTTAATATCGTAACAAGGATCATAGCCATTGCCCTTTTTATCGTTATAGGGTGGAATATCGTACTCCTCGGCATGGATTTGAAGAAGGCAGGGGAGGTTACCCCAACAAGGCATATCCCCTACTATCCTGTTCTTTACAGCATCGGTTTTTGTTGCTTCTTTCAGTGTCTGGTGTTGATCGCCGACATAGTGAAGGTGATAAGGGGTGAATATGAATGAGGCAGCGATAGGTATTGTCGGCCTTTTAGTCCTTATAGCCCTTTTTTTGACAGGTCTTGAACTCGGTTTCTGTATGGCTGTTATAGGTTTTTTGGGATACAGTCTTGTCGTATCCTTCAAGGCAGGTTTCAGTATGGTTGCCCAGGATATCTATGACACCTTCTCCACATACGGGTTTACCGTGGTTCCCGTTTTTATTCTGATGGGACAGATCGCATTTAACGGGGGTATTGCGAAAAAACTGTATGCCTCTGCATACAGATTTATAGGCCACATCCCTGGTGGGCTTGCAATGGCAACCGTTGCGGGGGCGACGGCCTTCGGAAGTGTAACGGGTTCCACAACGGCTACGGCGGCAACCTTTGCGAACGTCGCCATCCCTGAGATGGATCGTTATGGGTATAAAAGACTCATCTCAACGGGGGTCGTTGCTGCCTCGGGGACACTGGGATGTCTTATCCCTCCGAGTGTACCCCTCATCATATACGGGATTATAACGGAACAATCGATAGGCAAGCTCTTCCTCGCCTCGATAATTCCAGGCCTTTTTGTCTCCCTCTTCTTCATCTTGATCATCTACTTCTGGTGTAAGATAGACCCTGCCTTAGGTCCTAAAGGGGAGAGTTCTCTGTGGACCGAGAGGTTGAAATCAATAAAGGAGATAGGGGGGATAGCCCTTATCTTTCTTGTTGTTATGGGAGGCCTTCTTATGGGCTTTTTTACCCCCACCGAGGCGGGGAGCGTAGGGGCTTTCGCGGTAGGCCTTCTCGCCTTTATCACAAAGGATATGAAGATGTCCGTCCTTTTCAGGTCGTTAAAGGAGTCTCTCATTATGGCGTGTATGGTGCTTATGCTTATAGCAGGTTCCACCATATTCGGCCACTTCATAACCGTCACAAAGATACCTATGGTCTCCGCAGAGTGGATACTAAACCTACCCTTAAACAGACATGTGATTCTCATATTGATCGGTCTCGTCTATATCATAGGCGGTACTTTTATCGATGATCTCGCCTTTATGATACTCGCAACACCCATATTCTATCCTGTTGTGGCAAAACTTGGCTATGACCTCATATGGTTTGGTGTCTTTATCCAGTTAACAGTCATGATAGGGGTGATCATCCCCCCTGTGGCGATAAACGTGTTTGTGGTAAAGAACGTTACAAAGGATCCTTTTAGTCTCATTTACAGAGGGGTCACACCGTTTCTTTTGAGTCTGATAGTTGTGATCGTACTTTTGTTCCTGTTTCCGAAGCTGGCACTTTTCATACCTTCTTTTTTAAAACAATAAAAACTTGGGAGGTGAGTTTATGGGAAAGAGATTTTTCGGGCATGTGGTAGTATTGGTGGTTTTTTTCACAACTTTTCTGTTTAGTCCGGTTGGTGCCCAGGATAAGACGATAGCCATTAAATTTGCGAACTTTTTCCCCCCTGACAACAGGATAAGTGTTGCTATGGACGAATGGTGTAAAGAGGTGGAAAAGAGGACGAACGGGAGGGTAAAGGTGACGCAGTTTGCAGGGGGTACCCTTTCGCCCCCTACCCAGACCTACCAGGCGGTGGTAAAAGGGGTAGCGGATATGGGCCTTAGCTTCTCCTCCTATACGATGGGAAGGTTTCCTTTGTCAGAGGTTGTGGATCTCCCTTTGGGTTACAAAAGCGGCTACATCGGAACCTTACTCGCCAACGAGTATTTCAAGAAATTTCAGCCGAAGGAGTTTGAGGATGTGAAGGTGATGTTTCTCACTACTTCGCCTCCCCACATGTTTTTTGCAAAGAAACAGGTTTCGAACCTCGACGATATGAAGGGCCTCAAGGTTAGGTCAACAGGAACGAGTGCCAAGGTTGTCCAGGCATTAGGGGGTCTCCCCGTTGCCATGCCTATGTCGGATGCGTACGATGCCCTTTCAAAGGGTGTTGCCCAGGGTATCATATGCCCCTATGAACCGATGAAGGGCTTCAGGCTCGCAGAGGTGATAACCCACAGCACAGAGTACGGTTCGGCCTATGTGAATATGAACTATATAGTGATGAACAAGGAGAAATGGAACTCCATCCCCCAGGACATGCAGAGGGTGATAGAAAAGATAAATGCGGAATGGATAGAGAAGATGGGGAAGCTCTGGGATGAACTCGACAGAGAAGGAAAGGATGTCTTTATAAAGAGAGGGGGAAAGGTGACCGTTCTTTCAAAGGAAGAGAATGAGAAATGGGGAAAGAGGTTAAGACCCATCCTCGATGAGTATGTGAATAATATGAAGTCGAAGGGGCTTCCAGGGGAGGAGGCTTTGAAATTCTGCCTCGATTACCTCAAGGCCCATCAGAAATAAATATTTACAGGAAAGGAGAACGCCATGATTAAGAGATTTATCTTACTATTTTTAATCTTTGCAGTTATCGGGGTTTATTTTGCCCCTTACTCCGATGCAAAGATGGTTGTTAAATATGGTCACGTAGGCCCTCCGGTCCATCCCCAGCACCACGGGGCAGTGGCCTTTGCAAAATATGTGACGGAGAAGACCAAAGGGGAGATAGAGGTACAGGTATTCCCTCTCGGTCAGCTCGGGGCTGAAAGGTCGATGACAGAACAGGTTCAGTCAGGGACACTCCATATGACGGCAGTCACCGCCGGGGTACTCGCAAACTTTGTGCCTGAAATGGGTATCATTGAACTACCCTTCGTTTATCCAAACAGGGAGGTGGCATACATGGTACTCGACGACAGGGAGGTGAAGGAGAGGTTTTCCAAATACTGTGATGCAAAGGGCTTTGTGTTCATCGGATATACAGAAAACGAATTCAGGGATATGACGAACTCGAAGAGACCCATCAGGAAGCCGGAAGATTTAAAAGGATTGAAGATCCGGGTTGTAGAAAGCCCCCTGATGATCGATACGTTCAAGGCCTTAGGGGCCAACCCTACCCCCCTTCCGTTCCCCGAGATATATAATGCCCTCCAGCAGAAGGTGATAGACGGTCAGGACAACCCCCTTCCCACATCTTTGATTATGAAATTCACAGAGGTAAATAAATACGCCACCATCACAAACCATATCCTTACCGAATGCCCTACGGTTGTAAACAAGGCGTTCTGGAACACCTTAAATGAAGAACAGAAAAAGATATTCCTTGAGGCGGCAGAGGTACAGATAAAGGTAAACAGAGAGGGAAACATAAAGAACAGGGCCGAGGCCATTGAGAAGGCAAAGGCACAGAAGGTAGATGTGGTGGTCTTGACCCCTAAGGAGAGGGAGGCCTTCAAAAAGGCCGTTGCCCCGGTCTATGAAAAGTACAAAAATGTATTCGGGGCAGAGTGGTACGACTTCTTCATCGGCAAGGTAAATTTTTATTCGAAAAAGAAGTAATTTTTAAGGGGCACGGGTCTTTTATACCTGTGCCCTTTTGATTGATTCTTGTTCGATATGACCCGTATCATAAGTATCTTTAACAGGATAGAGGAGGCAACCGTAGCCTTTTATCTTCTGGGGCTCGCGATTCTTACCTTTCTTGAGACGATGCTCAGGTATACCGTCTCCTACACCTTTCCCTGGTTCGGAGAGCTCGCAAACTACTCGATGATATTCTGTACCTATCTCGGGGCCTCAATCGGGGTAAAATACGGCACCCACTTTTCCATGGAGGCCCTGACGGAATGTATGCCCGACAGGGTAAGCCACGTTCTAAAGGCGTTTGCGTATCTGATATCAGGCATCGTTGCGGTGATCATAGTCTATTACGGTACCATCCATCTTTTGAAGCTGAAAGGTTTTGGTGTTAAGAGTTCGGCCATGGGGATACCCATGTATATCCCGTACATACCGATCCCCCTCTTCTCTATTACGATGGCGTTTAGGCTCTTCTCCCTTTCTCTTAAGCATTTTAAAGCCTTTTTGAAGAACGCACCCTTCGAAAGGGTAAGGGGGAGGAAGGGATGAATCTCTCTCTGGTATTTATCTGTTTTGCTGTACTGTTAGTCATCGGTATGCCCATATCCCTCCTTCTTGCAACCATCACCGCTGTGTACCTGATTTTTATTGCGAATACCCCCGTTACATCCTTAATCCAACAACTCTTCAACGGTCTTGATAATTTTGTCCTCCTCGGTGTGCCTTTCTTCATCCTCGCAGGGAACATCATGGCAGAAGGGGCGATCTCCGACAGGCTTGTGGGGGTGATGAGGCTATTTGTGGGCAGGTTCACCGGGGGTATGGCGATGGCCTCTGTCCTTGCCTGCATGTTTTTTGCCGCCATCTCCGGTTCTTCCCCTGCCACCGTTATTGCGATAGGGAGCATAATGATGCCTGCCCTGATAAAGGAAGGGTATAGCGAAAGGTTCTCCATAGGGCTATTGACTTCCGCGGGTTCTCTCGGGATCCTGATCCCCCCGAGTATCCCGATGATCCTCTATGCCCTTGTGATGAACGTCTCCGTTGCAGAAATTTTTATGGCAGGTTTTGTTCCGGGAATTTTTATAGGGTTATGTCTTATCGCTTACTCCTACTATATGTCGAAAAGGCATGGATGGCGTTCTGAGGGGCGCTACACTTTTAAAGAGGCCTTAAAAATCATAAGAGACGGTCTCTGGGCCCTTCTTCTCCCTGTTATCATACTGGGAGGCATATACGGTGGGGTTTTTACCCCCACAGAGGCTGCTGCGGTATCCGTTGTTTATGCCCTTTTTGTTGAACTCTTTATATACAAGGAGTTCAAGATAAAAAGGCTCTTTGCGATCTGCAGGGACTCGGCGATCCTCTCGGGCTCTCTCCTCTTCATCCTCTCCTGCGCGATGACCTTCATATGGCTTTTAACGGTGGAGCAGTTACCGCTGAAACTCGCGGAGATCATCATATCGAATATCCACGATAGGTGGCTTTTTCTGCTCGCCATAAACGGGGTGCTCCTTATTATTGGTGGCCTCATGGATATAGTCACCGCTATTATAGTGATATCGCCGATTCTGATAGAGACCTTAAACAGGTACGGTATCGATTACATCCACTACGGGATTATCATGATAGTGAACATAGAGTGCGGTTTTCTCACCCCTCCTTTCGGACTTAACCTCTTTGTCTCCATGGCGATCATGAAGCGCTCCCTTGTGGAGATAGGCAAGGCGGTCCTTCCTTTCATACTGATTTTTATAGGTTGCCTCCTCGTGATCACCTATGTCCCGAAGCTATCCCTGATCCTTCCCGAGATATTCTTGAGGGGTTAATTGGTATGACCTATCTTGCCCCTGGACAGGGATGTGTATACACCGATAGAGCATAGGCCCCCGGATATTGCGAAGGATATTTTGATCGCCTGTAAAAGCTGGGGAAGGTTTGAGGGACCGATCCCCACCTTGCCTATGACGAGGTTGAAGACGAGCATAACGATACTGAGGTTGAAGACCTGCCCTAAAAGCCTCATTGTTGAGATCAACGATGAGGCAACCCCGTAGAACTTCCCCCCCACAGAGGCCATTACCGCATTCGTGTTCGGGGAGGAGAATAGACCAAACCCGGAGCCTATTATAATCTGACTCGTGATGATATAGATCAGATCCGTGTCGGCCTTTAAAAAGACGAGCATAATGAGGCCTATCCCCGTTAATGCCATACCGGAGGAGGCAACGATCCTTGCCTCTATTCTGTCGGAAGCCTTGCCTGCAAGGGGGGATATCAGGGCCATCATGATAGGTTGACAGACAAGGACAAAACCTGCACTCTGGGCACTAAAACCTTTTATGAATTGAAGGTAAAAACTCAAGAGAAACCCCGTTGCAAAGGAGGCGCTGTAATGGATAAGGGCCGCCACATTGGAGAAGACAAAGGGTCTGTTGTTTTTGAAGAGGGCGATATTCAAAACAGGATTTTTTACCCTCATCTCGTGGTATACGAAGATGAAGATGCCGATGATACCTATTATGATAATCGCGATACTGAATAGGGAAGGCAGGTGGGATGCCCCGTATATTATAAATAAAAGGGTGAGGCAGTATATCTGTCTCTTATACACAT
>JAOAGQ010000060.1 GCA_026415675.1 Syntrophorhabdaceae bacterium
ACAATGTAACCCTCTATGTAGAGCTCGTCACCCCCATCGCCCTTGAGAAGGAACTCCGCTTCGCCATCAGAGAGGGTGGCAAGACAGTAGGGGCAGGGGTTGTCACTGAGATTATAGAGTAGAGGGGAAGAAGATGAGGCAATTAGTGATACTCGCATGTTCAGAGTGTAAGAACAGAAATTACACAACAACTAAGAACAAACAGAAGACACCGGATAAACTCGAGATGAAAAAGTACTGTAAAACTTGCAGGAAACATACGAACCATAAGGAGACTAAATAGAAAAGGCCAGTAGCTCTAACGGATAGAGCACCGGACTCCAAATCCGGGTGTTGGGGGTTCGAATCCCTCCTGGCCTGTTATAAAAATGGAGACCTCATGGACTTTAAGGGAAAGATAGAAAACCTAAAAGGATATTTTATAGATGTGTACATGGAGGCGAAGAGGGTTACCTGGCCATCGAAAAAGGATGCAATCAAAGGCACATACGTAGTCCTCATAACCGTTGTTATTGCGGCCATATTTCTTGGCATTGTGGATGTTGGGCTGGCAAGGTTTATTCAGGCATTATTACGCGGGTAATTCAGAGTAAATCATTATGGAAAATACAAAAATGGAAAAAAAGTGGTATGTAGTTCATACCTATTCCGGTTATGAACAGAAGGTGAGAGAGAGCCTTGAGGAGAGCATAAAAAACAATAAGATGGAGGAATTTTTTGGCGAAATTATAGTCCCTTCTGAAATTGTTATGGAAAAGATAAAGGGTCAGATAAAGAAGTCCCAGAGAACCGTCTTTCCTGGATATATTATTGTGAACATGGTGATGAATAACGATACGTGGTATCTTGTTAGAAATACACCAAAGGTAACGGGGTTTGTAGGTTACGATAAGATGAACCCCCCTCCATTACCGGAGAGCGAGGTCAACGAGATACTCTATGCGATACAGGAAGGAAAGGGCAAGATAAAGCCGAAGATACGCTTCGAAAAAGGGGACAGTGTAAAAGTTACAGAAGGCCCTTTTACAAACTTTACTGGCAGTGTTGAAGAGATAAAACCGGAAAAGGGAAAGGTGAAGGTACTTCTCAACATATTCGGAAGGACCACACCTGTTGAACTGGAGTTTACCCAGATAGAGAAAATCTAAAGGAGTCAAAAGATGGCAAAAAAAGTCGTTGCGATGGTGAAATTGCAGTTACAGGCAGGTCAGGCTACACCCTCTCCTCCTGTTGGACCGGCCCTGGGCCAGCACGGGGTGAACATCATGGAATTCTGTAAGGCTTTTAACGAGAGGACGAGATCCCAGGAGGGGACCGTGATTCCCGCCCTGATAACCATATATTCCGACAGGACTTTTACATTTGTAACGAAGACACCCCCTGCTACATTTTTGATCAAAAAGGCGGCAAAACTCGCTAAAGGGGCAAATAACCCCAAAAAGGAGACAGTGGGAACCATTACAAAGTCCCAGGTCAGGGAGATAGCCCAGCTTAAGATGCCGGATTTAAACGCAAAGGATTTAGACAGTGCGATAAAGATCATAGAGGGTACAACAAAAAGTATGGGAATCCAGGTGGTGGAAGGGTAAAAGAACCGTTTTGTTGCTATGCATAAAAAATAGTTGATAAATAAGGAGTAAATAACATGTCAAAATCGGGAAAGAAATATTCGGCGGCAAGGGAAAAAGTAGACAGAGAAAAAAAATATAATATGGAAGAGGCCCTTGATCTACTCCCGCAGGTTTCATATGCAAAGTTTAACGAGACCGTAGAGATTGCATTACGCTTAGGGGTCGACCCGAGACATGCGGATCAGATGGTCAGGGGAAGCGTACCCCTCCCTAACGGTCTGGGAAAAGAGGTAAAAGTCCTTGTCTTTGCAAAGGGTCAGAAGGAAAAGGAGGCCCTTGAGGCAGGTGCCGACTATGTTGGGGCAGAGGATCTCATAGAAAAGATACAGAAAGGCTGGCTTGACTTTGACAAGACCATCGCCACCCCTGATATGATGGGGGCGGTGAGTAAGCTCGGAAAGATCTTAGGCCCTCGAGGGCTTATGCCAAACCCAAAGGTTGGGACCGTCACATTTGACGTGGCAAAGACGGTAAAAGAGATGAAGGCAGGAAGGGTTGAATTCAGGGTAGATAAAGCCGGCAATCTCCATGTTCCTGTGGGAAAGATAAATTTTGGAAAGGAAAAGATCCTGGAAAACATCAATACTCTCCTTGAAGCAGTCATCAGATTAAAGCCACCTTCAAGCAAAGGCACATATATAAAAGGGATGGCCATTTGCACAACAATGAGTCCTGGTATAAAAATCGATCCGACCTATGTGAGAAACTTGACAAAATAGGGAAAATGTCAGAGAAAGTAGGTGTGGTGAAAGACACCATTAAACGTTTTATTTGTAAAAGTACGGCCTACTGAGACGTCAAAGATTTGCTGTCTCCCTGACTTTCCATAAATATTATTTATGAAAGGAGGGATGGAAACCATTGGAAAGGGCGAAAAAAGAAAAAGTTGTTGCGGAGTTGGGTTCTAAGCTCAAAAAGATGAGCTCCATGTTTATCGCCGAATATAGCGGTCTAAATGTGGCCCAGATGACGAAGATCCGTAAAGAACTGAGAGGCGTTGATGCAGAATTCACCGTTGTAAAGAACACCCTTTTAAGCATCGCATCGGAAGGAACAAGGGCACAGGCACTGAAAGAGAGATTTACCGGTCCCAACGCCATAGTTGGCGTATACAAAGACCCCGTAAGTGCCGCCCGTATCATCTCCGGTTTCATGAAGGAAATGCCTCAACTGAAGATAAAGGGAGGTTTTCTTGGAGACCAGATCATAGGTCCTGAAGATGTGAACAAGCTTGCCACACTGCCTTCAAAAGAGGTGCTCATAGGCAAGTTTGTAGGGTTACTAAAGGGTGTGCCTCAGAGGTTGGTATTTGTACTCTCAGGCAATATGGGCAAACTGTTGATGACGTTAAACGCAATCAAAGCACAAAAAGAACAAGGATAAAGGAGGAAATAAATGAGTGTTACAAAAGAGGAAGTTATCCAGTTTATTGAAAATATGACGGTACTTGAACTTGCAGATTTCATAAAGGCACTGGAAGAGAAATTCGGTGTTACCGCCGCTATGCCTGTAATGGGTGCTGCCCCGGCAGCGGCAGGACCTGCCCCGGCAGCGGCAGAGCCCGTTGAGGAGAAGACAGAGTTTAATGTAATTCTGACAGGTTATGAAGCGGACAAAAAGATCCAGGTGATAAAAGTCGTAAGGGCCATTACAAGCCTTGGTCTTAAAGAGGCAAAAGACCTCGTTGAGGGAGTACCAAAGCCTGTTAAAGAGGGTGTATCCAAGGAAGAGGCGGCAAATATAAAGAAACAACTCGAAGAAGTAAGCGGACAGGTTAAGATAGAGTAGTTAAATCATAAGGATAAGGGGTATAGGTTCACCCCTTATCCTCTAAAATTTAAGGAGTGAAGAAAATATGAGGGAAACCTTCCATAACAGGATATTCAGAAAGAACTACGGAAAGATAAAGGAAGTTCTCGATATCCCAAACCTAATTGAAATACAGCTCGATTCATACGAAAAGTTTTTGCAGAAGAATATCCCCCCCGATAAAAGGGAAAACATCGGTCTACAGGCAGTATTCAACAGTGTCTTCCCCATAAAGGATGCCCATGAAACCACAACCTTAGAGTTTGTAAAGTACGAGATAGGGGATCCGAAAAACTCTGAAGAGGAATGTATATTCAGGGGATTGACCTATGCGGCCACCATGAGGGTCACGATCAGGCTTGTTGTATGGAACGTGGATGCAGAGACAAAGACGAGAGATATAAGGGCCGTTAAAGAGCAGGATGTCTATTTCGGAGAGATCCCCCTTATGACAGAGAGGGGTACTTTTATTATAAACGGAACGGAGAGGGTGGTGGTTAGCCAGCTCCACAGATCCCCGGGTGTTTATTTTGATTGTGAGGCAACAAGGTCTAATCTGGCAGGGAGCCTCCTCTATAGCGCAAGGATCATCCCCTATAGAGGTTCATGGCTTGATTTTGAGTTTGACCATAAGGAACTCGTCTATGTAAGGATAGATAAGAAGAAAAAAATCCATGTGACGATGTTTTTAAAGGCCCTGGGGTATTCGGAGAAAGAGATCCTCGATTACTTTTATGATAAAGAGACCGTAATCGTTAAGGACGACAGACTATACAAAAAGACCTCTTTCCAGCTCCTGATTGGACAGAAGGCGCCTTCCGATATCATAAACGAAGAGACCAAAGAGGTGATCGTCAAGAAACATAAGAAGATTACCAAGGCCATTCTGAAAAAGATGGAGGCGGCAAATATAAATATAATACCCATCGGGGAAGACGACCTTGTGGGAAGGATAACAGCGGATAATGTGTTTGACCCAAAGACAAAAGAGGTTTTGATCCCCATAAACAGGGAAATTACAAAGGAAGACATAGAAAAGATAAAGGAAAGAAAGGTGCAGTCCCTGGATATCCTCTTCATCGACAACCTGAACGTGAGTGCATCTTTGAGTAAAACACTGAGAGAGGATGGGGTAAATACAAAGGAAGAGGCGCTCCTTGGTATTTACAGAAAGATGAGACCGGGGGATCCTCCGACGATCGAATTTGCCGAAGCACTTTTATACAACATGTTCTTTGCCCCCGATAGATACGACCTCTCAAAGGTCGGGAGATTGAAGATAAACCACAGGCTCAATATGAACGTCCCCCTTGATGAGGTTGTCCTGAGAAAAGAGGATATATTAGAGACCGTCAAACAGCTACTCAAACTCAAGGATTCAAGGGGACAGGGGGATGATATAGACCATCTCGGCAACAGAAGGGTGAGAACCGTTGGGGAGTTACTCGAAAACCAGTTCAGAATGGGGCTCGTAAGGATGGAGAGGGCAATAAAAGAGCGCCTTACCTTTCCTGAAATGGAGACCCTCATGCCCCACGACCTGGTCAACCCAAAGCCTGTAGCCACCGCTGTTAAGGATTTCTTTTCGAGCAGCCAGCTCTCCCAGTTTATGGATCAGACGAACCCGTTGAGTGAGATTACCCACAAGAGGAGGTTAAGTGCCTTAGGTCCAGGGGGACTCACAAGGGAAAGGGCAGGCTTTGAGGTAAGGGACGTCCATCCCACCCATTACGGCAGGATCTGTCCTGTTGAGACCCCTGAAGGTCCAAACATAGGCCTCATCGCATCCCTGTCTACCTATGCAAAGGTAAACGAGTACGGTTTTATCGAGACCCCCTATCGGGAGGTGATAAATGGAAGGGTAACAAATAATGTAAGGCATTTGAGTGCCCTTGAGGAGGAGCAGTACTATATTGCCCAGGCGAACATCCCTATGGATGAGGAAGGCAGGATCACCTCCGAACTCGTTACCGCCCAAAAGGGAGGGACCTTTCACCTTATAAGTCCAAATGAGGTCAATTTTATCGATGTATCCCCAAAGCAGCTCGTAAGTGTCTCCGCATCCCTGATACCCTTTCTGGAGCATGACGATGCAAACAGGGCATTGATGGGTTCCAACATGCAGAGACAGGCCGTACCCCTTATCATTACAGAGGCCCCTCTCGTTGGTACCGGGATGGAGAGAATCGTGGGGAGAGATTCGAGGGTTACGATTACAGCTAAACATGACGGGATTGTAAAAAGCGTTGATGCCAATCGGATCATTGTACAGTACGAAGAAAAAAACGGACATGAGGAGCCCGTTACACAACTTGAAGTCCATAACCTGTTAAAGTTCAGAAGGTCAAACCAGGATACATGCATAAACCAGAGGGTGATCGTAAACGAGGGAGATTTTGTAAAAAAAGGGGATGTCCTCGCCGATGGTCCTTCAACGGATAGAGGGGAGCTCGCCCTCGGGAGAAACGTGCTGGTGGCCTTTATGCCCTGGCGGGGATATAACTATGAGGATTCCGTTTTGGTCAACGAAAGGCTCGTAAGAGAGGATACCTTTACATCGATCCATATAGAGGAACTGGAATGCGTTGTAAGGGACACTAAACTCGGTAAAGAGGAAGTGACAAGGGATATACCCAGCGTAGGGGAGGATGCCCTGAAAGACCTCGACGAAAGCGGTATTGTTAGGATAGGGGCCACGGTTAAGCCCAATGACATACTTGTGGGAAAGGTTACACCAAAAGGGGAAACCCAGCTTACCCCTGAGGAAAAACTTTTGAGGGCTATCTTCGGGGAGAAGGCAGGGGATGTAAAAGATACATCGTTGCGGGTTCCCCATGGTATAGAAGGGATTGTGATAGATGTCAAGGTGTTATCGAGGAGAGGTATAGATAAGGATGACAGAAGCAGGCTTATAGAAGATATAGAGATATCGAACATCCTAAAAGACCAGGAAGACCAGATTAAAATCATCCTCGAGAGTACAAAGGAAAAGCTCGAGAATGTCTTCCTCGGTCGAAAAACCCCTGTGGATATAAAGGACAACAAAGGAAAGGTCATAATCAAAAAGGGTGAGGCGATTACAGGAGAGAAGATTAACAACATAAGCCTTGAGAAGTTACAGGGGATAGATTTCGGGGATGAGGAGCTTGAGACGAAGATCTCCCGGATCCTTGAGAGCAAGGATAACCAGATAGAAATCATAAAAATGTACTACGACGACAAGATAAACAAGATCAAAAGAGGGGATGAGCTTCCACCTGGCGTAATAAAGACGATAAAGGTATACATAGCGATGAAGAGGAAGATCGCGGTTGGAGATAAGATCTCCGGTCGTCATGGTAATAAGGGTATCGTCTCTGTAATACTCCCGGAAGAAGACATGCCTTTTACAGAGGACGGTACACCGGTTGACCTTGTACTTAACCCATTAGGGGTCCCCTCTCGAATGAATGCAGGCCAGATCCTCGAGACCCATCTCGGATGGGCGGCGAAAGAACTGGGTAAAAGGATCGGAGAGCTTGTGGATGGTTACTATAAAAAGATGTGCGAGCCAAGCACCATTAAGGCAAAACTGAAGGAGATATTCAGTCAGGGGGAACTCGACGGTTTTATAGACCATTTATCGGAGGAAGAACTCGTAAGCTTTGCCGACAAACTTAAAGGGGGAATCCACGTCTCAGTCCCTGTATTCGATGGGGCAAAGGAGGCTGAGATAAAGGAGCTCTTCAAAATGGCAGGGATGGAGGATTGTAGAAAGGCAACACTCTTTGACGGCAGGACAGGGGAGCCTTTCCACCACAAAATCACGATTGGAAACATGTACTTCCTGAAACTACACCACCTCGTCGATGACAAGATACACGCCCGTTCCATCGGGCCCTATTCCCTTGTAACACAGCAACCCCTCGGTGGAAAGGCGCAGTTCGGAGGTCAAAGACTTGGGGAGATGGAGGTATGGGCATTAGAGGCGTATGGAGCATCCTATTCGCTCCAGGAGTTCCTAACAATAAAGTCCGATGATGTGAACGGCAGGATAAGGGCGTATGAGGCGATCGTTAAAGGGGAGGATGTCCTTGAGCCAAATCTTCCGGAATCTTTCAACGTTCTCGTTAAAGAGCTGGAAAGCCTCTGCATAAATGTTGAATTGATGAAGGAAGAGTAAGAAATAAAAAGTCCCGCAAAAAAGGGGCAGGAGGTATTGAGATTGGAAGACTATTTCAAGATTTTTGAAAAACAGAAGGATCCGCTGGAATATAGCGCGATCAAAATCTCCCTTGCCTCTCCTGAGTTGATAGAAAAATGGTCCCATGGAGAGGTAAAGAAACCCGAGACGATAAACTACAGGACGTTCAAGCCGGAGAGGGATGGGTTATTCTGTGCAAAGATATTCGGCCCTGTGAAGGACTACGAGTGTATATGCGGAAAATATAAAAGAATGAAGCACCGGGGGATCATATGCGAGAAGTGCGGTGTGGAGGTAATACAATCTAAGGTGAGAAGGGAAAGGATGGGCCATATTAAACTCGCCTGTCCTGTAGCCCATATCTGGTTTTTGAAGAGCATGCCGAGCAAAATAGGAACCCTCCTTGAACTCACGATAAAGGATGTGGAGAGGGTTTTATATTTTGAAATGTACATCGTTATAGAGCCTGGTAACTCTCCTTATGAATTCTGCGAGCTGATTAACGAAGAAAAATATATGGAGGCAAGGGAGAAGTACGGGCCCTCTTTTGTGGCAGGGATAGGGGCAGAGGCGATTAGAGAATGTCTGAGAAAGATAGATGTTGAGGAACTGACAAGGACATTGAGAAACGAGATGAAGGAGACCACAAGTGACGCAAAGAGGAAGAAGATCTCGAGAAGGTTAAAGATTGTAGATGCCTTCAGGGTCTCAAAGGTAAAACCGGAATGGATGATCCTCGATATCATACCTGTGTTGCCTCCTGAGTTGAGACCCCTTGTACCTCTCGATGGGGGTAGATTTGCCACTTCTGACTTAAACGACCTTTACAGAAGGGTGATAAACAGGAACAACAGGTTAAAGAGGCTCATGGAGCTTAATGCCCCGGAAATCATCATAAGGAACGAGAAGAGGATGCTCCAGGAGGCGGTGGACGCCCTTTTTGATAACTCCAAAAGGGGCAGGGTAGTCACAGGGGCAAGCAAAAGACCCCTTAAATCCTTAAGCGATATGTTGAGGGGCAAACAGGGCAGGTTCCGCCAGAACCTTCTCGGGAAACGTGTTGACTATTCGGGAAGGTCTGTGATTGTTGTAGGTCCCCATTTGAGATTACACCAGTGCGGTCTTCCAAAATATATGGCCTTGGAACTCTTCAAACCCTTTGTCTATAATAGACTTATAAGAAAGGGTTATGCGACAACGATAAAGAATGCGAAGAAGATTGTGGAAAAAGAGAGACCGGAGGTGTGGGATGTCCTCGAAGAAGTGATCAAGGAACACCCTGTCCTTCTGAACAGGGCCCCTACCCTTCACAGACTCGGTATCCAGGCCTTTGAGCCCCAGTTGATAGACGGGAAGGCGATCCAGCTACACCCCCTCGTATGTCCTGCGTATAATGCGGATTTCGATGGAGACCAGATGGCGGTACATGTCCCCCTTTCCATTGAGGCCCAGGCCGAGGCAAGGATACTCATGATGTCCACGAACAACATCCTTTCCCCGGCAAACGGAAGGCCCATCATCGTCCCTACCCAGGACATCATACTCGGTCTCTACTATCTCACTATCGACAGAAAACGGGTGAAGGGGGAAGGGAAGATATTCTCCGATCCCGAGGAGGTACATATCGCCTACGACTCAAAACAGGTGGACCTCCATGCCCGTATAAAGGTGAGGTTCGATGGGAGACTCGTTGACACAACCGTTGGCAGGGTAATTCTCATGCAGGTTGTGGAGGACGCCCTTGAAGAACTAGAGGAGACGAAAAGAAAGTCGGTTATGAATGAAATGTTCGGTTTAATAAACAGGGTGATGGACAAAAAATCTATAGGGGCTTTGATCGATAAATGTTACCGTGTTGCAGGAGAGAAAGGAACGGTAATACTCTCAGACAGGTTGAAAGACTTAGGTTTCTATTATGCAACGATCGGGGGTATCTCTATATCCATCGATGATATGATCATACCGAAGAACAAACAGGAGCTTATAGATAAAGCCCTTGCAGAGGTAAGGGTCGTCCAGAACCAGTATGCGGAAGGGTTGATCACCGACGGTGAGAGGTATAACAAGGTTATAGATATCTGGGCTGATGTAACGGAGAAGATTGCCGATGAGCTGATGGCAGAACTCGGCAGAGAACAGGTTCTCGATGAAAACGGTAACCCCGTTATCGGACCGAATGGAAAGCCCGAATACCAGAATAGTCTTAATCCCATCTTTATCATGGCCCACTCCGGGGCGAGAGGAAATGCACAGCAGATAAGACAGCTTGCAGGTATGAGGGGTCTTATGGCAACCCCTTCAGGGGAGATTATAGAGACCCCCATTACGAGTAACTTCAGGGAAGGTCTTACAGTCCAGCAGTACTTCATATCCACCCATGGTGCAAGGAAGGGTCTCGCAGATACCGCCTTGAAGACGGCAAACTCAGGGTATCTCACAAGGAGACTCGTCGATGCAGCCCAGGATGTGGTGGTGACAGAATACGACTGCGGTACCTTAGATGGCATAGAGGTAGGGGCCTTGATAGAAGGGGGAGAGGTTATAGAAAGGCTCGACGCAAGGGTATTGGGAAGGGTTTCCCTTGAGGATTTAAAAGACCCCGATGGGGAGATCATAGTCAGGAAAAACGAGGAGATCACGGAGCAGCATCTAAAAAAGATAGAGGAAGGCGGTTTTGAAAAGATAAAGATCCGTTCCGTTCTCACATGCAGGTCAAAAAGGGGCGTCTGTGTCCTGTGTTATGGCAGAGACCTTGCGAGGGGAAGGCTTGTAAGTATAGGCGAGGCCGTTGGCATTATTGCAGCCCAGTCTATCGGTGAACCCGGTACCCAGCTTACAATGAGAACCTTCCATATAGGGGGGGCTGCATCGAGAAGGGTTGAACAGTCGACCCTTGAGGCGAGAAACGATGGGTACCTAAAGCTGATAAACGTAAAGGTCGTAAACAACAGGGAAGGGGTCCCCATAGTGATGAACAGAAACGGTGAAGTAGCCATCGTAGATGAATCGGGGAGGGAGAGAGAAAGGTACCAGATCACCTATGGGGCAAAACTCGTCGCCTATACCCCGCAAACAAAAAACGAGACAACGGAATGGGTAAACTCAAAAGAGGATGAACTGATCCCTGTGAAAGAAGGGCAGATCCTCGCGGAATGGGATCCTTATACGATACCCATGCTTTCCGAGGTTTCGGGAAAGGTAAAATTCGGGGATATCGTTGAAGGTATCACCATGCAGGAGAGTAAGGATGAGGTGACAGGTCTTTCATACAGGGTCATCATAGAGCCGAGGGATCCCGATTTGAGACCCAGGATATCCATAAAAGACGACAAAGGCAGAACCATCACCATACCAGGTACAACGAGTCCTGCGCGGTACTTACTTCCTGTAGGGGCCCACATTGTGGTCGCCGAGGGTGATGATATCCATGCAGGGGACGTTGTTGCAAAGATACCGAGGGAGACGACAAAGACAAAGGATATTACAGGGGGTCTCCCGAGGGTGGCTGAACTCTTTGAGGCGAGGAAACCCAAAGAGAACGCCACTGTGTCCGATGTCAATGGGTATGTCTCCTTTGGTAAGACCTCAAAGGGTAAGAGGGAGATATTTGTAAAACCGGAAAGGGGTGAACCCCTCAAGTATGTGATCCCGAGGGGCAAACACATCATAGTCCATGAGGGGGATTATGTAAAGGCAGGGGAACCTTTGATGGATGGCCCTGTAAGTCCCCACGATGTGTTGAGGATCCTGGGCATTAAGGCCCTTGCAAGGTACCTCGTCGATGAGATACAGGAAGTCTATCAGCTCCAGGGTGTCAAGATAAACGACAAGCACATAGAGGTCATCGTAAGGCAGATGCTAAAGAGGGTAAAGATAAAAGAGGTCGGTGATACGAACTTTATTGTAGATGAACCCGTTGAGTGGTGGGTCTTTGAAGAGGAGAACAAGAGGGTAATAGAGGCAGGGGGTAAACCTGCTAAGGCCGAACCTCTTTTCCTGGGCATCACAAAGGCATCCCTTATAACGGATAGCTTTATCTCCGCTGCGAGCTTCCAGGATACAACAAAGGTTTTAACCCAGGCTGCGATTGAAGGAAGGGTTGATTACCTAAGGGGGCTCAAGGAGAATGTGATTATGGGAAGGATCATCCCTGCTGGAACGGGGTTTCCAAAGTACAGAAATTACGATATGACCGTTTTAGAAAAAGAGCGAAAGACCAAAGAGCTATCAGCGGAGGCCGATCTTACGTAACCGTCTTTCCGCTATAATAGACTCCTCGGTCTTGGGATAGAGCTCTATAACCTTCTTCAGGATGGTTATGGAGCTCTTTTCGTCTTTTAAGATATAAAATGCCTCTGCCTGGGATAAAAGGGCCCTGGACGCCTTGTCGTTTTTCGGGTACTTATCTATTATCTCCTGGAACACAAGTATCGCCTTTTCGTATTCCTTTATGTTCATATAGCTTTCCCCAAGCCAGTATAACGCACTGGGGGTAAAAGGTGTATTAGGATATGTCTTTATAAAAGACGAGAATCTTTCAATCGCTTTATCGAATGCCCCGCTTTGAAATGTATCGAAGGCCTCTCTGTACAGGGACTCATATTTTACATCATCTCTCTGTTCTGGTTTTTGGGGAGGGGGTGGCTGGAACCTGTTTTTCAATAAAACGAGTTCGTTTTTGATCTGGGCAAATTCGGCGTTCGTATCCTTCCTGTACGCCTGTACCTGATAGTCCAGTTCGGCCATCTTTCCTTCCAAGGAGCGCATCTTCTCTTCCCATCCTTCAAGGTTATTCGATATGGCAACGAGCTGTCGTCTTAATTGATCCCTATCTTTCACACCCTCTTTAGATAGTTCTGATATACGGCTATTCATATCGTTTTTGAGGAGGGCTATCTCATTGTATATTGCCGATATATTATTTCTCAATGCCATCGTTTCATCGGAAGTGGCACACCCTGTTAAAAATATGAGCAAACATATAAAGGGTATTATTCTTCTGTCCATAGCCTATCCCTTCTTCTCTATTTTAAAACTTGCCCTTCTGTTTTTGGCCCAGGCCTCCTCGTTATGGCCAGGATCAAGGGGCATTTCCTTCCCGTAGGATATGGTCCTTATCCTCCCCTGCTCAACTCCAACCTTGGATAGATAGTTCTTTACCGAATCCGCCCTCTTCTGGCCCAAAACAAGGTTATATTCCACCGTACCCCTCTCATCGCAATGTCCCTCGATAACTATGTGTACACCCCTATTCCTGTCAAGCCATGCCCCTATCTCATCGAGGCGTTTGAAATACTCCTCTTTTATAGAATAACTGTCGAATTCAAAACGTATATCCTGGAATAACGCTTTCAATTCCCCCTCGGGTAGGACCTCGAACAGTCTATCCTTTGTTAAGTCCCTCCCTTCCCTGTCTTTCCCCGAATCTCGAACCAACTCCTCCTCTATTATGATCCCTTCCCTCCCTCTTTTTTCTGTCTCCTTCCCAAGGAGCAGGGATTCATCCTTCTGGATTTCCTTTAACTGTTGTTGTTCGGTGGGGGTTAGTCTTACCTCCTTTGGAGAACACCCGAAAATCATAAAGGCAAGCATCACAAAACATATCGTTATATATCCCATATTTCCTCCGTATGGCTACTGCACGAATTTTGGCTGTGTCTCATCGGCATCTGTATACTTGAGCATCTTTCTGTTTTCCCCGTTAAAGAGCATAAGATGAATGTTGTACCGATTCCCTCCCCTGTTCGATGAATAGAGGATGTACCTGCCACAGGGAGAGAACTGGGGAGAGTCGTTTATCCCACCGTTTGTTAAAACCCGCTGGTTTGAGCCATCGCTATTCATTATACAGATTTCAAGGGCCCCTTCAAACTTGGAAACAAAGGCGATCAGATCACCCTTTGGTGAAAAGGCAGGGGAAGTATTATATGTGCCGGAGAAGGTAAGCCTTTTTATAGTACCGGAGGGAAGGTCCTTTAAAAAAATCTGGGGGGAACCGTGCATATCGGAGACAAAGACCATCTTTGTACCATCAGGGGAAAAGGAAGGAGAAGTGGCTATGCCGTCGCTTCTGTGAATAACGGACTTTGTCTTCTTCTCAACGTCGTAGGAGTAGATGGTGGAGCTTTTCCCGGACGTATGGGAATAGGCAAAGAGGTTACCACCATACCAGGATGTTCCGGTCTTCATCCCTTCTTCCCTGTCCACATATACCTCTTTTCCTCTCTCCATATCCACAATGTAAAGGTTGGGCTTTCCCTCCCTGTAAGATGTATATGCCAGATATTTATTGTTTGGTGAGACTGAAGGGGAGAGGGTGATACTTCTAAAGTCCGTCAATTTTCTCTGGTTGAAACCATCTATGTCGACCATGTATATATCTTTTCTGTTTGTTGCCCCCGAAACAAAGAGTATCCTTGAACTCATTATACCCTTTTCTCCTGTAATCGCGAGCATGATATCATCGGATAGCCTGTGGATGAGCCTCCTCCATTCCTCCCTCCTTGTTTTATACCTCTTTGCGAGTATAAGGGAGCCATCGATCGTATCGTACAGGTAGGCCTCAAGGGTCACATCCCCATTACCCTCTATCACCCTACCCTTGCACAGTATCTCTATACCGAGGGAACGCCAGTTACTGAACTTGATCTCCTGCTTTTCTATTCCTTCTTCTGTTAGCTCTCTGTCCATAAGGGATGGGGGGGTGACTATAAAAAAACCAGATAGGTCGAGGTCTTTTGCGAGAAGCTCTCCCATGCTTGAAGGGATGTTACTTAACTTTTCCGATTTAAATGGAGGGGCAGCGATGGTTATCCTTTTGAAGCTTTTTCCGAACACATCGAGATAAACCTTACCCTCTGCCCCCGAGGCGGCAAAGGTAAAGACTGCACATAATAAGTATATCAAAACCTTTGAGGTGAACGCCATCAAACATCTCCTGGTCGAGTATCCTTAAAAAAATATGTCATAATCCTTTTCAATGCAAGGAAAATAAATCTCCCTCCCCTGCCATAAAAAAGGTATACCCTATTTTTTGAAATGTTTCAGGGCAAGGATCGGATGGTGGAAAACCATCCTCTTCCCCGAATACACCATCACCTCCCGTATCTTTTTACGCATATCCGGTTTATAGCAGTGTATCTTACATTCGCTACATTTAGGTTTCACCTCATGGGGGCATCTCTCAAGGCGTTCTTTTGCGTATTCGAGAAGGTTTTCGCAGTCTTCACAGTTCCCTGTTTTTGTTTGATGATTTCCCCGGCAGTATATCTCCACCATCTTTCTCACTGTTTTAAGTTCTGTCTCAATGCTTCTTCTATTGATCATCCCGTTTAGTCTATTTAAGTCCCAGTTTTTTTCTTCTCTCTTCGATGTGGCCGATTACATTATCCACAGCCTTCATATAATCCCTCTCCACATTCATAACACCCCCTGTTAAGCCCCTTACCCCTTCTGTGAGAAAACCTACGAGATTTGGAGCCCCTGTAATTGTCGGCACAGGGTTGACATACGTGTAGAGGCCTAAGGCGAGGCTAAATATGGCATCGATAGTTGCCTTCTGTTCCATATACTCCGGGGCAACAACAGCAACAGGGAGATCAGGGATGGGTACACCCCCCATAGAAAAGGAGATAGCGGCAAGAAGGTCTGCTATACGACCCGTATCCGTACAGGTACCAAAACTCAAAACGGGGGGTATCTTTAATAGTTCGCATAAGGCTTTAAGGCCTTCCCCTGCCTGGTCTTTTGCTTCGGGGGCACAAAGCCCGGCAACCTGCATGGCCCCATTCCCGCAGCCCATGGAAAGGACAAGCACATCCCTTTTTATGAGTTCTTTTGCCACCCTTACGGTGTGGACATCCTGACCCGAATCCCTAAGGGTGGTACATGAGACGAGGCCCACAACCCCCCTTATCGTTCCATTTGAAATTGCCTTTAGAAGAGGTTCCGGGGTTCCCCCCAGTATTTGGAGGATACTCTCGGGGGAGTAACCTACTATAGCCTCCTTCAAAGGTAAACCCGTAACAGGGGTCACACCCTTTCTTCTCTCCTTGAAGTTTTCGATGGCCAACTCAAGGAGTGCCTTTGCCTGAACTTCCGCCTTCTCCGGTTCGTAATCGAAGCGCTCCGTTACTCCATCGAAGGATACAAGGGGAGTTACAGGTACAAGTTTAAACCTGTATTTTTCTGCATATATGGGGTCTATGGGCATGGAACAGTTCATATCGCAGGCAAAGAGGTCTATACAACCCGAGGCAAGTATTGCCTCCTGCATGATCCAGTTCCCTGTGAAACCGTAGAATATATCGTCCATCTCCCATCTCTGGATCATCTCCTGACCTGTCTCGATGTTGGCAATGACCCTTAATCCCTTTGCCCCTGCTGCTTTAGCCTTCTCCTGCCACTCAGGTTTTCTCGCCACATCCACCATGGCAAAACCGATGAAAGGCTCATGACCGTTGGGCAGTACATTCACATAATCAGGGTCTAATACCCCGAGATCAACCCTCATGGGGTGGGGTTTCGGGGTTCCGAAGAGGATATCCTGACAGTACTCGTTTATAATCTGGCTCTGATAGGCCATTGCGATGGAGAGGCGAAGCGCTTTTTTTGCAAGACTTTTATAATCCCCGTCCACATTGGTTAGACAGGAACTGGCCGCAACGAGCATCTCGCTGTATATACCCCCCGGCATGATCCCCAGCTTTTTCCAAAGGTCCGTTCTTTCCCTGGGGGCTAAGGTTTCCACAATATGGCTTGGCTCATCGTATTTCCTTGAAAAATCGACCTCAGCATAGTTACAGAGCATATAGGCCATCTCCTCGTAAGAGACGATTGTAGGTATCCCGAACCTCTCTACAAACTTTTCAAGCTTTGTCTTATCCGTTATCTTGAATGGACCCTTGCCGTCGATGGCGGCCTTTAATGTTTTTATCGTCTGCTCTGTGTGGTAGTGGTATGTGGAGGCTCCCATTATGTTTCTTAAAAGCATCATCCTCATCGCCATACCATCGCCGGTGATACCGCAGACACCCCTTTTGTCTTTCGATACATCTGCCCTGCAGGGACCATTGGAACAGAGGTCACATCTTACCCCTCCCTGACAGAAAGGGCATCTCTGGTCAGGGTTTTCCCCAAGACCCTGTGCCCTGTAACGGTCCCATATATTGGTTATATTGTCTTCTTTTATCCTCTCGTACACCTTCTTTACCGATTCATGGTAAGAGATCCTCTCCTCATCCATGCTGACCCTCCTCTAAAAATGGTAAGCGATAATATGACATTCTATTACAGGATCGGTAAATATGCAAGAAAACCCCTCCTTTTCTGATAGTCTTACCCTTCATCCTCTGGAGGGGAAGTCCTATCAAAATTTCTACAGGGGTGCATCCCCTTTACGTTAAAAAATCCTGTCCTCTCTCAACAGCATGTATTCTTATGGATATAGACGGTGAGATCCCCCATCCTGTTTGTATAACTTCCGTATTCGTTGTCGTACCACCCGAATATCTTTGCGTGGACAACGGGAATCCTTATATTACCTATGGCCTTCACGGTATCTACGGTAAGACCCGGGATCTGGGCGAGGTCTAATTCTATGAAGGCTGTCCTCGTGTGGTTAAACTGACCTTCTATCACAATGGCTGCATCCACGCCTATCATATCGGATGAGACGTTCTGGGAGTCTGTATATATAAGGAGATGTTCGGGATCCTCCTCGTAGGCCCTTTTGTAGAGGTTATTAATTACCTTTGTGTTCACCTCAAGGGTTTTGCCATCTTTGTCCTGTAAAAGCTGGAATGTGATATTGAGCACAATGAGGGATTCGGTATTAATAGGCACCCTTATCGAGTCTGCCATAAAACCAATGGACTTTACCTCTGGGATCACCTGGGTTAAAGCCTCTGCCGCATTTGTTGAGGTGAGGATGATGTTGTTCAGGATGCTTCTACTTTTTCTTAAGTCCTTCTCCCCATCTTTTGGAACACTGTCCAGTACGCTCTGGGAATTCGTCACCGCATGCACCGTTGACATGGATGCCGTTAAGATTTTGCTTGTAGCCTCATAATTTATTAATGGCTTAACCATATGGGCAAGCCCTGTTGTAGTGCACGATGCCGCTGAGACAAGTCGGTGGACATTTCTGTCAAAGGCATGGTGGTTTATCCCGTATATCAAAGTAGTTGCATCTTCGGGCATGGATAAGGCCTTGTTTTTTATTTTAAAGGCCGACGAATTTATCACCACCTTTGCCCCCCTTGAGAGGTGTCCCCTTATCGAGCCTTTCTTGTCATCAGAGGGTACGGTAGGATCCCGGAACTTCCCCGTACAGTCTACAACCACATCGATGCCATAGTCCCGCCACGGTATCTCTGCTGGGTTTCTCGATTCCGTAAGGACCGTCACAGGGATCCCATCTATCAAAAGCTTACCTTTTTTATCGTCTACAATCTGTATGATCCTCGATGAGTTTACACCGTACAAAAACCTGTGAATGGTCCCGTAGGTGGAGTCCTTCTCTATCATCTCTGCCACATCCGCCATCCCTCTCCCTATACCCCTTCCCTGGTTTATAACGATCTCTTTAAAGTACTTCCTCCCTATATGATGCCAGAGGGTTAGCTTTCCTATACGTCCCATACCGTTTATCCCGAGGATGGGTGGTCTGTTCTCGAAGATCTCTATTTTGCTCATATTATCCTCCTGTATCAGGTTTTATAGGGGGGTAAAAACTCCAAGACCCCTTGCTTGTCTTTAATGATCTTATTTTCGGTAAGACTTGAAGGAGAATCTTTTCTGTTGATAAAGGAATCGATAGGATGGGGGTTACACAATGGCATTTCCATTATGTGAAAATTAGAACTTGCCATAGATATGGAAAATATATTTCAAAAAAAGAGGAAAGACAAGACAAAATTCAAAAAAAATCCCTCATAACTCCCTGAACTCGTTTATCGGGACAAGCTCAGAGAGGGCAGCCTTCACCCTGTCCTTATCTTCGGTTAAAAATCTCACGCATACACCACAGTCTGAACTTATACTCCTCGGGACGGGGATCACCTTATGGGGTATACCTGCCTTTTTAAGTATCTTTTCCGCCTTTATAACATGGCCTACAGAGACAAAAAGGGCTACCGAATACCTCTCTTCCTTGTTCAAGGTTTCACAATCCTCCCTGCCGTTAAAAGGGTGGTGGCTATTGTGTACATATTCGAGATTGTCCCTATGGATATTTTGTTCTGGATATTAAAATAGTTGACACACGTACCGCAGATAAGGATCTTTATGCCCATACCTTCCAGTTCTTTTAAATCGTCGGCTACCCCGGAGTCTGAGGTCGTAAGCATTACCCCCTTATTGTAGAACACCATTATATCGGGCTTATTATCCAGTTCTCTTAACGTATGGATATAGGCCTTCATCAGAATGGCCCCGAGTTCATCGTCTCCGTGTCCCATTATGTTAGACGTAAAGAGTATGACCATGGGCCCCGAACTGTTGCCGCATATTTCACTTTTTGGTGGCTCCGCCGAGGATAATCGGGTCGATCTTTTAATCTCTATTCTATAGGTACTATCCGCCTCTTCATTTACATTGATGGTACACCCCATGCTTACCGCAAGGCGCTCCACATTCTCCAGGGCCGTTTCGTTATCCACTAAGACCACGATTTCATCCTTTCTATGGAGGGCCTTTTTTGTAAGGACAACAGGTTCAGGACACGATAGACCCCTCGCATCGATTATATCCGCCATAATGTCCTCCTACCTTTCTCGATTATAATATGTTTTTGCGATCTCTTCTATCGCCTTTATGCCATAGAGGATCTCTTCCTCTGTGTTGAAGAACCCGAAAGAGAAACGAACGGTGCCCTGGGGAAACGTACCTATGGTTCTATGGGCCGATGGGGCACAGTGGAGCCCCGGTCTCACCATTATCCGATATTTTTCATCGAGTTCAGAAGAAATATCGGAGGGGCTTACACCTCTTATATTGAAGGAGACGGTGCCAGTCCTTCTACTTGGATCATCTACCCCGTAAAGCATAACCCCCTCTATCCCCTTTAAACCATCAAGAAATATCTTTGTCAGGGTTTTTTCTCTTGCTCTTATCCGATCCACCCCCTGCCCGAGGACGAACCTAACACTTGCCGCAAGCCCCGCAAAACCTATGCCGTTTGGGGTTCCTGACTCATACTTATCCGGGAGAAAATCGGGCTGTCTCTCAAATTCTGAGGCACTCCCCGTACCTCCCATCATCAAAGGAGACAAAAATTCCTCCAACCCCTTTCTTAAATAAAAACCCCCTGTACCCTGCGGTCCATATAGGGATTTGTGGCCAGAGAAACATAGGATATCTATCCCTACCTTTATCACGTCTATCTCTCTATTCCCTATCGTCTGGGCTGCATCAACGAAAAAGAATATACCATGTTCTTTGGCCACCCTTGCAATCTCTTCTATGGGCATAACTGTTCCTGTTACATTCGAGGCATGGGTGATAGCTATCATTTTTGTATGTTTATTGATTGCACCCCTTATATCATCAAGATCTATCTCCCCGGAAGGGGAACACAAAACTGTCGATACGGTTACACCCTTTGTTTCGAGAAATCGAAGGGGTCTCATAACAGAGTTATGCTCCATACTCGATGTGATCACATGGTCCCCTTGCTTCAAAAGTCCCATAAGACAACAGTTAATCCCTTCCGTTGCGTTTTTAGTCAGTATGATAGATAATGGGTCAGGGGCATTTATGAGTTCGCATATCAGTTCCCTTGTTGAGTAGATTACCCTTGCCGCCTCTATTGATAACCTGTGTCCTGAACGGCCAGGGTTTGCCCCTATAGAATCGTTGAAAGCCACCATCGCCTCGATCATTTCCTTTGGTTTGGGCCATGTTGTGGCTGCGTTGTCGAAGTATATTAAACTTTCCCCATCCATGGAAATCCTCTCTACCTTAAGAGATACTCCCTCTCTTCTCTTAATTTTAAAATAAAAAAATCCGGCCGCAGTTTTCTGCGCCGGAGACCCTTTAAGTCGTCTGGTGGGCTAAAGCGTAGAGACTGCGGATATGCCATCAAAAGGAGAAGGAAGCCGTACCGGCCTCCAATTTCTCTTTCATTTCAATGGTATAAGGATATACAAACTATCTTCCCTCATCCCGGTTTTTTGTTGTAACATAATAAAACATTTTAGATAAATTGATACGCAAAGTCAATAACCTTTGAAAGTTTCTGCGTTTTTCGTCATCCAAGCAGAACTGTCTCCCCTCTATGGGGGACATGGGTTGAATAACCGAGTTTACTTTTTACTATCCTTTCAAACTCAAGGGCAATCTCCTCTTCACCGTGGACAATATATACCATAGGTTGACTGGTGAAGGCGGAAAGCCAATCTAATAGGTCATTTTGATCTCCATGGGCAGAAAACCCGCCTATCGTATATACCTTTGCCCTTACTGCCATCTCTTCCCCGAGGATACGGACATTCTTCACACCATCCACGATAAGCCTGCCCAAAGTTCCCTTTACCTGAAATCCTGTAAAGATAATACTACATTCAGGTCTCCAGATGTTGTGTTTGAAGTGATGCTGGATCCTGCCCCCCTCACACATGCCGCTTCCCGCAATGATGATCGCCCCGGATTTTATCTTGTTTATCGCCTGTGATTCCTCTACAGTGGTTGTAAAATGTATCTTCAGTCCATCATGGGCCTTATACCAGAGGGAGTCCACTGCATCCTTGTCGAAGAGTTCTCTATGGGACATATATACCTTTGTAGCCCTGTCCGCAAGGGGGCTATCGATAAAAATGTTAAGAGGGGGGAGTCTCTTTTCCCTGAGAAGCCTGTCGAGGATGAAGAGTATATCCTGTGTTCTCCCCACGGCAAAGGCAGGCATCAAGACATTACCACCTCTTTTGAAGGTATCGGTGATCGCCCTCGCCATCTCTTCTATGCTCTCTTCTACATTTTTATGGAGGCGGTTCCCGTAAGTGGACTCTACAACCACATAATCGGCCTCTTTGATCTCCATGGGATCCTGTATGATGAAATTGTTATCCTTCCCTATATCCCCTGAAAAGACGATCTTTTTTTCATTCTTTTCTTCGTTTCTAAACCATACTTCAAGGGTCGCAGAGCCGAGTATATGCCCTGCGTTTACAAAACGGAATTTTATCTGATCATTTAGAGTTTCTATCTGGTTATATTCTCTCTTTTCGATAAAGGGGATTGCGTTCTTTACGTGCTCCTGCGTGTATAGGGGTTCATAGATGATGTCCTTCCCTGCCCTGAACGATTTCTTTGTGTGCCATTCTGCATCCTTTTCCTGTATGTGGGCAGAGTCGTAGAGCATGATCTCCACAAGGTCTGCGGTAGCTGGGGTGGTGATGATTTTACCCGTAAACCCTTCCGCAACGAGTTTGGGGATAAGACCCGAATGGTCGAGGTGGGCATGGGTTAATAGGAGATAGTCTATGTTCCCCGGGTCAAACATGAAGGGGCTTCTATTCATTTCATCTCCATTTTTCCCCTGAAACATACCACAATCTACTAAGATCTCCATACCTCGATTTTTGAGATGGTAACAGGAACCTGTAACCATGCGGGCTGCACCGAAAAATCTTAATTCCATAAGAACCTGCCTTTATCGTTTTGAAAAATCCATACCTTTTTGGAGTCGCCTTTGTCAACAGAAATCAGTTTTTACCGGAAAAGTATGCTTTTTTATTGAAATAATTGAAATCATGTGGTATTTAATAACGCAAAAAAACTGCACGTCCTTCAATTGGTCGTATAGGGTGCAGTATAACGCTGTCTATCACCAAAATGCGAAGGGCGGAAGAAAAAACCAGGAGGAAAATATGTCTAATCTTACAATCAAACAACTCTTAGAGGCAGGCGTCCATTTCGGTCACCAGACAAAAAGGTGGAACCCAAAGATGAAGCCTTACATTTTTGGGGCGAGAAACGGCATATACATTATTGACCTGCAGAAGACCTTAAAAATGTTCAAAGAGGCGTATAATTTTGTGAGAGAAGTTGCCTCAAGGAACGAATACATCCTCTTTGTAGGGACGAAGAAACAGGCCCACGAAGCTATAGAGGAGGAGGCCAAAAGATGTGGGGCATTCTATGTAAATGTGAGGTGGTTAGGGGGAACACTGACAAATTTCCAGACCATGGCGAAGAGTCTCGAAAGGTTGAGAAAATATGAGGAGATAAAAAATAGCGATATTATCAAGGCCCTATCCAAGAAAGAGGCATTGGGTATAGACAGGGAGATTGCAAAGCTCGAAAAGAATATCGGTGGTCTAAAGGGTATGGACCGTCTACCAGGGGCCCTCTTTATCGTTGACCCGAAAAAGGAATATATTGCGGTGAAGGAGGCAAAGAAACTGGGCATACCAACGGTAGGGATTGTGGATACGAACTGCGACCCCGATGACATAGATTATGTGATACCAGGAAACGATGATGCCATAAGGGCGATAAAGCTCATCACAATGAAAATAGCAGACGCCATCCTTGAGGGCAAGGCCCTTTACGTGGAGGAGTTCCAGGGAAAAGAGGAGAAGACGGAAGAACCAAAACCTTTTATCGATGAGAGTATTCTTGAAGAAAAATACGACGACTACGATGATATGTAGATTAAAAGATAAGGCGATGTTGCCTTAACATAAGGAGGAAAGGATAAATGGAGATAAGTGCGGAACAGGTAAAAAAATTGAGGGAGAAGACAGGGGTTGGCCTCATGGACTGCAAAGAGGCCCTAAAACATGCAAATGGGGACATGGAAAAGGCCATAGAGTATTTGAGGGAAAAGGGGCTCGCCAGACTCCAGAAACGCTCCGGCAGGACGGCATCAGAAGGGGTTATCGCCTCTTATATACATACCGGAGGAAAAGTCGGGGTTATGGTGGAGGTAAACTGTGAGACAGATTTTGTTGCAAACACGAAAGAGTTCCAGGAGTTTGCAAAGGATATAGCCATGCAGATCACCGCCTCAAACCCGCTCTATGTGAGGAGAGAGGATGTCCCCGAAGAGGTAAAGGCTAAGGAGAAAGAACTATACAGAAGACAGGCCCTTGATGCGGGAAAACCGGAGAAGATAGTGGACAAGATCGCCGAAGGAAAGATGGAGAAGTTCTACCAGGAGGTATGTCTCCTTGAACAGGCCTTTATCAAAAATCCTGATATAACGGTAAAGGGGCTCCTGGAAGAGCTCGTGATAAAGTTAGGGGAAAATATCGTTATAAGGAGATTCGTGAGGTTCCAGCTCGGGGAAACGGTGGAAGCGTAAAGCATGGTCTATAAAAGGGTGCTTTTAAAACTAAGCGGAGAGGTCTTAACAGGGAGTCAGGGTTATGGTATAGACCCCGAGATGATCACCTACATCTCCTCCCAGATTAAGGATATTTATGACCTCGGTATCGAGATCGGTATAGTGATCGGGGGAGGCAATATATACCGGGGTATAAAGGCAGAAAGACAGGGGATCGACAGGATAACAGGGGACTATATGGGTATGATAGCAACCGCTATCAACGGCCTTGCCCTGAAAGAGTATCTCAAAAGATCCGAGGTTGATGCGGTTGTCGTAAGTGCTATGGAGATAGGTAAGGTTGTAGAACCCTATGAGAGGGGAAAGGCATTGAAATACCTGGAGGAAGGTAAGGTCCTCATATTTATCTGCGGGACAGGCAACCCTGTCTTCACAACCGATACTGCCGCCGTTTTAAGGGCGATGGAGATGGATGCTAAAGTCGTCTTAAAGGCGACAAGGGTCGATGGGATCTACGATAAAGATCCCGAGATATACAACGATGCGATCTTTTTTCATGAACTCTCCTATGAGGATGTGTTGAAAAAAAAGTTGAAGGTGATGGATGCAACGGCCATAACCATCTGTATGGAACATAATATTCCCATTATAGTCTTCAACATAAAGGAAAAAGGAAATATGAGGAAAGTGCTAACAGGTGAGAGAATTGGAACAATCGTGAAGGGGGTAAAATATGAAGAGTGAGATCATCAAGGAGCTTGAAGAAAAGCTGAATAAATCTCTGGCTTCTTTCAAAAAAGAGCTTGCCCGATTGAGAACAGGGGTAGCCTCTGTCTCCCTTATCGAGGACATAAGGGTGAATTACTATAACCAGCCAACACCTATCAATCAGGTTGCCGCCATCGGCGTTCCTGACAGCAGAACCATCACCATACAACCCTGGGAGGCTTCCATTATCGGTGAGATAGAGAAGGCCATCCAGAAGTCTGACCTCGGTGTAAATCCCATATCTGATGGTCGAATCATCCGCCTTGTTTTCCCCAAGCTTACAGAGGAGAGGAGAAAAGAGCTTACAAGGCTTGGGGGAAAGATGCTGGAGGGGGCACGGGTCGCCATGAGAAACATCAGAAGGGATATGAACGAGAAACTAAAGAAGATGGAGAAGGACAAGGTAATCTCTAAAGACGACCTCCATAGAGACCAGGAGGAGATACAGAAAATCACAGACCGTTTTATACAGATGGCTGAAAAGGCTTACAGCGAGAAAGAGAAAGAAATACTGGAGATCTGAAATAATCAATGGAGGTACTGGAGACGGGTAAACTCCCGAACCACGTTGCCATCATTATGGATGGAAACGGTAGATGGGCGAGACAGAGGGGTCTTCCCCGGATTGAGGGGCATATAAAAGGTCTCGATTCCGTAAGGGAGATCATAACAGTAACGAGACGTATAGGGATACCCTACCTCACCCTTTACGCCTTTTCAAAGGAAAACTGGTCAAGACCGAAGGATGAGGTGCAGAGGCTCCTTGAACTTCTTGGTCTTTACCTGGAAAAGGAGTTGCCCCTCATGATGGAAAACGATATACGTTTCAATGTGATCGGAAGGACATCCGATTTCCCGAAAAGACTGGTAAGACAGCTAAACGATGTGATGACAAAGACAAAAAGGCACAGGTCCCTCCTCCTCAATATAGCGTTGAGTTATAGCGGGAGGCAGGAGATTCTGGATGCCGTAAAGGCGATCATCAAGGATGTAAAATTGGGCAAGGTTAAGAGGATAGATGAGAAGAGGTTCAGCACGTATCTCTATACCGGGGGTATACCGGATCCTGACCTACTCATAAGAACAAGTGGTGAGATGAGGGTGAGCAATTTTCTATTGTGGCAGATCGCTTACTCGGAGATATATATAACCCCTGTCCTTTGGCCGGATTTCAGGGAAGAGGCCTATTTTGAGGCCTTGAGAGAATATGCGATAAGGGACAGAAGGTTTGGTGGTTTAAAGGAAGTATAAGTGGGGGAATTAAAAAAAAGGATAATCACGGCGGTCTTGCTTGCCCCTGTCATAGTCTCCGTATTCTATTTTCTATCGGAAAAGCTATTTCTTATCTTCCTTGTCCTTGTTTCAACAGGGGCAGCCCTCGAGGCATCCTTCATGGTTAGGTTGAAGAGGGGATACATAATACCTTTTTTTATGGTATTGGGTTTTCTATCGCTCTACTACAGAGAGGCACAACTCTTTTTACTTTCGATGATGCTTCCCCCTTTTATCTATCTTTCCCTTGAATTAATAAGACCGGGGGGTAAAAAAGGGGATGTGATACAAGAGGTGTTTGCCGTGATTGTGTGCACGATGTTCTCCCAGCTTTTCATAGCCTTACCTCTCTTCCATTTCTTTCTGTTAAAAGGGGTGAACCGATCTCTCCCTTTAACCCTTCTTTTTGCCATATGGTTAAGCGATATTTGCGCCTATTTTTCAGGCAAATTTTTTGGCAGAAGGCTTCTTGTCCCCCATATATCGCCAAAGAAGACATACGAGGGTCTTTTAGGGGCGGTTTTTGGAAGCATGGTCGTCTTTTTTACCACCAGGGGCATCTCCGGTTTTGGTCTCGGAGAATCCCTATTTATAGGTCTTATGGTAGGCATATTCGGTCAGATAGGGGATATATTCGAATCCTTGTGCAAGAGGATTGCCGGAGTCAAGGATTCATCCTCACTCATACCCGGTCACGGTGGTATCCTTGACAGGATGGACAGCTTCATCTTTACGGCACCGCTTTTATACTACTCAACACTTTTGAAAGCATAAAGGTATGAAGAAAAGGATAGTGATCCTCGGTTCAACAGGTTCGATAGGGAGGTCAACCCTTGAGGTGATCGAAAGACAAAAGGAAGATTTTGAGGTCTTTGGCCTTGCCTGTAAAGGGAACATAGAACTTCTCAACGAACAGATCGAGAAATTCAAGCCTAAATATGTGTGTATCTTCGATCCGAAGGACAGGGATAGGGTGAATTTTGACAGAAAAAGGTTGCTTACAGAGACGAAGGGTCTGGAAGAGATGATCGGAATGGAGGGGGATATTGTTGTAAACGCCTTACCAGGAAGCGTTGGTCTCGAACCTACCCTATACTCTTTGAGGGCAGGAAAAATCCTTGCCCTTGCGAACAAAGAGAGCCTTGTCATGGCCGGAAGGGTTGTATCGAAACTCTTGAAGAAACATAACGGAAGACTCATCCCCATTGACAGTGAACATTCTGCCCTCTTTCAGGTCATGAAAAAGATAAGAAGATCCGAGTTGAGTAAGATAACGATAACCGCTTCTGGAGGGCCATTCAGGGGAAAGAAGAAGAAGTTTCTCGAAGAGGTGAGACCGGAAGAGGCCCTTACCCACCCTACATGGAAGATGGGTAAAAAGGTCACCCTCGATTCCGCAACCCTGATGAACAAAGGCCTTGAGGTTATAGAGGCGAGATGGCTTTTTAACCTCGACCCCGAAAGGATAAAGGTGCTCGTCCATCCGGAGAGCATCATCCACGGTATGGTTGAATGTACCGATGGCTCTATCTTCGCTTATATGGCCCATCCTGACATGAAGATACCGATATCCTATGCGATAAACGAGGGAAGGATAAGGGAAATGCCTTCTACTGTTTTAAACCTGGACTCAATCGGCAGCCTTACCTTTTATCCTCCTGATCTGGATACATTCCCTTCTTTAAGGCTTGCCTTTGAAGCCCTAAAAGCTGGAGACGGTGCTCTGATTACGCTAAACGCTTCCAATGAAGTCGCTTCAGAGGCCTTTATAGAAAACAGGATACGCTTTACCGACATCCCCGTTATCATTGAAAAGACCCTCGAAAAGCATCCCTTTCAACCTGTTGTAGAGGATATTGAAACAACGTGGGAGATACACAGATGGGCAAAGGATTATACGGAAGGTCAGATAATGGGGAAGATAAAGGGGAAAAGCCTCTCGGTATGAAAAAAAGTAAAGAATGTGAGGTTTAAATATGATAGGTAGTGTGATTTATGGGATTATTGCCCTGAGCCTTTTGATTCTGGTCCATGAACTGGGCCATTTCATAGTGGCAAGAAAGGCAGGGGTAAAGGTGCTCTCCTTCTCCCTCGGCTTCGGGAAGAAACTCTTGAAATACAAAAGGGGTGATACAGAATATGCCCTCTCCGCAATACCCCTTGGGGGTTATGTAAAACTCCTCGGAGAATCCCCCGGAGATGAGGTACCCCCAGAGGAACTCCACAGGTCATATTACCAGAAATCACCTTTCGTGAAAATCCTCATCGCCTTTACGGGTCCTTTCTTTAACCTCTTATTCGCCTTTATCCTTTTCTTCTTTGTCTTTTTGAGTGGTTATACCGTGCTCTCCACAAAGATAGGGAATGTGGATAAAACTTACCCCGCCTATGAGGCAGGCATAAGAGAAGGGGATGTTATAGTTGCCATCGATAACGAGGCGATAACGGAATGGTCGGATCTGATGGAGATCATGGCAAAGATAGAATTGAAACCTATAAAGGTAACCGTAAAGAGAGGGGATCAACTCCTCGATTTCATGGTGACCCCCAAAGAGGTGGAGGGAAAGAACATATTCGGGGATACCATCAAGAGAAAGGTAATAGGGGTTGGGGCCTCCAACGATTTTATAACAAAAAAGGAGGGTCTGTTCTCTGCCGTTACAAAGGCGACATACCAGACATATAATCTCACAAAAATCACCATACTGGGGATCGTGAAGCTGATCGAGGGGAGCATCTCTCCGAAACAGATCGGGGGACCCCTACTTATCCTCGAGGTTGCGGGAAAGCAGGCGAAGGAGGGGAAGAAGAACCTGATCTACTTTATCGCCATCATAAGTATAAACCTCGGTGTTATAAATCTTCTCCCTATACCGATCCTTGACGGGGGCCATATCCTCTTCCACCTTATCGAGATCATAACGAGGAGAAGGGTCTCAGAACGTTTTATAGATGTGGCCCAGAAGGTAGGTATGGGTATCCTTGTTGTGATCATGACCCTTGCCTTTTTCAATGATATCATGAGGATGTTTTTTGGAAAATAGGCTGATCCTGGGTGTAGACAACTCACTCGATTACCTGACCGTTGTTGTTGCCTCGGGGGACTCAATTGTCGAGGAGAGGCATATCTCGAATAGAAGACCCCCTTCTCAGATACTACCCGCCTTACTCTCTGAGATGCTTAAATCAAACGGTTACAGTATCCATGATATAGGACATATAGTCGTTACACTTGGGCCTGGCTCATTCACAGGGATCAGGGTTGCCCTTGCTTTTGTGAAGGGACTAAACGCAGGGGCAAAAATCCCTCTCATTGGTATCCCTACCCTTGATGTCCTCGCCTCCTTTTATTCATCTTTCGATGGGTATTACATATGTCCTGTGATAGATGCAAAAAAGGGTGAGGTCTTTACCGCCCTTTACCGTTCATATAAAGGCACGATGGAAAATATAAAGCCTTATTCTGCCATAAAGATCCATGACATAAAAGATTTTATCGAGACCCCCTGCATTCTATTTGGAAGGGGGACTGAACGATTAAAAAGAACATTTTCTGCATCTGAGGGGGTTATCCTCGTTGAAAAAGGATTTTCAATGATCAATGGGGAGGTGCTCATCAGAGAAGGGTTGAGACGGATAGAGGAAGGAAGGGGGACGGAGATTAAACCCATATATTGCAGGAAGTCTGAAGCGGAGATCAAGTTTGATATATCTGTGACATAAGGGGTATATCCATTTACACATCAGAATCCGTTTAAATTCAAATGCCATTTATTGTATAATCTAATGCCATTTCAGGATATCTAACAAAGAGATGAGAGGAGATGCCGTTGAAGACGATAGATGAGATAAACGAAAAGATAAAAAGCGGTAAGGTTGTTGTTGTAACAGCGGAGGAGATGGTGGAGATAGCGAAGGAGAAGGGGATGAAAAAGGCGGCCGAATATGTGGATGTCGTTACCACAGGAACCTTCGGACCCATGTGCAGTAGCGGTATGTTTATGAACCTCGGCCACTCAAAACCCCGCATCAAGATAGGGGGTGGGAAGTGTCTTTTAAACGATGTACCTGCCTACTGCGGGATTGCCGCGGTAGATATCTATCTCGGGGCGACGAGCATACCCGATGATGATCCTCGAAATATGGTCTATCCCGGAGAGTTCAAATACGGTGGAGGACATGTAATAGAAGAGTTTATAAGGGGTAAGGATATAAGGCTCGTCGCATACGGCTACGGGACAGACTGTTACCCGAACAAGAGAATCGAGACTTATATAAACAAGGAAAATGTAAACGAGGCATACCTTTACAATCCGAGAAACAGCTACCAGAACTATAATGTGGCGGTGAACCTTTCAAACAGGATTTTATACACCTATATGGGCATTCTAAAACCGAGACTTCAGAGCGCCAATTATTGTAGCGCAGGACAACTCTCCCCTCTTTTAAAAGACCCAAAGTATAGAACAATCGGCATCGGGACTAGGATCTTCTTAGGCGGTGGGATAGGATACGTTGCATGGAACGGTACACAGCATAACCCGGATGTGCTGAGAAGCGAAGATGGTCTCCCCAGGGCAGGGGCAGGCACAATAGCTACCATAGGGGATGCCAAACAGATGGACAGCAAATTCGTGAGGGGGGCCAGCTTCATCGGGTATGGGGTCTCCCTCTTTATAGGATTGGGCATACCGATCCCTGTTCTCGATGAAGAAATGGCATATTATACATCAAGGAGTGACGAAGATTTCTATGCCCAGGTGGTGGACTACAGTAACGATTACCCTAACAGGATACCGAAGAGCTTGGGAGAGGTAAACTACGCCCAACTTAGATCAGGAAAAATAAACCTGGCAGGTACAGAAATACCGGCATTCCCCATATCGAGCTATTCAAAGGCAAGAGAAATAGCCTCCATATTAAAGGCCTGGATAAAAGAGGGGAGTTTTCTCCTTACAAACCCTGTGGCCCCCATACCAGGGGTAGGTTCGGGGATCAAAATGAATACCCTTGAAGAGAGGGTGCCTGATATTCTATTTACAGGAGAAACTGAATAGTACAGGGAACGGCGATCGTCTCAACTTATGACACAACATTTTCTTTTATAAAAAGGGAAATATGAAAAAAAAGGCGGTAGCACTGTTATCCGGAGGACTGGATAGCGTCCTTTCGATAAAGCTTATGCTCGAACAGGGGGTTGAGGTAGTTGCCTTCCACTTTACATCATATTTTGCAGGGAGTAAGGAGAAGATCAGGCGGCCCATGGCGATTAAAGCAGCGGAAGAACTGGGGGTAGATATCATCGTAAAGCATTACGGTATGGAATATATCGATGTTGTAAGGTCACCGCGGTACGGCTACGGAAAGCATATCAACCCCTGCATAGACTGTAAGATATTTATGCTGAAAAAGGCAGGGGAGATCATGGAAGAGGTAGGGGCAGGGTTCATCGTAACAGGGGAGGTCCTTGGTCAGAGACCTATGTCCCAGAAGAGGAACACGATGAACCTGATAGAAAAGGCAAGCGGTTTAAAAGGGCTTATACTTAGACCTTTATCGGCAAAGTATTTTCCCCCCACATTGCCTGAGATAGAAGGTGTGGTTGAAAGGGAGAGGCTTCTCGATATTTCGGGAAGGTCGAGGGCTATCCAGTATAGACTTGCCAGTGAATTTAAACTGAGTGCCTTTGGGAGTCCTGCCGGGGGGTGCCTTCTTACAGACCCTATTTATGCGATAAAACTTAAGAACCTCTTTGAGAGGGATCAAGGGTTTACGGAAAGGGATATTGAGCTTCTAAGTATCGGTCGCCACTTCTGGCTTAACACTTCCACAAAACTTATCCTCGGCAGAAACCAGAGGGAAAACGAGATGCTCGAGTCATTATGGATAGCGCCTTATGCCCTACTATACCCTTTCGGTTTCAGGGGTCCTGTCGGGATTGTCAAAGGTATACTCGATGGGGTAAACTTAAGATTAGCGGCAAACCTGATAGGCTATTACGGGAAACAAGAAGGCCCTTATATATCGGTTATTGAGGTAAAAAAGGGGGAGAGTATCCTCCATACCGTGGAGAGGATTATGGATGTGGAACCGGAGAAAATGATAACAGGGGAGGATAAGTGAGAATATCGAAAGACCTATATGTGTATCCCTGGACATCTTACAGGGAGAATAACTGTAACACCGTATTCATAGACGGGGAACTACCGTTGATAATAGACCCCGGTCATATGCACCTCTTTGGCCATATAATCGAGGGGATGGCGATCGACGGGAAGGATGTAAATTCGGTGAAATGCATCCTTTGCACCCACTGTCATCCCGACCACATTGAGGCGATATCGGGTTTTGACAGAGATCTCCTTGTAGGCATGGGAGAAAAGGAGTATGAATATCTATTAAATGATGGCAAAGAGCTTTTTATCGCCACAGGAACAAGGATACCTGAGACGCCGATAAAACTCCTCTTGGGAGAGGGGGAATTAAAGATCTCCGGGAAGAGATTCAGGGTGATCCATACCCCCGGTCACTCCCCGGGTTCGATATGTCTATACTGGGAGGACGAAGGGGTATTGATAACAGGGGATACGGTCTTTTATCTCGGGGTGGGCAGGACAGATTTTAAGGGTGGAGATATAGACGCCCTTGAAGAGAGTATCGAACGTCTATCCCGTTTTGATGCGGATCTCATGATCCCCGGTCATGGAGAGATACTGAAGGGAAAAAAGACGATCGAGAGAAATTTTAGTGCGATCCTCGAAGAATTTTTTAACCGATGAAAGAGGCGATGAAAGATAAGGGGAAGATCCGCCCCGGGCCCTTCTTTAGAGAATTGTACGAATCGGCAGCCCGTTATATCTTCAAGCTATATTTCCGTATTTTCCATAACATAAAGATCATAGGACTAAACAATGTCCCTAAAAAGGCGGGCAGACTCATAATCATCTCCAACCACACCTGTCTCCTCGATGGATTACTCATTTGGACGTATCTTCAGTTCAAATTCAAGATCATAGTGGATAGGAAAAGGGCCCAGGAGATTCTTTTGAGACCATTTATGAAAAATAGGTATACCGTGCCCATAGACTCTATGAACCCCTATTCTCTGAAGGGTGTCATAGAAAAGGTCATGGAAGGTATACCCCTTCTTATATTTCCGGAAGGGAGGATGACCCGAACGGGTAGTATAATGAAGATATACGAAGGCACCGGCTTTGTGGCGTATAAGACAGAGGCAGAGATACTGCCCATCCATATAAAAGGGGGTTATGACACCATATTTTCGAGGAAAAAAGGGGGCAGGAGGATTTTTGCCCCCATAACCATGACGATAGGCAAGGTCCAAAGACCTGTAAACGTTAAGGAATATCTCCCCAAGGAAAGAAAAAGACGATCCGCAGAGGAAATCTACAGGATTCTCTCCGAGATAGGATATGAGGCGAATAACGCCCCCTCGACCCTTTCCGCGGAGTTTATAAAGATATGTAAAAAAAACGGTAAAAAGACCCTGTACAGGGACGCAACGGGAACGACCGTAAGTTACAGGAGGGGTTTGATAGGTGCCTTTGTCCTTGGACGCTATATTTCACGGTTTAAAGACAGGCACATAGGTATTCTCCTTCCCAACCTTGTCATCACGGCCCTTATCTTTATGGGTCTACAGCTGTTCAGAAAGGTCCCTGTGTTTTTAAACTATTCCGGGGGACGAAGGGCCCTGGAACACGCAATTGAGATATCTGACCTCGAACTGATCCTGACATCCCGAAAGTTTTTAAACACGATAAAGCTCGATCAGGCTGCCTTAAAAGGGAAAAAATTACTTTTTTTGGAGGATCTAAAAGATCAACTGGGGGTACCCCAAAAGATAAGAGCGATATTCGATTATATCGGGGCAGCGAAATACAGGGCCTTTAAGGAGGGGGATGAGAAGGAGACGGCGGTAATACTCTTTACCTCCGGTTCAGAGGGGCAACCAAAGGGTGTATGTCTCTCCCACGAGAATATCATCTCCAATATCCATCAGGCATTGACGAAGGTGGATGTGAATGATTCCGATTATTTTATGAACGCCCTGCCGATGTTTCATAGCTTTGGGCTTATCACAGGGACTATCCTTCCCATGTTTGTCGGGGCGAAGACATTCCTGTATGTAAGCCCTCTCCACTACAGGATCATTCCTGAGATCATCTACGACCAGGGATGCACAATCCTTATGGGGACCAACACCTTTTTGAATGGATACTGGAGGAAGGCCCATCCCTATGACTTTCAGACCATACGCTATATCTTCGCAGGGGCTGAGCCCTTAAGCGACATTGTCTTTGAGAGATATGCGAAGACATACGGAATAAGGGTCTTTTCAGGATACGGTATAACCGAATGTTCCCCCATCATCAGTATAAACCACCCCCTCGAGTACCGTTATGGCACCGTAGGGAGATTCCTTCCGGGGATTGAATACAGGATAAAACCCGTTGAGGGTATTGAGGGTAAAGAGGGGGATGCCGGTCTCCTCTTTGTTAAGGGAAAAAACGTGATGAAGGGATATCTAAAGAACGAGGAGGCGAACAAAAAGTATATTGAAGAGGATGGGGGATGGTATGACACCGGTGACATCGTCGAGATAACAGGGGATGGCTTTATAAGGATCATAGGGAGGATGAAGAGGTTCTCAAAAATAAGCGGTGAGATGGTCTCCCTGAGTGCCATTGAGGAGGCGTTAATCAAGGAATTAGGGGATAAAAAGAGTATCGCTACTGTTGCAGTAAAGGACGAAAAAAAGGGTGAAAAGATTGTTCTGGTTACGGATGATCCTTCCTTGGATATAAAAGAGGTAAGGGAAAGGCTTAAAATGCACGGTTTTTCTGAACTTGCCTACCCGAAAGAGATTTTTTATTTAAAAGAGATACCAAAGCTGGGCACCGGAAAGGTCGACTATGTAGGATTGAAGGGTATACTGGAAGATACGATAAAACGGTAACATGAATACTTCGACCTTCTGTCAAAAATAGATTCAACCTATTTTCCCCATAAACATAACCCTTAATCGTCCGGGAGGCTCGATAATTTTTTTCTCTGGGTCAGGATGGGGATGATAATAAGGATTGCCGCTACGATCAAGAACATAAGGGATATGGGCCTTGTGAAGAATATGGAGAATCCTCCGTGTGACATGATAAGGGCCCTTCTCAGAGAGGTCTCAAGTTTTTGTCCAAGGACAAGGGCAAGGATCAGAGGGGCCCCATCGTATCCGAACTTTTTCATTAAAAAACCGAGCACCCCAAAAACGAGCATTATTACAACATCAGAGATCGAATTTTCAAGACTATAGGAACCTATTAGGCAGAATAAAAGGATAAGGGGATAGAGGAGATAATACGGGACTTTAAGTACCTTAACCCAGAGGGGTATCAGAGGGAGGTTGAGGACGAGGAGCATACCGTTGCCTATGTACATGCTTACTATTGTGCCCCAGAAAAGATCCGGGGCATTAACCATCAAAAGGGGGCCGGGCTGGAGGCCGTGTATCATGAGGGCCCCGAGAAGGATGGCCATCACCGGATTTGCAGGGATACCGAGGGTGAGAAGCGGTATAAAAGCCCCGCCCGCAGCGGAATTATTAGCCGCCTCTGGGCCTGCTACACCTTGAATAGCACCATTACCGAATTCTTCAGGCCTTTTCGAAACCTTTTTCTCGATAGCATAGGAGGCAAAGGAGGCGATAACAGCCCCACCCCCGGGGATTATGCCGAGAAAAAAACCGAGGATCGAGCCCCTAATTATAGACCATATAGACTCAGCCCAATCTCTAATCGATGGAAACAGGTTTTTTACCTTTGTGGTTAAAACATCCCTTTTTATATCCTTTTCAAGGTTTATTAAGACTTCTGAAATACCGAAGAGGCCCATGGCAACAGGAACCACCCCGATACCATCTAAAAGGCTCTGTATATTGAAGGTAAAACGGTACTTTCCCGCTATGGTATCCATACCGACTCCGCTCAATATAAGCCCAACCCCTGCCATCATGAGGGATTTTATCATAGAGCCACTGCTGAGATACGTCAAAACCGTAATACCCACGACCATTAACGAAAAATATTCAGGGGGGCCAAAGGCCAGGGCGAGATTTGATAGAAAAGGACCTACTATAGTTAAGGCCATAACGGCTATCGTTCCTGCGATAAAAGAGCCAAAGGCGGCGATACCAAGGGCAGCCCCTGCCCTCCCCTTTTTTGCCATCTGATAACCATCGAGACAGGTAACCACAGAGGCGGCCTCCCCCGGGATATTTACAAGGATCGATGTCGTTGAGCCGCCGTACATGGCTCCATAGTATATGCCGGCAAGCATGATTGTGGCCGATACAGGGGCTACTTTAAAAGTTGTGGGGAGAAGAAGGGCGATCGCGGCGGCAGGACCCAAGCCTGGCAGGACACCCACCAGGGTACCTATCAGCACACCTGCAAAACAGTACATCAGATTTATCGGCTGAAGGGCAACCTGAAAACCATAACCTACATTCTGAATGATCTCGACCATATTGACATCCTAAAATTTATACATCAGAGATTCGAGTATCCCCTTGGGGAGTTGAGATTTAAGCCCTGTCTCAAAAAGAAGGTATGAGAGGACCGCGACCAGGACACTCAACAAAAGGGCGTACCACCACCTCTTCCTCTCTATAAAACCGAGGAGAAACAAAAAAAGTAGAAAGGTAACGATTATGAAACCGAGACGTTCCATGAAGAATGCGTATAAAAAAAGGGCTATAAGGACAGAAATCAATTTTGTCCAGTTAGATGTCCCCTCTGCCTTGCCCTTTTCCTTCGTATCCTTAGAAGATTTCCTCCCAAAGGTCTTTGCCATAACGATCAATGAAAGAATCGCAATGAATATACTCGTCCAGAAGAACAAAAATCCGGGGCCAGGCTGATTCACCTGACCCAGGCCCATCTTAAAGGATTCGTATGCGATAAATATAGAGAAGAGAAGCCAGAAAAGGGCACTCCATCTGTCCGATTTTTCCATTTTATCGGGTTATCCTATTTTTTTCTTATCCCCATCTTCAGGGCTATTTCGTATATCTGTTTGTATTCGGTGTCTCTCAACTTTCTCGTCTCCTCCGGTGTTTTATACTCACAGATGCTACCAAAGGCATCGATCCTCGCCTTTGTAGCCTTTACCGCCTTCTCTACCGCGGGGATCAGAACCTTTCTTGCCTCATCGGGTATGCCTGCAGGGGCCCACAGGGCAAACCATGTGGCTGGGAGTCCCTGTTTGTATCCCAGTTCCTTCAAGGTAGGGATTTCGGGATGAGTCGGTTTTTTCGGGTCTATGAGGAGGATTCTCATCCTGCCCGCCTCAACATGGGGTTTTAGTTTGCCGAAACCGTCGAGGGTGGCTTCTACATGACCACCCATCACCGCGGTAACGGTCGCTTCACCCCCTTCAAAAGGAACATGGGTGAGCTTTATATCCGTGATCGACTGGAGCATCTCTATGGCAAAATGTGTGGATGAACCGACACCTATAGAACTGATTCTGATTTTGCCGGGGTTTTTCTTTGCGTATTCAACGAACTGCTTGAAGTCCTTCCATGGGGCATCTGCCTTTACACCTACCACAGTTGGGAAAAAATAGTGAAACCCAAGGGGCTCAACATCCTTTACAGGGTCGTATTTAACGACATCGGGGTTCGCTATAGGGGCGTACACAAAAGGGGAGGCACCGCCATAGAATAATGTATATCCATCCTTTTTGGACCTAATAGCGGCCTCGGCCCCAAGGACAGTCCCCGCCCCTGGCTTATTGTTGGGGATGATCTTAACGCCGAGTATCTTTTCCATCTCCTCTGCGAGCATCCTGCTCGTTATATCCCCCGTTGCGCCTGGAACGTAAGGTATTATAAGTTGAATCGGTCGGTCGGGATAGCCTGCCGAGCAGACGGTGGTCAAAAATAAGAGGGAAAAGAGAATAAAAAATATCGTAGATAGACATACACTCTTCGTTTTCATCTGAGAAACCTCCATACTATTTTTAAAATCATACAATATGATCCGTTTTCTTTCAAGGCCGTGCCTTTTTGCATCCTTACTTTCTGCGTCCAGCATCACTTCTTTCTCAACCCCATTTTTACCGCCACTTCCATGGCGAGCTTCAACTCCTCCTGTATCATCTTTTTCATTTCTTCTGGGGTCTTATATACTACTATGTTGCCCATCTGATCCACCCTCTTTTTGGTATTCTTTACCGCCTTTTCAATGGCCGGTACGAGGACCTTCTTTGCCTCATCGGGTATGCCGGCTGGGGCAAACATCGCAAACCAGCTTGCAGGAAGGGCCTGCTTGTATCCGAGTTCCGTGGTTGTCGGTATATCGGGATAGCTCGGCATCTTGCTCGTTATGAGGATGGATCTCAGCTTGCCTGCATCCATGTGGGGCTTTACCTTTGAAAGGGCCTCACAGGTGGCTTCAACATGGTTCCCGAGAAGGGCTGTGATCGTCGACTCCCCCCCTTCAAAGGGAACGTGGGTAAATTTCCCTCCTGTTAGAGACTGGATCATCTCGATGATAAAATGGGGTGTTGAGCCTACCCCTATTGTACTTATCCTTATTTTATTCGGGTTCTTTTTTGAATAGTCTATAAATTCGTTGAAGTTTTTCCATGGCCCATCGGATCTAACGGTAATCGTATGGGGAAAGAAGAAATAGAGGCCCAAAGGTTCGGCGTCCTTGATGGGGTCATAGCGAACCACATCGGGGTTTGTTGCAGGGGCATAGACAAAGGATGCGGCACTCGTGAAAAGAATAGTGTATCCATCCTTTTTGGACCTAAGGGCTGCATCGGTGCCAAGAACCGTCCCTGCCCCGGGTTTATTATAAGGTATTATCTTCACCCCTATATACTTCTCCATCTCCTCAGCGAGAATCCTCCCCGTTATATCCATCTGTGCCCCGGCCACATTTGGAATTATAAGCTGAATAGGCCTTTCAGGATACGCCGCAACCCCTTTTGAGGGAAGAAAGAGAAGAAGTATACACCCTACTATAGAAAAAAGAGTCAACCAAAACGGATTAAAGATCTTTTTCATACGATCCCCTTTCTTTGAATGATGTCATTTATATTACGGTGAAGCCTTTTCCCTGATAATATACAGATAATCACGATCGCCGATGAGATAAGGATGATGGTAGAACTGGAAGGGAGATCCACCACCAAAGAGATTAGAAGACCGCTTAAACCGGACAAAACCCCAAAAAAGGAGGCGAAAAAAAACATCTGTTTTAAACTCCTCGCCACAAGATGGGCAGCGATGGCCGGCAAGAGGACAAAGGCATCAACAAGAAGGGCCCCTATCAGTCTCATGGAGACGGCGATAGATATACCGAGGACAAAGACGATCAGATAGTATATCTTCTTTTCCGGTATGCCAACGGCAAGGGCTGTCTCCCTATCATAGAGTATTGCCTGGATCTCTTTGAAGAGGAGAAAGACCATAGCCATGATAAAAAGACTCGCCGAAATCACCATGAAAAGATCCAAGGTGTTCAAGGCGAGGATATTACCCCAGAGTATGCTGAACGCCTGGAGGACGTTAATCTGCCCCTTGTAGAAGAGTATAAAAGCGATCGCAAGGGTTAAGGTCATGAAAAAACCTGAGAGGATACCGAGACCCATCTGGGTCTTATCCGAGAGAGGGCCCAACCCTATCGATGCGATCCCGCAGAAGAGAAGGGCAAAGAAAATCGGGTCGGTCCCGAAAAAAAGACCCATTGCCCCCCCTAAAAGGGCGATATGCATCATGGCAAACCTTAAAGGAACAAGGTTCAAGGATATGATGAAGACCCCTATCAGGGGAAAGGCGATGCCGGCAAATAAAACGGCTATAAAGGCATACTGGATAAAGGGAAGCTGAAAGGCGGAGGTGATGTTCATGCGTTGACACCGATATTCAAAACTGTCTCTGGACGGTTTTCCCTCTTTTTTTTCGGAAGTACAGCCATTATTATTACCTTTTAATACCCTGGGCTATATATTTTCCCGGCTCATCTATTATCGATATATGGATAAAACCCGATTTTTGCAAAAGCTCCTCCATGGCCTTCGGGTCAGGGAGTCTGTCTTCTTTTACAGCACCCCCTATCCCTCTGTGGAGATTTTCTATCTCATAACTGCTATGGATATGGGCGATATATAACCTACTACCCTGTTTTAATACCCTTGCCATCTCATCGCAGGCCCTTTTTTTATCGGGGAAGTGGGGAAATGCAGAAAAACATACGACTTTATCAAATACCCTATCCTGGAAAGGGATGGCAGAGACACTTCCGTTGACAAAGGAAATACCCATGTATGCTAACCTCATGCGGGCAACCTTAATCATATTAAAGGAAAAATCGATGGCAGCGAGCCTTCCTTTGCCTTTTACCTCAAATAGATAGGGCAGAAGAATACCTGTCCCGCATCCGACATCGAGTATATAATCACCATCGTTGATGGAGAAAAGACTTACGATTTCACGTAGTCTTTCGGGAGAAATGTGTCTTGTATGGTCATCATCCCATCCCGTTGCACTCTCCTCGAAAAACCGCCTTCTCTCATCCATATATTACCCAAGATCCATAAAAAGCAGAGCTATCGGAAGACAGTATAACGGTTATCACCACTCGCCGTCAAGCCATAAGAGTCGATTTTTGTTCGAGACTAAAAGATAATGATTTGTGTTGACAACGGAGTTTCCATTGTTTATGATTTTCCAGTTATAAAACATTATTCTGTATATAGAATAAAATGATACCAAATTTCGAAAAGGGGAAAACGTGAAAAAGATCATGCAGGGTAATGAGGCTATTGCAAGGGGGGCATGGGAGGCAGGGGTATCTTTTGGCAGCGCCTATCCTGGGACACCGAGTAGCGAGATTATGGCAGAGCTTACAAAATTGGGGGATATTTATACCGAATGGTCCCCCAACGAAAAGGTTGCCGTTGAGGTGGCCCACGGTGCGTCCCTTGCCGGTGCGAGGGCCATCGCATGTATGAAGCATGTGGGTTTGAACGTGGCGTCAGACCCTTTTATGACCATCTCTTATACCGGGGTGAAAGGGGGGTTTGTGATAGTTGTGGCAGACGACCCGGGTCAACACAGTTCGCAGAACGAGCAGGATAGCAGGAACTGGACAAGATTTGCGAAAGTTCCGATGCTTGAGCCCTCAGACCCTTGGGAATGTAAGGAATTCACAAAACTCGCCTTTGAGATAAGTGAAAGATTCGACACCCCTGTACTTATGAGGAGTGAGACAAGGGTCTCCCATTGTGATTCCCCTGTGGATATTGGAGAAAGGGTGGTCCCAAATATCGAGATGGGTCTCGATAAGAACGATACCCCGAAACTCGTTATGGTGCCCATGTATGCCCGGGAAAGGAGAAAACTGGTTGAGAAAAGGACGGACATGCTTTCTGAATACGGGGATGGCGAGTTTCCCTTCAATCTGATGGAGATAAACGACAGTTCAATAGGCTTTATTACCTCAGGGGTCTCCTATCTGTACACAAAAGAAGTATTCCCTGAATATTCTTTTCTAAAACTGGGTATGGTATGGCCCCTTCCAAAAATGCTCCTCTCCCGTTTCTTCAGTAGCGTAAAAAAAGTGGTTGTCGTGGAGGAACTCGACCCGTTTCTTGAAACGGAGATCAAAGCCATGGGTTATAAAATATGGCACGGAAAGGATCTTATCCCTAACATTGGAGAATTAACCCCTGAGATCATCGAGAGGGTACTGACCAAGGCCATTAAGAAGAAGGCTTATAGAGGCCCTGAGGTGAGGTTTGATACAAGTCAGCTCCCGAGAAGGCCACCAAACCTCTGCGCAGGATGTTCCCACAGACCCCTCTTCTATATACTCAAAAAACTGGGTGTATTTGTCTTCGGAGACATAGGTTGTTACGCCCTGGCTGTGGCACCGCCTTTATCAGCGATGCATGCCTCGACTTGCATGGGGGCAGGTGTAGGGGGTGCCTATGGGGCAGGGAAGGTTTTAGGTAAGGCAGCCCTTGGAAGGGTCTGCTCAGTGATAGGGGATTCTACGTTTCTCCACTCAGGGATCACGCCCCTTATGAATGCGGTATACAACGGGGGTTACTCCACAACCATTATCCTTGACAATGGTATAACAGCTATGACAGGCCAGCAGGAACATCCTGGGACAGGTTATACAATACGGGGGGAGAGGGCAGAGACCGTTGATTACGAAAAACTTGTGAGTTCCCTTGGGGTTAAACATATAAGAAAGGTGAACCCTTACAACTTAGAAGAAACGGAAAAGGTTGTTAAAGAGGAACTTATGAGGGATGCCCCTTCGGTTATCATAACCGTTAACAGTCCCTGTATGCTTCTCAGGAGGGCCTCCCCTAAAGATAAATTCATCCATCCGTTCTATACCGTTGACCTCGAGGTGTGCAGGGGCTGCAGGGCATGTCTCGATATAAATTGTCCGGCTATCGCCTGGAGGCCGATAGACGATACAGAAAAGGGGAGGGAGAAGAGAAAGGGGACGGTATTTATAAATCCTGATCAGTGTGTGGGCTGCGGGATCTGTACCCAGGTGTGCAGGTTCAATGCGATAATACCAGGGGATGAAAAGTAGGAAAGAGGTATAAAAAGTTTAGAGGAAGAGAAGATGTCAGAATATACAGGCACCGTTCCTGCCGTTGATCAGGCCTCAAGGATACTCCTATATCTTGCGAAACACAGTTCAAACAGGGTAAACCTAACCGATATATGTAAGTCCCTCGGCATACATAAGAGCAAGGGCTATTCCATACTCAACACGTTGCAGAGATACGGTTTTGTCCAGAAGGATCCAAAGGGGAAGACGTATTCCCTTGGCCTTGGACTACTCTCCCTCTCGAGGAGGGTCCTCGATAATTTAAACTATGGGGAGGTTGTCGGACCCTATCTTGAAAATCTTGCCCGAGGCTGCAGAAGCACGGCCCTTTTCGGGCTAATAAATAACGACAATGTCTATGTGGTAGCAAGAAAGGAGTGGGAAGAGAATATAAGTGTTACGATAAAACTGGGTTACCGTTTTCATCTGACCCACGGTGCCCATGGAAAGGCCATCGTATCTTACCTCCCAAAAGAGGAGGTAGAAAGGATTTTGAGTCAAAAAAGGCTCTTTTTTTATGGTGATACCTCAAAATTCGACAGAAAAAGGCTCGAAAAGGACATTATAGAGACTCGAAAGGCAGGTTATGCCTTTGACATGGGGGAGCTCAATCCTGGTATAAATGTAATAGCATCCCCTGTCTTCGATTCCCAGGATAGGTTATTTGGGACGATCTTCATCATGGGAACATTTCCGGAGAATAAGATCAAAGAGTTTGGTAGTTTGGTTGGGCAAAGTGCAAGGGATTTTTCCCATCTGCTGGGGGCAAATGTGGATAAGTGTTTCAAACCATGAATTTTTAAAAAAAGGAGGGGGTTATGGGGGATATAAATATCCATATAGGGGAAATGCTTGCAAGAAACGGTAGGTTATATCCTGACGATACTGCCTTGGTAGAGAGGGTCCCTGGAGAGGGGAAAAGGAGTGTTATAACCTGGAAGGATTTTGATGAAAGGGCAAACAGATTTGCCAACGGCCTGATCTCTATGGGGATAAAAAAGGGCGATAAGGTAATGCATCTTATGAACAACTCTATAGATTGGCTTATTGCCTATTTTGGGATCATTAGGACAGGGGCCTGGGTTGTACCCCTTAACTTCCGTTTTACAAGTGAAGATATAAAATACTGTTCAGATGTGGCCGAAGAGGACATATTTATCTTTGGTGAAGAGTTTACGCCGAGGATAGAGCCCATAAAAAAAGACCTTACCACCGTAAAAAGGTTCATCTGTGTAGGGGAAAATATTCCCCCCTATGCAGAGTCTTTCAAAACCGTTCTATCAGCATCAAAACCAACACCCCCTGACGTTGAGATTACATTTAAAGACCCATGCGGTTTATATTTCACCTCGGGCACGACAGGTAAGCCAAAACCTATACTCCTAACCCATCTCAATATGGCAAACGCCTCAATTACGGAGTGCATGCACCACTTCCAGAGAAAAGATGATGTTTTTATCCTTATACCGCCCCTTTACCATACAGGGGCAAAGATGCACTGGTTTGGTAGCCTGATTGTAGGCGGTGCTGCGGTTATACTCAAGGGGGTATCACCAAAGTGGATTTTCGAGGCGGTAAGTGAAGAGAAGGGAACAATTGTGTGGCTCCTCGTCCCCTGGGCACAGGATATTCTTGTGAATCTCGATAGGGGTGAACTGAGACTCGAGGATTACAACCTATCCCAGTGGCGCCTCATGCATATAGGGGCCCAGCCTGTCCCTCCTTCCTTGATTACCCACTGGAGGAAATATTTTCCCCAAATGGCGTACGATACGACCTACGGCTTGAGTGAGGCAACAGGCCCGAACTGCGTCCATCTTGGCATTGAAAACACACACAAGGTTGGTGCCATAGGAAGACCGGGGTTTAACTGGGAGACCCGAATAGTGGATGAAGATGGCAGGGATGTACCCAAAGGGGCAACGGGGGAACTGATAGTCAGAGGAAACGGTGTAATGAGGGAATATTATAAAAACCCCGAAGCAACGGCAAAGACATTAAAAGAGGGCTGGCTTTATACAGGGGATATGGCGAGAGAGGATGAGGATGGTTTTATATATATCGTTGACCGTAAAAAAGACGTGATAATCACAGGAGGGGAGAATGTCTTTCCCGTTGAAGTGGAGAACTTTCTCCATACACACCCTGCGGTAAAGGATGTGGCCGCCATAGGTGTCCCCGATGAGCGGCTCGGGGAGATCGTTGCGGTGGTGATTGATATGGTACCAGGGATGGTTCTTACCGAGGAGGAGATATTTCAATACAGTGAAAGGTTACCAAAATACAAGAGACCCCGTAAAGTCTTTTTCGGGGAGGTACCGAGAAACCCAACAGGAAAGATAGAGAAGACAAAGCTGAGAAAAAAATATATAGGCATGGAACAGGCATTTAAGGTTGAGTAATTTATAAGATAAGTTTATACTTGTGCAATGCCCCCTGTACCGAGAAACGCTGCCACCGTTGTCCTGTTAAAGGATAAAGCCCAGGGAGGTCTCGAGGTTTTTCTTGTTAAGAGACATGAGAAGAGTGTCTTTATGGGTAACAACTATGTCTTCCCTGGAGGGGTTGTGGACAGGGAAGATTATAACGAGGAGATATTAGAGTTCTGTTCGGGCCTACCGGATGATGAATCAAAAAAAGCCCTCATACCCTTTTATGTAGCAGGGATAAGGGAGCTATTCGAAGAGGCAGGGGTGTTAATTGCCTATAACAAAGAAGGAAAACCCTTTGTCATAAAAGATGAAGAGACGGCGGAGAGGTTAAATCGTTACAGGGTGCAACTTCACAGAAAAGAGATCACCATGGGGCAGATTGCAGAGAAAGAAGGTCTGCTCTACGGGATAGACAGGCTCTACCATTTTGCCCACTGGATTACCCCGGAGGCAAGACCAATCCGTTTCAATACCCATTTTTTTCTCTCCTTCTGCCCCGAGGGACAGATCCCCAGTGCCGATAGAAAAGAGATCACAGAGGGTTTATGGATAACCCCGTATGATGCACTCGTTGAGAACTTAAGAAAAAAGATTGTGTTAAGCCCCCCTACCCTAAAGATTTTGGAGGATATATGCCATCTCAAAAATAAAGAAGAGGCGGTAAGATACGCCTATGATTGCGATAAGACCCCTGTGTTGTCATTGCTTATAAAAATCGGAGGGGTGGAATGTCTTATCTTTCCATGGGATCCCGACTACGAGGAGTATAAGTCTGGAAACATCCCACCTTCTGTCCACCACGGAAGGGTATCAACCCCTAAGGACATATCAACAAGGGTGATTACGGAAGGGGGTTGTAACATACCCTATTGTAAAGATTAGCAAATAGGCGGGATGGCAACCTATAAATTATGCCTATAAAAAAGGAGAAGCCACGGTTTAACACCGTGGCGAGCTGGTTGGCGATTACGGGGGGGGGAGTGCCTGAACCAGCCTACAAATATTATATAGTAAAATTTAAAAATGTCAATATTTCTTTATCCCTTTTTTTGTCCCTCTTTAATGATGACAAAAAAATTTCTATATCTTTGAATTGACAAGGAAAAGACAAAATGGTAAGAATATCACTCAATCGATTTTATAGTTTTGGAAGTGGAACCTGTAAAAAATGGCAGGAGATAACGTTTTGGAGAAACAGGAAGAACTCGATATATTGAGACATAGCGCATCCCATCTGATGGCGCAGGCTGTCAAAGAACTCTATCCAGGGGTAAAGATAGCGATTGGACCTTCCATAGAGAATGGTTTTTACTATGACTTTGATTATGACCCAGGATTCACCGAGGAGGACCTTAAAAAGATAGAAGAACGGATGATGGAGATCGCAAAAAGAGATTTGCCCATTGTCAAAAAGGTTGTAAGAAAGGATGATGCCCTGGAGTTCTTCAATAAGATGGGGGAGGTTTATAAGGTAGAACTCTTGCAGGATATAGAGGATGATGAGGTTACTCTCTATACACAGGGTGATTTTACGGACCTCTGTAGGGGACCCCATGTTCCTTCCACGGCCTATATAAAGGCATTCAAACTCCTATCCCTTGCCGGTGCCTACTGGAAGGGAAACGAGAAGAATAAGATGCTCACAAGGATTTACGGCACTGCCTTTTCTGACAGGGAATCCCTCGAGAGGTACCTCAATTTCCTTGAAGAGGTTAAGAAAAGAGACCATAGAAGACTCGGGAAAGAACTCGACCTCTTCAGTATTTCAGAAGAGGTTGGGGCAGGACTTGTCATCTACCATCCGAAAGGGGCGATTCTCAGATATCTCCTTGAGGATTTTGAAAGGAAGGAACACTTAAAGAGGGGATACCAGTTTGTATATGGTCCCCATATCCTAAAACTCGATATGTGGAAACGGTCGGGCCATTTTGAAAATTACAGAGAAAATATGTATTTTACAAAGATAGATGATGTGGATTACGGTATCAAACCGATGAACTGCCTATCCCATATTATGGTTTATAGATCAGAAATAAGAAGCTATCGGGACCTCCCCTTACGATATTTTGAACTCGGGACAGTGAACAGACACGAAAAGTCCGGGGTCCTCCATGGCCTATTGAGGGTCAGGGAATTTACCCAGGATGATGCCCATATCTTTTTAAGGCAGGATCAACTATACGAAGAGATAAAGAACATCATCGATTTCATAAGGGATACGATGAAAATCTTCGGTTTTGAGTATGAGATGGAGATCAGCACAAGACCGGAAAAGTTTATAGGTAGCCTCGAAGATTGGGACAAAGCGGAAAACATACTGAAGGATGTCTTGAAGGGAGAGGGTATACCCTTTGATTTGAATATAGGGGATGGGGCATTCTACGGGCCAAAAATAGATGTGAAGCTGAAAGACGCCATAGGGAGAAAATGGCAATGCGCTACCATTCAGTGTGATTTTGCCCTTCCCGAGAGGTTTGACCTCTATTATGTGGATCATGACGGAAAGAGAAAAAAACCCGTTATGCTCCACAGGGTGATCCTCGGTGCCTTAGAGAGGTTTATAGGTATCTTGATTGAGCACTACGGGGGGAAATTTCCTGTATGGCTCTCCCCTGTCCAGGTTGTTTTGATGAATATCACCGAAGAGCAGATAGAATATGTTAAGAGAGTCTACGGGAGAATGGTTGATGAGGGTTTGAGGGTAGAACTCGACGTCAGGAACGAAAAGCTTGGTCTCAAGATAAGAGAGGGTATAGTAAAAAAGGTTCCCTACATGGCAATATCAGGAAAAAGGGAGATGGAAAAAGAGACTCTTACGGTCAGGATGAGGGACGGGGAAGAATTAAAGGATATAAAGGTTGAGGATTTTATATGGAGAGTAAAGGAAGATAACAGGTTGAGGAGGTGAGTTTTATTGTCAAGGATAGTATAAAGGATATAAACATAAACGAAAAGATAAGGGTGCATGAGGTAAGGTTAATCGATGAGAACGGGAAGCAGCTCGGGATAGTCCCAACCCATGAGGCAATAAAAATCGCCAGGGAGCATGGGCTTGATCTCGTTGAGGTTGCTTCAAAGACAAACCCTCCTGTCTGTAAGATTATGGATTACGGTAAATATAAATACCAGATCGCAAAAAAGGCGCAGGAGGCAAAAAAGAAACAGACCGTCATCCAGGTAAAGGAGATGAAGCTCGGTTTGAAAATAGAGGACCACGACCTCACCTTCAAGATTAAACATATAAGGGAATTTCTTGAGGATGAAAACAAGGTGAAGGTCATCATCATGTTCAAGGGCAGGGAGATATTCCATGTGGATATGGGAGAAAAGCTCGCCCAGAAGATCATAGATGGAGTAAAGGATGTGGGTGAACTGGAGCAGAAGCCGAAATTTGACGGAAGAAATATTGTGATGGTGTTCGCCCCAATATAAATTAAAAGGAGAGAGTTATGCCTAAGTTAAAATCACATAGAGGACTGGCAAAGAGGGTAAAGGTGACGGCCACAGGGAAGATTATGAGGTCTAAGGCCTATCATAGCCATCTCCTCTCATCTAAAACCCCTAAAATGAAGAGAAGATTATCAAAACCTGATAAGGTTCACCCTGCAGATGCAAAGAGAATAAAGAATCTCATTCCTTATTTATAAAATGTAAAAATGTAAAAGAGGTGTAAAAATGCCAAGGGCAAAAAGAGGATTCAAAGCGAGAAGAAGAAGAAAAAAGATTTTAAAGCTTGCGAAAGGGATGTACGCAAGTAGAAGGACGACCTACAGTGTGGCAAAAAGGGCTGTTTTTAAGTCTTTGAGCTATGCTTATAAAGACAGAAGGTTGGAAAAGAGGGACTTCAGGTCTCTATGGATCGTAAGGATCAATGCCGCTTGCAGGGCCCATGGCCTATCATACAGCAGGTTTATTAACGGCTTAAAGATCGCAAACATAGGTTTGAACAGGAAATCCTTAGCCGAGATGGCGGCAAAGGATCCGATAGGTTTTGAGGCGGTAATTGCAAAGGTAAAGCAGGTGCTTCCATAAATCTGATGAATCTAAGGCGGGCTTAAAAGAGGGTTTGGATTAAATGGAGTTAGGGTCAATAAGGACAAAGATAGAGCAGGAATTATCATCGGTTAAGGATCTATCATCTTTAAATCAGTTTAGAATCGCCATACTGGGTAGGAAAGGACTTTTCTCAGAGTTGATAGAGAGACTCAAATCCCTCGACAAGGAGGAGAGGAGAAATTACGGTAGAGAGATAAATGAATTAAAGTTATGGGCAGAAGAGAAGGTTGAGGAGTTAAAGACCCATTTTGAGATGGAAGAGAAGAGGAGGAAAGAACTTGCCTCCTGGATAGATGTGACAATGCCCGGGGCGATACCCATTGTGGGAAGAAGCCATCCTTTGACCCAGACCCTTGAAGAGATCGTGAAGATATTCACATCTCTCGGGTTTTCGGTGGCAGAGGGGCCTGATATTGAGTATGATTATTATAACTTTGAGGCCTTGAATATCCCGAAGGACCACCCTGCCAGGGACATGCAAGATACTTTCTATGTGAGACCCGGGGTTGTCCTTAGAACCCATACGTCCCCCGTTCAGATAAGAACAATGGAATCCCATCTCCCCCCGGTGAAGATCATAGCTCCTGGTGCAGTCTACAGGTGTGATAACGACATATCCCATACCCCCATGTTTCATCAGGTGGAAGGGCTTATGGTGGATAAACATATTAGGTTTTCTGACCTGAAGGGGATCCTCACTGTTTTTATCCACGAGATGTTCGGAGAGAAAACACCCCTTCGTTTCAGGCCGAGCTATTTCCCCTTTACAGAACCATCGGCAGAAGTGGATATAGGATGTGTGATCTGTCAGGGGAGTGGTTGCAGGGTCTGCAAAAACACAGGTTGGCTCGAGATACTCGGTTCCGGTATGGTCCATCCCCAGGTTTTCAGGATAGTAGGATATGATCCGGAAGAAATAACGGGCTTTGCCTTCGGGATGGGCGTTGAGAGAATCGCCATGCTAAAGTTCGGCATAGATGATATCAGACAATTCTACTATAACGATATGAGATTTCTATCACAGTTTTGAGGTTGGACATTGAGAGTACCTTTGGAATGGTTACAGGAATTTATACCCCTCGATATGGAACCCCAGGAGCTTGCAAAGAGACTTACAATGCGGGGTCTTGAGGTAGAAAACATCGAGGAGGCAGAATTCAGTTTTAAAAATGTAGTTGTGGGGAATGTCCTTACAGTAGAACCCCATCCACAGGCAGAACGCCTTAAAGTATGCAAGGTCGATATAGGGGAGAGGGCGATACCTGTGGTCTGTGGTGCGGAAAACGTTCAGGCAGGAAAAAAGGTGCCTGTAGCATTGATTGGGGCCTGCCTCGCCGGTGGCGCAATAATTGAGAAAAAAGAGATAAAAGGCATAACCTCATACGGTATGCTCTGCTCAGAAAAAGAGCTCGGTTTGTCCGATGACCAAAGCGGTATCTTTATCTTAAACGGTGATGCAAGGCCAGGAGATAAACTTGAGACCGTTGAAAGCCTAAGGGATACCGTCTTTGAAATAAACGTACCTCCTAACAGGGGAGACTGCCTTTCCATATACGGTATCGCCCGGGAAGTGGCTGCCATTATGGATAAAAAAATCGAGCTCCCCTCCTTCGAATACGTAACAGATGGGGATGAGGGGGTCGAACATTTTATATCCCTCGATGTGAAAGACCTGGATGCGTGTCCCCGATACGTTCTTTTGATGATAAAGGGGATTAAAGTAAATAAATCGCCTTACTGGATGAGAAGAAGGATAATAAAATGCGGTATGAGACCCATAAATTCGATCGTTGATGTCACGAACTATGTGATGCTCGAGTTAGGCCAACCTCTCCACGCCTTTGATTATGAAAAATTAAAGGAAAGAAGGATCGAGGTCAAGGTTGCCGACTCTAATCTGACCTTCCGCACCCTGGATGGTCAGGAGAGGGGTCTTATCCCGGGAGACCTCCTTATATGCGACGGCCATGGCCCTGTAGCCATTGCAGGCATCATGGGAGGTGAGAACTCTGAGATAGGGGAGGACACAGAGACAGTTGCCCTTGAGAGCGCTTTTTTCAACCCTTTCTTTATAAGAAGTACCGCAAGGAGACTCGGGATAAAATCGGAAGCCTCTTTGCGATTTGAGAAGGGTATAGATGTGGATACCGTTGAGTACGCTGGAAAGAGGGCGATATACCTCATGCATATGCTTTCGGGGGGCCATGTTCTCGATGGGAAAAAAGAGGCATTTAAAAAAGAGGAAAAAAAGAGAATTTTTGTGAAATACGGAAGGATAAACGATGTGCTGGGCATCATACTGAGCCCTGAGGAGATCGGAAGATTGCTCGCATCGATAGATATAAATGTGGTGGGGGAAGAAGATGAGGGGTTTATTGTATCCATCCCCAGTTTCAGGCACGATATAAACGAGTATATGGATGTGATCGAGGAGGTTGCAAGGCTACACGGATATGAACATATCCCGGCAACCACACCTGTGACAAGCATACAACCTTTGATATCGAGTAAAAAAGACAGGTTCCTTTCAGAGACAAGGCAATACCTTTATTCGGCAGGATTCTACCAGGTGATAAATTTTTCCTTTTTCAGTAGAAAAGACCTGGACAACTTTGTCATACCCGATGATGATGAGAGGCGCAAATGTGTCATGATCTTAAACCCTATATCGAAAGAGCTTGAGGCAACGAGGACCTTCATTGCCCAGGGTTTAATGAAGAACATAGCCTATAACCTGAACAGGGGCTCTAAGAACCTGAAACTCTTTGAAATAGGGAAGATATTTATAGAAAGAGAGGAAGGACTCCCCTTGGAATACCACTCCCTCGCCCTTGCTATAACCGGAAGGGAGAGGGATTATTTCTGGAAGGGTTCCCCCCCTGAGTATGATTTTTTTGACCTAAAGGGGGTTATAGAAGGGTTACTTAGAATATTTAACCTCGATGTCGAATTTAGAAAAGGAACAGAGCCTTTTCTAAACAGCTCAGTAAGTGGGGATATACACCTCGGTGAAGAAAAGATAGGCTGGCTTGGGGAGGTAAAAGAGGGGGTCCTTAAGGCTTATGGAATAGAACAAAGGGTGTACTGTGGGGAGTTGATGTTTGACAAGGTGATGAAAATGGGAAATTTAGAGAGAAAATATAATCCCATACCGAGATACCCCCATGTGATAAGGGACTTCTCTTTTTATATCGATGAGAGTATACCCGTTTCAAAAGTGATGGGAATGATAAAGGAGGTGTCCCCCTTCATTGTGTCCGTCGGTGTCTTCGATATGTTCAGGAAGGAGAGAAGGAGCATCTCTTTTCGAGTCCTCTTCCAGTCCTACGAGGATACATTGAAAGATGAGGAGGTAAATAAGATACAAGATGAAATAGTGAAGAGGCTTACCGCTATCGATGGTATAGTTTTGAGGAGTTAAAACTTAGGAGTTAAGAACTTTGGGAGATAAAAATAATAGGATTTTGCGATAGAAATAAAGGAGGTTCACGTATATGACAAAATCAGAGATAGTTTCAAGTGTATATGAAAGGCTTGGCCTTTCCAAGAGAGAATGTGCCGACTTGGTGGACGCATTTTTTGATATTATAAAGAAGACCCTTGCCAGTGGGGAGAATGTAAAGCTGTCCGGTTTTGGAAATTTTATAGTTAAAGAGAAGAGATCCAGAAGGGGGAGAAACCCGCAGACAGGGGAAGAGATAGAGATAAGCAAAAGAAAGGTTTTAAACTATAGATTGAGCCAGGTACTAAAGGACGAGATAAATAGAGACATAAGATAATCATGATTCCTGATATCCCAGATAGGGTGTTTTACAGGATAAAGGAGGTCTGTAATATCACCGGCCTGAAACCCCATGTATTGCGCTACTGGGAACAGGAATTCAAAGATATAAAACCATTAAAGAGCACAAAGGGTCAGAGGCTGTATAAAAAGAAAGACCTCTACACTATCTTCACAATAAAAAGACTTCTATATGAGAAAAAGTTTACCATCGATGGGGCAAAGAGATATATGGCGGAGAGGAAAAGCATAATAGAAGAGATAAAAGAGGAGCTTCGAGAGGTCGTAGATATGCTTAAAAAAGAGGTCTGAGATGAAAAAGATAGTCTTATTATTGGTTTTAATCCTTATGTTATGTTCCTGTGGAACAGGTGCAGTCTACGTGGCAAAGACCGAGCAGGAGAGCTTTAAGACATACTATGAACATCCGGAACTGAAAAGACTCTACACGGAAAACGATGATACCTTAAGGGCCATATATAGGCGTTTAAGAGAAGGAGGTATAGACGTTTATAAAGAAGGTATAGGGTTCACCTATCTAACAAACACAAGGGGTGAGAGAATCCCCTATCTTATGGTAAATATAAGGCCAATGGAGATTGTATTTGATGTGAACAAAACAAACGGGGAAGGGAGGTTCGCGGTGGTTTTTCAGAGATACCTCCCAAGATATTTAAAACTCATGAAAAAAGAGGACCTTAGAATAGAAAAAATAGAAGGCCTTGAGTTTGGTGTATACTGGCCTGTAAGGGACTTTTCCCAATGCGATCAGTACGGGGGCTTTATCGAATATTTACACGTCTATTCAAAAAAGGAGGATGTTCGAGATTATCTCGATGATAGAATCGGTTTTAAAGAGTTGACAAAAAATTCAGAGGTCTATATCAGCCTCGATCTTCAACCTGCAAAATCTGTAATGCCTCTCTTCGATTAGGGATTAAAAATGAACAAGAGAAAGGGTAGAACAGGGTAAAAGATTGCTCGGCAGGTTTGGCAGACTCCTTATAATATCCCTTATTCTGATCTTTATACTCTTCGGGACAAAGGTTACATCCCTCTATGTCGATGGGCTCTTCTTTCAAGAGACAGGTTATTTTCATGTATTTACAAAGACACTGCTCACCAAAATCTTCGCAGCCCTTACCTTCGGTATCTCCTTCTTTCTCTTTATTTTTATAAACGGGGTGATTGCCTGCAGGGCATCCCTTCCCCCTGTCGATATAATACTGTTGAATAGAATAAGAATCCCCGTTGATCCGAAACGATTTCTCAATATTTTAAATCCCTTAAATATTGTTATAGCCATATTAGGGGGGTTCTTGGGGCTATTTTTGGGGGGTCTCCTCTGGGAAGATGTCCTTACCTTTTTGAACTATAGGGAGACGGGGATATTGGATCCTGTCTTTAACAGAGACTTAGGCTTTTATCTTTTCAGGCTCTTTATTTACCAATCCTTAAACCGTTATGGGGGGTTTATCCTTATCGTCACGCTTCTCCTTACCATATTTATCTACCTTGTTAGAGGGGGGATCATCCCCTTCGGGGATAGAATAACAAGTTCTAAAAAGGGGAAATACCATATATGTCTACTGATCTTCCTCTTTTTTATTAAAGTTGCCTTTGGATTCTATCTCGATAGGTTTGACACCCTATACAGTACCCATTCTGTAATTACAGGGGCGGGGTATTCCGATGTTTACGGACGACTCATCGTGTTAAATATCATGCCCATACTTACGATAATCGGGGGTTTTTTCTTCTGTTACGGTTTGTGGAAAGAAAACTGGAAAAAGGCCATCTATCTCGTGTTACTTCTCTTTTTAATATACTTTGCAGGGGTTATCGTATATCCGGCCCTTCTCCAAAACTTTAAGGTCTCCCCGAACGAACAGGCCCTTGAAGAGCCTTTCATCAAAAAACATATTGAGATGACGAGATACGGGTATAACCTTGATAAAGTCCATGTGGTTCCCTTTGAGGTGTCTTTCAACCTTACAGGGGAAGAGATAAAGAAAAATGATGCAACGATAAAGAACATAAGACTTTGGGACGAAGCCCCCCTCTTGAAGACCTACGGACAGCTTCAGCAGATCAGGACCTATTACAGGTTCCATAGTGTTGACAACGACCGATACACGATCAATGGGGAGTATAGACAGGTGATGTTATCGGCAAGGGAGCTATCCTATGATGACCTCCCCAGTAAATCGTGGATCAACGAAAGGCTCGTCTTCACCCATGGAAACGGTATCGTTATGGGTCATGTGAGTAAGATCTCAAGGGAAGGTCTCCCTGAATTTATCGTAAAAGACATCCCCCCATCCCAAAAAGAGGGGATACACATAAAGACCCCTGAACTCTACTACGGGGAGAGGACAAACGATTATGTGATTGTAAATACTAAAGTTCCCGAATTCAGCTATCCCACAACGGAAGGGAATATATATACCTCATATAAGGGTACGGGGGGTATAAAACTGGACTCATTCATGAAGAAGGCGTTATTTGCTTTCCACTTCAGAACCGCAAAGATTTTACTTTCCGGAGAAATAAGGGATGAAAGCAGGATCATCTATTACAGGAATATCGTTCAGAGGGCACAGAAGATCGCCCCATTCCTATACTACGATTCAGACCCCTACATAGTTGCCTTAAGTGACGGTAAACTCTACTGGATTATAGATGCTTACACCACCTCCACCCACATGCCGTACTCAAAACCGTTAAAAAACAGGGTCAACTATATGAGAAATTCTGTAAAGGTTGTGGTAGATGCATACAGTGGTAAGATGACCTTCTATCTTTACGATGCCGACGACACAGTGGCAAAGGTATACGGATCCATCTTTCCAGGACTTTTAAAACCTGCTTATGAGATGCCCGATGAGTTAAGAAGACACATTCGCTACCCCCTTGACTTCTTTAAGGTTCAGACATCCCTTTATGCGATTTACCATATGGACGACCCGAAGGTCTTTTATAACAAGGAAGACCTGTGGGAGATCCCGAGAAGGGGCGACAGACCCATGGAACCCTACTACCTTATCATGAAACTTCCTGATGAGAAAAAGGAAGAGTATGTCGTCCTTATGCCCTATACGCCATCGAAAAGAGACAATCTCGCCGCATGGTTTGCTGCGAGATGTGATGAACCCAATTATGGTAAACTCATCGTCTATACCTTCCCGAGGGACAGGCTCGTCTTCGGGCCGAGACAGATCGATGCAAGGATAGACCAGGATTCGTACATATCCCAGCAGCTCACACTATGGGGTCAGAGGGGTTCCCAGGTGATAAGAGGAAGCCTCCTGATCATACCGATCGAGAAATCCCTTCTGTATATACAACCTTTATACCTTGCCGCTGAGGATAAAGGGGGACTTCCAGAGTTGAGGAGGGTTATTATGGCCTATGAGAACCATCTCGTCATGGAGGAAAACCTTGAGCAATGTCTTTCAAGTCTTTTTGGAAGGGGTAAGTCAGGTCCTCCTGAGAGATTATCGTTCGACAGGGATAAGACAAAGAAGACCTCCCAGAAAGAGCTCGCAAAAGAGGCCCTCAATCTGTACGAGAAGGCAAAGGATCTTTTAAGACAAGGGGATTTCGGGGGATATGGGGATTACATAAAAAGACTTGAACAGATTTTAAAAGAGATGGCGTCAAATTAAAACATAGGGAGAAGTTCGATGAGGAAAACCATTTTTTATGCTATCGGGCTTTTGATATCTTTCCTATCGATAACTCAAGTCTTTGCCCAGTTATCGGGTCAATTCCAATCAGAGGAGATTTCCTGTGGTAAAGAAGATGTCTGTGAAAAAAAAGGGAGCTTTTACGAACTGAAGACATATGAGAACAGCCTTTCCGCGGGCTATGGCTTTGGCATATTTAACTACGGGTTGACGAATAAGATAAAGGGTGGTCACTATGAGTTCTACCAGGTCACCTTAAGACATGAAAGGCCATTATACAGAGGTTTTTACCTTCTTATAGACCCTTATGTCTCGTATATAAGGAATCCTGTAGAAGGTTTGGATATCGCCTTCGGCCTTTCCGGGAGATACTATTTTAATCAGGAAAAGAAGAACTCTTTTTTCCTTGACCTCGGTGTAGGGGCCTTATATTCGACTTTACAGTATAAAGAGCAGTCAAACCATGAATTCTTCCTAATCCAGGGCGGAATAGGATATAGGTGGGATAGATTTTTTATCGAAAACAGGTTGAGACACTACTCAAACGGATATACCGCCACAAAAAACTGGGCGATCCACTCGAATATCATAAGTGTCGGTTTCTATTTCTAATCGAATATTTTGCCGGGATTTAGTATCCCCTTCGGGTCAAAACTCTTCTTTATCCCTTTTAGTATTTCAATCTGCCTGTCCGAATAATCCATAGAGAGATAGGGTTTTCTCGTAACGCCGATGCCGTGTTCGGCGGTAATCTTCCCTCCCATCTCAAGGGTCTTTCTATATAGTCTTTTGCTCGCTTCAGGTAGTTTTATTCTCCACTGTTCCATGTCCATATCATCTCTCTTGAAATAAAGGACATGGACATTTCCATCCCCGGCATGGCCTACACAGACAGGGTCTATATCAAAACTAAGGGCTATCTCTTCCGCCGCCTTTACAAGGCTTGCAACAGAACTTCTTGGTGCAACCACATCCATCGTCTCATAGGGTATACCTATCCTGTTTGCCGCCTCAAAAATACAGCGTCTTGCCTCCCATAACCTGTTCTGGGCCTCAGGCTCCCTTGCAACGAGGAGGTCCCATGCACCGTACCTCTCAAAAATATCCCCAACCACCTCCATTGAACGTTCAAACTCCTCCTCTTTGTTTCCGTCGAGTTGAACAAGGATGTGTGCCTTTGCATTGTTGAAGCTGACCTTTTTATTTAAATATCTTTCGGCAAGACGTATGGCAGGGTTATCCATGAACTCGATCGCAGTAGGAACGATCTTTTCCTTTATTATCGCGGAGACCGCCTCAGCGGCCGGTTCAAGGGCATCAAATGGTGCGAGGAGGTCTACCTTCATCTTCGGTTTAGGGATCAAACGGAGGATGATCTTTGTGACAATAGCCAGGGTCCCTTCAGACCCTACGAGAAGCTGGGTAAGATTATAACCCGTCACATCCTTGACCACCTTGCCCCCGGTCTTTATTATCTCCCCTGTGGGCAAAACGGCTTCAAGACCGGAGATATAATCCTTTGTTGTGCCGTAACGAACCGCCCTTGGCCCCCCTGCCCCCTCCGCAACATTACCCCCTATGCTACAGCTATCCTTACTCGCAGGGTCGGGGGGATAGAAACACCCCTCTAACTCTACCAGTCTATGTATTTCACTCGTTACCATGCCAGGTTCTACAACAGCCATAAGGTTTCTGTCGTCTATTTCAAGCATGGTGTCCATTCTTTCCATGGAGAGGACTATCCCACCCTTAACCGGAACAGAACCTCCGCTCAAAGATGTACCGAGGCCCCTGGGGGTTACGGGAATTGAATGGTCATTTGCGAGGATGAGGATTTGGGAGATCTCCTCCGGGGAACGCACCCTGACGACCAGATCAGGGTATGACTGAAGCCCTATCGTTTCGTCTTTACTGTACTTTTCGAGGGAGAGGTTATCTTGAAGGACGTGATTTTCCCCAACGATACCCTTTATCCTTTCGATTATATCCTGAGATATTTTTCCCATCGACAAATATTATTAAACTGAACTGCTAAAAAGTTCAAGACAAAATATGAAAACCTGTACAATATATCAACCTACTTACATCATGGAAAGGCATACATATGCTAAATTGCAACCTTTTACCTTGACTTTGGGAGAGTTTTCTACTATATTTTTACGCATTTTTGGAGGTGCGAAGATGGGAATTGGTTTACTTGGAAAGAAATTGGGTATGACCCAGATTTTTAATGAAGATGGGACTATTGTGCCGGTTACGGTCATAAAGGTCGGGCCCTGTAAGGTTACCCAGAAGAAGAATGTTGAAAAAGATGGTTATAATGCCATTCAGGTGGGTTTTGACGAGATCACAAAGGTTAAAAATGTAAATAAACCCCTGAAAGGACATTTCGATAAGGCCGGAACAAGCCCTATGGCCTTTGTTAAAGAATTCAGGGTTACCGATGAAGAGATGGAACAGTACGAAACGGGCAACGAAATACCGATGGAACTATTCAATATAGGAGACTTTGTGGATGTAACAGGAACATCCAAAGGTAAAGGTTTTGCAGGCGTGGTAAAGAGGCATGGTTTTAAAGGTGCCCCTGCATCCCATGGAACGCACGAATATTTTAGACACGGCGGTTCTATAGGTCAAAATATGACCCCTGGAAGAACCTTTAAGGGTATGAAGATGCCAGGACACATGGGGAATAAAAGGGTAACGGTACAGAACCTTAAAGTTGTGGATATAAGAGGAGATATGAATATCCTTATGGTGGAAGGGGCTGTTCCAGGGCCGACCAATGGTTATCTGATCATTAAAAAGGCGGTAAAGAAGCTGGGTAAATAGCTACACCATTTACTTCAAGCTAAAGATAAATTTTCAATAACTCGAATCAAATCTCTGGTTTTTTTCTGGATGGGTTTTTATTGACAGGGGATTTTGTAACATATAGATTATTCTTATGTTTACGCTTTATATAAAAGATAATTTTGCCGCTGCCCACCATATAGAGGATTATCATGGAAAGTGCGAGGAGCTCCATGGTCATAACTTCACCGTTGAGGTCTTGTTTTCAGGAGAGAAACTCGGTAGAGGGGGTATGCTGGTTGACTTCAAGCTCCTGAAGGGTTTACTAAAAAATGTACTGGAAGGCCTTGACCATAAATATATAAACGAAATCCCATTTTTCAGGGAAAGGGCGAGTTCCTCTGAATACATCGCCATGTACATATTTTATGAGCTAAAAAAACTAATTGAAAATCTTAATGTAGCCCTTTATGAAGTAAGGGTGTGGGAATCGGAGAAGGCCTATGCGGCATTTCGCGAATAAAAAGGTGATGGTCGATGTACAGAATTTCCATGACCCGAGAAACATAGAGATAGATAAGGTAGGGGTAAAGGGGGTTAAGTACCCTATAGTTGTCCTCGACAAAGAGAACGGCCTTCAACATACGGTTGCCACGATAGATATGTATGTGAATCTTCCTCACAATTACAAAGGGACCCACATGAGCAGATTTGTGGAAATACTCCACAAAAATCAAAATATGATAAACATGAGGAATCTTCCAAACATTCTAAAGGAGATGAAGGGAAGATTGAATGCGGAGGCGGCACACATCTCCGTAGTTTTCCCCTATTTCATCAAAAAGAAGGCCCCCGTTACAAAAACCCAGAGTTATCTTGAATACCAGTGCGGTTTTATCGGGCACATGGGAGACTCTGGGGATATGAAGGACTTTATAGTCTCCGTCTCCATCCCCGTCAATACCCTATGTCCATGCTCAAAAGAGATAAGTGAATATGGGGCCCATAACCAGAGGGGGGTTGTAAAACTCAACGTGAAGTTTAAAAAATTTTTCTGGATTGAAGACCTTATAAATATCGTTGAGAGCTGTGCAAGTAGCGATATCTATTCGCTCTTAAAGAGAGAGGATGAAAAGTTCGTAACAGAGAAGGCCTTTAACAAACCGATGTTTGTAGAAGACCTTGTAAGAGAAATAGCCATTGAACTGAGAAAAGATAAAAATTTCACATGGTTTTCCATTGAAGCAGAAAACTACGAAAGCATACATAATCACAATGCCTATGCCTATCTTGAATATAAAGAAGGAGGGGAGAAATGATTAAAACAATCTCACTTTTTTTTGTTATCCTAATAACTTTCTCGGGGTGTGCCTACTTTCAGAAACAGGTAAAGGATGAGACGCCCCCTTCAAAACAGGAGACCATAAACCAGGTCTTCTACGGTTTTCCCGATATCCCCATACCAAAGGAACTGGAATTTGTACGGGATAAAAGTTTTATTTATGAAACAGTGAGCTTAAGGGCAGGGGTTATGTATCTCACCGGAAACGTGGATCTCCAATCCCTGGAAAATTATTTCAAGGTAAATATGATTAAAAATGGATGGAGATTTGTGAATAGTTTTAAATTCAGGGAAATCTCCATGAACTTCTCAAAAGAGGATAAGACTTGCAACATAAAGATGTCGAGGAGCGGTTTTTCCTCTGAGGTTGAGATATGGGTGGGTCCTGCCGTAGCCGACAGGTCAATGATAGAAAGACAACCCCAGGGAATACAAAAAGGTACGGATAAAAACTGAGAAAGGCATTCCCCTTCCCTTCCCATGTGGATATTTAAAAGGGTTGATATACTTCCCTATCTTTTTGGACATAAATATATCACCTTCGTCGGTGCTGGAGGTAAGACGAGTTTTATCGAATATATTGCGGCGAGGTCGTTTCAAAGGGGAAAAAGGGTGGCTATCACCACAACGACGAAGATATTTGCGAAAGAGCCCTATATACTGTTTAATGATAAAATAGATTCGAACCTGCTCAAACCTTTTATAAGAATCGGCAGAACCATAGAAGAGGGTAAGTTGACCTCGGTAGACTTAAAAGATATAGAATCCCTTGCCCCCTTCTATGATATAATCCTCATAGAGGCGGATGGTGCTAAAGGGAAGCCCCTTAAATTCCCTTCCCACTATGAGCCGATTATACCCCCCTTTTCCGACTTGATCTTTGTCCTTGGGGGGCTCGATGCCCTAAATGGGAGGGTTGAAGATAGGGTGTTTAGATGGGAGTTATTTAAAGGGAGCAAAGGTGTAGACCCCAAGCAGACGATAACAGAGGAGATATTTATGAGGTTTTTCGAGCCTGATTGCCTGCTAAAGGGTGTAGATAAGTATAAAGCAACAATTGTTCTTAACAAATATGATTCTTTGATGTTGGCAAGTGAGGGTATAAAGATGGCGAAACATGTTGGAGAAAAAACAGGTATAGGAGAGGTTATGGTGGCATCTGTTAAGTTTGGTCTTTTTTACTCTGTCGTTCCGGCACCATAAGTATATTGGCTTGTTGATACCCCTATGGAAGGACTAAAGGACAGTAAAATACTCTCCCCTACTCTGGCAGATATATATCTCCAGCAGGGCCATATCGATAAGGCGATAGAGATTTACGATAGGCTACTGAAAAGGGATCCTGAAAACGAATTTTTAAAAAAAAGGGTGACCGCCCTCAAAAAGGAGATCAAAGAGATAAACAAGAAGTCGGGATTCAAGAAATTACTCACAAAAAAACTCTGGTGAAGGGAGATATGAGGGATATAAGGCTAAAGAAGGTGGTTGACATCATAGAAAAATACGACCTGGATGGGTGTATCATCCGGGGGATGGATAATATTTTTTATATAACTGGATTCAGAGGGTCAGAGGGTACCCTTGTTGTCACGAAAGGGGATGTTTTTCTCCTGACGGATTTCAGATACATAACCCATGCAAGGGAAGTTACCCGTAATATCAAGATAGTAGAGGTTTCCGCAAAAAATGACGGTTTATCGGAGATCTTTACCCAATACGGGCTCACAAAGATAGGCTTTGATAGTGCCCATACACCATACCAGTTATATAAAAAATGGAAGGAGAACTTAAAGGATACCCAATTTATCCCCATGGAGGGCGAGATTGAAGAGATAAGGAAGATAAAAGAACCCTCCGAGATAGATGCGATAAGGAGATCCATAAATATTGCCACAGAGGCCTTCAATAGGGTTTTTGAGACGATTAAGCCGGGGAAGACGGAAAAAGAGATTGCCTGTGAGCTCGATTACACCATGAGGAGAATAGGTGCAGATGGACCTTCCTTCGATGTGATAGTGGCATCGGGACCGAGGTCGGCGTTACCCCATGCCGTTCCCTCTCCAAAAAGGATAGAAGAGGGAGAAACCCTTATCATAGATTTCGGGGCGAGGGTCGATGGTTACTGCAGCGACGAAACATGCACATTGGCCATAGGAGAGGTGGGGGAAAAGCTGAAAGAGATATTTTACATTGCCAACGGGGCAAGAGAACTGGCGATAGAGAGGGCAAGGGCAGGGATGCCAATTAAGGAACTGGACACGATTGTTAGGGATTTCATAGACCGGGCCGGATACGGAGACTTTTTCAGGCACGGTGTTGGTCACGGGGTCGGCATTTCCGTCCATGAGTCACCATCTATAAACAGTTTGAGCGACGGCCTCCTCGAGGAGAATATGGTGATTACCATCGAGCCGGGCATATATTTACCTAATCTTGGAGGGGTCAGGGTTGAGGATATGGTGCTCATTACAGAGACAGGGGCAAAGGTTCTCACCTATCTTAGAAAAGAACTTGTCAATGTCTGTGTTTAAAAGGATATTACTGCATAAATGATACGGAGGATAACATGTTAGTTTCAACGGCAGAATTTAGAAAAGGATTGAGAATTCTCCTTGAAGATGAACCATTTGTTATTGTGGAGTTTCAGCATGTAAAGCCTGGCAAAGGAGGGGCATTCGTAAGGACAAGACTAAAAAGCCTTGTAAGTGGCAACGTCCTCGATAGAACTTTTAGGTCAGGCGATAAGGTTGAACTACCCGAACTCGAGGAGAAGGAGATGCAGTTCCTATACAAGGAAGGGGAGAGATACTATTTTATGGATGTGAGTACCTATGATCAGATGTTTATCGATGAAGAACATCTCGGTGATGCCAAGAACTATCTAAAGGAAGGGCTTGTTATAAAGGCCCTAATATATAAAGGTAAGACTATAGGGGTAGACATCCAGAATTTTGTAGAACTCCAGATCATAAGCACAGAACCTGGGGTAAAAGGAGATACGGCCCAGAACGCCACAAAACCTGCCATTCTTGAGACAGGTTACACGATACAGGTCCCTCTTTTTGTGGAAGAGGGGGATTATGTAAAGATAGATACAAGAACAGGTGAGTACATAGAAAGGGTTAAATAGGTTATCCCAATGTTGATCACTTTTGAGGGAGTGGACGGAAGCGGCAAAACAACACAACTCGATTTACTCTACGGTTATCTCATTAACAAAGGGTATGATGTTGTAAAGACAAGGGAACCAGGGGGTACGAGATTCGGTGAGGCATTAAGAGAGATATTCCTTGAGCCCGGGATAAACATATCTTCCCTGTCCGAACTCCTCGTTTTTATGGCGATCAGGGCCCAGCACATCGAAGAGGTGATAAACCCTTCCCTCAAAGAAGGTAAGATAGTGCTCTGCGATAGATTTACCGATGCGAGTTATGCATACCAGGGTGGCGGCAGGGGTGTCGATTTCGGTATTATAGAAACCTTAAATAGACTTGTAACAAAAGGGGTGAGGCCAAATCTCACTATCCTCCTCGACTGTAAGGCAGAGATAGCTTTTAAAAGGAAGCGGAGTGGCGAATGCTCGTTGGACAGGTTTGAACAGGAAAGGATAGATTTTTACAAACAGGTTCGCACCGTATATCTGAAGTTATCAAAGGAAGATCCCAAGAGGTTTTTCGTTGTAAATGGCAGCGGTACCGTAGAAGATATACATAAAAAAATAAGGGTGAGGGTAGACAGGCTTCTGAACGACTATGGGCTTTGATAATGTTATAGGCCACAAAAAACAAAAAGCTTTCCTCTATTCTACACTGGAAAAGGGTAGACTTCCCCATGCCTTCCTTTTTACAGGTCCTGACGGGGTGGGAAAGAAAAAGGTGGCCTTAGAGTTTATAAAGATGATCTTCTGTGAAAATGGAGATGGCTGTGGAAGATGTCGTCCTTGTTTGAAGGTGGAGCACAAAAACCACCCCGATTTTATTTCCATAGAGAACACTCAGTCCATAGGCATCGATGAATCGAGGATGATCTCAAGGGAGATACAGAAGCCTCCATTCGAAGCAAATATGAGGGCGATACTCATAGATGATGCCCACAATATGACCCCTGAGGCATATAATGCCCTGTTAAAGACCCTTGAGGAGCCCCCTCCTTTTAATATATTTTTTCTTATATCCCAATCAGAGAAAGAGATCCCTTTAACCATAAGGTCACGGTGTGGGAGAGTTGCCTTTGGTCCCCTCTCTTCCTCTGAGATAAGAGATTTCTTTCAGGGTATCCAATCTATAGGGGAAGAAAAGGCCCAACTTATAACATACCTTGCCCAGGGGAGTATCGGGAGTGGCTTTTTCTGGATGGACGTGGATAACCTTTCGTTTAGACATAGGATCATAGAATTGATAACAGGAAAAAAAAGGAGTTTCCTCCAGGTAACGTCCATTGCAGAGAGGATAACGAGAAGCCAGAAAGATACAAATATGTTTCTCTCCTTTATGCTTACCTTTTTCAGGGATCTCTATCTCATAAGGGAATCGAGACGTACCAATGATCTCATAAACATCGATATGCGGGGCCTTTTTGATGGAGATTACAGGGATTATAAATGGATTATAAACTCGATCAACAAGATTCAGGAAACTTTAAGCATATTGAAGTATAATATAAACAGGCTCCTTTCAGTGGAGACCCTTTTATTAAATATAATGGAGCACAGAGTATGAAATCTTGTCACGTAAAGATAGATAGATTGACAGGGGTTCTGGAGATGGAGGTCCCGGAAGAACTGGGTATAGGGGACTATGTGGTCTGCGAGATCGAAAAAGGAACATGTCTTGGTATTGTCGTAACAGACCCGAAGGAAAAAGAGAAAGAGGGGTTGAAAAAGGTTCTCCGTAAGGCAACGGAGGAGGAAGTGGCAGAGTACTTTTCCTTAAGACAGAAAGAAAGCTATGCCTTTGAGTTCTGCAAGGCAAAGATAAAAGAGATGGGTCTCCCCATGAAGCTATTATGGGTCGAATACCTTTTCGGGGGCACGAAGCTTATATTCTATTTTGTCGCTGAAAACAGGGTAGATTTTAGAGAACTCGTGAAAGAGCTGGCCAAAGAGTTCAAAATAAGGATAGAACTAAGACAGGTCGGGGTGAGGGATGAGGCAAAAATCGTCGGTGGCCTCGGTAACTGCGGAAATGTCTGTTGCTGCAGGAGATTTTTAAGCAATTTCTCCATCGTTTCCATAAAAATGGTGAAAGAGCAGGGTCTTGCCTTAAATCCTTCAAAGATATCGGGGATATGCGGGAGACTTATGTGTTGCTTATCATACGAATTCGACATGTACATGGAATACAAAAAGGATTTCCCTAAAATAGGGAAAAAGGTGAGCCTCCCCCAAGGTCAGGGCAAGGTTGTAAAGCACAACACCTTGAGTTCATCGATCACTGTGGAATTAGAAGATGGGAAGGAGGTTACCGTACCCCTTAAAGACTTTGTAAATTTGGTACAGCAGTAAAATGGAAGGGGACACAGATGAAGAAGAGGTGCCATTCCCATCCCCTTGATACATAACAGATTAAAAATAAACGAGGTTTATATGGCAAGCTACTATATAACGACACCGATTTATTATATAAACGATGTACCCCATATAGGTCATGCCTACACGACGATCGCTGCGGATATCATGGCGAGATATAAGAGACTGTGCGGGTACGACGTATTTTTTCTTACAGGCACAGACGAACATGGCCAGAAGGTGGAGAAGGCAGCCCAGAGCCAGAACATTACCCCCAAAGAACTCGCAGACAGGACCGTCTCCAGATTTACCGAACTATGGAAAGTATTAAATATTACAAATACAGGGTTTATAAGAACAACAGAGGAGAGGCACAGAAAGGTCGTACAATACCTGTTTGAAAAGATCTATCAGAAGGGGGATATATACCTCGGTGAATATGAAGATTGGTACTGCATACCCTGTGAAAGCTACTTTACAGAACTCCAGCTGAAGGATGGCGCGTGCCCTGACTGTTTGAGAAAACCGGAGAGGTTGAAGGAAGAGAGCTATTTTTTTAGACTTTCAGGATACGGGGACAAGCTCATCTCCATTATGGAAGAAAAAAAAGATTTTGTGATGCCCGAGATCAGATACAACGAGGTATTCAGTTTTTTAAAAGGGGGGCTGAAAGACCTAAGTATCAGCAGGACGAGCTTCAGGTGGGGAATCCCCGTACCCATTAACGAGAGACATATAGTATACGTCTGGTTTGACGCCCTCACGAACTACATATCAGGCATAGGCTTTCTCGAGGATATGGAGACCTTTAACAGATACTGGCCCTGTGATGCCCATCTGATTGGAAAGGATATTCTCCGATTTCATGCAGTATACTGGCCGAGTTTTCTTCTATCCGCAGGGATAGAGCCACCAAAGAGGGTTTTTGCCCATGGCTGGTGGACTATAGAAGGACAGAAGATGTCTAAATCCTTAGGGAATGTGATAGACCCCTATGAGATAGTAAAAACGTACGGCGTTGATGAATTCCGTTTTTTCCTCTTCAGGGAGGTGCCCTTCGGTATGGACGGAGACTTCTCCAAAGGTGCTATAGTGAACAGGATAAACGGTGACCTCGCCAATGACCTGGGCAACTTAACGAGTAGAAGTGTCACCATGATAGAGAAATTCTTGAAGGGGAGGCTTGAGAGACCGGAAAAAAATGGCGGCATGGACGATTATGTGGTGGAAAGTATTTATCGTCTTACTGAAACATACAGAAGCGAGATGGAGATCTTCGGTTACTACAAGGCCCTAAATGCCGTCTTTGAGATCATCTCCATCCTCAATAAATATATAGACAGCGAAGCACCGTGGAGACTCTTCAAAGAGGGGGATGGCAGGATAAAGACGGTCTTTTATAACATCTGGAACGGTATCAGGATAACGGCTATGCTCCTTTATCCTTTTATGCCCGAGAAATCTCAGAAGATATGGGAAGCGATAGGCATCGATAAATATATTGGTTCAAGTGACTTCGACCATGAAAAAGGCTTTTATTTCACAGAAGACATAAAATTGTTGCACAAGATCAAACCAATTTTCCCGAGGATAGAGGGGTAGCTATGGCTTTTGTCTCCATTAAAAAGGCCCTTGAGACCGTTCTTAAAGAGTATAATTTAAAGGAAGATTTGAATATCTACAGGGTCTTCTACCACTGGAGCGAAATTGTAGGAGAGAAGATAGGAGACCACACAAAACCGAACAGGATAAAAAACGGGATACTTTACATAGAGGTGGATGATCCCCTCTGGTTAACCCAGCTTAAGTATATGAAGGAAGAGATGGTGGAAAAGTTTGAGAAAATGGTAGAGAAAGGTTCTCTGAAGGATATAAAGTTCTATCTAAAGCGTGTTTGAGTTGCCCATCTGTCTCAGGATGGAAATAACAAAAAAAATTAAATGCCGAAGACGGGACTCGAACCCACACAGGCTTAAAGCCTACTAGACCCTGAATCTAGCGCGTCTACCAATTCCGCCACTTCGGCATGGTATATAAACTATATGGATAAAATGAATATGTCAAGAGGTGAAGATGAAAACTTTCAGGTCCCTCAAAGAGGTCGAATCATTTCCTAATCCGGTACTTACAATAGGTAATTACGATGGTATCCACTACGGTCATAGGCGCATCATAGAAAGGGTTAAGGAAAAGGCCTCAGAGCTTTCTGGGGTTTCCATGCTGATGACCTTTGATCCCCATCCTTTAAAGATATTGAACCCTGCCAAACTAAAAGGTCTTATCACGCCGTTCTATGTGAAGCAGAGTTTGCTCGAAGCCTGCGGAATAGATATACTGATCGCCCTACCCTTTGATGAGGAGTTGAGGCAGATCGAACCGGAAAGATTCATTGATGAAATACTGGTAGGGGCATTGAAGATAAAGTGGCTCGTTGTAGGTTACGACTTTAAATTTGGTAAAGATGGCAGGGGTACGACCGAGATGCTCACCATGCTATCCGAAAAAAAGGGGTTCGGATTTGAGGTGGTGGACGCAATTACCATAGACGGTGAAAAGGTGGGAAGTAACAGGATTAGAAAACTCATATTCAATGGCGAAGTAAAAAAAGCGGGGAGATTCCTCGAAAGGCCCTATTCTATCGAGGGTAGGGTTGTAAGGGGTTTCGAAAGGGGAAAAGGGATAGGCTTTCCCACCATTAATGTAAAGACCGATTTTGAGGTGATCCCAAAAGAGGGTGTATATATCACGGAAGTGGAGTTTGATAAAAGGCGGTACCCTTCTGTAACAAATATAGGTAACAATCCAACTTTCAACAACAGGGAGGTAACGATAGAGACTCACATCCTCGATTTCAACGGCAATATCTACGATAAGGATGTTAAGATCTTTTTCCTCGACAGGATTAGGGATGAGGAAAAATTCGATAGTATCGAGTCATTAAAGGGCAGGATTGCACTGGATATTGAGACGGCAAGGGTTTATTTCAAGAAAACATAAAAAGAAGGAGGACGCAGAGATCATGGGTTTGAGATATGAGGAAGTAGACGATGAGGTCGTATCCCTTTTAAGGGAAACAAAGGCGAAGTATTTTCCGGAATTGAAAAACGCCAAGATAAAGGTACTTTTTGATTTAAAAAAGAGAAAGTCCGGGGGTATGATGGTTCTTGCGAGAATAATGAAGACAAATGACCTTCTGAGACACCTTACGATTGAGGATGCAGGGGATATAGAGGGCTATGATTATATCATCACCATTGACAAGCTTTGCTGGAACAATATTAAGCGGGTGGACAGGGAAAGGATTCTAAGACACGAACTAAGACATACCCTCTTTGACCTCGAATCAGAAGACAACCCTTATAAACTTAGAGACCATACGATTACCGATTTCTATGAAGAGATAGAACTGAACAAGGATGACCCGAGATGGAGAGAGCGTCTCTCAACCTTAACGGCGGACATATATGAACAGCAGAAGGAGTTGAGGAAGAAGAAGGGCAAGAAAAAAGAGACTCTATAGGTTGAGCCGGAATTTTTATGTACTCTCAACCCTTACGAATACCCCTGTTTTCATAGGGTCAAGATGCAAAGTCCTCTTTAGCATCACCAACCTTTCCTCATCAATAACCATCCCCGAGGGCATGATCAAAAGACCCATACCGGTCTTTACGTCCCTGGATATGACCATCCCGGGCCTTAAGTCCTTAAGGGGAAGTTCAACCTCTGACTGACTCTCGGAGGAGATGATCCCTTGGATGTTCTCTTTTACGACCTTTACAAGATGGGGAAAAACCTTATGGTCGAAATGGGTGTTGAGGGAATCTCTTATTTTTTTTAAGGCCATCTCTATAGCGTCTGCTCCTGGCTTCAACCCAATGATTCTTACAAAACGGTCTGCTATAGCGATAATCCTTGAACCCACCGGAATCGCCTCTCCGCCTATCCCGTCGGGAAAACCTGAACCATCTATCGATTCATGGTGATGCCTTATCAATACGCCAACATCTTTTAACTCTTCCATAAAAGATACGGCAGTCTGTCCAAGTACGGGATGCTTCATGTAATCATACCTTTCATCCTCGCTTAATGCCTCGAACTCTTTGGAGATGATTATGTCGGATATACCGATCTTTCCAATATCGTGGAGTTGAGCGGCTATACCTATATTTTTTACATCATCAGGGTTCAACCCCATTTTTCTCCCTATCTCAACGGAAAGTCTCGCCACATTATTTGAGTGATTGGCAATGGTTTTATCTCTTAACTCATTGAGATTTGACAAAACCGATATAAAATCCCTGAATTTTTTCTTCAAAGTTTCGTTGAGTTTTGCCAATTCCTGGTTTTGACGGGTGAGCTCTATCGTCTGTTGCTGCACAAAGATTTCCAACTCAGAATTCCACTTCTGCAACTCCTCATTCTGTTTTTTGGTAAGTTCTGTAAGGTAGCGGTTCTCTTTAATGAGCCTATAGGTATCAGCCCCCTGATTGATAAGCATTATCAGTTCATCGTCATTCCAGGGCTTTGTAATATATCTATATGCACCTCCTCTGTTTATAGCATCGATCGCCACATTTACATCCGCATAGCCGGTAAGTATGATCCTTATCGAATCGGGGGATATCTCCCTTGCCTTCTCCAAAAACTCAGACCCACTCATCTCCGGCATCCTCTGGTCGGAGACTATAACGGCCATCTCTTCTTTTCTCAGTATCTCTATTGCCTCTTTCCCTGAAGTCGCTGTAAATACATTGTAATGTTCGTCGTGGAATAGCCTTCTTAACGCATTAAGTACATAAATTTCATCGTCCAAAAAGAGTATGTTGATCTTCCCTTTATCCATAAATCACCCCCGCACGATGGGTATCTTTATGATAAATTCCGTCCCCTTTCCGACTTCACTTTTTACGGTTATTTCGCCTTTATGTTTCCTTATGATGTCATATGCGATTGAGAGACCAAGACCCGTCCCCTTTCCCACCTCTTTTGTCGTAAAAAAGGGTTCGTATATTCTATCTATTTTATCCTCTGGGATTCCACAGCCTGTATCAGAAATGGATATATAGATATATGTGCCATCATGCCACGTCTTAACGGTGATTTCACCGTGTTTCTCAATGGCTTGGGAGGCATTTATGAGTATATTCATAAAAACCTGATTTAGCTGCCCTAAATTACATTTTGTTAATGGAATATCCCCGTATCTTTTAATCACCGTGGCCTTATATTTTATTTCGTTCCATACTATGTTTATGGTACTCTCGAGACCTTTGTTTATATCCCCCATCTTTTGCTCTGATTCGTCTACATGGGAGAAAGTCTTTAAATCCTGTACTATCTTCTTCACCCTTTCAACACCCTCGAGAGACTCGTTTATGATGTTGAAAATATCGTTCATTATATAATCAACCTTCAGGTTTCTCCTTAAATCCCACAACATCTCCGGTTTGTTAAATGCTTCATTTTTTTGATCAGTAGACCCCATAAAATCGTTGATGGATTCTATGAAGGCCTTAATATTCCCCATGTATCTATTCAAAGAGTTAAGGTTGCTCATTATGAAACTAATCGGATTATTTATCTCATGAGCTACCCCTGCGGCGAGCTGACCTATTGAGGCCATCTTATCCTGCTGGAGTATCCTTGACTGTGCCGATTTTAGCTGGTTATAGGCACTCTCAAGTTCTTTATTCTTTTGATCGAGGGCAATATTGTTTAGATAGATCTCATTCTCTATCTTGACCCGTTCGGTTATATCTTCAAAAAACAGTATGTACTCCTTTCCGCCGTTGTCCTTGTGTTTTAACATCACCAAAGCCATTTTGACGGTCTTTATGGAGCCGTCTTTGCACATAACCTCAAATGTCTCAAAATGTTTTTCTCTATTTTCAAGGGATTTTACCATATTAAACCAGGCATAAATGGCCTCGTTTCTTTTCACCGGATCGGGGAAGAAGAGTCGAAAACATTCTTTTCCTGTCTTAAAATCGCCACCGTCGTATCCGAAGATCTCCACGAATTTTGGATTTATGTATGTGTAGTTTCCCTTTGTATCTATCTCTGCAATACCCAAAGGGGCGGATTCCACCAATGTTTTAAACCTCTGCTTCTCGTTTTCAAGGGTTACCTCCGCCATTCTTCTTTCGGTTATATCCTTAAGCATCACCACAAACCCAGGTTCCCCAGTTTTCACGAGTCTCTCCATGGGGTATTCCCTTAATATATACCACTTGGACCCTCTATAAGAGTATTCCACCATATCGCCGGCCTCTTTTATCTGTTCAAAAAAACCGTGTTGATTGAGTATTTCTTTCCACGGTCTACCTAAAAAATCCTTAAAATCCAATCCTGTGATGTTAACGAGGGTCCTATTTGTCCTGACGATAATACCTTTTGTGTCGGTGACCATGACGATATCCTCAATACAATCCATGGTCTGTTCCCATTCTTTTTTTGCATTTTCAATATTGCGAAGGGTCTCTAATATGGAATTGTTATAGCCAGTTATAACATTTTGGATGTTCACTAAAAGATTCTCCTTTTTTTCAATATTATCGAAGTTTTTTGTGAAGAACTTAAATACAAGATAGATTCAACTGGATTACTTTATCCTTGTCAGGGTTTTAAAGGGGGGTCGATTTACAGGTATTGATCTCCTTAATCACTTATCCCTTAGAAAGAGCGTGTGGTATTCCTCCTCTGTAAGGTATTTTACGAGGAGCCTACTTATCATTTCAAATAATTGTGATAACTCATCCTCCTCCAACCTCTTTAAAATCAACTCCATCATTTTATCATCGGAGAATCTCTGGAGATAGAGTCTCACCGTATTCTCATCGGTATCTCTGTCAAAGCCAAAACCTTCTAAACCCCTGTACGTCTCAACGAAGTCATGTGAAAATTTTGCCATAAGACACACCTTTATTGTAAAAAAAGCGCCCTTTGAACTCTTATCAAAGGGCGCGAAAAGTCAAACCAACATAAATTAATTGTATACGGTAGGTATCTTCCTTGCTGTTTCCTGACCTTTCCAGTATTCAACACGCTCCCTTATGAAATTCACCCAGCTATCCACTTCATCAGCCTTGTATCCTTTTGAAACCATGTCTTTTTTGTATTCCGCTATGACTGGTTCAACCGCCTTCTTCCATCTTGCCATCTCCGAATCAGAGATATCTATGATCCTACCCCCCTGTTTCAAGAAGAAATCCTTACCCTCTATCTCTATCTCATTCCAGGATAGGGCCCATTCTCCAAGGAATTCTTTTGTATAATCGGTGATCAGCTTCTGCATATCAGGGGGCAGACTGTTCCATTTCTGCTTGTTCACCACAACGTAGAAATTGTTGACACTCGATATCTTCCAGGAAGAGCAGTTGTATTTTAGAAGTTCCCCTATCTTGAACCCCTTTAGCTGTTCAAAATTACCCATGTTTCCATCGAGGACTCCCCTTCTCAAAGCCTCATATACGTCGACCATTTCAAGAGGCATAGGGGTCGCGCCGAGGGACTTGGCAATATCCGCTATCCTTCCCGTCCCCCTTACCTTAAGGCCTTTTAAATCCTCGAGGGTCTTGACAGGTTTATTGAGAGTCTGAACCACATTGGGGGGGCTTGTACTGAACATCAAAGTATGGTATGTATCCCATTCTCGGGGCTTAAACTTGTTATAAAAGTCATTCACCGCATGTGTGGCAACCCAACTGCTCGGAAAGCCAAGGGGTAGTTCCATAATTTCCATAACAGGAAAGCGACCCCTTGAATAACCCACATGGGATAACCCAAAATCTGCAATGCCGCTTGCAACCCCTGTTGCCACCTTTGGTGCTGTAAGGAGTGTACCGCCTCCGTAATGGGTAATCTCCATCTTCCCATTGCTTCTCTTGGTAAGCTCCTTACAGAATTTATCCATTATGATGGAATTCCTATGGGTTGGCGGGAAAAAATTGGCAAATTTCAGCTTTATTGCCTCTGCGGCAAATGTATAAGAGCAGGCCAAGAACAAAAGAACAAGCATAAATACCCATACCTTGAAACATTTTTTCATTTAATACCTCCTTTTTGTTTTATCCCAACCCTATCAATACTGATAGGCAGTCGGTATCTTATTTGCCTTCTCTTGTCCTTTCCAGTATTCGATCCTCTCTTTGATAAAGTTTATCCAGCCGTCTATCTCTTCTGACTTATAACCTTTTGACATCATATCTTTTTTGAATTCAGTAACCACAGGTTCCGCTGCCTTGATCCACTTTGCCGCCTCGGCGTCACTTATATGTATAATCTGACCCCCCTTGCCTGTAAAGAACTCCCTGCCCTCTATATCGATATTATTCCATTCTTTTGCCCAGAGTTCGAGAAAATCTTTCGTATAATCGGTGATCACCTTCTGGACATCAGGGGTTAGGGCATTCCATTTGCTCCTGTTCATCGCCACATAAAAGGCAAATACACTGCCTACCTTCCATGAGGCCGTTAAGTATCTTTGAACCTCCCCTACTTTGAAACCCTTCAGCTGTTCTAAAGGTCCCATATTGCCATCAACAACACCTCTCCTTAGGGATTCATAGAGATCCACCATCTCCACCGGCATGGGTATTGCCCCCAACGCCTTTACGATATCCCCTATTCTCCCTGTACCCCTTATCTTCAATCCTTTTAAGTCTTCAAGGGTCTTTACCTGTTTGGAGACGGTCTGCATGACATTCGGAGGACTTGTTGAGAACATAAGGACATGGTATGCATCCCATTCCTTTGGCCTATATTTTGCGTAAAAATCGTTTGCCACATGGGTTGCGATCCAGCTGCTCGGAAAGCCGAGGGGGAGCTCCATCACCTCCATAACGGGGAAGCGTCCCCTCGAATATGCACAATGGGACAGTCCTATATCGGCGATACCTGTTGTTATGCCCGCAGCTATCTTTGGGGCGGTTAAAAGGGTGCCCCCTGGATAATGGGTAATCTCGACCTTTCCGGTGAGTCTTTTGTTTAAATCCTGAGACCACTTCTCCATCAAGATCGAATTTTTATGGGTCGGCGGGAAAAAATTGGCGAATTTCAGCTTCACTACTTCCGCAGCGAACACAGGCATTGAGATAAGGCATATAAAAACGATGACCATACCCAAAAAAGCATGCCTCTTCATTTTATTACCCCCTTTTTTTTATTACCCCCTTTTTTTTGACCTTACTCATCTACCCTCTATCAATTATCAATACTGGAAAGCAGTCGGTATCTTTTTCGCCTTCTCCTGTCCCTTCCAGTATTCGATCCTCTCTTTTATAAAACTGAACCAGCTGTCAACCTCTGCTGCTTTGTATCCTTTTGATACGAGGTCTTTCTTGAAATCCCCGAGTACCGGTTCGGTTGCTTTAACCCATTTCGCCGCCTCTGTATCGCTTATCTGTATGATCTGTCCCCCTTGCTTTTTAAAGAATTCTCCTCCTTCGATGTCTATATTGTTCCATTCAACGGCCCACCTTTCGATAAAATCTTTGCTGTGATCCATGATCACCTTCTGGACATCGGGGGGGAGGCTATTCCATTTGTTTTTGTTCATAACAACATAAAATGCATAGACACTCCCGACCCTCCATGAGGCACTCACATATTTCTGAACCTCACCGAGCTTGAAGCCCTTTAATGTTTCAAGGGGCGTATATGTGCCATCTACCACACCTCTCCTCAATGCCTCATATAGATCAACTATCTCAATGGGCATGGGGACTGCACCTAAGGACTTAACGATATCACCTAATCTTCCCTGACCCCTTATCTTCATCCCTTTTAGTTCTTCAAGGCTTTTAACAGGCTTATTCAAGGTCTGAAGTACATTTGGTGGGCTTGTCGAGAACATGAGAACCTGATATACATCCCATTCCTTCGGTTTAAACTTCGCATAAAATTCGTTTGCCACATGGGTTGCGATCCAGCTACTCGGAAAGCCAAGGGGGAGTTCCATCACCTCCATAACGGGGAAACGTCCCCTTGAATAGGAGCAGTTGGAAAAACCGATATCGGCAATACCTGTTGCGACCCCTGCCGCCATTTTAGGTGCAGAGAGGAGGGTACCACCTGCATAGTGTGTTATCTCTACCTTACCTGCCAGTTTTTTGTTCAGTTCATCGCAATACTTTCCAAGCATTACCGAGTTCATATGGGTAGGGGGGAAGTAGTTGGCGAATTTCAACTTTATAACATCCGAATAACCTGGCACGGAAAAGAAAAAGATAACCGTGATTACCAATGCCCACACCATAAAAAACTTTTTCATAAGCGATCTCCTTTTCGTTTTATTTATGAAACCACCACCGTCTGCCAAAGCTCATTTAAAAAAGACCGAGGGAAGCCAGAGGGCAAGCTGGGGAAATATGTATAACAACGCCCAGACAATAACAAGGGATATGAGAAAAGGTACAACCCCGGCGTATATCCTCCCCATAGGTTCTTTTGTAATATTTTTGACAACAAAGACGCAGATAGCTACCGGTGGTATCACAACACCGATCATCACGACCACCATTACGACGATCCCGAAAAGCAGAGGATGGAAGCCCAGTTTCAGAACCGCAGGATAGAAGATGGGTGTTGCAAGAATCATAAAAGCCAGGTCATCTATGAAAGACCCCCCGAGAAGATAGGCAAAGCAGATGATCGTCAAAACCACATATCTGTTTAAGGGCAGGGAAGAGATCCAATCTGCTGCTACCTGTGGAATATTCGTTACCGCTATGAAGTGGCCGAGTACGGTTGAGCCTGCAATTAGCATGAGGAGCATCCCTGCCGTACGGAGGGCCTCCCTTAAGGATGTGACGTATTTCTTGAAGTTCATGTCCCTTTTTACAACCGCGAGAAGAAAGACGGCAAACGTCCCCACCGCACCGGCCTCAGAGGGAGTGAAATAGCCGGCGAGGATTCCCCCTACCACGATAACAAAGACGATTAGAATCCAGAAGATTTCGGGGAGGGTTTTTATCCTCTCCTTCCACGGATATGGCTCTGATTTTGGGGCGATTTTTGGGTCTATCTTTGCCCAGCCGTATATGATCCCGATAAAAAATGCCCCTATTATAAGACCCGGGATCATCCCTGCCATAAAAAGCTGTCCTATCGATTGTTCTGTCAAGATTCCAAAGATGATGAGACTTACACTCGGGGGTATGATACACCCTAATGTTCCCACCGTGGCCACGATACCTGTTGAGAGTCTTCTATCGTATTTAAAACGGTCCATCTCAGGTATCGCGACGCTTGCAAAGGTTGCCGCGGTTGCCGCTGCAGAACCGCATATGGCCTTAAAACCTGTTGCCCCGGCCACAGTTGCCATTGCAAGTCCCCCAGGGATATGGCCAATAAATTTGTGGGCAGAATCGTATAGACGAACTGCAATACCGGCGTTAAAACCTATCTGTCCCATCAGTATAAAAAGAGGAAATACGGTATAACCGTAATTCGTGATCACATCATAGACGTCTCTTCCCAAGAGGTTCATCGCCGCCGGGATACCATTCAAATATGCAAACCCCACAAAACCCACAAGGGCCATTGCAAAGCCGAGCTCTATCCCCGTTGCAAAAAGTAGTAGCAGTACTATAAGGGCAACTATACCAACGGTCATTTCATTCATGCTTGTCCCTCCATATTTTTACTATTTCAAAAAAGAAGACAAAACATTCGATAAAGGCACAAACCCCCACACCATATGCAACAGGATAGAACGGTAATTTTATGGTAGGAGAGACCTCCCCCGACACCTTAAATTCGTTACCCACACTGAAAAGGTTATAACCGATAAGTATAAAGAGTATGATACAGAGTATCCTCGTGAACGTATTCATTATCGCCTTCCCTTTGGGTCCTAACCTTTCAAGGACTATCTCCATATAGACATGGGCCCGATCCAATGAGACACTGGGAATACTGAATCCGACGACAAGGGCAAGGGACAGGGCTACGATCTCGTATGTACCTATTATGGGTCTTCCCCCGGCCCGCATAAGTACATCTGCCACGGTCAAAAACATCATAAAGGTGAGCGCCACCATCCCTATGTAGTTCAAAATTCTACTCACCTTTACGAGAATTTTGTATAGGCTATCCATCAATCCTCCTTAAATTTTATTGAATGTCTCCCCGACATCTTATTCCATAAGAAATACACTTTTTAGATTTTAATTTACCCACCATAATCCCCTGAACTTTGACTGACAACGTTTTGAGCTTTTTCTAAACTGAGTCAAGTTTATAAAAAAAGACATGAGGTTTGTCAAGTAGAAATTAACACTGTGTTTTCTTATAGTTAGCGAAAGTAAAAGATATTTCAAAAATTATATTCTATTTTTGATGATGGTATCCTACGGTATACAAATGATTTCATCTCACCCTAACCCTTCTCACCTTTCTCGGCGCGGAGAACCATATACATATGATAGAGAGAAGGGCAAAAAGGGAGGCGGTCATAAAGGCGTATCTGTAATTGTGGAATCTATCGAATATAAAACCTGCAAACCAGGCACCAAAGGCACACCCACCGCCTATCACAGCCTCTACAACCCCGTAAATCAAACCAAAATGCCTCCCTTGAAAGAGGTCTGCCGATGTTGAAATAAACATGGGCGCGGTAACACCCCAGCCTATCCCGAGGGAGATCGCAAATAGGTAGGAAAGAGATTTTATCCCTGTCGATTCAATGAAAATAAGAAGAAGAGCGGATAACATTATAAAAAATGCCCCCATAGATGAGGTCACCTCTCTCCCCACGCGGTCTGAAAGCCAGCCCCAGAAGATCCGAAAGAATAGGGATATGATGCCTACTAGAGAGAGGATGAAAGCAGAGGCCATCTTATCCAATCCATGGTCAACGAGGAACCTTACAGAATGGATCACCATCATGTAGACAGGGGTGATAGATAAAAAGGCAAAAAAGAGCAAGGCCCAATACCTGAAAGTCGAAAGCGCTTTCTTCAATGTCCATTCTGTGTTTGCCCATCTATCATCTATCACCTCAATCGATTTCTTCTTCCTTTTTTTATCGGACAGGACCGAAGATATACCGTCAGGCTCCAACCCATGATCAGAAGGTCTGTATCGGAGAAAGATGAGGTTTGCAGGAAAAAGGATCACAAATATTAACGCCCCCAGGGCGCAAAAGCTATACCTCCAGCCCCAGAGGGAGATGAAATACTGGGCAAGGGGCACAAGGAGAAACGTACCAAGCCCCATCCCCGATACGGCAAAACCAACAGCAAAACCTCTTCTCCTCTCAAACCACTGGGCAAGAATAGGGGAGTACGCAACGATACTTATGAAACTAACCCCTATAGCGACAACTATACCGTAGAATAGATAAAATTGGGCAAGGCTACCTATAGAGGAAGAGAGGAAGAGGCCAAAGGAAAGGATAAATATCCCTGGTATTATAACCTTTTTTGGACCGAACCTGTCGATTAAGGTACCGATTAAAGGGGAGACCCCGAGATAGACGAGGAAAGAGATGGACTGGACCCCTGCGGCTCCACCCCGGCTCCATCCAAATTCATCGAGGAGGGCAACGTAGAAAACGGAGAAACTGCTCCTTATCCCTGTCCAGAAGGACATGGATATAAGCCCAAGGGCCACTATAATCCAGCCGTAAAAAAAAGGAAACCTATCCGGTTTTACGCTGTACAAAAAGGCCCCTCATTTAATCTTTTGGTAAGAAGACCACAATGTTTATCCTTCACCTTTTGTTTCGGCCTCTATCTTTTCCGCTATGATGCGTCTCAACTCTTTCTTATCGATCTTCCCCACCTCTGTCATCGGAAAGGAAGTGACAAGCTCAAGCCTCTCCGGGAGCTTGAAGATGGATATGTTCCTTTCATTTTTAAGGAAATTATTGAGTTCTTCAAGGGTTAAGGGCTGGTTATTTTTTGTTAAGACAAAGGCGCAGCCTTTCTCCCCCAGTATCCTGTCAGGCATCGCAACAAAAGCGCAGTTCTCCACCTTCGGATGGGCAAGGATATGGTTTTCTACCTCCTCCGCACTTATCTTCTCTGCCCCTCTGTTTATCGTATCCTTTATCCTCCCTTCCACAGAAAGGTACCTGCCCCTGTACATCTTTGCCACATCCCCCGTACGGTAAAAACCATCCGGGGTAAATGCCTTTTTGTTGTATTCAGGGGAATTGTAGTATCCCCTAATCGTGGTGGGTCCCCTCACCAGAAGTTCCCCTGCCTCTCCGTAAGGTACATCCCTATCGTTTTCATCTACGATCCTTATCTCGTCATCATCGAACATAGGGGCCCCTTGGGTATTAAGTAGTAAGTCTTCAGGGTCGTCCCTTCTCGTCCAGAAGAGCATACCCTCAGACATACCGAGATTCTGGTGGTAATCGCACCCCAATATGGGCTTTATCCTTTTGGCGGCCTCCGCGACCAGACGGGCACCCCCGGCAAGAACGGATTTTAAGGAACTGATATCGTATTTAGAAAGCTCTGGGTCCTCCATCCATCTAAGCAGTAAGGCCGGAGGAGTGGGCATCATGGTGATCCTCTCCCTCTGGATGTTCTCAAAGACCACCTCATTCCTTGGGGAAGGGATGAGTACAACCTTTGCCCCACTGTATAGTGCCCCCTGCAATCCAGGAGAGGAGAGGGCAAAGTTGTGGTTTACCGGTATGGCGATTCCGAATACAGACTCTTCTGTCAACCCCACGATTTCAGAGACCTTCTTAAAAGTAAGGGCATAGTCATTATGTGTCCTGGGGATAATTTTAGGCACCCCTGTTGTGCCCCCCGATAGCTGAAATACGGCAGGCTCCATCGGGTCAGGTCTATATTCGTTTAATGTTGTTACAGGGATCCTCTCTTCTATTTTGTCGTTTAAGAGTTCCTTTATCGAGATCCCATCCTTTGCCACATTATCTCCCGAGACAAGGGTTATGGTGAGGTGTGGGTTCTTCTTCTTTATCTCCCTTGATAATGCCTGATGGTCAATATCTTTGAATGAGGATGGGACAGCGTGAGCCTTAGCCTCTGTGAACTGGGCAAAAAAGGATATCTCCGCCTCCCTGTGTACAGGTAATGCCATAATCGGTATTACCCCTATCTTTACAGCGGCAAAATATACATAGGCAAATTCCAGCTCATTGGGGAGTTGCATAATCAGCCTGTCGTAAGGTCTTAGACCGAGGGCGATGAAATGGAGGGAGAGCCTGTTAACCCGCTCGGAGAGCTCCTTATAGGTAACATATTCACCGTTACAGGCAAGGGCAATGCGGTCTTTATGTTTTGCCGTAAACTCATCAAACTCCTCTCCCAGGGTTTTGTCGATCCAATAGCCTTTTTCTTTGTATCTCTTTACAAATTCTTCGGGATAGGGAACAAAACCTTCAAGCATAAAAACCTCCCCTTAAATGGTATAAGATTTCTATGTGTTTGCCTCTGCCGCAGCCATTATGGCATCCACGATCTGCTGATAACCGGTGCATCTGCATAGATTACCTGATATCGCTTTCCTCACCTGGGCCGGTGTTGGCTTTGGGTTTTCAGCAAGAAAGGCCTTTGCAACCATTACCATGCCCGGGGTACAAAAACCGCACTGGATAGCGGTCTTTTTTACAAAGGCCTCCTGCACAGGATGGAGTTTTGTGTCCTTTGCAAGTCCCTCGATCGTCGTTATCTCTTTCCCCTGGGCAGAAACGGCAAGGACAAGACAGGAGGCAACGGGTTTATCGTCCATCAGTACGGTACAGGCCCCGCATTCCCCTTCATTACACGATTTTTTTGTCCCTGTCAGACCGAGGGTGTCCCTTAATACTTCAACAAGGGTCCTCTGTGGCTCTATGCTGAGATGGTATTCTATACCATTGACCTTTAATGTGATGTCCTGTTTCATATGTTCATCTCCTCCCAATATTAGATTAACCTGCCATGATCCTGTCCATGGCTCCGAGGACAGCCCTTTTTGTGAAGACTTCCACCATACTGCAACGGTATTCCGCGGATGCCCTGATATCGGTTATGGGTCTACACTGTGTCCCTGCAATCTTCGCTGCCTCTCCAATAGATGTTTCGTCGATTATACTGCCTATCAATCTCTTTTCCACCTCTTCAACCCTGATGGGTGTTGGTGCAACGGCGCCGAGGGCGACCCTGGCATCAATACACCTTTTCTTTTCCTGATCCAGTTTTATCCACGCTGCGACCCCAACGATTGCGAGGTCCATAGCCTTTCTCCTCATCAGCTTTCTGTAGCAGCCCCCAGAATTTTCATCGACCTTAGGTATTAAAATAGATGTGAGTATCTCCTCTCCATTTAGAACCGTCTCTTTAGGGCCTTTAAAAAAGTTCTCAACAGGTACGGTCTTCTCCCCTGAAGGGCCTAATATTTTCAGAAAGGCCCTTAAGGCTATTAAAGGGGGGGCGCTATCCGCAGAGGGGACAGCACTACATAGATTTCCTCCTATCGTTGCAAGATGACGGATCTGTGTTGATGCCATTACATCCACCGCATCCCACAGAGGGGTAGCATACCTTTTTACCAGTTCGGACCGTTCGATCTCCCCGAGGGTGGTCATCGCCCCGATTCTAATGCCCCCATCATCGGCCATAGAGATACCCTTTAACGTATCTATATTCGAAAGACTTATGAGGTGATGAGGGGTAACCTCTCTCTTTTTCATCGCTATCAATAGATCCGTACCTCCGGCAATATATCTACCATCCTCTCCGTATGTAAGCTTTAGGTTTATTGCCCCTTCTATACTTTCTGGGGCATGATACTCGAATTTAGGGAGTCTTCTGATAAACATTTATTTGCCCTCCTTTTCCTTTAATCCCTTGAGAATCTTTTCCGGGGTGATGGGAAGCTCTTTAATTCTAACCCCTATTGCGTCATATATACCGTTTGCGATCGCTGCGATTGTTGAACACGAACTCGCCTCTCCTGCACCTTTAGCACCAAAGGGGCCATAGGGGTCATGGGTATGGATATGTTCAACATGGTATTCCGGCGCATCCATCGCTGTAGGTTGTTTGTAGTCCCTCCAGGAATAGTTGAGAACCCTTCCCTTCTCGTCGTATAACGACTCCTCCCATAGGGCGTGGCCTGACATGTGGGCGCTTCCACCGTTTACCTGCCCTTCGAGCATTGCAGGATTTATTGGTTGGCCTGCATCATCACCGTGAACCGCCTTTATGAGTTCTACCTGTCCTGTCTCTCTGTCAACGGCGACTTCAATGGCGGTGGCGATAAAATCAAGACCGTGGACGAGATTCCCTTTTCCTGTTTTCCAGTCAACGATATCTATATCGAGGGCTGCCCAGTTACCCCGTCCGTATAGGGGTGCACCCTTTTCATAGTATGCCTTTCTTACCGCCTGGAGCCAGTCCATGCCCCTTGCGGGCTCTCCCCTGACAAAGACCCTTTTATTCTCAAATTCTATCTCTTCAGGTTTTGCGTTGAGGGATGGAGCCACTATCTCTGCGAGTTGTTTCTTCAAATCTCTTGCCGCTGCAATGGTCGCATTTCCATCCCAGTATGTTGCCCTGTCTCCGAACATGCCCGAATCAAAAATCGTTGTATCCGAATCGGAGACCCCCTGGATAATATATTCAAAGGGGAGTCCGAGTTCTTCTGCGGCCATCTGACAGAAGACGGTATTAGACCCCTGTCCTATTTCTGTTGCCCCCTGGGTGATGATCACCTGGCCATCCTCCAGAAGTTTAAGCATCACCGCTGAGCCAAAATGGCCACCGAGCCTAGGTCCCGAAGGGTGGGAGGCACAACTGAACCCTATACCACGCCCCTCTTTCTTCTCTTTTCTCGATTCCTTCCATCCTATCTTCTCCGATGCCTTCTCAATACATTCGGAAAGACCGGAAACGTCGACAACTATGCCGTTTGCACAGACCCAGTTGCTCGGTACGGCATTGATCGCCCTCAGTTCAACCTGATCTATACCTAAGTCTTCGCCCACCATATGGAGGAGGGAATCTATACAGAACTGGGCGAGGACGATCTCCTGACCCCTCACCGTGCCACAGGGGGCCCTGTTGGAATATACGAGTTTTCCGTGGTACTCTATGGCAGGTATCTTATACGGGATGTTCAGAAAGGCACCGAAGTAGTATATATTAAAGGGACCTATACCTGATATGGGTCCACCCTCAAGGATATTCTCCGCATAAAGTGCCGTGATTTCCCCGTTTTTCTTTACCCCTATCCTGAGTTTCGCATCCATGGCATTTCTCTGCCTGTATGCCGCCAGTACCTCATCATAGTTGAGGACGATTTTTACAGGTCTTCCTGTAATCTGGGCAAGTCTGACCGCTGCAAAGTCCACATCGAAGGGGTCGTGCTTTCCGGAAAAACCCCCTCCAACAAAGGGATTGACTATCCTCATCTTTGACAGGGGTATATCGAGGGCACGGCACATGTGGCGCCAGGTGATATATGGGCTCTGCTTCGACCCTTGAAGGAGTATTCTCCCCGTGGAATCAACCTGGGCGAGACACGCATGGGGTTCGATGAAACCGACGCTTACCCTCTGGGAACTAAACTTCTCTTCCTTTATATAGTATGCCTCTTTGAATCCCTTCTCCACGTCCCCGAACATGAAATCGGAAGCATAGGCGATATTGCTATTTTTGAATTCATTTACAAGGGGTGCCCCCGGGGCAAGGGCATCCTCGGCAGTTAAAACAACGGGCAATTCTTCATAATCGACCTTTATAAGGTCTAAGGCTTCCTCTGCCGTATCCTCATCCACAGCGGCCACAGCGGCCACACCTTCACCAAAATGGTGTACCTTTGTGATGGGCATGGGTAGCTGGTCTCTAATATCGGGTCTTGTGCCAAAAGGTATACCCGGGAAATCCCTACCTGTTATCACCGCCATAACCCCGGGCAAGGCCTTTGCCTTGCTCGTATCTATGTTTAGTATCCTCCCATGGGCCAAGGGGCTTCTTAAGATTTTGCCATGGAGCATCCCCGGTGCGGTCAAATCCCCTGCATAGTATGCCTGCCCTGTTACCTTAATCCTTGCGTCTGTCCTCTCGACAGACTTGCCAACGACAGAGTATGTCTTCATCTGTAAATCCTCCTGATACGTTTTTAAATATCTAACCGCCCCCTAATAGATCAAGCCTAATCAATACCCTGTCCCCATCTTTAAGAAGGGTATTAACGCCATCATTATATAGATCCAAAGACCTGCCGTTTATCTCTATATTCCAGCCGATGGCAAGCTCTGTTCCTTCCCGATTTAAAAATTCAGGGGAGTTTGAAGACAGGGAGGCGATCTTTTCGAGGACCATCTTCAGGGTGACCCCATCGGTTTCAAACTCGATGCTGTCAATATCCCTGTTTCCAAGTAACATGAAATTTGATTCTAATAAGAGTTTCACCTGATAGTTCCCTTATGTTATTTTTGTACTATCGTTGATACTTTTCAAATTCTCTTCCTCAAAGCCGAGTTTACGGGAAATTGTCTTTGCCGCATCGAGGAGTCTGGGTTCAATAATCTCCCTTTTGCTCGGGTTAAATCTTATGCTCGGGAGGGTAACAACAACGGCACCCACCACATCACCAAAAAGGTTGAAGACAGGAGAGGCGATAGCGCTTATACCCTGATGGTACTCTTCAATACCATAGGCAACCCCCCTTTCCCTTATTATACATAGCTCATCCAACAACCTCTTTCTGTCCGTTATCGTGTTCGGGGTTATGGGGTCGAGCCTTACACTCGACATATACTCCATCAATTCCTCCTCCGGGAGAAAGGCAAGGATCGCCTTCCCTGCAGAGGTTGCATATAGGGGGGCCCTCTCCCCTATGGGGATTGAGTATTTCAACGGCTGGGTACATTCTTCCTTGTACAGAAATAGTATCTCCTTATCTTTCATGATTGTAAGCTCAGTATCCTCGTTGATTTCCATAACGAGTCTCCTGATCACGGATCTCCCGACCTTCACTATATCGATATTGGAGAGGTATCTCCCTGTGAGGGAAAGTAATTTTGGTCCAAGCATATAGTTTTTTTTCTGCCTGTCAAAGGTCAGGTATCCCCGTTCAAGAAGATTTGAAAGTAGATATGTAAGACTTCCTTTTGGGATTTTTAGAAGGTGGGATAGTTCACCGTGGGTGATACCGTCCTGTCGTGAACCTACCGTTTCCAATATCTGAAATACCCTGTCTGCAGATTTAACAATCATAGCCTGTATACTTTTGTTTATATATATGAACTTAGTTCATATTTAATTAATTATTTCACCTCATCCTACAAATGTCAACAAAAAAATTTCATTTATGGGGGTATGGGTTCTAATCGCATATATGATTCTTATCTATCGTCAGGATAAGGGCCATCCCTCCTGAGGCGAGATCTTTTAAATCAATGGTCATACCATTTACAGATAGCCTATGGTGTTGGTAGTTGTTGCTCCTTATTCGGAGGGAACCGATCTTACGCCTAAAGCCCCCTTTATTTTTACCTTCCGTAATTAATCCATAATACTCATAGACACCATAGGATGGGCTTTCTACATCGATGAGAATAAGCCCTTCTACACTATCGAAGAGCATGGTTTCCTTAACGGAGGCTTTATAGATGGAATTTACAAAATCGAATATGATGATATCCCCTTCTTTTATGGGACGACAGAAAAGTACCTCTTTAGTCTCATCTAAGAGAAGGAGTACCTCCGCTGAAACAAGACCCCTGTTAAAAGGCGATAGAATAGACAAAAAAACCATTACGGCAAGTACACATAAGGTTTTTCTTTTCAACACGTTCAGGTTCAAATCTATAGTTCCACCACTACTTAACGATTCTTTACGGCTATGGAGGATTATATCACTATTCTCGATGTTTAAGCTCTTCTTTTTTGTTCTTCTCTTTATGAGTTTTTAAGTATTGCGTAAACTTTGACATATCTTTCTCTCCTGTGGTATCCTTAATTAAAAAGGAGGTTTTTTGTGGGAAGGAGATATTCTTTTTGGCTTAAAACATTATCAATTTTGGTATGGTTTTGTTTTTTGCTCTTTGTGACATTAGATGCGGATCTATACGCCCGTGCCGGAGGAGGTAGGTCTTCAGGTAGCAGGGGTTTTAGTTCAGGAGGTTCCATAAACAGGGCGACCCCTCCCCCATCGCCCCGTACATATCAGCCCGCACAGCCGCAAGCCCCAAAGATGACCCAACCCACTCCGCCTGCCCAGACCCCTTCATTTGGCAGGAGCCTTCTATACGGCATAGGAGGGGGTCTAATTGGTGGTGCCATCGGGAGTATGCTCTTCGGAAATAGAGGCTATGCAGGCACCCAGGGATGGGGTGGAGGTGGATTCGGTTTCGGAGACATACTCATCATCCTTCTGATAATCGGGATCATCTATTTTATCGTAAAAAGATATAGGGCCCGAAAGCAGGAGATGGAAGCTGTAAGCCTTGCAGGGGCATCAGGGGCATCCTATGGACAGCCTTATAC
>JAOAGQ010000006.1 GCA_026415675.1 Syntrophorhabdaceae bacterium
AGATGTGTATAAGAGACAGGGTATGGATCACCTTAAGGGATATCTCTCCTATTACAATAGAGTCCCCTCCCCTCACCGTAATGTCAGCAGGGGGGGATGGTTCTGCATTAAACATGCTCATCATATAAGGGGATTGCTGTATAAGGCTCAATGCCTCATTTTCGTGGATTATAATCTCTGCCCCTGTTAGCTCCTTCATCCTCCTGTTTCCCATCACATGGTCAATATGGGAATGGGTATTCACGATATATTTAATCCTGTACCCTTTGTCAGCGGCCTCTTTCAGGATCCTCTCCTCATCGTCGGCGGGGTCTATCACAAGGGCCTCTTTTGTCTTTTTACAACCGACTATATATGCGAATACGGCAAATTGACCAACCTGTAACTGTTTCACAAACATCGTATCCTCCTTGAGGTATAAACTTAATACCTTTCAACCCTAATTTCAATCCTGTATCAGTCTATTTTTGATACCTCCCCCTTCATCTACTACCGTTCCCTGTATCTGAGTATGTACCGTATTTGGAGGTATCATACTGGGGTATCTTCGCTACCGTTCTGCATGAACAAAAGAGACTGCAGGAGGTCAAAAAAAGGGAAAGGATCACCACAGCTATCTTTAAAACAAATCTCATCCGTTCTCCTTATCGGTCAATAAAATACCTCTTTTTGAAATATAATGCCACATTTACAAGGCTTATAAGTACCGGGACCTCAACGAGGGGTCCAATGACAGCGGCAAAGGCCTCTCCTGAATTAATACCGAATACCGCCACCGCCACCGCTATGGCCAATTCAAAGTTGTTGCTCGCCGCAGTAAAGGAAAGGGTTGCCGTCTTGGGATAGTCGGCACCAAACTTCCTTCCCATATAGAAAGAGACGAGGAACATGACAACAAAGTAAATGAGAAGGGGTATGGCGATACGGATCACATCAAAGGGGAGCTTCACTATGTATTCCCCCTTCAACGCAAACATAACGATGATCGTAAATAAAAGGGCGATAAGGGTAATGGGGCTTATCTTTGGTATGAAGACCCTGTCGTACCATTCCCTGCCCTTTTTCTTTATTAGACCGAATCTCGTTATAATGCCAGCTATAAAGGGTATGCCGAGATAGAAAAAGACACTCTCCGCAATCTGTCCTATACTCACCTTAACAAGGGTACCCTTAAGACCGAACAAAGGGGGGAAAACCGCTATGAATATATAGGCATAGACCGAGTAGAGAAGCATCTGGAATATGGAATTGAAAGCGACGAGGCCTGCCGCATACTCCCTGTCACCTCCGGCAAGGTCGTTCCATACAATCACCATGGCGATACAACGGGCAAGACCTATCATTATAAGCCCGTACATGTATTCGGGATATGATGGAAGAAACAGTATGGCAAGAAAGAACATAAGAAATGGTCCTATGATCCAGTTCTGCACAAGGGAAAGGATGAGAACCTTCACATTCCTGAATGCCTCACCTAATTCCTCGTATTTTACCTTTGCAAGGGGGGGATACATCATGAGGATAAGTCCGATTGCGATCGGTATATTCGTCGTATCCACCTGAAAATAGTTTATGATTTTTATAACATCCGGATATATATAACCGATTCCTACGCCAAAAAACATCGCGAGGAATATCCAGAGTGTGAGAAACCTATCAAGAAAGGATAGCCTTTTTATCACACCTTCTGTCATGGGAAACCCCCTTTCAAAACCCTTATTTGGTCGCCTTTTTCTCTCTTTTTTCCATCACCACTTATGCGTTGAAAGATCCATGCTTTACTTTCCCCACCATAAGACTCATTTTCCCATTATCTTTTTGATCTCCTCCACAGATAGAACCTTCCCTACCGACTTCACCTCACCCTCGATTGCAAGCCCTGGGGTCATCATCACCCCGAAATCCAATATCCTGTTGATATCCACGACCTTTTCTATCTCGAAATCAACCCCCAGCTCCTTTGCCGCCTTCTCCGCATTTTCAGCGAGCTTTACACATTTTGCACACCCTGTACCCAGTATCTGTATTTTCATAGTACATACCTCCTTTCAAACTGCTCAACCTGCTATCGCCCCGAATATCCATCCTGCAATCGTAGAAAGGATAATTACATAACAGATGAATATAAGGGCCTTTTTTGTACCCATAATCTTTCTTATAACAAGCATGCTCGGAAGGGAAAGGGCAGGTCCTGATAACAAAAGGGCAAGCCCTGGCCCCTTACCCATACCAGAACCTAAAAGGCCCTGGAGAATAGGTACCTCCGTGAGTGTCGCAAAGTACATGAAGGCCCCCACAATAGAGGCTATAAGATTTGCCGTAAGGCTGTTGCCCCCTACAAGGGCCGATATATATCTCGATGGTATGATGCCGTTGTCTGTCCCTGGCATGCCCAGCAAAAACCCTGCAACAAGGACACCCCCCATGAGAAGGGGGGCGATCATGAGGGCATACGTCCATGTAGCGTCAATCCATTCTCTCGTCTCATCTGAGGAAACCTTGGTTACCCATATAAGTCCTCCTGTGGCAACTGCAAAAGGGATCACAGGCCATCTGTGAAACAATAATGTGGCTATCACAACGGAGATGATGGAGATAATTATCGGAAAGGGCTTTCCTCCAAACCACCTCCAGATTGTATAAGAGAAGAGAAGTCCCAAAATACCTGTTATGTACCATTTTAAAGAATATATGGTAAACCAGACCCCCTGGTTTTCAATAGGCTCTCCCCAGTTTGCAAATACGAGTATGCCTATCATCGTGGCCATATATATAGTGTCTTGATAGAGCTTTCTATTGGGTTCGGCCGTTACTGGCTGTACCATAAACGTATTCTTCTTCTGTTCTTCCCTAAAGGTGATTGCCATGAGAAACCCTATGATATAGGCAAAGAGGATGGCCCCTATGGCCCTTGCAACTCCCATCTGCCATCCTAAAATCTTCGCGGATAGAACGATTGCAAGTATATTGATGGCAGGTCCAGAATATAGAAAGGCAGAGGCTGGGCCAACGCCTGCACCCATTCTGTATATACCTGCAAAGAGAGGGAGAACCGTGCAGGAGCATACAGCCAGTATTGTGCCTGAAACGGATGCAACGGAATAGGAGATAATTTTGTTGGCTGAAGGCCCAAGATACTTTATCACCGAAGCCTGGGATACAAAGACCGATATGGCCCCCGCGATAAAAAAGGCCGGGACAAGACATAGAATAACATGCTTTCTCGCATAGTCCTGTATCATATAGAAGGCTTCAAGGGTTGCCTTCTGAACATTTACATGGTCAAAGGGGATGAAATAGGCACAGATAAATGAACCTACGAGAATTAAAAATTTATAGAGATCCCTCATTTAACCTTAGTCCCCTTTCCATTATTTTCAATGGGGGCAACACAATCCTTAAAGGCCCCTTCATGTTTATTCTTTAGAAAATACTCGAGTCTCTCCCTGTCTTTTTTTGATATATCATCGGGTATACCCTCGAGTGCCGTAAGAATCACTATCCTTTTAAGGATATGGGATATGTCGAGCTCGTAGTGCATCCACTTGCCACATTTTTTATCCCTTAAAAGACCAGCATTTTTTAGTACTTTCAAATGGAAGGAGACCTTTGGTTGTACCATATCAAGGGCAGCGGTTATATCGCACACACATAGCTCCCCTGTCTCGAGGAGTTTTAATATCCTGAGTCTCGTCTCATCTGCTAATGCCCTAAACGTATCAAGCATCTCTTTCATAAAAATACTCAAATATGATTTTTAATTCTCAGTAAAAATTTAATATACATTAATATGTTCATATTGTTTAATATAAATCATATAAAATTTATTTTATATATTATACCGGATAGTAATAGAAATGTCAAAATGGATAAATAAATCTGCACTTGGCCCTTAATCATTAGCCGGGGGTTTGAATCCTCAACGAACCACCATAAAACATCCGCCCTTCTCTATAAAAGGTGTTTTTACCAAACAATAGAAAACACGGGGAGCCCTATACGTTTTTCATAAAAAATGTTTTTTTCTTTAAAATCCTGTTGTTTAAAGAGAATAGTAGGTTTATATTAGTGATGTCATATAAAAGGAGGGAGCATGGGAACATCGGTAGAATCATGGGTAGAGGAACAGGCAGGATTGACAAAACCGGACAAAATCTATTGGTTTCAAGGAGATGTAAAGGAAGTGGAAAGGCTCATAGAAACCGGCATAAAAGAGGAGAAGACAGGCCCTCATAATACTTTCACAGAACTGAACCATAAGATTTTTCCCAATTCCTATCTTCACAGAAGCCACCCAACAGATGTGGCAAGGACAGAACATCTGACCTATGTATGCACGGCCACAAAAGATGATGCAGGTCCCAACAACAACTGGATGGATCCCACCGAAACAAAGAGTATGCTAACAAGACTCTTCGACGGTTGCATGAAGGGGAGAACCATGTACGTTATACCCTATATGATGGGTCACCCCGAATCCCCTTATGCAAAGCCATGTATACAACTTACCGATTCGATATATGTAGTGGTCAGTATGTATATAATGACGAGGGCGGGGAGTAAAACCCTGGAAAGAATAGGCAATTCCGATGGATTCGTAAAGGGTCTCCACTCTATAGGTGAACTAGATCCTAATAGAAGATACATCATGCATTTCCCCGAGGAAAACCTCGTCATGAGCTATGGCTCAGGCTACGGTGGAAATGCCCTACTCGGTAAGAAATGTTTCTCCTTAAGGATCGCATCCCATCAGGGTTACAGGGAGGGATGGCTTGCCGAACATATGATTATAATGGGTGTTGAGGACTTAAAAACAGGGGAGACCTTCTATTTCCTCGGGGCATTCCCCTCTGCCTGCGGTAAGACGAATCTTGCCATGATAGACCCTGTCCTCGACGGTTACAGGGTCACAACCATAGGAGACGATATAGCGTGGGTCCACCCCGGTCCTGACGGAAGGCTATACGCAATAAACCCCGAGGCAGGTTTTTTTGGTGTTGCCCCAGGTACATCGGACAGGACAAATCCGAACATGATGAAGACCCTGAGATCCGATAGATTTTACCCCACCCTGTTTACCAATACCGGTCTCGATAGAAAGACCAATGCACCCTGGTGGGAAGGACTTACAGACATTGTACCCGAAAACATACTCGACTGGCAGGGTGAAGTCTGGACACCCTCATCGGGCAAACCCATAGCCCATCCGAATTCCCGATTCACCGTATCCCTCTATAACTGCCCTGTCCTTTCCGACGAGTACGATAATCCGGAGGGTGTACCGATTTCGGGCATCATATTCGGCGGTAGACGTTCGAACACCATCCCTCTGGTAAGGGAAGGATTTGACTGGGCCCATGGGGTCTTCATGGCCTCTTCCCTCGGTTCGGAGACAACAACGGCAGCCACAGGAAAAGTAGGGGTAGTTAGACGGGATCCCATGGCCATGCTCCCCTTTTGCGGCTATAATATGGCCGATTATTTCAGGCACTGGCTTGATATGGAGGCAAAGATAGGCGATCCTCCAAAGATATTTTTCGTAAATTGGTTTAAGAAGGACGATGATGGCAGCTTCATATGGCCAGGATTTAGGGATAATTTCCGGGTTATCAAATGGATGATAGAGAGGATAAAAGGTGTATCGGGGGCAAATATTACCCCGATAGGGCTTATCCCCCGTTACGAAGATTTAGAACTGGATGGACTCGATATGGATAGAACCACATACGAGAAGCTATTTCGGATAAAAAAGGATGAATGGAAAAAGGAGATAGAAGAAATTAAGACCTTTTATAAACAATTCGGCAATAGATTTCCGGAGAGGCTTTATGGTTACCTAAAAGACCTCGATGGGTATTTTAGTTGATATCTCTTTCCCAATAAAATCGAAGGTGCTGTCTGAACTTATGGCATGATAAGAGTATCCTATTCTTAAATCCGATGATAATTCACAGTGGATGGGAATCTTAGACTCACAGATGTTTGTAAGGAAAAGGGATTACCTCAAGGGATGCACAATCCCTATCTGTCCATCACAAAAAGGTCAGGAAAATAAGAAAGAAACCGCTTATTTCTCTTTTACGCCTTGACAATTTATCTAATCGGGATATATAAAATTAAAAGTATGAAAGTAGGGGGTATTCGATGGGTAACTCTGATGGCGGTATTAGAATGAACCAGGAGGTTACCTCAGAAGAAAAGGATGACCCTGGCTCGCCATCAAAAGTAGGGGCAGTCTGCAAGGTGAACCGCCACACATAACAGGAATACGGTTCATCTCTGGCTGCATATGGACATAGGCAATGCTTGTGAGGTGGACCGTGAAAGATCATGCAATTTGTTCTTTCATTTTTACAGTCCCGTTGAGCAAAGAGGAAGAAAAAATATAAAGACTATTCTATTGGAAAAAAAGACAGGGGAAATCCATCCATGAAAAAGGCCCCGGATAATACAACCGACAACGAAAGATCATTGATCAGAATATGTCTTGCCTCTACCGAAGATGCCCTTTATCAACTTGCAACCTCCCCTTCGGGGCTTACCGATGAGGAGGCAGAGAGGCGGCTCGAAGAATACGGTCTAAATGAGTTGCCCCACGCAAAAAGACTCGGTTTCAGAGAGGACATCCTAAAGAGATTAAAGAACCCTCTTATTATACAGCTCCTCATTATATGTGTTGTATCGGGTTTGATAGGGGAGATCAAATCCTCCCTGATTGTCGGTGTTATGGTTCTTCTGAGTGTGGGTCTTTCCTATGTCCTCGATAGAAGATCGAATAAGGCGGTAGAATCCCTCGGAAAACAGGTACAGTCCAGGGCCACAGTCATAAGGAAGGGGATCGAAAAGGAGATAAGGATAGCAGAGATAGTGCCAGGAGATATCGTATTCCTCAGGGTGGGCTCCATCGTACCTGCCGATTTAAGGATTATATCGGCGAGAGATTTCTTTGTGAGCGAGTCGGCATTGACAGGAGAGTCCCTACCTGTAGAAAAGACGGTAAACTGTCATAGACCATCGATACTGAATGCCCTGGAACTGACCAATGCCTGTTTCTTTGGCACCCACGTGATAAGTGGAACGGCAAGGGGTGTCGTGGTCAACACGGGAATGGGTACCATCTTCGGCGCGATCTCCGAAAGGCTGGCAGAAGAGAAAGATGAGACGAGCTTCGATAAGGGTGTCCGTTCTTTTACGATGCTCATGGTCAGACTCATGGTGGTTATGGTGGGGATCGTCTTTTTCCTGGTGGGTATCACAAAAGGTAACTGGCTTGAGGCACTGCTTTTTGGACTCTCCATAGCCGTGGGTATTACCCCGGAGATGCTTCCTATGATAGTGACGGTCAACCTCGCAAAAGGGGCCCTCTCTATGGCAAAGAAGAAGGTGATCGTCAAGAGGTTGCCTGCCATTCAGAACCTCGGGGCAATAGAGGTGCTCTGCACGGACAAAACAGGTACACTGACCCAGGACAGGGTGGTTTTGAAACGCCATGTGGATATCCTCGGCAAGGACAGCGATGAGGTTCTTCAGTACGCCTATCTCAACAGTTATTTCCAGACAGGTCTTCATAGCCTAATAGACCGTTCTATTATAGAACATGTGGGTCCTCTAAATGTGGAAGAGAACTGTACCCTCGTGGATGAGTTGCCCTTCGATTTTGAGAGGCGTCGCATGTCCGTTGTTGTGGACTACGAGGATGCCCATGTGCTTATCTGTAAGGGTGCGGTAGAGGAAATATATGCATCCTGTACCCACTATCAGATAGACGACCACGTATACCCCCTGATAGAACTCATAAAGGCAGACCTCTTCGAGGATGTGGAGGAATTAAATAGGAACGGGTTTCGCGTCCTGGGTATAGCATACAGGGAGTTTCCCAGGGAAAAGAAGGTATTTACCGTTGAAGATGAGAGACAGTTGATACTCCTCGGTTATATCGCCTTCTATGACCCACCCAAAGACTCGGCTATCGATGCAATTGCCCTCCTCGAAAAGGCAGGGGTAAAGATAAAGATACTGACCGGGGACAACGGCCTTGTGACCCAGAAGGTGTGCCAAGATGTGGGAATAAAAGTCGAAGGTATGATAACAGGGGCCGAATTGGCCATGGTACCAGAAGGAGAACTCTCAAGGGTGATAGAGGAAAACAATGTCTTTGTCAAGCTCTCTCCCCTTCAGAAAGAGAGGATTGTAAGAGAGCTAAGAAAGAGGCATGTGGTAGGTTTTCTTGGGGATGGGATAAACGACGCCCCTGCCATGAAGTCAGCGGATGTGGGTATTTCTGTCGATTCGGCAGTGGACGTGGCTAAAGAGACGGCAGATATAGTGTTACTCGAAAAAGGCCTTGATATACTTGAAGAAGGGATCATGGAGGGAAGGAGGGTCTTTGTAAATATAATCAAATATATCAGGATGGGGGCAAGCTCAAACTTCGGTAATATGTTCAGCGTCCTCGGTGCGAGTTATCTCCTCCCCTTTCTGCCCATGAAGCCTGTTCAGATATTGACGAACAACCTTCTGTACGACTTCTCCCAGACGGCCATCCCTGCCGATAACGTGGACGATGAACTGATAGCTAAGCCCATAAGATGGAATATTGAAAACATTAAAAAATTCATAATCTTTATAGGGCCTGTAAGTTCTCTATTCGATTACGCCACCTTTGCCCTCATGTGGTTCTTCTTCCATTGTAAGCTCTATATGGATATAGGAGTAACCACCGTTCAAAAATCATACCTTGAGCAGCTATTCCAGACAGGGTGGTTCGTCGAATCCCTCCTGACTCAGACCCTCATCATCCATATCATAAGGACAAAAAGGATACCCTTTTTCCAGAGCCGTGCATCCCTTACCATGACAATGACCACACTCATAATCATGGCGATCGGTGCATGGCTTCCCTATTCTCCCTTTGCGCAAAGCCTCGGTATGGTTCCTCTGCCACCTGTGTACTGGCTATGGATCCTTGCCTTTCTTGCCACATATTCTCTGCTTACACATAAAGTGAAGACATGGTTCTTCAAACATTATGGAGGTGAATAGCCATGGATACCCTGCTTGATGCCCTTCAGGAGGGCAGGCTCTTCGAACTGCCGGAAAACGAAAAAGACAACGCTCTCCAGTTCCTCGCCCATGTAATAGAGGCATTCCCCGAGATACCTCCCGATACGGATGTGGAAGGCATTGTAATGAAAAGGGAAAGGGCCACTGTTACAGCCCTGGGCAAGGGATGGGCGTGCCCCCATGCCCGGGTCCCATTTGATGAGGACCTGAAATGTGTCATCGGATGGAGCCCTGACGGCATCGATTACGGTGCACCCGATGGCAGACCGGTAACCCTCATCATCATGTATTTAGTCCCTGAAAATCAGAGAAACCATTATCTCCGGGAGATATCCATGCTTGCAAAGGCGATAGAGTCCTATCCAGATATCAATAGACTCCAGGAGGCTAAAAGTTTAAATGACATAAGGAACTATCTACTGGATCTAATAGACACCACCAAAGAGACCGTGGGTCCTGACACCCGGGCAAGGATGATAAGGCTTCAGGCAAGACCTGCCCAGGAAAGCATTGCCTTCAAAGATCTCTCCAATCTTATCATGGAACCTTTAACCCTTATAACCGGTCCCCAGATCAAGCACGTAGTGCTCACACACAACCCTGATCTCACGGATGTACTTACCAGGTCACCCCGGGGCTTAATCGAAAAGATAGAAACCGACGGTTATTTCCAGACAGGGGAATGGAGGATACTGAGGAGGGATTCGATCACCTATCAGGGAGGACTTACGGTTTTCGAATGTCTTGCCGTGAAGCCTGCCTCCAATGCAAGCCCGACGAGATAAAAAGGTTATAAGTAGCAGTATCTCTTTTCTACGCTATTAGAAAACAATGCACCGTAAGAGCGTACCTTTTTGAAGTGCTAAAAGAGAAAAAGGTCTCCCGGATAGACTATGTTTTTGGTTTATGACATAAAATACTTGTTATTGCGATAGAAAATAAATCGTTTGAATTATCACTATTTTTTATGATATATAAAACAAATTGCAAGGGCCGTTAGCTCAGTCCGGTAGAGCAGTTGACTCTTAATCAATTGGCCGGAGGTTCGAATCCTCCACGGCCCATTTTTAATATCCATAAACGTTCCAAATACCACTCGTCTGTAAGGATGTACTCCCTATGAAAACGAACCTAAAAAATAGCCTTTTAATTGTTGCAATTGGCCTTATGATCTGGTTTATACCGGTGCCGAAAGGGGTAACAACCCAGGCCTGGCATCTCCTTGCAATCTTTGTGGCTACCATCATGGGTTTTATCCTGCAGCCATTGCCAATAGGGGCCATAGCCTTTATCGCCCTTACCCTTTCGGCTACCCTTAATGTCCTTACCCCCCATCAGGCTCTGG